>JAYSBP010000023.1:0-5074 GCA_041915365.1 Campylobacterales bacterium | reverse complement strand
TTCTACAAGACATATAGCCTCTTTTTGAGCCGCAGCTTATCATTGGATAGACAGTTGCATATACCCAGTAGTATCCGCCGCCTTGAACGGCGTTTTTAACAAAGCCCGTCCATACCTTACCTGCTTTTACCGTGTCCCACAGGTCTTTAAAGGCTGCTTTTGGCATATCCGGATGTCTTACTATGTTGTGAGGCTTTCCAAGAAGGTCCTCTCTTTTATATCCGGCTATTTCACAAAAGTCATCATTCGCAAATGTTATTATCCCTTTCTCATCGGTCTCTGAGACCAAAAATGCGCCTTCGGATAGGGTGTATTCTCGTTCCATGGCTCTTATCCTTTCTTGAATTTAATTTTTTTATCTAAGGTAATTTTTCGTGTATGAAAAAATATAATAAACAAACTTAATATTTTTAGATGTTAATATCCGAAATTAGCCGTATATCACCATATTTTTGCCGCTATTTTTTGCTTTATACAAAAATGCGTCGCTCTCGTCTAGCATTTCTTCATAAGAATTTAGCATACTTGTCGACAATCCTACGGATACGGTTATTCGTATCAAATCTCCCTTTTTGCTGGTAAAATCAAGAGTCGAAATCGCATACCTGATAGACTCAACCAGCGTAAAAGCGTCATTTTTGTCTATCGAGCGAAGAAGCAAGCAAAACTCCTCACCACCTATTCTGGCGACTACGTCCGTCCCTTTGACTTTGCTTTTTATGGTGTTTGCCACGAGTTTTATCACCTCGTCGCCTGTAGGGTGACCGTAAGTGTCATTGATTGATTTGAAATTGTCTATATCGAAAGTCGCAAGGGCAAACTTCTCGTGAGTATCCGCAGCGACCGCATAGTACGAGGTAAATTCATCAAAGAAATATCTTCTATTATGCAGCCCGGTAAGCGTATCCGTCACAGACATCTGGCTGATTTGTTGTATATTTTCTAGTGCCTCTACGGAGTTGTTTATTCTGCACATAAACTCCTCTTTTGTAAAAGGCTTTTTGATGAAGTCGTTTGCTCCAAGCTTTAAAAAAGATGCCGCAGTCTCAGAATCGCTTGAGATGCCAATAATTGACAGCGAGTTTTTGGTAGTTGTCTTTCTAAGTTCGATAGTCAAATCAAGCCCATTCATAATAGGCATATTCATATCTGTTAGCACAAGAGCAATATCCGGATTGGTTTTATAAAAGCCGAGAGCCTCTTCGCCGTTGTTTACCGCAAATACTTGATACAGCTCTCTCGTGAGATGGTTTTTTATCTCATTTCTCACAACCGCCGAATCATCTACGACAAGTATCTTTTGGGTTCTGTTTTTTGCTATTCTGTCTATTTTTGAGATTATGTAGTCTATATCTCTCATATTTTCTTTATAAACATAATCAACTATAGGTTTTTTGAGGATTATCTTTTTTGTGTTTTCGTCAAAATTTCCGGTTAGGACGATAGATGGTATCGATAGCTTGATTATCTCATCAACCACTTCGCCGTTTGGAGCATCTGGGAGATTGAGGTCGAGTAGGGCGGCCAAAAAGCTCTCTTTTTTTGCACACTCCAACGCCTCACCCATACTATGCGCCACAACCACGTCATAATCGGACGTCTTGCCGATATGCAAAGATAGTATCTTTGCCAAAGCCTTATTGTCTTCAACCAGCAGTAATTTTTCCAACAAAACCCCTTTTTGTGAAAGTTTAGCACTTTTTTAGCATTAATCTCAATTGTACCTTAATCATTATTCTATATGTCTTTTTATCTTTAGGGCCAAATCTCTTAGTTTTTTCGCTCCTGCCTTACTTGTTTCTATCTCATCATCGGTATGCAAAAAAACAACTCTATATTTGCTGTCATTGATAGAGACTAGTTTTGCTATGTGATTTAAATTGACTATGTAGCTTTTGTGTATTCTGACAAAGCCGTATTTTTCGACTTCTCTCTCAACGGTTTTTATCTGTTTTCCTATTTTGAATACACCGTTAACGGTTATTACATCCGATTTCATCAAATCGGCTCTGATATAGGCTATATCTGACATTTTGATTATGTGTTTTGTGGAGTCGCTTTTGACCATCATAACGGCATCTTGCGTATCGCTACTTATGTTTGCAGCCTCGTGAGCTATTAGCTTTTGCCTTAGTTCTACGAGCTCTGTAACATCCATTCCTACCGACCTATACTCGATGATTTTACCATTTTCAGAAAAGACAGCCTCATCGGTCCACTCCTGCCACCCTGTGGAGCCATTTGGGGATATAACCCTATGAGTTGTCGTAATTTTTGGCATTTCGGCAGATATGCTTTTGATTATATCTTTTGTCTTTTTTCTATCTTCTTTTGGGATAAAATCAAGAAAATTTACCCCGACGAAGTCCGCTTGGCTTTTGCCAAAAAACTTCGCATAAGCTTCATTTACCCATTTTATTACGCATCTTTTGTCATAGATACATATCATCTCTTTTTGAATAGAAGATACATAGCTATATTGTTTGGCGTCGCTCATCTCCAAAATCTCCGTTACATTTGTTAACGCTGAAAGTATTGCCAAATTTCCCTAATTTAATATCTCCGTAAGCTACTTTTGCATATATTCAGACAAATAAATATACAAAGCGGATGATTGTGTTTATAGGGTTGAGGTGTTGAGGAATGGGTGGTACGCTTTTCTTGGTCGGTGATATGGAGCAAAATACCCATATTATGGACTATTTAAGAGATATAGAGTACGACATCCTTCCAATAAAAGACTGCAAAGAAGCCTACGCCACAACATCTCAGGTAATGCCTGATCTTATAATCATAACCAATATAAAAGAGATTGAGCACGTTCCGACCTTGGCAAAGCTAAAAGAGAGGCGTGAAACGGCTTGTCTGCCGATACTTGCGGTCATAAATCATGAGGACTCTGCCGCAAAAATAGACGCTATCAAAGCCGGCATTAATGACTTTTTATACAATCCTCTTGACTATGAAGAGCTACGCCTGAAACTACACAACTACTCCATAATAGCAGAGCATAGACACTCTGTCCTATCTGAAAATGAAATGCTAAAACGTGAGATAGCAATCAAAACGACAGAGATGAGGATGAATATCCTAAATATCAAAGAGGCTTATGCTGATGTGATTACAAAGCTGTCATCTGCGGCGGAATACAAAGATCCGGAGACTGGAGAGCACATTAGTAGGGTTGCGTATTATTGCAAAGAGCTAGCCGATGGCCTCGGTATGGATAGTGATTTTAAAGAGCAGATATTTTTTTCGGCACTGATGCATGATATAGGTAAAATAGGTATCCCAGATAATGTGCTTTTAAAACGAGGGCCGCTTGATAATGATGAGTGGACAATAATGCGCACCCATACAAAGATAGGGCATGATATTCTCAGCAATCCAAAAGACGTTACGCTGGCGATGGCGCAAGATATAGCCCTCCATCATCATGAAAAATTTGATGGAAGCGGTTATCCGGATAACATAAAAGGATATGATATACCTCTTGCCGCACGGATTATGTCTATAGCCGACGTATATGATGCGCTTAGAAGTGATAGGCCATACAAAGCTGGATTTAGTCATAAAAAAAGCGTAGATATTTTGATGCATGGTGACGATAGGCTCAAGCCGTCGCATTTTGACCCACAGGTATTGGAAATTTTTAGGCAAAGAAGCGGAATTTTTAGAGATATATATGATGCAAAAGGGGATGAGCTTGGCAAAAAATGAGACTTATAGCAAAGATTTTGAAGAATATTTAAAGACGGTTGAAATACTATATGTTGAAGACGAGGAGGGGATTAGAACGCTACTCGAGAGTAGGTTGCAACGCCACTTTGGAAAGGTTCATTCTGCGCAAAACGGAGAGGTTGGGCTATATAAATTTGAGACATATAGGCCAAAGATAGTTATCACCGACATCAGAATGCCGATTATGGATGGGCTAGAGATGTTGTCCATTATCAAAGACAAAAATCCGCAAGTCAAGGCTATCGTAACAACTGCTCATAGTGATATGGAATTTATGCTAAAGTCGATAGAAATAGGGATAGATAAATACATAGTCAAGCCCATAAATGTCGAAGAGCTGATGAAGTCTGTCAAAAAAATATGCTTCCAGCTTTACAATGAACAACTTGCTATTGAGTTTCAACGCAAAAGCGCAAGCGAGCAGCTAAACGGGGTTATGACTAATATATTTGAACAAATATCACAATCAATTCCAAACCCTATGGTTTTATACTCCGATTCCAAACCCGTATTTATCAATAAAGCTTTTAGCAATCTTTTTGCCGCAGAGACAATCGGACTACTGCATAGCGGCGAGAAAAATATAGAAGAATACCTAGACGTAAACGATAAGCAAAGAGTCACGATAAAACTTCCATCGGGAAGGAAAAAGATATTCTCTCTTTATAAGACGGCGATACACGGCAACGACAGTAAAGAGGCTATGCTTTATTCTCTTAATGACTTAACGGCATACGAGTATCAAAACGCAAAACTAAAAAGCTATGCGGATGTGCTATATGAACTACTAAAAGTAAGACACTCGTATGTTGCAAAACCTTTGAGTGAAAATACGGCAGATGAAATGGTGGACAAGGAATCGCAAGCCAGAAATGACGATTGCATTAGCGCTTCTATTATGCTTGGAAGCCAAGAGATGGACGCTCTAAAAAGAAGTCATACATCAAAAATAGCTGCGATTGAATATATAAAAGAGGTAACCCAGGATGTGCTGGAGGAGCTAGATGAGCTAAAAGAGCTTGAAATGGAAATAGGCGATATTATAGATACCATGAATGAGGATGGTAATTTTAATACCCATATACCTGAACTCGGTACTAAGTTTAGCGCATATTCACGCTCTATAGGCAAGCTAATCGACTTTGAAGATCTCGCCATAGCAGTCAGAAACTTTGGTGAATTCTTGAGTGGGCTATCCAGTAAACAGTATACTGCCACCAAAAATCAATACACAAAAAAAGTAATTTATCTTCATAAATGCTAGACTTAAAAACTGTATTTTTGGAGAAAAATATCATGAGCAAAAAGAAAAAAACATACACCGCCGAATATA
>JAYSBP010000022.1:0-8803 GCA_041915365.1 Campylobacterales bacterium | reverse complement strand
ATTTCGAACCCGGCAGTCAAGCACCACATCGGCGATGATACTACTCCTTACTGGAGACGGAAAAGTAGCTCGTTGCCGGGGGTTTCTTCTTTCTTACTTTTTATTAAATCAAAGTTTTTTTGTTGTTTTTATCTATTATTGACCTAAAACTGCTTATTATTCCTGTAAAAAATGGATTATGAGTATGTTTAAATCAAATATTTTCATAGGCTCGAGAGAGCATATTTCAAGTAGTTATTTAGATTCATTTTCTCCTATTGACGGTTCAAAAATAGGCGAATTTGGTAAGTGCTCTATTGACAGGGCAAAAGAGGCTCTTATCGTTGCAAAAGAGGCATTTGCTTGGTCAAAAACAACACCTCTTTCTCAAAGGATTGCTTGGATTCAAGATGTGGCTAATTGCTTGCTAGCTAAAAAAGAAGAGTTTGCAAGAGCTATTACGATGGAAGTTGGCAAACCGATAAAATTTAGTCGCATGGAAGTTGATAGATGTATAGAGACTTTGCGTTTAACGGCAGCTCTTGCGCTTGAGGTTGGTGGCAAAACTATAGCGGCCGACGCTATGCCGAGCGGTAGGTTTTTGACAGCTTTTTACAAGAGGGTTCCGTGTGGTGTAGTAGTTGCAATAACCCCTTTTAATTTCCCTCTTAATCTTGTCGCCCACAAAATAGCCCCCGCTTTGGCAATGGGAAATACTGTTGTGCTTAAACCGACCCCAGAAGCACCATATGCAGCCTATCTGCTTTCAAAGTTATTCATAGAAAGTGACTATGCTGTAAAAGATGCTCTCAGCTTGGTATATGGAGATGCAGATATTGGAAATACTCTTGTCGGGAGTGATATTCCAAGGGTTATTAGTTTTACTGGTTCGGCTTATGTCGGTAAGCTGATAACTCAAAATGCAGGTATCAAAAAAATATCTCTTGAACTTGGAGGTAATGCCGCTACATACATAGATGAAAAAGCAGACATTGAGATTGCAGCAAAAAAGTGTTCGGTGGGCGCATTTGTCAATTCAGGTCAGGTCTGCATATCGCTTCAAAGAATTTACGTAGCGGAGAAGGTATACGATAAATTTTGCGAAGCGTTGAAGGTCGAAGTTGCTCAACTAAAATTAGGAAATCCACTGGATGATGACGTGTTTTTGGGGCCGCTTGTAAACGAAGACGCCGCTATTAGGGCTGAGCATTGGATTTTGTCGGCCGTATCTGAGGGGGCAAAAATTGCGATAGGCGGTAAGCGTAACGGTGGATACTTTGAACCAACTGTTATGACTGACGTAACTGATAAGATGAAGATAATTTGCGAAGAGGTTTTTGCGCCGATTGTCTCCATCGTGAAGGTAAGCGGTTTCGATGAAGCTTTACTAAAAATCAACGCTTCAGAGTATGGACTGCAACATTCGGTGTTTACGAATGATTACGGTATTGCTCTGAGGGCCATTGACGAGCTTGAGGCTGGAGGAGTAGTGATAAATGATATACCAACACTTAGGTTTGATATACAGCCTTACGGGGGCATTAAAAATAGTGGCTTAGGAAGAGAGGGGCCGCTATTTGCCATGGAGGAGTTTACCGAAATAAAATCGGTAATAATGTCATAGCCTAGCGGAATTAAATTTGCTTGTTATGTAAACCTTGATTAAATGGAGGTTTATATGACCGTTAGTAGCTTACAGAGTACATCTAATGACTACTCGATATTTGCCAATAAAAGTGGTACAGAATCAACAGTAGGCTTTCAGGTGGAGCAAAAAACAGATGAGCCTGAAAAAACAAAAAGAGAGCAAGCCGCTGAAAAGACGGAGCAAGAGATAAAAGATTTTTTTGCTGGTATGAAAAAATACGGCAATACTTTGACGTACGTCGTAAAATCAAATCTAGAAAAAATAAAAGAGCTTGTGGATAAGAAAAAAGAGGAGCTCAAGGAGGCTAACGGTTTTTATGCAGAGCCACCGCTATCCGCAGATCAAAAAGCTGAGCTAATGAAGGGAATTGAAAAAGCCTTGGTCGATTATCAAAAAGAGCTTTTAAAGGAGCTCGAAGAGAAGTCAAAGGCTGAAAAACAACAAAAGCAACAGAGTGTGCAACAGGGCGTATCGCTTAAAGATATTTTGTCTTCATAATCTAATTGCTTTTGGCTACAATAGACCCAAATAAATATGAGAGAGCATAAAATGGGTCTAAAAATACTACTAGTTGCCTCTGAGTGCGTGCCATTTGCAAAAACAGGTGGCTTGGCTGATGTTGTAGGCATACTTCCTAAATTTCTTAAAAAAATGGGGCACGACGTAAGAGTAGTGATGCCCAGATACTACAAAATAGACAAGACAAAACTAAAAACAGTTCAAGATGCAACGCCACTAGGTGTTCCGATGGGAGTTATAGGAGAGCAATGGTGTGGGGTATATGAGGGGGTTTTGCCAAATTCCGATATTCCTGTTTATTTTATAGACCATGAGGTCTATTATGGTCGTGACGCTTTATATAATAATGGGACGGGTGAGGGATTTTTGGATAACGACAACCGTTTTGTTTTTCTCTCTCGTGCGGCAATGCAGCTCGCAAAAGCTATTCACTTTAAGCCTGATATTTTGCACGCTAACGACTGGCATACTGCCGCAGTTCCTGTATTTTTGAATACTATATATAGCGATGATCCTGATTTTGCGGGATGCGCAAGTGTATTGACGATACACAATATGCAGTATCAGGGGCAGTTTTATGAGGGACTTATGGATGTTCTTGGAATAGGGTGGGAGCATTTCAATTTTTTGGAGCTGGAGCAACACGACTGTGTTAACTTGCTAAAAGGCGGTATGTATCACGCCAATATGGTTAATACCGTCAGCGAGGGGTATCGTAACGAGACAATGACACCATTGTACGGTTATGGACTCGAAGGGGTAGCTAAGGACAGGGCGGCATTTTATGTAGGTATTTTGAACGGTATGGATTATGATGAATGGAATCCAAAAACAGATAAGTACCTAGTCGCCAATTATGACACCGACAATATCGAGCAAAAAGCGCTTTGCAAGGCCGATATACAAAAATTGATGGGCTTGCCCACAAACGGACACAAGCCTTTGTTTGGCGTCGTTAGCCGTTTGGTGGAGCAAAAAGGGGTGCATATTCTTGCGGACGCTTTTGAGTGGATAATGGGACTTGACGTGCAGTTTGTGATGCTTGGTGAGGGCGATGTATGGGCACATGAGTTTTTTGTCTCTATGGCAGCAAAATATCCACAGAAGTTCGCCGTAAAAATTGGGTATGACAATGCTCTGGCGCACAAAATAGAGGCCGGAGCTGACTTTTTTGTTATGCCGTCTATATTTGAGCCTTGCGGACTCAATCAAATGTATTCGCTTCGCTATGGTACGCCACCTATCGTGAGAGCCACCGGCGGGCTAGATGATACTGTTGAGAATTTTGATGAAAAACACAAAAGTGGGACCGGATTTAAGTTTCACGATGCGACATCATCGGCTCTTTACAATACGATAGGGTGGGCGACGTATACTTACTACGATAATAGCGAAGGGCTCGAGGCACTAAGACAAAACGGAATGAAGCTGCGTTTTACATGGGACGAATCTGCCAAAAAATATGAAAAACTATATATGGATGCTATAAAGCTAAAGAGGGGATGACCCCTTTTAGCTACTTGATAAACTCCGGATATGCCTCTAGTCCGCACTCTTCTAGGTCAAGCCCCTCGTATTCCGTCTCCTCATCTACCCTTAGACCCGCTAGCTTTTTGATTAGCCAGAAGCTTATATATGACAGCGTAAACGTGAATACCCCGATGATAACAATAGCTTTGAGTTGTGTGGTCATAGATACGCCGTCTTTAAATATTGCCGCCGCTATAGTTCCCCAAATGCCGCATACAAGATGAACAGACAAAGCGCCAACAGGGTCATCGATACGAAGCTTGTCAAATAAAGGGACGGCAAACACAACGAGTAGACCGCCAATAGCCCCGACTACTATCGGAGCCCATAATGCCACGTCAGGAGCGGCTGTAATGGCTACTAGTCCGCCCAGTGCGCCGTTTAGTATCATTGTAATATCTAGCATTTTGTATTTGAACTGCATAAAAGCAGCGGTTACGAGAGCCCCTGCAAGTCCTGCCGTATTGGTATTTAGGATTACTTTTGCCACAAGGTCCGCATTATCGTGACTGGAAATCATCAGGGCACTTCCACCATTAAATCCGAACCATCCTATCCATAAGAGCATAGCCCCTAGAGTGACAAGCGGTATATTGGAGGCTGTCATTGCTTTTACTTTGCCGTCTTTTGTGTATTTACCTTTTCTAGCTCCAAGCAGTAATATTGCCGCAAGAGCCGCCCAGCCTCCGACGGAGTGAATGACCGTTGAGCCGGCAAAGTCGTTTAGCTCTTTTAAAAAGCCGCCACCCCAAGTCCATGAGCCTACTATCGGGTAAATAACACCGGACATGATGAGCGCAAAAGCCATAAAAGGCCATACTTTGATACGCTCAGACACCGCTCCGCTAATGATTGAGACGGTCTTTGAGACAAATGCGAGCTGAAAGAACATAATTGCATATATACTGTAGCTTGTTTGCGATATTCCGCCGTCAAAAAGACCATTGCCTCCAAACATCAAAGAGTAACCCCATAGTAGGAATACGATGGATGTGATAGCGTAGAGCATCACATTGCCAGTTAGCACCGTAACAACGTTTTTGCTTCTTACAAGCCCAGCTTCTAGCATGGCAAAACCGGGGGCCATTAATATGATAAGTGTTGCGGAGAATATTAAAAATAAAGTGTTGATTATGTATGCGACCTCAGCAGACAATTTTGTTTCCTTTATTACAAAAATGAAAGGCTTATGGTACTGCAATGGGATTTCAGTTGGTGATTAAAAAATAGGCAATGTTACATTTTTGAAAGTTTTTGAGTTGTTGGAAGGTATGGTGTGCAGCTTGTCGGAGTGCTAGAACGCCGACAAGCCATTCTTTTTATGATAGAGAAGAGATTTCTGTTTCTATTTTTGCTAGTTTTTCTCGTAGTTCATTCGCATTTTTCGTATTTTCTTCGATTAGCTCTTTTGGGGCATTGGCTACGAATTTTTCATTTTTGAGCATACCGTCTAGTTTTGCTAGTTCTTTTTCACTTTTTTCTTTTTGTTTGCCCAGTCTTGAGAGTAGTGCCTCTTTTGCTTCTGCCGTTATTTCTATAAAGCACTCAAGGTTTTCTGATACGTCAGCCGCACATCCGTTTGGTTTTTCGGCAACAAACTCTATTGTTTCGCACTTTGCTAGATTTGCTATGAATTTTTTCGCCTCTTCACTCATTGGTTTGTTCGGCTTTACAAATGCTTTTTCTATTCGCTTGTTTGCTAAATCTATAGTTGCCTTCGCTCTTCTGATACCGACAATCGCCTCTTTGATTAGCTCAAATTTCTCTATGACTATATTGTCTTTTTCGGTATTTGTAGGAAATTCACTTATCATTATGGATTCGCATTTTCCACCAAGCTCTTTGTAAAGGTGTTCGGTGATAAACGGCATAAACGGGTGAAGTAGCTTGAGTGACTCGACAAATACGCCGCCAAGCTCACCTACAGCCTCTTTTTCTGCTTTGCTTAGTTCGATACCGTAATCGCAGAAGTCATCCCATAGATATTTGTATACGCTAACAGCCGCATCACTAAATCTGTAAGAATCTAGCTGCTCTCTGATTTCATCAGTCGCCTCTGCCAGTTTTGCCGCCATATATTTGCCAAGCTCCGTTTGTGGGGCATTTTTTGTTATATCTGTCGGGGTTGCACCGTTCATGGTCAGGTATTTTGCGGCGTTAAATAGCTTGTTTGTGAAATTGCGAGACTGGATAAACTTCTCCTCAGAGAGTCTAATGTCACGCCCTGCAACGGCCAGCATCGCAAGCGCAAAACGGAGGCTGTCGGCGCTATATCTCTCAACTATATCTATCGGGTCGATGACGTTACCTTTTGATTTGCTCATTTTTTGACCATGTTCATCTCTGACTAGGGCATGTAGGTATACGTCCTTGAAAGGCATCTTACCGATTAGCTGTTCACCCATCATCATCATTCTAGCAACCCAAAAGAATAGGATGTCAAAACCGGTAATAAGAAGCGAATTGGGATAAAAATCAGCCATATCTGTGGCGGTCACTTTATCGTTATCCTTATTTCCCCAGCCAAGAGGGCTAAATGCCCAAAGAGCAGAGCTAAACCAAGTATCAAGCACATCCGCATCTTGTCTTATATGCGCGCTACCACATTTTGGACATTCAGAGTACTCGCCTTCCTCGCCGCCCCACTCAAAATCGCAATCATCGCAATACATAACTGGAATACGATGACCCCACCAAAGCTGTCTTGAGATACACCAATCTCTAAGCTCCCTCATCCAAGAGTCATAGTTATTTTTCCATTGTTTTGGGATAAACTCCGTTTCCTTTGCGTTTACCTTCTCTATGGCTTTTGCGGCGGCCTCTTTTTTGACAAACCATTGTTTTGATATGTACGGTTCTACGACATTTCCGCAGCGATAGCATCTACCGACCTGATTTGTATGTTTTTCTATTTTTTCAACAAACCCTTCTGCGTTTAGCTTTGCTACTATCTTGTCTCTTGCCTCAAGTCTTTCATATCCTTCAAATTCACCGCAATGAGAGTTTAAAATCCCCTTTTCATCGAAGATAGTTAAAAACTCGAGATTGTGTCTCTTGCCAACTTCGTAGTCATTTGTGTCGTGCGCAGGAGTTACCTTGACTACACCAGTACCAAATTCCATATCGACGTGTTCGTCGGCAATAATTTTTACTTTTTTGTTGATTAGCGGAAGAACTAGATTTTTACCTATGTGTGCCTTATATCTTTCGTCGTTTGGGTTTACCATAACGGCCGTATCCCCAAAATACGTCTCAGGTCTTGTCGTAGCGACTACGAGATACTCTTTGGAGTCTTCAAAAAAATACTTAATATGATATAGATTGCCGTCGTTTTCCGTGTGGTCTACTTCAATATCGGAGAGTGCGCCGTCGTGTGTACACCAGTTTATCATATAGTTATCACGGACTATCAAGCCGTCTTCGTATAGTTTCAAAAACGCTTTTTTGACCGCACTTTTTAGTCCGTCATCCATCGTAAAACGCTCTCTGCTCCACGCCGGAGAGACACCTAGTCTACGCATTTGTCTGACTATTGTGCCGCCGCTATATGCTTTCCACTCCCATACTCTCTCTAGGAATTTCTCTCTGCCTATCTCTTCTTTTTTTATTCCTTCGGCAAGTAGCTGTTTTTCTACGACGTTTTGCGTGGCTATTCCGGCATGGTCCGTCCCAGGTTGCCAAAGTGTTTTGTAGCCGTCCATTCTTTTGTATCTGACCATAATATCGCTAAGCGTATGATTGAGTGCATGCCCGATATGCAAAGAGCCGGTGACATTTGGAGGGGGGAGCATAATGGAGAAATTTTTACCCTCTTTTTGTATTTGTTTGTTTCCGTCTATCTCAAAAAAGCCTTTAGCTTCCCACTCTTTGTAGCAATTTTCTTCAAATTCTTTAGGTAGATACTCTGTCAGAGCCATTTTGGTTTCCTACTCATATAAAATATTTTTGCGGATTTTAACAAAAAACGGCTGACTTCCCGTGATTTGGCACGATTTTCGCTTTGTAAACGATGTAAAATTTTAAGCGTTGTTTAATGCTTATTGCTATAACTTCTTGTCATAGCTTTTTGCATACAACCAAAAAACAGGGAGATAAAATGGTATTTGAAGTGAAGGCACCTATACTTGGATTTGACGAGCTTGCGAAGGTGGAGCTAAAGAATGTTGACGAGTTTTTTTCTAGTCTAAAAAATGTTGACAAGAATGTTCCGGCATTTACCCTGATAAACCCGTATGCTCTTAGAGAGTACTCTCTTGATATTCCAAACAGCATAAGAGTTCTTTTGGATTTGAAAGAAAACTCAAAAGTCGAGGTCTACAATATAGTAGTACTCCAAAACCCTATCGAAAAATCGGTAGTAAACTTCATAGCTCCTTTGGTATTCAATCATGACAATATGACTATGGGGCAGGTGGTGCTAGACGCCGCAAAATATCCTGATTTTGGCGTAGCCGAAGAAATCGCTACTTATCTACAAAAATAATCGCCTCATTCATTTAGGGTCGAATAATCGGCTCTAATCCTTTTTTGACTAAAATCCGCTTTTAAATACAAACAATCCTAACCAAAAAAAAGCCCTAATGCCATATAAAAATCTCAATAAAGAACAACTTGCCGCAGTCAATGCTCCGTTTGGAAATACGCTTGTTATAGCCTCAGCGGGTACGGGCAAGACCTCCACTATAGTAACAAGAATATACTATCTACTGGAAAACGGCGTAAAGCCGGAGAGTATCTTGCTTCTTACTTTTACTAACAAGGCGGCGGCCGAGATGATAAGTCGCCTTAAGAGATATTTTGACAAAGAGGAAGTTGAGAAGATACAGGCAGGGACCTTTCACGCCGTTAGCTATAAGTGGCTAAAAAAATTAAATCCAAATTTGGTACTAAAACAACCTGGCGAGCTAAAGACGCTTTTTAACGCTATATATGAAAGATATATTACGGCGGCCAGGGGATACGAGAACAAGCCTTATTCTGCCTCTTATTTGTATGATTTTTACGAGTCGTTTAACGCTTCTTGTACACCAAGGCTAAAAGATTGGCTGATGGCAGTATCTCCGGCGCAAATAGAGCATGAAAATATTTACCTAAAAATTTTTGAGGAGTTCGAGGCTCAAAAGGACG
>JAYSBP010000021.1:0-16885 GCA_041915365.1 Campylobacterales bacterium | reverse complement strand
AGACTATTTGAGCTTCCGAGAAGTTTTTTTTCTTCATTTTTAACTCCGTGTTTTTATATATAAAAGCCTATCGGCTTATATCTAAAACACTAAGTTGGATGTGGCACTGGGATTGGGGGAGCTTACAACTATATACGAAGTGGAGCGTGCCGGATGAGGTTATATTTGACGGGGATATACCGCTTTTAGTATGGGATTTTGACGACGGAAAAAATAAGGTCGTAGTCGGCGTAGATACGGGCGACAAGAGCAGAGTATTCGCCTCTATTAAGTCGGGGCAGAAATATACGACGGCTCAGTTTGAGGATTTTAAAAGAGTGCTAGAGGATAAAAAGAAATGAAAGAGGCGGTAATGGACGGGACTCGAACCCATGACGGAGCACCTATGTGCGCTTGCTTTACCACTAAGCTACTCATTACCGTTAAAAAATTATACCACAAAAAAGGAGGTAAATAAAATGGGAAATTGGCTGGGAGAAGCGCTAGGCGGTGCAGTAGGCGAAACGGTCGCAAAGATAGGCGATACCGTTAAGAAGTTTGTAACGACCGATGCGGATAGGCTCGCCCTTGAGAATGAGCTGACAAAAATACAGGCAGAAGCAAAACAAAAAGCCGAAGAAATCGGTGTGAAGTATGAAGAACTTGCAGCAAAAAATGCAACAGACATCAACACAACGATGCAAGCAGAGGCGGCATCGGAGCACTGGCCTACATATAGCTGGAGACCGTTTATCGGTTTTATCTTTGGTGTTCAGGCTGGAATAATGGCTATTACCGTGGCTGGCGCATATCTATCGGTTATGTTTGGATACGCAAATCCGGATGTCCTCGGATACATTCCGCAGATGTTGGCTTCTATGGCAGCGCTTATGGCGGTTGAAGCTCCAATACTGGGCGTCGCTTCTTGGTTCAGAGGCAAAATGCAAGCCGACCCAAATATCCCTACGATTAATCGTGGATGAGCACAGAAGTCAAAGGACTAGATGAGCTAACAAACAAGCTCCAAGAAGTCCACGCAAGAAGCGGTAATATGCGTCCGGCTCTAGCTGAGGTCGGCAATGTGTTTAAAAATGCGATTGAAGATAGTTTTAAAAATGGAAGTAGCCCGTTTGGGCAGGTGTGGGCTCCGCTCAAACGCCCTAGAAAGAGCGGCGGGAGCAAAGTACTTGTGGATAGCGGACAGCTCTCTAGTGTATGGAGTGTAGTTGCGGATGCGAGCAGCGTAGAGGTCGGTACAAATCTCAAATATGCGGCAGTTCATCAATACGGAAGCCACAAGACAAAAGGTAGAGGCAGCGGCATCCCCGCTAGACCATTCCTACCTGTAGATGGCAGCGGAAATTTTGAAGCAAAAACAGCTAAGAAAGCGGAGGATATAGTCACTGAGTATATCACTGAGGTTTTGGGCTAACTATTTATTGTTAGCCTTATAGTTTTCTTCCAGTAGAAAAAATATATGAGATATCATCATTAGTAGTATTTTTTGTGAATCATTTTGGTCTATATGTTCTTTTACGAGCTTTATTAAGGCATAAAATTGATCACTATATTTTTTCTTGCCACTTGTGGTTGGTTGCATCAGTTTAATACTTCGCCCACCTATCTCACTCATACAATAACTGGCAAATACAACACCTAGATTTATATTAGACAAAAACTCTACTTCAGTATCATCGGTATCATTCTTATTTTCTTTGATTTGTACCGGACGATTTTTGAGTATGGCAGATAAGAAGAA
Source organism: Campylobacterales bacterium (assembly GCA_041915365.1). GTDB lineage: Bacteria > Campylobacterota > Campylobacteria > Campylobacterales > UBA6016 > UBA6016. Next base: position 15,147 of record JAYSBP010000021.1, on the reverse strand, counting down.
TGCTGATATTTTGTGTCTGTCTGCTAAAAATGCCTCGTCTGATATAATTGCTTTTATCTCATCTCTCATGCTTTCGTAATCTTCAAATACCTTATTGCCTAAATCATAGCAATAGTCAAAGACATAACCCTTTTTGGAGTCTTGAGAAGCAGAGGCTTGACCTATTTTATGCAGATGTAGTTTTAATTTATCTTTAGTTTCTTGCTTCAATTACAAACCTTGCCATATACTCTTTTTGCGTGGTCGGCAGAGTAATAGCATTTCTTAGTAAATCTGCTATATCCGGCTCATCGAACCGCACACTATCAATACATATCTCATCATTGGTAAGCGAAAATCTATCTTCAAATTCTTTTTGAGTTGTTGGGAGTTCTACGGTCATGTCGGTAACTTGAAGCAAAGAGGCGCTATAGCTTTCTAGCTCTTCCGTTATCATTTTTTTTCCTTGTTTTTAGCTTTCATAGACCAGCAAATACCAGTCCGAAAAATGGCCGAAATTATACTTTTTTTTCTCTTTTTTACTGTTTAATTCGTTTAAATGTCCTTTTTTACAGTACAAAAAAGGCTTATATCCGGTTCATTGTCTGCGGTATCTTTGGCGTAGTCTCGCCAGTAGTCGTCGAAGCGTATAGCCTCTATAGTTTGAAAGCTATATCCGCATTTTTTGCACTTTCTGAATCGCTCGTTTACTTGACCTTTGACAGTTCCAACCACTCTCGTATTGTCATGTGCGCATTTGGGGCATGTCATCGTCTTAGTCCTCGTCATAATCTCTTTATTGCGGTTATTACTTTCGTAGCCTCAGCCTTGCTCATCTGCCCTAGGTGTAGCGGTTTGCGCTTGATTATGCGCTCCACAAACGAGCGTAGAGCCATCTCGCTAGAATTATGCGCCTTGTCTCGCCATACTTTTCCTATTGCTGCTATCTGTTTATCCGTAGCCTTGCTCTCATCTCTAGGTCTAGAGCCGCCAGTCTTAGCCTCGCTCTCTTTGCCGTTTAAAATGTTTAAAAGATTGTTTAGCTCTTCGATGGATAGCTTTGCGCTGCTAGTCACGCCGTACCTCTCTTTTAGGAAGTCCTCCCAGCCGCCTACAGCCTTAACTTGCTTCACAAATTGGATTTGATGGATACGGGCGAGTAGCTGCTTACGATAGTTTTTTTGGTTTTGTGTCATTTTCTAACCTCTATACAACTGATACAACTGTACAACTATCACCCATTACAACTATCAAAGCCCATAAATACGGCATAGTTGTAAAGTTGTCATAGTTGTATCTATATTTTTTCATAGATTTTTGTCTTGCCTTTTTTGGAGTGCTGCCAAAATCTGCCAGTGTGTTTATCCAGCCAATCAAGCGCCGTGCGGTCTGCTTTTTCCTTGCCTAGTCTTGCGAGTAGGTCACCCTGCGGCAGGGCTTCTTTCGCAAGTTCTGCCACAGCCTTATCACAAAACTCACGCTCTGCGTCGCTCATAGATGCTATCACTGGGTCAAGCTCCGTCATCTCCAAAGTCTCAAGCATCACCGTAAAGCCGACCTCTTTGACTTTCATTCTCTTTTTCTTTGGTCTTAGGACATAATGCGCATGGGTATCATTGATGCCTAGACCTGACAACTCCCACTGCTCGTCTACGGCATCCGTGAGGCTTTGACCGCCTTTCATATCTGAGCCGTTTTTGAGTGAGTGATTGAGTATCCATACAGAGCCGCCGCAGCGTCTTATGCTTTTTGCAAATTCGACAAACTTATCTATCTTGCTCTCATCATATATTCCGCCGTTTAGAAAGAATTTCAAACTATCAAAAAAGAATACACAGTTATCGTACAACCCTTTTTTTGCGTGATGTTTGATAGTGTCTAATATCTCTATGATTTCCTGTCTTGGATTATCCAGTGAGTCGGCGTTGATATATTTAAAGCTTTTGCCGATGCTCTCAATCATCCTATCGTAGCCTCTGTCTTGGAGTAGGTCTACTCCATTGTCGGTGTCTATATATCCCACTTCTTGCTTGCATTTTGTGAAGGCATTTGCAAGGGCAAAACAAAAAGAAGTCTTGCCAGCTCCAGCCGGAGCCCAAACTAGATTAATGGAGCGCTCCATAGCAAAATCCTTGATTATGCCTTCACGCTTGCCGAGACTCCGAACTTCATCAAGATTTATCGGTTTCAAAAAATGCAACTTACTCAAATTCTTACCTCCTCTATCATTGTGTGCTGATTTTCTACTTTTACGCCACAAAGGTGAGGGCAGCCACAGCCATCACCATTTAAAGTGCTATAGCCACATCCATCACATCTCAATGTTTTTAGCTCAGCTATTGCTTTGCTATATGGCTCATTGTTAATCGCATACTCGTCTCTTTGATTTTCTAATGCCACAATAATAAAGTCTATGGTTTTTGCTTTCATTGCCACCCCTTTCTATAAAATCTATTGACTCCATCGAAAGCCTATCTCTAGGCTTTCTGTGAAATCAAAGCGATATTCTATTTTTCACCCATCCGTAGGCGAACTCTTCATTTGCCTGTCTACCTCTTGAAAGGTCTATGTATTTCGCACCTTGTAGGCAGTTGAGTGCCTTTAGCAAGGTCGGCAGGTCGTTTCTCTTTTCCATATAGGCTTCAAGTGCTATAAGTGTATTCCTGCCGATATCCCCATCCTCCACGATGTCCTTATAGTCTTTGCCTTGCCTATTAAACGCATTGAGCGATATTTGTAGGAACTCTGCGGCTCTCGGCCAGTTCATATTCACACCCGTGTCGAATAGCTCATTTGCTAGAGCCTGATACTTCATATCATCAAGCTTCATCTTGTCCCAAAACTCCGCTTTGTACCACGCTTTGATGAGAGCTTGGAACTCATTGTTTATCCTTAGTCTTGCGTAGAAGTCGCCGCCTTTGGCTTTTTCGGCATCTACCGTCGGCCATCCCGCCCAGTTTGGGAAGTTGTTGCGGCTCACACCGTCTATCGTCTCACCGCCTGTGTCGTTTGGATTGTTGTCGTATCCGCCCTCATTATCCTCTTTTGTTAGCCTATATGCCGTGTTAAAATCTGCCATGTTTACTCCTTAAACTCTTCTATTTTTAGGACATTTCTGACGGTTATGTCGCCATTAACTGAGGAGCCCAAATACTCAACCATATCACTACCGCAATCATTGGTAAGAAAATCCACACCATCCTCGTCAATCTCCAGCTCTGCCGTCACCACTATTCTCTTTGTCTCTTTTTTGATAGACATCTCACGCCTCCGTGCTCTGTATTTTCTCAATAGCCGGAACGATGCGGAAGCTATCTTTTGTCGTGCGTTTGAGCGCCAGCTTAACGAGCGTCGTGTCGTCTAGTTCTACTATCTTCTCTTTGTCCGGCTCTTCTTTGTATGCGATACACTCATTTAGCCCGTATGCCTTTAGCGACTTGATGAGCGCTTCTAGCTTCGCTTTGTCTCTTGGTAGTGACACTGATTTGACAAGCCTATATCCGACCGTGCCGAAGTTCAGCTCTTTTGAGCGTTTGTCCGCAAACTCCGCTTTTTTAGACTCGCAGAAACTCTCTATTTGCTTCATCAAAAACTCTTTTTCGTTTTGAAGCGATGCAGCTTTTGCTTTCGCCTCTTCTCGTATTTCGTTCATTCTTACCGTAGCATCACCCTCTATGGCAGCTATACCAACCTCTAGCTCACAAAGCCTCTTTAGCGTAGAATCTACGCCGTCCCAATTCATTAGTGCGCTCAAGCTCTATCCTTTTTTTGAAGTGTTGGAGAGCGTCCCCTCCATGAAGTAGCCACTTCACCCAGCGCACCTTGGTGCGCTCTATGAAATTGCTTTTTGTCTTGCCCAGCGCCTGAGCGCTGCCTCTTTCTTTTTTTGGTTCTTGGTGTATTCCAAAGCAATCTCTTGTTTGGTTTTTTCCAGCTCCATTTGCAGTGCGCATATTCTTTTGCGTCTGTCCTCATCCATGTCGCCAATCGGTATTACAAGCATTTCTCCACCCCTACTATCTCTTTGCATTGTGCTATCACGGCGAGTGCACTCGGAGGCACGGGCGTTGCATTGGCATAAAACTCAATAGTTTCTATCTCATCCTCATACCTATCAAGAAATAAGAGCAGATACGCCGCATCGTCGGCGCTGAACTTTAAACGGCTTTTGCCGTCGTTATCGACACACTCGGTGTCATATCGAAGCTGCCTATATACCCCCTGTATAATCCCCACTTTTACTTGCATCACTCCACACCTCCATCTAATAGCATCACTCCGACCATTACTCCGGCTATCACGGCAGCGCATCCAAGCGGGTCACTGATTATTATCTCCCACCACATTCGCCATCTCCCCATTCCATAGAGAGTAGCCCCTGCGCTTGATGCTCGGCTGTTTTTTCTCTGGCCGCTACAAGACCGTTACGCTCCAGCTCATCCAAAAACTCCTCCATCGATACCGTGCAAGATGCAAAATCAGAGCAAGTCCAAAACTTTTCAGAGCCACTCTTGTGAAATTCCAACGCTACAAGCTTGTGCTTTTCATCTACTTTTATAGTCATCTAGACCACCTATATTCAATATTCAAAAGCCAAAGATATAAAGGCTTTATTAGGTTTTTTGCTATCCAATTTTTTACTTTCACCTTTTCTCCTTGTTTTTGGCCGGATTTATCGGACAATATGGACATTTCGCCGATGCAAGTGCGAAGCTTGCCCCACTCAGACTCTTGCTCTCTGCTTGTGCCTCTGCATATTTGCGGCATACCTCTCTATGTATCTCGTATTCAAGCCCCGGACACATCACCGTAGCATTTAGTAGGTGTCCAAACTTCTTACGGAGTTTGTCGTATATGTGTGCCGGATTTGGATATTTGTTGTTTTGTATCTGCGACAAAGCCGTTTTAGACACACCAAGTTGGCGTCCTAGCTCCGATACCGAGCCGCAGTTATCTATCGCCTCTAGTAGTAGCTCTTCATTTGTCATGCTTCATCCTTTTTCAAGGTGTAGTGACCCCATTTAGAGCAGACAATCTCACCGTTATCCGTTAGCTCTTTGATAACTCTGCTGAGCGAGGCTCTATGTCCTTTTATATGAGCCAAAAGCTCTGCTGTACTCTTCTCACCATCTGCCAATAGGTTAAGCACCGAGCTTTTTATATCAACACTGCTCGCCTTTGTGCGCTCAACCAATATCTCTTCTTTCGTGTTGTAGTCGTAGAGCTTGTTTTTGACCATGCTTGGTACTTTGATACCCGTGTTTTTCATAAGCGTATAAACCCTATCGGTATATTCAACCTTGTCATCGTCAAGCCTTATATATCCAGTCTCGCTCAGATACCAAAGCATTTGTTTTAAGGATTTTTGCTCCAAATCAAATGTGAGCATGATGTCACCGACTCTAAAAATAGGATTACGGCGCATATAGTTCCAAATCTTTTGTCTGAGCGAATACTTCCAAGGACATCTCTGCTTAGGACTGCCCAACATTCTCGACTCCAAGCTCCTTGAATATCTTAAGGTTGCATTCGGTTAGTTTGTTTAGTTTGGCTAGCTTCTCAAGCTCGATAATTAATGACTTTAGCTTGCGGAGGCGTGGATATTTGACAGCGAAGTACTCAATCAAATCCGGCAGTATTTTCACTTCCGACATATCGCAAAACTTCTCTATATCAACGCCGGAGGTCTGCTGCAGCTCTACCGCTTCTATTACTCTGTCGTAGTAGTGTTCGTGTCGTTTTAGTTTTGCGTTTGAGGCTTGCATACCAACCATTACGACTACCACCTTTTGAGCCTTATCGTGTATGTCTCTGATTGTCTCTAAGATGTCGGCTTTTTTGGATGTGAGGATGATGTCTACCTCGTCAATGATTAGCGGTCTAGGGTTTTTCCTGAGCTCGTCTATGACTCTGACTAGCAGCTCATGTGCATTGCCTCCGGTATCGACCCCAAGCTCATAGGCAAGCTCTTTCAAAAACGACTTAGGACTCCATGTCGCAACGCAGCGGAGCATCACGGCATTTTTCTCTGCCGCTATCCTTTCAAAACCTATCGTTTTTCCAAGCCCGTATTTTCCAAAAACCGTGATGATTTTATGGCTCGTGACTGGAAGCTCTGTAGCTCTATTTACAACTTCGAGAATTTTGATATAATTCTCGGTCAAAATAAATCTTTCTTTCATTTGACACCTTTTTTTGAATTTAAGCGTGGCTAGACGCTTATTTGAGCCGCCTTTTTATAGGCGACTCCGATAAACGACTGTTTAAAAAGCAGCTAGCTGCGTGAGCCGTCTGCTGAAGACCTAATTTTGGGCTTTGCCAAAAATTTGAGCGCCAACTAAGCGGTCTTTTTCTTTCTCTCAAACTCCTTTTTCATCTCTGTGTATAGGCTCAGCTGCTCTTTGATGTCATTCTTGTATTTCTCATCATTCTCTAGTCCGTTTTCTATGATGTAGGTAAGAAGCTCATGGCTGTTTTTGAAGTATTTTTTGGTTTGTTTTGGCGGCGGCGGCATATCCGCAGATGTTATTGCCGTTTTCGCCTCTATTTTTGCCGTAGGCCTTATGTCAATGTTAGCCTCCTTTTTCGCTATTGCTATAGCGTCTAGTATCGTTGGGTCGTTGTGTTCTTTGGCTAGTTTCGTAGCCTCATTTTGGAGCTTAGAGATTTTCTTAAACAGCTGTTTAGATTTTTTCTTGACGCTTGCGAGTCTCTCTCTGCTCTCACCTTTTACGCTTGGGTCTACGGCTATGCACACAAAGCCGTTTTCATCATACACATATATCTCCGATAGCTCATCCGGGAACATGACTTTGACACGCTTATCGCTATATGCGGCAAGCTCGTCAGCGTTATATTCGTATGTTTGCCCGTCTTTGCGTATAGAGATGCCTTTTTTGCCAACCGTGTATTCAGCGAAACCGCCAAGCAATAGGTCGAGTAGTCGCTTGTTTGTGACCGAATTTGCGGGAGTTAGGTCTTCTTTGTACATATCAAGCGGGGCTTTTTTAATGCCTCTGTGTTCTCTTTTTTCGTATATATACTCAACCCAGTCGCCTATCCACTCTCTTAGCTCATCGCTAGTCATTGGCACTTCGATAGCGAGTCCGGCAAGCTCTTTTCTTTTTCTAAAAAACTTAGAAAAGTCTGCAGCGTTGTAATGCTTTGCCTTCCATTTCTCTATCGATTTGAGCCTATCCTCAAATGAAAGCGTACTGCGTATGCCCTCTCTCTGTGTTACATTGTGTCCACAAAACCCCTCTATCTGGGCGAATAACTCTCTGCTCATCGTTCCAAAGAAGCGTTCAATGTGAGGCTTTGCGTCTCCGGAGAAAGGAGGTACTAGTATCTGATTGATATTCATATTGATACACACACCCTCAAAGTGGTTACTAGTGTAATCCTTGCCGTTATCGGTCACGACATTCTCCGGAACACCTAGTTTGAGTATCCCCGCCCTTAGGTTGCGGCATAGCGAATATGCCCCGCCGCTCTCTTCAAGAGTCATCACCGCTCGACGGCTATATACATCTATAGCCCCGACTACGCTCCATCGTTTCCCGTCTGCCGTGATTACATCTGCCACCGTAGAGTCAAGTTCCCAGTAGTGGTTTTTGTATTTGGCTTTTTCGCTTGCGTTGCCTCCAGCCATCATGTGCTTTGATTTGGCTTTGTCGGGATTTTGTCGGAAGCTCCATGCTATATTGTTGATTTTTTTCCAATTATTTATATATCTTGATACTGTCTCATAGCTAGGCAGCTCGTCCTTAAACGCAGTTCTCATGTTTGTATATATTGCGGCGCAGTTGCCGCCTATGTGTATATCCGTGCGCTTGATATACCTCTCGCACATCTCTTTCATCTCTGCCGTCAGCTTCCCGCTTCCTTTGGGTCTGCCTCTCTCATCGATGAATGCGTCGAGTACAGCTCCACTTTTACGAGCTTTCTTATAGAGCCTCATCCAGCGAAAGAACTGACCACGAGAGGGCAACCCGTCAAAGCTCTTTGCCCACGCCTCAAAAGTCACGCCTCTCTCTCGTTTGAAATACGCCTCGCAGAGCTTCGCCTTACGCAGCGCCTCCGCTTGCTCTTCTTTTGTGGCGGCTAGGTATTTGGCTGCTAAACCTTTAGCATTGTAAAAATCTCTTTTGCTACTTGTATCTGTTTTTGTGTCGGAACATTCTGATTTTGGAAGTTGTTTAAAAACTTTTTCGTTACTCGCAAATTCTTTAGATGCTGATTTGTTATTTTTATTTCTTTGCTCAAGTTTTCCAGAGCTTTTAATATCTTCGCCTCCGTTATTGCGTTCATCTTTCCCCTCTTCATCTATATATATCTCTAGCTTTTTGCCGCCTCTGCCTATTCCGTCCACATATCTATACTCATACGGAGGTGGCTTACCGCCTTTTTCGTGCCGCTTGACCGCTTTAGCAATAGCTTCGTAGCTCATATCTATCCGCTTTTGGTTGGCTGCTTCTTTTGCCCATATCCAGCCCATCACGCCACCCCTGCTATCTTGTCATGCATTGGATGATGTGGCGGGAGTAGACCGTCACGATATAGAGCCTCTACACATTTCCTCGCTTGACCTTTTCGCTTACCGTCATATACGCCGTATATCACTTTTTTAAGCGTATCATAGTCAAGGCTCCGACTATATGCATAGTTCTTGATGCTATATCCCTGCTCTTTTAACAGTTCTTGTATGTTCATGAACACCTCCTTACTACTAATATAAAATTTTTATCACAACTGTGAGGATTTGGAATTTTTTTAGAGTTTTTAAAATAGGCAGCTACCCACTCAAAAAACTCTAAAATCTGCTATATGGTGGCAACCCCCTAGACTCTAACCACGACTTATTGCCGTGTCAGTCATTCGCCTCAACCCGAGGACAGGCTCTCGCCCAAACTTTTAAGACCAAACCTAAACTTTTTGTTTAATTTGTTTAAAATCCTTAAAAAGTGATGTTAGTATATAGAAATATTTCTACATTGTCAAGATATTTGTAGAAAAAAATCAATATCCAAAAAAGGAAAGTAGATGTCGGCATCTTTGAGACTTAAAGAAGTACGGAAAACATTAGGACTGACACAGGAAAAATTTGGAGAAAAGATAGGATTAAAACAGTCTCAGATGAGAGACATTGAAAGCGGCAAACAAAAAGTTAGTGTAGAAATTGCAGAAGAAATAGAGAAAATTTTCGACATAGATGCGGGTTGGTTGGTTTTTGGTAAAGGTTCTATGAAACTCAATACTCAAACACCGCAAAACAATACTAGCTTTGCAGTTCCTATGATAGATGCCTATGCCGGGTGTGGTAGCGCTGCTGGTTTTTCAAATATGCTTATAAATAGCAAGGACAATCTAATTATAGACCCCCGCATATTTCCTAGTGACTTTTTGCGTCCGCACCTTGCGGCTATTCGCATTGCAGGCGATAGCATGGAGCCGACATTGCGAGGTGGTGATATCGCTTTCGTCCAGACGAAAAATGGAAGTAATATAGTGGAGGTAGGAGACATATATCTTATAGCCTATGACGGCGGAGTATATATCAAGAGGCTTCATTTTCAAGGGCGTAAGGTCAAAATTATTTCCGATAACCAACTATATGACTCGTTTTGGTATGAAGCTGGCGACTCTCAAATAGAATTTGACATTATAGGTAAGGTGGTGGCTGTACTTAGATTCGGCACACCGTTGTTATTTAAATAAAGGCAGTAGGATGGTCACTATTCTGTTTATTGTCATAATATCTGCCATGTTGTGGTATGTGTTTGCACCAAAAACACTATCCCAAAAACCAGATGAAGTGGTGTGTGTAACACATAATAATATAACAGTTGAGATTGAGGGCTTAGAGATTGTATTTAGTTGTAAAATTGGTGATACCCCACTTGTTTTAAGAGTTATTGAAATATACACAGAAAGCCTACAAATTATTTATAAGAGCAAAAACATTGATACAGTTATATCGAGGGTATCGGTATGTAAAAAGAATTGTGCAACATTAAAAAATACATATGGCTTCGTAGAACAAAGCACCACAATGATAGATATTGTTGAAGCTATGTCTAGAGAGTGTTACATAAAACTTATTGATGTGAAGATAATATCTGCACTAGCAAAGCTGGAAAAGGCAAAAACAGATAAAGGAAGATATGGTGCTCTACTGTATTTTACGGGATGGCTCCAAAAATATCAAGATAATATCCCCGAAGATATTGTTGAAAATATGACAAAGAAATTAATGTCACAAATATAAAAAATGTCCATAAGTTTGTCCATAAGTTAAAAATGTCCATAAGTATTTTGTCCATTTCTCCAATCCTACAACAATCACACATAGTACGCTAAAAACACCACACACCGCCGACAGTATAAAGTTATGTATCTATTTTTTGTTATCGTGCTTAAAAAATCTATGTGCAAGAAAAGTGTAGAAATGTGGAATAAAACTTAAACATTAGTTTGTCAAAAATAATGCGACTTTAAGAGGCTAGGATTTCGTATTTATAGGGGCTTAGTAGATTTGTCACTTTCTTTTTAGAAAGTCTCATTTTAAACATCACCCCACAACGGTTTTCCCATATATGTCTCGAATACATATATTTGGTCGTCTCTTGAAATGGCCCTGTGATGCTTAAGATACGGCATAAGAGCGTCCAGTATTTCGATTTCTCTAATACTGTTTTTTGTTTTCGGCAGACTCTCAATGCCCTCCCTTCTGCTTCTCTCGACTCTTAGGGTTGCTTCGTTGAAGTCTATATCGCACCATTTAAGGCCGATAAGCTCGCCCGTTCGCATACCAGTAAAAAAGCCGAGAGCGAAAAACGCTCTCATTTTCTCATCCGCATGTTCCAAGATTTTAAATATCTCTTCTACGCTAAACGGATTTTTCTCTATGACATCCGTTAATATCGGAGATTTCACGAGCCGAAAAGGGTTTTTAGTGATAATCTCATCTCTTAGCGCATCTTCCAGTATCGTATTAAATACCGTCCGAATGTCCTTAACTGTTTTTGTGGCCAAGCTGTCAAGAAGTTTACTTTGCCAGAGCGCAAGCTCTGAAGCCTTGATACTTGTTACTTTTCTGCCACCAAACTGTTTTTTGATGCGATTTTTATAATAGCCCTCTATTCCCTTTCGGGTTAGCTCTCGTCTCTCATGCTTATGCATCTCAAACGACATCTTAGCCATCTCATCGACCGTAATATCTTCGTTCACTTTCTTTTTCTCTAATTCAAAGAACGTTCCCTGATTTAGTTTATAAACTATCTCTGGGATTATTTTTGTCTGGGCTAGCTTGGTATTTGCTTTGGTTGCTTCAAGTTCTAAGCTTCTTCTATATCTTTTTGACTGATAGAAGAAGTCTATCCACAACTTCCCGCCCCGTTCGTAGAGCTTCATCGGTTGTTTCTCCTTTCACAACCCACTCATCGACGGCAACCCTATCGAATAGAATTTTACCGCCCTTTTTGTAAAAGTGGATGTTTTCAATAAACGAGTCATTTTTTAGTTTGTATATATGGTCTTTGGAGTAGCCCAGATAATTTGCGACCTCTTCGACCGTGTACCATCTCTTTGTGTTTAGATTTTCCATCTGTCCTTTGATGCTTAGTAGCTCTTCAAGGAGTTTTGGGATTAGTTCCAGATTTTCCAGTCCTATATTCACGGCCTACCCCCTAAAACGGCATAGGCTCATCTTCGATAAGCCCCCGTTTGATTAGCTCTGCCCTTGATATTTGGACTTTATAAACCGCCGTTTTTTCTTCTACTGAGTTAATGTTGTGTTTTAGAAGCTCTCCGATTAGCCTCTCATGCTCTTTGAATAGCTCATAATCTCCCATCTTTGCAAAGCTTACGACTGGATTTAATCTATATATAGAGTTTGTATCTTTGTCGATTCTAGCGGTGTATGTTTCTCCACTCTCTGTATCATAGACTTTAAAATCATTGGAACGCTCTTTTAGCTTCTCCAGCTCTTCTTTGAGTCTGCTTTTTTTATTGAAGCCCTCAGCTATTTTTCTCTCCACCTCTTCATAAAAAGGTGTACCTATGACTATGCCGTTAAGTTTGGCTTTTCTGCCTAGTGCTACATGCTCCTCAATGGCTTTTTGTTCGGTATATTTGTACTCTTTTCGTTTTAGGCGTTCCAGTGTTATAGTAGACTGGGCAAAGGCTTCAAAGCTATATCCCTCTTTTATACTATTCCACACGGGCAAGGTTTCCGCCCTGTTGGAGTGTCCGCCATCTATCATCTCTTTTGAAAGAGTGTTTGGGTCTATGAGCCTTATATCATCCATGCATTTTTTAAAAAGATTATCGGCGTTAGCCAGTAGCTCCTCGACAGTTGATATTCCAAACCCTTTTAGATGAACCCTGTGCAATTCAAACTCCACGTTCCATAGTGGCTCTGCGTCTTGTATATTTATGTCATATCCCGATAGATACTCATCCATTAGCTCTATCTTCTCTTTTTTAGAAAATAGCTCCAGTTTTTTATCATGCAAACGAAGCAAGAAAGGCTTTTTACCTATGTATATAGAATTCGTTGAGCTTTTAGAGCCTATAGCGTTAAACTCTCTAAACTGCTTTTTTCTAGTGACGAACATATCTTTTGAGACAGTGGAAAAATCAACGGATACAAATGCGTTTATATCAGCTCTCGTTACTGGTTTAAACTCAGTTACATACCCATCCAGCATAGAGTCTATAAGGGCGACTACACTTTTTATTCCTACGGTATATATCCCCTTTGCGTATAGTTGCACTTGAATATTGTGTAAACCTTTGTTTGTGTTTCTGTCTTTGAAACCTATTTTAAAAAAGCGGCTAGCGTCTCTAAACCAATAAAAGCCCTGCCCCTTGCCTAAAAACCAGAGCGTAACGCCGTTAACATCTGCGCTTATATCTTCATTTTTATAACTTACCTCGTTACGGGTAAACCTATCCATACTATCTTGGCACTGGTCCAGCAGTTCCAAAAATAGCTCTTCATAGTTTTCGTTTGACTCCACAAAGAAGTACAGCGTATCTATCCCAGATACCATTTTTATATCTTTGACAATATTTGTCATGTTTGAATTCCTCAATTAATAATTAAATTAATTGGCGTTTGGGAAGGGGTGTTACTAATACCCCAAACCAAAAGGAATAATCAAAGGCTCTAAACATTGCGGTCTTTATTTGCCAAGCGGGGCCAAAGGCCCAACATTGGCAAAAAGTGACCGCTTTTAGTTTTAGATACGGAGTGCCTAGACTTTTGATATTAAAGTGTATAGGAGTATGCAAGCGTTAATACACAAAAGTTTTTGACAATATTAATTATGTTTGTTTGGCTTGATTTTTTTATTTTTATTTTAGCGGGCTTGTGTATTTATTTTTTGTTTGTAGTTTGCCTAATGTTTTTCGTTTTAATTCTTTTTATATGTGCGGCTTCGTTTTTTATGTCTTATTTATATATGCCCATGTTATGTCTGTTTTTACTTTTTAGCCTGTTTTATTTATGTGCGTGTATCTCCAAAACTTAGATTATTATCTTAATCAGCCAATTGAATGACCAAGACGGGGTAATGATAGGACGTGTTTTATTAAGGGTTGCTTAAATAATTTCCAATTGTTCCAAAATGTCTTTTGTGAATTTTGAGAGCGGTCTTTTGCTTATCTCTTCATCTGTAATATAGCCGCCAAAAATCAACCGTATTAAATCATTACGATTTTTAAAAAGAGTTCCTTCGTAATTCTTCATTAGCTCATCAATATAGCTTTCGTTATAAATTTCAGCCTTCTGTATAAGTTCCAAAACGATGTCTTTGTGGTGTTTGTATAAATTATCAAGCCTGAAAGTAGCTATTGAGTTTTTTACAACATCATCATTTGAATTATTTGGGAATAACTTTACTTCAAAGCCATCCTCCAAATGGCAAAAATCACAATTTTCTATTTTTAAATGAAATTTTGCCCTGTCGTTAAATGATTCTTCATATGGATGTAGATGCAATTTTTTGTAAAAATTTTCAGAGTGTTTGAATTTAGAATTACATAAACTACAGCATGGAATTAAGTTGAAAAAACTTACTGCCAAAAATGGATATGAATCTTTGTCGTAATAATGGTCGAAAGTGGCTATAACCCTAGCTTCTGCTTTTTTAGTGTCTTCAAATTTAAAGATATATTCTCTGTTGCAATATGGGCAAACATTAAGATTTAGTTCTTCCATAATTATTGATGACCATTTATTTCTGAATACTTCATATAGTTTTTTCAGAGATAGGATTGAAGAAGTGTAACTATTGGGAGCTTTAGGAATTAGCTCTCTCATTGACTTCGGCAAAGCAGTTACAATTTGCTCAAAATCCATATCGAAAATATGTAATAAATCACAATTTAAATCATCAAGTTTATAGTTTGTATCTGCCTGCTCAATATAGCTTTTTAAGCGTGCACAGTGCTCGCTCGCAAGCTGATTGATGGATTTTGATTTGGCGGCAATTTTGGTCATTTGCCATTTTCCAATTTATTGATTTTTTGCTGAATTTCAGACACCTGCGCCTTTAACAAGTCTATTTCGTCTATCTTTGAAAGCCTTTTGCTATCCAACATCCTTTGAAGCTGTTTTTTTAGTATCGGCTCACCTATGATATTGATATATCTTTGGGCTTCATCATTATCTTTTATCGGTGATTCTTTGCTGTTTAGATGATCTATGAGCTCATTGATTTTAGTTTTTGCATATTGACCCATTAGGCCATCTTCCATAAAAAATGCATCACCAAGCAGTGTGTGAATATTTGCCCCGAACGTCTGCTTTTTATCTCTTAGTCCATCGACCACTTTGCACTGCCCATTTTCATCTTTGTTTACAAAAATTATATTATCGAAAGGGATGTCGGATAACAAAAATGGAGAGTGTGATGAAAAAACTATGTGTAGTTTTCTTTCCTTTAAAAAGTCATCTTTTAAAATATTAATAAGTATATTTGGAAAAATTCTCTGCCATTCTGGGTGCATAAATAATTCATACTCATCAATCAATATTAAACCGCCACCACTTGTCAAGACACTTTTTTCAGAATTTATCTTCATATTCAAATCTGCCACATTACGCAACATTTTTAACCTCTTTTCTCATCCCCTCAAGATAAACATTCATAGGCTTTTTAT
>JAYSBP010000020.1:0-24974 GCA_041915365.1 Campylobacterales bacterium | reverse complement strand
TTATAATTCGTCTAATAAACTTTTGGAGGTGCATGATGAAAGCGTTGGCATTTTTGATTGTTAGCTCTTTTGTGTGTGTTTTGTTTGCATCCGAGGCGGCAGGGATATTCAAAAGCGTGCACGGCGACGTCAAGATAATAAAAAATGGCAAAACACCGACAGTACCGAAAGTCGGCGAAAAGTTTTTTGAAAGTGATATGATAAAAACAGGGCAAAACGCTTCTGCAGGCCTTATCTTTAGCGATGATACGCTTGTATCGGTCGGTCAAAACGCCGAATTTACCGTCAAAGAGTATATGTTCAAGCCAGGGGACAAAAAAGGTAGCTTTGTCGGCAAAATAGGCAAAGGGACGATAGCTTGTATGACCGGGCTTATCGCAAAGATGAATCCAGAGTCTATGAAGGTGGAGTCAAAGACAGCTACAATAGGTATCCGTGGGACTTATTTTGTTGTAGAGGCTGAATGATGAGGGTTCGTTTATGGTTTGCAATACCGCTTGTTTTATTGTTTGCGGTGGGTTGTGCCGACAAAACAAAGGTGACTCTGCTCCCGGAAGAGGGCGGCAAAGTAGGAAAAATTGCCTTTGTAGACAAAAGCGGCAAAAACGTAACGATAGATAAAGCGTGGGAGACGCTTGAGGTCGCAAAAGACGGCAGTGCGTCAAGTCAGATTTCAGATCAAAAAGCGGTGATGGAAAAATACAAAGATACCATCTTGGCAATGCCTTCAAAGCCGTCTTCTTATACCGTGTTTTTTGGCTCCGAGTCTGCCGAGCTTAATGATGATGGTGTTAAGGCGCTAAGCGAAGCCGTAAAAGATATTTTGTCAAAAAAAGCAAATCTTGTAGTGTGCGCCGGACATACCGATAGCTCCGGCGAAAAAGAATACAATATGAACTTATCTATGAAAAGAGCTGAGTCTGTCGCAAAATACCTGATAAAACACGGAGTGCCAAAAGACATTATAGAGGTTCTTTATTATGGGGACTCAAGTCCGCTAGTCAAAACGGCGCACGGTGGATACAGTGCAAAAAACAGGCGTGTTGAGGTTGTTGTTAAGTAACTAACACTTTCAAAATAGCTTTTGGGTATAGCTCGTGCTCCAAACTATGAACTTTTTGCGTAAAGCTATCTAGCGTATCATTTTTTGCTATAGGCACGCCCTCTTGCAAAATAATCTCGCCGCCATCCATTTCGCTAGTTACAAAATGCACGCTCACCCCGCCTCTGTCCATTCCGCTAAGAAAGCTCTCTTTTATCCCGTCTTTGCCTTTAAATAGCGGAAGGAGTGATGGGTGGATATTGATAGCCTTGACGGTATCCGTAAAAACGGGCGTTAAGATACGCATAAATCCAGCCAGTACCGTTAAATCAGGCTTATAGCTATTTATTTTTGCTACAAGCGCCGAGTCAAACTCCTCTCTTGAGCCAAACTCCGTATGCGGCAATATGTCTACATGAATTCCTAAGTTTTTAGCGACCTCTATTCCGCCCGCATCCTTGTTATTTGTTATTGCGGCAACCACTTCAATGTCTTTGCCGTGCAGTTTTTCTATTATGCTTTTCATATTTGAGCCACGTCCGCTAAAGAGTATGACTATTTTTTTTAGAGCCATTTCAGCCCTTCTAGCAAATCTTCTATTGTTAGTGAATAGTTATTTCCGTTATATCTTGCTGCTGAGAGGGCTATCATTAATGTTGCGTTTTTGGCGGCTTCAAGCGGTGTGTATCCCTGTGCGAGCAAAGATGCGCAGACTCCGGCAAGAGCGTCTCCACTACCACCTTTTGCAAGGGCTGATGAGCCAAGCGGCATTACATAAAGCTCCCCGTTTTGAGCTATTATCGTATTTGAACCTTTTAGTACTAGCACTTTATCTTTGTACATTTCGCTAAATTTTTTGGCATACGAAAATCTATTTTGTTGCAACTCTTCTATGTGCGGCTCTTCGCCAAAGCACTTGCCCCAAAGGATGCAAAACTCTTTTGGATGCGGGGTTAGGATAATATTTTTGCCGACACTCAAAATGTCTTTTACACACTCTTTTTTGAATATGTCGGCATCTATTACCGAGTTATCGACGGATGATATGAATGAGACTATCTCCTCATCAGAGTACGCCCCGCCTAGTCCTTGTCCGATGAGCATAGTGTTTGCCCCTTTTGGCGTTTGCACAGAGACCATTATTTGCGGTTCGGTTATCGAGAGGTTGTCGCGCCCCGTTATGGTTACAAGTCCGACTCCACTCCTCAATGAGGCCTTGGCGGCTATTATGGATGCCCCTATCATTTCGCCTGCTACTACGCATAAGTGACCGAAATTGCCTTTATGGCAACTCTTTTTTTCTCTGATTGGCAGGGCAAGGTCGCTTGCGTCAAGCAGATAGCCGTCAGGCTCAAAGCCGTCCGTGTATGAGTTTTGAGGTATGCCAAGCCCCTTTAGGATTATCTCTCCAGTAAAGTCTTTTGCGTAGTCTTGATAGAGGCTGTTTTTGTGTGCTCCGAGCGTGACGGTAAAATCAGCCGCAAATGCGACCTCTTCGCTTGCCATGCCGGATTTTACGCCGCTTGGAATATCTATTGAGATTTTGATTGCTTTTTGGAGGTTTAATTTTTGTATTTGCTCTTTGAGTTTTTCATCAAGAGGTTTTGAAGCGCCGCTACCAAGTATGGCGTCCACGATGACTTCAAAACCCTCTACGGATGCGACAAACGGGATTTTTAGTTTTTTTGCCCTTTGAAATTGCAATTTACAAAGTTCGCTTTTTGGCTCAAGTAGAGTAAGGATGCTTGCTTCTGGGAGCATTCTTGATAGTGCCAAACCGTCTGCGCCGTTGTTTCCTCTGCCTGTTACTATGACGATTTTTTTTTCTTCAAGCCCTTTTTCTTTGATAAATTCATATACGCCCCTTGCCGCATTTTCCATTAAAATCTCTTGCGAAACACCGTATTTTGTGGCGGCCGCAGAGTCCAGTTTGGCCAAATCTTTGTAAAGGGGCAACATATTTTGTATCCTAGAATTTTTCGGCAAACTCCATAAAGCTTTTTAGTAGTTTGCTTTGGTATTTTTCTTTGTGCAGTAGTCTAAGCAGTTTTCTTTTAAAAACAAAGTTTTTTATTTTTACTTCAAATAGTTTGCCCTCGTCAATCTCCTTTTGAACCGCAAGGCGAGAGATGCAAGTTAGCGAGTCGCTTTGTTCTACTATTTTCTTGATGGCTTCGTTGTGTCCGAGCGTCAAAAATATATTGAGCTTGCCAAAATCATCACCAAGCCCGTCTTCGAAAATAGCCCTAGTACCTGACCCTTTTTCTCTTAGTATCCATTTTTGAGAGGCTAGGTCGTCTAGTTTGTATTCATCTTTTGAAAATTTCTTTTTGTTTGAGGCTACAACCAAAAGCTCGTCGTCTTTCCAGTGTTTGCTGTCAAGTTTTGTATCGCTCACAAAACCCTCGATAAAACCGACGTCTATATCGCCGCCGTCTATCTCCGAGAGAATGTCTTTTGTGTTTGCTACTATGAGCTCGCACTTTGCGTCGGGGTATTTTTGCATAAAAGCGTAGATTAGCTGAGGCATGATGTAATCACCGATGGTCTGGCTGGCTCCTATGCGAAGTTTTCCGCTGATATTGTCTTCCATGAAGCTGTTTTCTAGCTCTTCAAACTCTTTTAGCAGTTTGTTTGATCTCTCAAGAAGTAATCTTCCGTTTTCATTTAGGATCAATTTTTTGTTTCTTCTCTCAAAAAATTTTGTTTTTAGATTTGACTCTAGCTCTTGAAGAGCCATAGATATTGCCGATTGAGAAATTCCTAGAGCCTCTGAGCTATTTGTGACGTGTCCTGTCGTGGCTACTTCTTTAAAAATTTCCAGTTGCCTGATAGTGAAGTTCATTGTGCCGCCTTCTTGATATATATTTTTGATGATTATACCATAAATAATTTTATTTTACTTATTGCTTGTTTTGGGTTATAATCACTTATTAATATTTTTTATATAGGAGCATGGCGGTGTTTTCTGCACAAAATAGAGCTAGTACGCTAAGCGGGATATGGTTTGTATCGCTTTTTGCATTCGCATCGATGTATATTGCGGAACTTCCATTTATTGGTAGTATGGGTATCAGCCCGCTTGTCGTAGCGATAATATTCGGAATGATATACGGCAACACCTTAAGGCACAAATTGCCTTCCGAGTGGGCACCTGGGATTGTTTTTTCATCCAAAAAAATACTCAGATTTGCGGTTGTTTTTTACGGTTTTAGGGTCACTTACGGTCAGGTATTCGGCGTTGGTGCAGAGGCCCTTATTATCGATGCGATTATAGTCGTCGGTACTTTTTTGCTTGGCTGGCAGCTTGGCACTAGATTTTTTGGCCTTGACAGAGACTCGTCTATGCTGATAGGTTCCGGCGCAGCAATATGCGGTGCGGCTGCGGTAATAGCCACAGAGGGAACGCTAAAAAGCGAGCCGCACAAGGTGTCGATGGCTGTTGCTACCGTTGTTATATTCGGTACTATATCTATGTTTTTATACCCAGTTCTTTACAATTCAGGCATACTTGGATTTGACGCAAAAGAGTATGGGATATTCGTAGGGGCTACGATACACGAAGTTGCGCAAGTCGTTGTTGCTGGTAATGCCATGGGTGAAGATGCTGGAACTACCGCCGTTATCGTCAAGATGACTAGGGTTATGATGCTTGCTCCATTCCTTATAGCTCTTGCTTATTTCATCTCAAAAAGCGGTAAAAACGGCGGGCAAAAAAGTGAGATTATGATTCCGTGGTTTGCGGTTTATTTCTTGATTGTAGTCGGCTTCAATTCTCTTGATTTGTTGCCAAAAATCGCCGTAAGCACTATAAATTCGATAGACACGTTCCTGCTTACGATGGCTATGGCCGCTCTTGGTATCGAAACCAACTTTAACAAGATAAAAAACGTTGGTATGAAACCTGTTTATCTTGCGCTTGTACTGTTTGCTTGGCTAGTGCTTGGCGGCTATACTCTAGTAAAAGTATTCTCCTAAAAAGCGTTTAACTCGTTGTAGAGGCTATCCCTCTCGACGGGTGCAAAACCGGCATCTTTTATATACGCTATTAACTTCTCTTTTGATACCCCGCCTTTACTTGCGGCTCCTGCTTTTGATATTATCGACTCCGTTTGTATCGTTCCATCGAGGTCGTCTGCCCCAAACTCTGCGGCAACCAAAGCTAGATTGAGACTAGCCGCTACCCAATACGCTTTTATGTGCGGTACATTGTCTAGCATTAGACGGCTTATCGCTATTGTTTTTAGTATTTCATGGCCACTGACTGGATGCGCTACGTTTAAAAAGTTGTTTTCGACATTGTAGACAAGCGGTATAAATGCGTTGAAGCCACCTGTCTTGTCTTGAAGCCTCTTTATTCTCTCTATATGGTCTATTCTATGAGCCCTTGTCTCAACATGCCCAAATAACATTGTAGCGTTTGATTTTTTCCCCATTTTGTGCCAAAGCTCGTGGATGAGAAGCCAATTATCGCTTGAGACCTTCCCTTTTGCAATATAGCTTCTAGTCGCCTCATCGAATATCTCTGCACCACCGCCAGGCATGGAGTCTACGCCAAGTTCGGCCATTGTTTCCAATACCGCTTCGTATGGCATCTTTTCAAGCTCGCTAAGGAAATTTACTTCAGCCGCCGTTAGTGCTTTGATGTGCAGGTGAGGATAAGCTTTTTTGATAGCGCCGAAAAGCTCGCCATAATAAGCTAGTCCCATATCAGGATTGTGAGCGCCTACGATGTGAACCTCTGTGATGTGAGGGGCATAAGGGGCTAGGTCGTTCATTATCTCTTCTACGCTAAGGGTGTATTTATTTGGATTTTTGCGGCTTGCGGAGAATGCGCAAAACTTGCATACGTCTTTGCATATATTGGTTGGATTGATGTGCTTGTTAGAGTTAAAAAACAGTTTATCGTCCCACATTTGCCTTCTTATTTTGTCGGCTTTTTGTCCAAGTTCCAATAAATTTTCATCGTAAAGTTCTAGCATTTCGTCTCTTTTGTCGTTAGTTTTTTTATCTCTTCGCATTTAAATCCGGCTTTTAACCTAGCCTCGATATTGATGTCGTCTTTTTGTTTTACCGAATTTGGAAGTACGGATTCTACGATGTCAAAGTAGCTATCAGGCGATATACCTTCTTTTTCGCAGGCGTACAAAAACCACCTAGTCCCTTTGGCGACGTGCTCTATCTCATCTTTTAATATTACATCAAGAGCGTCAAGTATCTCATTTGAGCCATCTCCGCCCGCTCTTTGTATTTTTGAACGCATTTTTTCATTTGCGTCCAGTCCACCGGCCTCGAGCCATCTAGGGACAGCCGCCATTCTTTTAAGAAGTGTAGGCGATTTGCGACAAGCTTCAAAGAGAGAAGCGTGCACTGGATAGTCGCCATACTTACCGCCTACTTTTTCAAGCAAGGCAAAGAGCATCAAAAAGTGGTCGCACTCCTCTTTGGCGACCTCTAGCCAATCTTTGTAAAACTCTTTTGGTAAACCTCTAAAGCTATGACACGCATCCAAAGCCAAATCGATAGCGCTATATTCAATATGTGTTATAGCGTGCAAAAATCTGGCTTTCCCTTCGTTTGTGTCTAGGTTTCTCCGTTTTTGCACCTTTGAGGGGTGTTTTATATCGCAAAATGCAACATACGAGGGTCTTTCTTGAACATTTACTTCACCACCGTCAAACTCTTCAAAATCGCCAGCCAAAAATTCATCCCAAAGTTTGTACGTTTTCTGTGTTTTTTGTATTGGGTTGCTTTCATTTAACGCATCCCAAACGGTTGCAAAAAAATCGTTTTTAGCCATTATTTGCCAATGTTATTAGCTGCGAGACCGTCTGGTCAAAAGCGATTTGCTCGTTTTTGTCTTGCCTTAGGAAGTTTTCTATCGCCTCTTTTTTGTTGATGGCCTCATCTATTTCGGGGTCAGAACCTTTTTGGTATGCGCCTATACGGATTAAGACTTCATTTTCTTTTAGCGTGGCGTATAGCCTTCTGAATTTAAACGCCGCAGTCTTGTGCTCTTTTGAAACTATATCATTCATCAATCTTGAGGCTGAGTTGAGGATATTTATCGGTGGGTATATACCAAAGTCCGTTAAGCTTCTATCAAGGACAAAGTGTCCATCAAGGATAGAACGAGACTGGTCAGCTATCGGGTCAGACATATCGTCACCCTCGACCAAAACCGTAAAAAAAGCCGTTATCGAGCCTTTACCTTCTTCTTTTCCGGCCCTCTCCATCAGCTGAGGAAGTAGCGAGAGTGTGGATGGCGGATATCCTTTTGTTGTGGGAGGCTCACCTAATGCCAGCCCTATCTCCCTTTGTGCCATCGCAAAACGGGTCACGGAGTCCATCATAAAAAGTACGTCGTGCCCTTGTTCTTTGAAATACTCTGCCACACTCATGGCCGCAAAAGCGCCGTATTTTCTCATAAGCGCAGAGTCATCGGACGTTGCCACGATAACTACGGTATTTGTCAAGTCTCCGCCTAGGTTTTTTTCGATAAATTCAGGAACCTCTCTTCCCCTTTCCCCAATCAAGGCTATCACTTTTATTTTTGCACTGCACCCCTCGACTAGCATCCCCATAAGAGTCGATTTGCCGACGCCTGAGCCAGCAAATATCCCTAGTTTTTGCCCTTTGCCGCAAGTAAGAAGCCCATCTATCGTTTTGACACCGACGGAGAAAACCTCATCTATCAATCCCCTTTTCATGGCCGCAACAGGTGGACGTATGACGCTCATTAGCTCGTCAAGTTCCATATCTCCCTTACTGTCTATGGGTTTCATGAGAGGATTTACGACACGACCCAAAAGCCCTTCGCCGACAGGGATTTTGAGCCCCGTCTCGGAGGCGTATACACGGTCTCCTATCTTAAATCCTTCCACGAAACCGAAAGGGGAAATGCTAAACTTTGTCTCATCTAGCGCCGTTACCATCCCTAGACTCTCGTTTTTGTCCTCCACGGATGAGACTCTGACTATATCGCCGACACTAGGGCGAAGCCCTATCGCCTCGAAGTTTGTGGCGTTTACTTTGGTTATTACCGCAAAGGCCGGAGATAGGTTGATTTTGCTAAGTTTACTTTGGAGGTGACTAAGCGGCATTAAAACCTGTTACCCTGTGGCGTATTGATAATGGAATAAAACTCGTCTCTAGTCCTAGCGTCTTTTATAAATAGCCCCCTAAGAGAGGATGTAGTCGTCGATGCGTGCATTTTCTCGACCCCTCTCATCTCCATACACATGTGCCTTGCCGATACCACAACCCCTACACCTTTTGGATTTATGACATCCATTAGCGCATCGGCTATCTGCTCGGTTAGTTTCTCTTGTATCTGTAAACGTCTTGCGAAAATGTCTACGACTCTAGGTATTTTGGAGAGACCGACAACCTTTCCGTTTGGTATGTATGCGACGTGAACACGCCCAAAAAACGGAAGCATGTGATGTTCGCACATCGAATAAAACTCTATGTCACGTACGACGACCATTTCGGAACTTGTACTCTCAAATAAAGCGTCGTTTAGCGCTTCTTTTGGGTCTTTCTCATAGCCGCCAAAGATATATCCATAGGCTTTCGCAACCCTTTGCGGCGTTTTTATCAACCCCTCTCTGTTTGCATCCTCGCCAACAAGCCCCAAAAGCTCTCTTATTAGCTCTTCCATTCTTTTTTCGTTGTTCATGAAGCCACGTTTCCTTGTTTGAACCTTTTGCGTAAATATAACAAAAATGGGCTGTTGTGTAAGCCCGTACAATAAAGATATTTTTGATAAAATCAACCCATTTTAAACAAAAAATTTTAGGTTTTAAGGAAACGTATGAAGTTATCGGCAAGCAAAAAAAACAGCGCAAACGGCAAAATAGAACTAACAGTATCAAAAGATATACTAGATTCAAAAGCAAAAAAAATAGCGGCAAGTATCGCTAAAAACGTTAAAGTAGACGGTTTTAGAAAAGGTAAAACTCCTGCGGCAGTAGTAGAAAAAAGATACGGCGAGAAAATCCAAGAAGACGCAAGACAAGACGTAATAACTGAAGCTCTAAATAACGGGCTAAAAGAGTTGGGCGTAGAGCAAAAAGACCTTGTAGGTCAACCGCTTGTCACAAAATTTGAAGAAAAAGACGGTGGAATAGAGGCTGAAATTAGCTTTTCCATGAGACCTGAAATAGCGTTTAATAACATTGAAAAACTAATTCCTGAATTTAAAGATGTCGAGATAGCAGAAAAAGAGCTACTAGAGAGAATAGAGACAATGGCGAAAGCTATGGCTCCGCTTGAGACTTACGAAGGCAAGAGAATGACCAAAAAAGGTGACTTCCTTACTATAGATTTCGTAGGTACAGTAGATGGCGTTGAGTTTGCCGGCGGTAAAGCGGACGATATGGTGGTCGAACTTGGCGGCGGAAGATTCCTGCCTGATTTTGAAAAAAATCTTGAAAAAATGAAAATCGGCGAAGAAAAAGAATTTGAAGTGGTATTCCCAGAAGAGTATGGCAACAAAGACCTTGCCGGTAAAACTGCGGTATTCAAAGTAAACCTAAAAGGTATTCAAGTAAAAGCGGACGTAACGGTAGATGACGAACTTGCGAAAAAAATGATGCCAGAAGACGCTGAAGCGACTCTTGAAAAACTTAAAAATGTTATAGAAGAGCAGCTAAAAAGCGAAAAGACAACTAAGCTATTTACCGAAGAGCTAAAGCCAAAACTTATAGAGTCTCTTGTCGGCGAATACAGCTTTGACCTTCCTGATATGATAGTGGAACAAGAAATGGACTTGATGTTTAGGGGTAAGGTAGGAGCTATGAGCGAAGAAGAGGTGACAGCCCTGAAAGACGCCGCTGATAAAGTAAAAGCCATGAGAGAAGAGATGAGAGAAGAGGCTGAGAAAAGCGTTAAAGCTACATTCCTTATCGATGAACTTGCAAGACAAGAGGGTGTTTCGGTAAACGACAACGAGCTTGTTCAGGCTATATTCTATGAAGCGATGGGAATGGGTGCTGAGCCTAAAGCTATGCTTGAGTACTATCAAAAACAAGGTCTGTTGCCAGCAATCAAAATGGCGATGATAGAAGACAAGCTTCTTACCCACCTACTAAACAAAAAAAAGGCGGATAAATAAAAATGAGTTACGTACCGTTTGTCGTAGAGCGAACCGGAAGGGGTGAGCGAAGCTACGATATATATTCCAGACTTCTAAAAGACAGAATTATTTTCCTTTCAGGCGAGATAAACGATGCTGTAGCTTCTACGGTAGTCGCTCAGCTTTTGTTTTTGGAAGCGGAGGCGCCTGATAAAGACATATTCCTTTATATCAACTCTCCTGGTGGCGTAGTGACAAGCGGATTTAGTATATTCGACACTATGCAATATATCAAGCCCGATGTTTGTACTATTTGTATAGGGCAAGCCGCATCCATGGGTGCATTTTTGCTTTCAAGCGGAACTCAAGGCAAAAGATATGCACTTCCGCACTCCAGAATTATGATACATCAGCCTCTAGGCGGCGCACAAGGTCAAGCGACTGATATAGCGATACAGGCAAAAGAGATTCTTAGAATGAAAGATGAGTTAAATTCTATTTTGGCTGCACAAACCGGTCAAAAACTTGATAAAATAGTAGCAGATACGGAGAGAGACTTTTTTATGGGCGCCGCAGAGGCAAAAGAGTACGGGCTCATAGATAAAGTGCTAGAAAAAAGCTTTAAATAAAGGTAAGAGAAGTTGCTTATACAAAAAAGCGGAGTGAAGCCGAGTCTTGGCGGCGCAAAAGCTCCATCTTTCGGCTCAGATACACAAAAAACAGTCGCATCTTCGCCTAGAAGGGTTGGCGGATCTGCGCTAGACGATTTTGCGGCCGAGGTGCTGGCAAAGATAAGCGAAGAGGGATTGCCGCCTATTCCTAGTTATTTTGAACTTTATTTTGAGACGCTACTACAGGACAAGCCTTTTGATTTTAGAAAAGAGGTGGCTGAGCAGCTAAACTCTCAAGATAGTGGTAGCGACGAAAAAAGAGCTCTTCTTGAGACAAAACTCAAAGACGGCTTCACGTCCGTTAAGGACATACTGCAAAACGTCTCTGTTCTTTACAAGCAAATTTTATCGGTAATAGAGACAACAAAAAAACGCTCTCAAGAGGCAAAAGGTATCAATAATCCGGCAGCTGTGCAAAATTTTGCGCTGACGCTATCTAGCGATGCCGAAATGCTTGCAAACTTCTTGTCAAAACAGGCCGGCGTTTTTAAAGACCTATATCAAAAAAGCGCAAATATAGTAAAAGAGGTTGAGACTGAGAGTATATTTGATGCTAGATACGGTATCTACAATAAGAGATATTTGAGCGCCCAGATTGACCAAGAACAAAAAATGATCGGCAAATATGGGCACAACAGCACATTGCTTCTTGCCAGTCTATCCTCGAAAGTTATTGATGATATAGGTAGTGAAAAAGGGATAACGCTAGTCAACAAGACGATGGCTAAGCTCTTTATGAAAACGTCTCGTAGAAGTGACGTTGTTGCGTATTTTGGGCAGGGGATATTTGCCCTGCTTTTAAAACATACGGACATTAAGAATGCTACGAGGACATCGGAGAGGCTATATGATATGATGAGTTCTACGAACTTCTTTTTGGGCGACAAAGAGATTGAGCTCAAAATCTGCTCCGGCATAGTGGCTCTTGATAAAGAGAACACAGTCGATGAAACTATAGAGTCTGCCCTAACGGCCCTAAGAACATGTGACGAAAAGGGTGAAGGCCCTTATTGCGTAGGCGAATAAGCAATGACTAGAAAAGTGGTCATATATCCTGACAAGAGGCTGAAGCAACATTCAAAAGACGTTGAGACGTTTGACGAGACGCTGCATACACTTCTTGACGATATGTATGACACCATGGTTGAGAGTGGCGGGATAGGACTTGCGGCTATACAAGTGGGAGTGCCTCTCAATGCTCTTATAATAGAGCTTTATGACGAAGACGGAAATAAAATATCAGACCTTATAGAAGCTATAAATCCAAAGATAACAAAAAAAGAGGGTGAGACAAAACACAAAGAGGGGTGTTTGTCTGTGCCGGAGTTTTATGAAGATGTGACTAGATTCGAAAAGGTTAGCGTTTTGTATCACGATAGACATGGCAATCAAAATGAAATAGAAGCAGATGGACTGCTTGCCATAGCTTTTCAGCATGAAATGGACCATCTAAACGGAAAACTATTTTTTGAAAGACTCTCCATTTTAAAAAGAAAAAAATTTGAAAAAGAGTATAAGGCAAGCCTAGCCGCAACAGGAAAAAAATGACGGAAGTCCGCTCCGCAACACTTGAAGGGGCAAAAGCTTTCGGCGTTCAAGTCGAGTGTTCACTTATAAAAGGGCTCCCATCTTTTACTATAGTAGGCCTTGGCGATTCCTCCATTCAAGAGTCAAAAGAGCGGGTAAAAGCCGCACTTTCAAAAGCCTCCATACCTCTTCCCCCGTACAAACTAATCGTGAACTTGAGTCCAGCCGACCTTAAAAAATCCGGTTCGATATTCGACCTCCCTATCGCACTATCTATAATGTCGGAGTGCCTAAAAAAACCAATAAACCTAAAAGACGCCGTATATCTAGGCGAGTTAGGTCTTGATGGGACATTAAAACATTCAAATCAGATATTTCCGATAGCACTGAGTCTAGCAAAAGACGGTATCGCAAAAAAATTTGTAGTTCCGCCAGAGAGTGCACCATTCGTGTCAAAAATATCATCCGTTGAAGTTTATGCGGCCTCAAATCTTGAAGAGGCTTTTGAGATGATAAGCTCTGAAAATCCGAGCCGTTTTGAATATGATGGCCATATTAATACAGATTTTGTGGAGATTGAGCAGGTAAAATATTTTTATGAAAATAATTATGAGCTTGATTTTTTGGAGGTAAGAGGGCAGAGTCTTGCTAAAAGAGCGGCGATGATAGCGGCTGCAGGAATGCACAATATCATATTGGAAGGCTCACCTGGATGCGGCAAGAGTATGATTATGAAACGTCTTCGATATGTTCTGCCGCCAAGCTCTACAGAGGAGATACTCAAGTTTGCGATGCTTGATTTTTTGGACGGTAAGGAGGCTTCATTTCGACCCATTCGCCCTTTTCGCTCACCGCACCATAATGCTACAAAATCGGCCCTTTTGGGCGGCGGCTCTAGGGATGGACAAATGGGGGAGATAGCGCTATCGGCCGGTGGTACTCTTTGGCTTGATGAATTGCCTCATTTTGATAAGACGCTTTTGGAAGGGCTCAGAGAGCCTTTAGAAAATTACAAGATACTAATTTCTAGGGTAAATTCAAAAGTAGAATATGAAGCCGACTTTTTATTGGCTGCATCGATGAATCCTTGTCCGTGCGGCAATTTGCTCTCAAAAACGAAAGAGTGTAGATGTAAAGATAGCGAAATAACAAAGTACAAAAGTAGGCTATCGGAGCCGTTTCTTGACAGGATTGATTTGTTTGTTCAGATGGAAGAGTATGACAAAGATGCGAGGAGCGATATCAGTTCAAAAATGATATTTGACGGAGTATTGAGGGCATTTGAGATGCAAAAACGTAGAGGTCAAAGGACGTTTAATGCAAGACTGAACGAAAAAGAGATAAAGGATATACAAATAACGCCTGAAGCCCTTAATGTGCTATCGCAAGGTGTCTTGAGATTTGGATTATCAGAGAGAGGTAGAGTCAAAAGCCTAAAGGTCGCAAGAACGATCGCCGATATTGGCGGCTCTATTGTGGTAGAGAAAGCTCATGTTTTGGAGGCTCTATCTTTTAGAAATAGAGGCTAATTTTACAGGCGTGATATTTTTGCTTGCAGTTTTAACCACTCTTTGTGCTCCATGAGTGGGAAGCCGCTGTATGTTTTGCCGCCCTCAATTGATTTTGTTATGCCGCCTCTTGCAGCTATCGTTGCGAATGCCCCGACGTTTAGATGTCCGGCAGTTGCGCTTTGTCCACCCATTACAACATTACGACCGAGAGTTGTCGAGCCAGCAACGCCCGATTGGCTTACGAGAATTGAGTATTCGCCTATTTCGCAGTTGTGCCCTATTTGTACGAGGTTGTCTATCTTTACCCCTCGTTTTATTCTGGTAATTCCAAATACAGCCCTATCTATAGTCGTATTTGCCCCTATCTCTACGTCGTCTTCTACTATTGCTATACCGTTTTGATATATTTTGACATGTTCGCCTAGTTTTGTGTGGGCAAAACCAAATCCGTCAGAACCTATCACGGCTCCAGCGTGGATAATGCAGTTATTACCGACCTTGCAATCACGATAGACTGTGGAGCTTGGATATAAAATCGTATTTTCGCCTATTTTGGCATAGTCTCCGACATAAGCACCAGACATCACAACGGTATTTTTACCTACTGTTGCGCCTTTGCCTATGTATGCATTTGGCATTATTTTGGCGCTTTCGTCTATGAATGCGGGCCCTCCTACTTCAAAAGACGGTTTGGCAAACAGTTTTGTAGCAAACGCTAATTTCAAATACGGCTCTGGGGTGATAAGCCCAATTACGTCATTGGGTAGATATGCCGCATTTTCTGCCGTTAATATGACGGCTGCGGCTTTTGTAGATTTGAGGTCGTTTATATATTTTGGGTTATCAAGAAAGCTGAGTTGTCCATCTGAAGCATCTTTTAGCGTGTTAATCGATGTAATTTCAATATCTCTATCGCACTCTAATCCGATTGCCGCAGCAACTTCGCTTAGCTTCATTTGTTACCCTTTATTTTTCTATTGCGACTATGCCGCCTCTAACTATCTCTTTTGGCGAGAATTTTTTTACAGCCTTCAAAAAGCCCTCAATTCTTTTTGGTTCATCTGAGGCCATTATGATGACGCTATCATCTGTAGCATCGACTATTTTGCCGTTGTATGCCGCAGAGAGCGCCTCTATGTCGGCAAGTGAGCCGGATGAGGGTATTTTTACAAGTACCATCTCTTTTTCGACCATCTCTTGATGTTCAATAACCTTGTATGTAGAGATTAGCTTGTGCAATTGCTTTACTATCTGCTCTAGCACTTTTTTGTTCCCGCTCGTCTCTATCGTAACTCTTGATAGATTGCCGCCAGGCATCGGGGCTACCGTTAGAGTCTCTATGTTGTATCCACGTCCCGCAAAAAGTCCGGCTATTCTGGCTAGTACGCCGTGTTCGTTTACTACTTCAACTGATATTATTCGTCTCTCTGTCATTTTCAGTCCTTAAACTCTAGGAGCATATTGTATAGAGTTCCCCCGGTCGGAACCATCGGCAAAACGTTTTCAAGTCTATCGATTACTACGTCGATAATAACGGGAACTTTGAGCGTTACCGCCTCTTTTAGTGCTATCTCAAATGCCTCGTATGTATCGACTCTATAGCCTTTTGCGCCATACGCATCGGCAAGCTTGACAAAATCAGGCTGCATAGACAAATCAACCGCAGAGTATCTTTTGTCGTAAAAGAACGTTTGCCACTGGCGAACCATTCCTAGGTAGTTGTTATTTAGTACGACGTTGATTACATTGATGCCGTGTTCTGTTGCCGTCATCATCTCTTGAATATTCATCTGTATAGAGCCGTCACCAGTTATGTTGACAACCGTTTTTTGCGGGCATGCAACTTTTGCCCCCATTGCCGCAGGAAAACCAAAACCCATTGTTCCAAGTCCACCGCTTGTTACCCATTGTCTAGGCTCATTGAATGGGAAAAACTGCGCCGCCCACATTTGGTGTTGACCGACATCTGTCGTTACTATTACGTCTTTTGGGAGAATTTCGCCCATTTTTTTGATAACAGTTTGCGGTTTGAGCGCTTTTCCGTCTTCGCTATATGTTTTTGATAACGGGTGCAATTCGTCAAATCTATTTATGAGCTCCATCCATGGCGTTAGCCTATCTTTGTCGAAACCGTCAGTTTTTAGTGTTGTGATAAGCTCATTCAAAACTATTTTCAAATCACCCACTATCGGATAATCTGCGTTTACAAGCTTTGATATTGAGCTAGGGTCGACGTCGACATGGATAACCTCTGCATTTTTTGCAAATTCGCTTAGTTTTCCGGTAACCCTATCGTCAAATCTAGCTCCAAAAGAGATAATAAGGTCAGCCTCGCTCATCCCCATATTTGCGGCGTATGTGCCGTGCATACCGAGCATGCCGATTCGTTGTTTGTCGCTTGACGGTATAGAGCCAAGAGCCATAAGAGTCTCAACGCAAGGCATACCAGTTAGTGCCATAAATTCTCTAAGTTCCTTTACTGCTTCGGACAGTATGACCCCACCGCCTATGTACACGATAGGTCTCTCGGCCGCTTTCATAGCCTCTATCGCTTTGCTCAGTTGTTTTGGATTGCCTTTGCTTACAGGCTTGTATGTTTGCATAGAGAAATTCTCTTTTCTATACCACTCACCAACTGTTGCCGTAATATCTTTTGGTATGTCTATATGTACGGGACCCGGTCTGCCACTTCTAGCTATGTAAAATGCCTCTTGAAGTATATGCGGTAGTTCTTCTATGTTTTTAACAAGGTAGTTGTGTTTTGTGCACGGCCTTGAGATGCCTACTGCGTCAATCTCTTGAAACGCATCTGTTCCGATAAGCGAAATAGGCACTTGTCCACTGATAATAACCATAGGAATCGAGTCCGTATATGCCGTGGCTATACCTGTGATGGCATTTGTAAAGCCTGGGCCGCTCGTAACGAACGCTACGCCGACTTTTCCAGTGGCTCTCGCATAGCCGTCCGCTGCATGTACTGCCGCTTGTTCATGCCTTGTCAATATGTGTTCAAAATATGTTTGTTTGCAAATTTCATCATAGATATTTAGTACCGCTCCACCGGGGTATCCGAAAATAACGTCAACACCCTCGGCTTTCATAGCCTCTACAACCATTTGCGAGCCGTTTAGTTTTAAGCTCATCTGTTATCCTTAAAAAATATTTATTTTCTTACAAGAGGATATGGCTACACCCTCTCTTAGTCCATCGTCAAATACGATGCACTCTCTAAATCCTGACGCCTCAAATATTTCTTTAAATATTAAAATTCCAGCTATTATCAAATCTTCTCGGCCGAAGCCCACCAGCCTAGTTCTCTCGCCTTCGCTGATTTTGAGTAGTTTTGTAAATATCTTATCCACGTCGTCAACGCCTATCACTGCGCCGTTGATTTTTGAGCCGTCATAGCTTTCGTAGTCCATTCCGGCCTTGATGCCGGCTATTGTTGTCGGAGTCCCTGCGGTTGCGCAAAACACTTGCGGTTTCAAAAAAGCGTACATGGTGTCTTTAATAAACTCTTTTAGCTCGCCACACTCTTTTTTTATCCCTTTTTGCAAGGAGTCCATATCTTTGTATTTTTGTGCCATGCTTACTATGCCGACATCAAAGCTCTCCATGGTGAGCTTATCCCCTTTTTTGAAAACGATTTCCGTAGAGCCTCCGCCGATATCTACGAGCAAAAAACTATCAGAGTCGTGCTCGGCTATTTTCATACCGTTGTCGACCGCCATAGAGGTCAAAAGCGCTTCCGTTTCGCCATTGATTATGTGTGTCTTGAGGTTAAATTTACCTTCAAGTTCTTTCAAAAACTCCGGTGCATTTTTGGCTTTTCTATAGACGGCAGTGGCTACCGCAATAGTTTCGTTATCGTCGCCTAGCTTTTGTCTCATCTCTTTGAGGGCAGTTTCTATCCTCTCTTTTGCCGCATCATTTATAATGCCGCTTGAGTGCGTGCCGTCTGCCGCTTTGACGATTTTTTCAAAAGTTCCGGTCTTCTTTTTTGTGTTACAGTCAAACTTTGCCGCCCTAATTGTATTAGAGCCCATATCGATAGCTATCAATGGTAACCTTAATTTTTTAAGCGAATTTTACCAAAAGCTTGTTTATACCCTCAAATGCTAGAATTACGCCAAAAGTTCGTGAGGAAAGTGATGAAACTCGGGGTTAATATAGACCACATAGCGGTGCTACGAGAGGCCAGACGGTGTGGCGATCCGTCGCCGATTGATGCGTTGTTGCCGTCGATGCTCGGTGGTGCAGACCAGATAACCATACATTTAAGAGAGGATAGAAGGCATATCCAAGATGGCGATGCGAGAGCTATTGCCGCCCTTTGCAAACTGCCGCTCAACATAGAGTGTGCTATCCAGCCGTCAATTATTGATATTATTTGCGACATAGCCCCGCAAAGAGTGACCCTAGTTCCAGAAAAAAGGGAAGAGGTGACAACGGAGGGAGGTCTGGACGTCAAAGCTATGATGGGGAAGCTAAAAGAGGCTACAAGAAAGCTACAAAGCGTTCAAACGTCTGTTTCATATTTTATAGACCCGAGTGAGGAGCTAGTTGCCGTATCGAAAGAGTGCGGGGCAGATGCGGTCGAGTTTCATACTGGCAGGTATGCAAATTTATTTTTAGCGATAAATACCAACATCCAAAAAACTCATCATCGCATAGATTTGCTAGGTGATGATAGAGCGTGGCAGACAAGTGAGCTTGTAAGCGAGCTTGAACTAATCAAAAAATGTGCCTCATCTGCGAGCGAGATGGGGCTTTTTGTGGCGGCTGGACATGGGCTAAACTATCAAAACGTAACCGCAATTTCGGATATAAAAGAGATAGAAGAGCTAAATATCGGGCAGTCGATAGTGGCAAGAAGTGTTTTTGTCGGATTCGAGAGGGCCGTAAGAGAGATGAAGGAGCTAATATGCAAAAACCAAAAATAGCAATCAGTATAGGCGACATCAATGGCGTAGGCCCTGAAATAGCGATGCAAGCGCACGATAAAATCAAAGAGATTTGCGAGCCTGTTTACTGTGTACCTAGGGCGCTAATGGATGAGGCGGCTTTGAAGCTTGGCATCGAAGAGCTGGATTTTGACTTTTTGTGTGTTGATTTTGATTTTGCTTGCATGATAAAAGGCGGGGAGGTTGCCGCAGATAGCGGTGAGCTGTCGTTCAAATCTTTCAAGCTTGCGACTAGCTACGCAAAAAATGGTAGAGCGGACGCTGTCGTCACGCTACCAATCAATAAAAAAGCTTGGGAAATGGCTGGTGTGCCGTATGTTGGACACACAGATGCTCTTAGTGACACATTCGGCGAAAAAGGGATTATGATGCTTGGCTGTGAGGAGATGTTCGTAGCTCTTTATACCGACCATATACCTCTTGCCGATGTTGCGGCCCTTATCAAAAAAGAGCCATTAACGCAGTTTTTGACAAAGTTTTATAAAGCTGGCGGATTTGAGTCTATCGGCGTTTTGGGCTTCAATCCGCATGCTGGCGATGACGGCGTACTGGGTGGTGAAGAGAGCGAGATAAAAGCTGCGATAGAAGCAGCAAATAGAGAGCTAGGTAAAGAGATTTTCTTTGGCCCTCTCGTCCCTGATGTCGCGTTTACCCCCGACGCAAAAGGTAAGTATTCGGCATATGTAGCTATGTATCACGACCAAGGACTTGCCCCGCTCAAAGCTCTCCATTTTGACGAGTCCATCAATGTCACTTTGGGACTTCCCATCATACGCACGTCGCCAGACCACGGCACGGCTTATGACATAGCTTATACCCTTTCCGCAAATACAAAAAGCTACGAAAATGCCGTCAAAGAAGCCGTTAGGCTGGCATGCAAGGACAAAAAAGAAAGCTTTGTGTAAAATTTGAAATAACTTTTTCAAAACAAATTAATATTCTTTCGTTTCCTATTTGCTCATTAAGGCTTCACGCTGGGTCCCAAAAATCGCAGATTTTTACCCTTGCGTTGCAGAAGCATTCGCCTATAGAAACCGCAAAGAATACAAAAAAGGACAAAATAGATGTTAATAGAAGGCAAACTGGCTCTTAGCGGCTCTGAGAAAATAGCGATAATTTCCGCTAGATTTAATCACATAATCACTGATAGACTAGTGGAGGGAGCAAAAGACAGCTTCTCAAGACATGGCGGCAATGAAGCAAATCTTGATTTGGTACTGGCTCCGGGTGCGTTTGAGATACCTAGCGTACTCCAAAAGCTACTGTTGACAAAAAAATATGACGGTATCTGCTGTGTAGGCGCAGTAATTAGAGGTTCTACGCCGCATTTTGACTATGTGTCTGCCGAGACTACAAAAGGTGTTGCGTCTATGGGGCTAAAATACAACACTCCTGTGACTTTCGGTGTTTTGACTACGGATACGATAGAGCAAGCGATAGAGAGAGCTGGAAGTAAAGCCGGAAACAAAGGCTTTGAGTCTATGACTGGTCTAATTGAGATGATTTCACTGTTTAAGAACATCGGTTAATGGCTACAAGAAGACAAGTCCGTGAGAGCGTAGTTTCTCTACTTTATTCGGTTGACCTCGGGAATGAAGATGCCGCAAAACACGCTGACGTAGTGTTTGAAGAGCGAAAAATTCGTAACAAGCAAAGAGAGTTTGGGAAGCATCTGTTTGACAGTATCATCTCAAATTTGGCATTGATAGATGAGAAGCTTCAGGGCGTTATGAAAGATTGGGAGCTTGATAGGGTCGGGAGTATCGAAAAGGCAGTACTGCGCCTCGGGGCATACGAGATACTTTTTGAAAATCAAGATAAAGCCGTAGTTATCAACGAAGCCGTTGAACTAGGCAAGCTATTTGGAGCTGAAAACAGCGCAAAATTTATAAACGGCGTACTTGACGCCGTAGCCAAAGGGAAGTAGTGGATATTTGCGTTGCCCTTGACCTTCCCAGCCGTGAAGAAAACCTAGCTTTACTAAAAGAGATAAAAGATTTTGACGTTTGGATAAAAGTTGGTTTTCGCTCTTATATCCGTGACGGCAAAGAGTTTTTGCTCGATATAAAAAAAATAAACCCACAGTTTAAAATCTTTCTTGATTTAAAACTATATGACATACCAAATACAATGGCGGATGCCGCACAGGAGATAGCCGCTCTTGGCGTAGATATGTTCAATGTTCATGCAAGCTCTGGGGCGAAAGCCATGAAAGAGGTGATGGATAGACTATCTTCTTTGCCTGCTCGTCCGCTTGTTCTTGCCGTAACCGCACTTACTAGCTTCGATGAAGATGGGTTTAGAGCAGTGTACAATGACGGAATAGAGGCAAAAGCGGCACAATTTGCGCTTGACGCCAAAAATGCCGGTCTTGACGGTGTAGTTTGCTCGGCTCACGAGAGTATGCTCATAAAATCGTCTTGCGGCGATGAATTTGCCACGCTTTGCCCAGGTATAAGAGACGTATCCGACGATAAAGGCGATCAGCAACGCACCGTTGATGTTGCACAGGCAAAAGAGCTAAAAGTAGATTTTGCGGTTATCGGTCGCCCGATATACAAATCAAATAACCCAAAAGAGGCGCTAGAGCAACTGCTGAGACGTATCTAATATTTGCAATACAAGTCACAAGTTAGTCACAAAAAAGCATTATTTGCGGCTAACTTTCAATTGGCTTAGCATATAATTTGCGCATAGAAATTATATATTAAATGAGTGTGAACAAAATATGCGTCTCTCGGTCAAAAGCATAAACTATATTTTATCCATTTTTATGCTCTTTATATTCGGACTATTTTTCCTATTTTCTCTACTGCATGACAAATCAACCATTGCCATAGTCGATGATTTCTATGAGCACCCTTTTAAAGTCAGCATGGCAGCCGTAAGAATGCGCTCTGATTTTAGAACCATGTGGGAGATTTCCACATCTGACGTTGCTGGTGAAGTTGATACTGCAAATACAAAACTTGAATTAAAATCTCTCGAAAATGATATTTTAGCCGAGATGGATGTTGTTAAAAATAGATATCTTGGACCAAAAGAAGACATAGAAAATGTTTTTAATTCATATGATCAATATAGGACGCTGCTTCATACGGCTATGGACATAAATGAGAAAAAAGGCAACAAAGAAGCTCTTAAATATTTAGAAGAAAATGAGGCGAAAGAAAAATTAAGAGAGCTTGTCGAAAATTCCAGCGTAATTGTTAATTATGCACAAAATAAAGCTATTTTTTTTAGAGCCAAAGCTGATTCCCAGCTAGAGTCTTATATATACACATCGCTTGTTATTTGTCTTGTTGTGGTTGGATTATTTTTGGCGGCCGCCTTTTTTGCTATGAGGTACATCAATAAAAGATTTGCCGAGATACATGACGCTTTATTGCAAGTGGATAACGGCAAGCTTGTTGACATAGAGGTAAGAAAGTACGATATCAAAGAGTTTGCGGACATCAAAGCATCTATAGCGCAAATGGCAGAGAGACTTGAGGGCTCCTACAAAACCATATCAGAACAAGCCGTCGAACTTGAGGTCAGCCTAGAACAGGCAAGAGAGGCCAATGAAAGGATGATGGAACAAAGCAGGGAGATTGAAGAGACAAATGTCGAGCTAGAATCCGTCAATGAAGAACTATCGGCAACCAATGCCGCCATAAGAGACCAAGCTAGAGAGCTTCACGAGAGCGAAGATAGACTAAGAGAGTCGCAGCAAATAGCAAAAATAGGAAGCTGGACTTACTTTGTAGAAGACGATAGATTTGAAGTCTCGGATGTCGCCTCAGACATTATAGGTGGTTTTGACGAGTACTATGCAGCTTTTTCAGATGCGGAATTGTTGGTGCGCGAGGGCGATAGAAAGTTTTTTAGAGATACTTTTGGGGCGGCTATCACCTCT
This sequence comes from Campylobacterales bacterium, assembly GCA_041915365.1. Classification (GTDB taxonomy): domain Bacteria; phylum Campylobacterota; class Campylobacteria; order Campylobacterales; family UBA6016; genus UBA6016. The sequence goes on along the minus strand of JAYSBP010000020.1, from coordinate 2,282 downwards.
AAAGAGCCGTTTTATATGACGGTCGCCACAAGTAGCCAAGAGGAGCCAAAATACCTATCAATCAGGGGCAAATGCGTATGTGACGACACCGGAAAAGTGGCGTCTATGGTGGGAACGCTACAAGATATAACTCAAATACAAAAAGCCAATGAACTCCAAAATGCTCTCATTAATAATAATGCTATGTGCATCTTTTTGGCATCACAAGATAGAAAAATCATGAAGGCGAATGAGCGTGGGTGTGAGATGTTCGGATATGATAGGACCGAGCTTGAAGGGGCTGATTTTAGTCTTATACATACGGATATGGAGTCGTTTTTGGCTTTTGCTAACGAGTATTCCAAGCTAAGAGATGGCGGGCTAACAAATATCCGATATCGTATGAGAAAAAAGGACGGGTCTATCTTTTGGTGTAGCGTGTCAGGCGCTCCTCTTGACACAAGCGATCTCTCAAAGGGTGTTATCTGGACGCTTCTTGACATAGACGATACGGTGCTTTTGGAGGGAAGTTACAAAGACTTCTTTAACTCCATCCAATACTCTATGTATGTCCTTGATTTGGATAAAAACTTTATAGAGATAAATAGTGGCTTTACGGCCATGCATGGCTTTGGTGCCGAAGAGATTATCGGCAAAAATGTGATTGAAATAATTGATTGCAGCAAAAACGATATTGAACAAATCAATCGCTATTATGACCTAGCTATTAGCGGCGAGCCGCAAACATTTGAGTTTTGGTCTGTGGATAAAAACGGCAAGTCTTTTCCAAAAGAGGTATCGATAGCAAGAGGTAAATTCGTATATAAAGACGCCATAGTGACCATAGGGCTCGATATAACGAGGCAAAAACAACTAGAGGAGAACCTCCAAACACTAGTCGACGAGGAAACAAGAAAAAGGATGGAGCGTGAGCATATGCTAGTCCAGCAGTCTCGCCTTGCGATTATGGGTGAAATGATAAGCAATATAGCACACCAATGGAGACAACCTCTAAACCAGATATCCGTGCTAAAAGACGGGCTTGTGGATGATTATTATTTTAAAGATTTGAATGATGCAAAAATGGAGCATTTCAACTCTAGCGTCACGGAAAACTTGCGCTATATGTCGGTGACGATTGATGATTTCAGGAATTTCTTTAGACCAGACAAAGACAAGACGGAATTTAGCGTGGTAGAGAGCATCAATCAAGCTGTCTCGCTCGTCAAAGACTCCATGCAGTCGCTCGATATAGATATAAGCAAAAAGTTTGACTCTGCCGATATGAGAATATTTGGTTATCAAAACGAGTTTGCACAGGCAATAATCAATATACTTTCAAACGCAAGAGATGCCCTAAAAGCGAACAATGACGCCGATAATAGGCAAATAGAGATTGGCGTGCATGGGCAAGGGGGTGTCGTTTCGATAACGATACAAGACAATGCCGGCGGTATCAAAAGCGATGTTGTAGATAGGATATTCGACCCGTATTTTACGACAAAGCATAAGTCGCAGGGTACCGGACTTGGACTTTATATGTCAAAAATGATAATCGAGCAAAATCTCGGCGGCAAATTGACGGTTGCCAATAAAAATAATGGAGCATGCTTTTTGATAGAGCTTGCTATTAGTAAAACTGGAGAGACAAATGGATAGAGCAGAATACGCACGGATAATGTCGAAATACACTGTTTTGTTCGTTGACGATGATGACGGCATAACGGAAAATCTAGCGAGAGTGTATAAAAGATATTTCAAAGAAGTTTATACGGCAGCAAACGGTCTTTTGGGTATTGAACAGTATGAAAAATATAAGCCTGATTTAGTAATAACTGATGTAACCATGCCAAAATGCGATGGTATTAAGATGGCGACAGAGATAAAAAAAGCAGACCCAGAGCTGAAAGTAATATTCTCATCCGGTCACAACGAAGAAGATTTCATAAAAGAGTTTGAAAAATTTGGCGGTTTTTATCTGACAAAGCCAATGGATATGGCAACTCTTTTGAATTTGATACTTGTCGTGTTAAAAGAGGAGCAGTAGTTTTCAGCTTAGGAGAGTTTAAAGAGGGATTTGGTACAATTACGCCCTCTTAGCACCTTATATACACGGACAGATGGGTGAGTGGCTGAAACCACACCCCTGCTAAGGGTGCATACCTAAACACTGGTATCGAGGGTTCGAATCCCTCTCTGTCCGCCAGAGATACTTCCGAATAAATCCACAAAAGTCTTTTAAACACCTATAAAATAAGCCTTTAAAGCACTTCATAAGTCCGAATGAGTCCGAGTGATTACCC
>JAYSBP010000019.1:0-26100 GCA_041915365.1 Campylobacterales bacterium | reverse complement strand
CTTTTTCATCCAAATCACAAATCATAGAAACACCAAGAGTGTTTGTTTGTGATGGGATAATAAGAACTTTAAAACCTGACGCTTTTTCAAACAAAGCAGCCAAACGAGCTATATTCTCAGCTCTTGGGTGCGCGTATAGGTCTGCGCCGAGGATGAGGGTGGCTTTGTCTTTTTTGAGCGCTTGCATCTTCTCTCTGTCTTCTAGACTAAGGCCGATTTGCTCAAAGAGTTTTGACGATGTCATCTCTACTTCTTTACTGACGGATTTTTCAACCTCTTTTTCTACTTCTTTCTCAACTTCACTCTCGGTGCCGTCTTCTGCCACCACTTTTTCTTTGACTAGCTCTTTAACTTTCTCTTTTACCTTTTCGGTAACAGTTTTTGTATATTTAACTTCCAATGATTTAAGCTTTGCGGCTATATCTAACGGTAGTTTCTCTGCGTCACAAAACGTATCCATTAGTGCAAGAATTGTTTTTTCTTCGGATAGCGGTTTGTAGTTTAGTTGGAGCATATTTTTTGATAGTCCGGAAATTACAGCATCATTTACCGGATGCATATAAACCGCAGCACCTTTATTCATAATAACGGCGTTGTTTACGGCAAATCTTAGTACTGGATTGTCGGTTTTTATCATTGAGCCTACCGTAACTACAAAGTTACTAGCGTGCACATCTTTGCTACTCGCTGAATACAAGCTCTTGCCACTAACGCTAGAGTATGCGTTCATAAACTTTTTAAAGTTATAAGCATCGCTATTTACTAGCTTAACACCATTTTTTTCTTTTATTGTTTGAAGTATTTTTGCTTCTTCGTTTGTTATAAACGAGTTAAATTTGATAGTTCTAGCTGATTTTAGAGCACCTATCGCTTTATCAAAAGCCGCTTCATCTTTTTTTGCTTTGTTCTCATAATCAAAGCCAAATCTTCCTGCTGCGCATAGGCTTTGGAAGTTCCACTCATTTCTAACTCTATATATTTTTTCTTCAGCGTTTTCTATGGATGTGTGTTTTGTTTCGTAATACAGATGGCAAGCAGATGAGCAGTGTGCGCAAGATGATGGTACTTGGCGAAGTTCCCACGCGTTTGATTTGTAAGTAAAGTCTGAGCTTGTTAGTGCGCCGACAGGGCATACGGCGATACACTCACCGCATAGTGTACAATCAAGAACGTCTGGATTGCCGCTCTTTGTGCCGATAATATTTTTTTGCATTCTCGTCCAGATAGTGAAAGCATTTTTAGGCATCGTCTCTTTATATGCCTTGTCTATCTCCGCTCCGCCTCTAGGCGTTGTACCTATCGCATTGTCGCCGACCATATCTTTGCAAACTGTCGTACATCTTTCGCATACAATACAAAGGGATGAGTCGTACTTTATCGGCCCCCAGTTTTTTATAGGTCTATGGCAATCCGGTACGCTATATTCTTGACAGTTTACGCCTATTTCCATAGTGTAGTTTTGAAGTTCACATTCACCAGACTTATCGCATACGCCGCACTCTAACGGATGGTTGATGTCGTACGCCTGCATAATAGCTTTTCGCTCTGCTTTTATCTCTTCAGAGTTTGTTACTATCTGCATCCCCTCTTTTGGTTTTGCATTGCATGAGAATACTTGCTTGCCATCCGCCTCAACAAGACATATTCTGCACGCTAGGGTAGGGGAGCATCTATTCAGGTAGCATATTGCAGGGATAAAAATATCATTCGCCCTTGCAATGTTGAGTACCGTCTCAGAGTCGCTTCCTTCAAGCTCTCGCCCATCTATAAAAAACTTCACATTTGCCATATATTAGTTACCTTGAACACTTATTTTTGCTCTTTGAAATCTATAACCTTCTGTGCCGAAATCAAGCGCTGAAACTATAGCAACAGTTCCTTTTAATTTTTCGCACAGCTTATAATTACCAGATAGTTCGCCTTTTTCACAAGCTACTTGGATTTTTTCAGAGTCCGTTATTTTAGCGGCTCCCATGAATGCTTTTGAGCCTAAAATTTGCCCATTTTGATATTTTAGGTTTTTGCTTTTTTTACTCCAGTTGTTAAACTGCCCCACGGGCATAGAAACATACACAAGAGTACCGTTCATCTCTTCAAGGTCCGCTACTTCTTCTATTGTTCCATCTACGGCTACATCTTGTGCCTTTAATACATAGCCTCTATCTTCGGTACCGTCATTTAAAAATCTATTTGGAAGCTCATCAAAAGCTACTTTCTCAAATAGCTCTTTTGTGTAGTCTATGGTAAATTCTTTTTGTATCCCTATGGCATTAGCCAAATCATTTAGCTCATATCCGTCAAAGCTTATAGCCGCATTTAGAGGAACTACTCTTTTGTCTATATTTACAAAAGTTCCTTCTTGTTGATTTAGTGCAGGCATATCAATAGCATTATCTCTTCCGTTACTTCCTAAAGATGTAAGGACAAAGTCTCCCTCTTCGTTATATCCTACGCTAAACCCTTCTTCTTTTTCATCCAAATCACAAATCATAGAAACACCAAGAGTGTTTGTTTGTGATGGGATAATAAGAACTTTAAAACCTGACGCTTTTTCAAACAAAGCAGCCAAACGAGCTATATTCTCAGCTCTTGGATGTGCGTATAGGTCTGCGCCGAGGATGAGGGTTTTGTTTTTGGCTCTAGCAAACATATTTACTATCGCCTCTTGCTCAGCCTCGTCAAAACTAGATTCAGAGCTTACATATCCGACATCCAGCTCTTCTAGCATTTCGTTACGCTCAGCAAACATCAGTGCGAGTAGAGCCATTACGCCCTCTTCACTTTTTGGCTCATATTTGACAAATTTATTGACATTTGCCACGAGCAGATGGTCTTCAATTGGGTGCAAATAAGCTATTTTTGCATTTTTTCTTTTTGATGCTTCGTTTAGCGCATATCTTACCATTGGGTTGTCAGTGCTTATCATAGAGCCTAGAACAATTATGCCGTCGCTATTTTTTACGTCATCTAGAGTGCTGGAATACAAGCTCTTGCCACTAACGCTAGAGTATGCGTTCATAAACTTTTTAAAGTTATAAGCATCGCTATTTACTAGCTTAACACCATTTTTTTCTTTTATTGTTTGAAGTATTTTTGCTTCTTCGTTTGTTATAAACGAGTTAAATTTGATAGTTCTAGCTGATTTTAGAGCACCTATTGCTTTATCAAAAGCCGCTTCATCTTTTTTTGCTTTGTTCTCATAATCAAAGCCAAATCTTCCTGCCTTGCAAAGCGTGCTAAACTCAAAATCATTTGAAACTCTATAAATTTTTTGCTCCGAGGATTCCGTGCCGCTTATTTTTGATTCATAGGTCAGAGAACAAGCCGACGAACAATGCGCACACGCTGATGGGACTTTACGCAACTCCCAAGCGTTTGAGCTGTATTTGAACTCTCTTGATATAAGGGCTCCGACTGGACATACTGCAATACACTCGCCGCAAAAAGTACAATCTAGCGTATCCGAGTTTTTTGGTCCTATGATTGATTTATAGCCCCCTACCTTTATCTCTATGGCATCGTCACCTATAATTTCATTACAAGTGTGCACGCATTTTTCGCAAAGGATGCAGAGTGAAGGGTCGTACTGTATAAGTCCCCAGTCTTTTATCTCTCTTTTTTGGTCGTGTGCCATGAAGTTTTGAGCTGTTATCCCAAACTCAAGAGTTTTATTTTGCAAATCGCATTCGCCTGACTTATCACAAACACCACACTCTAGTGGATGGTTGACGCAGTAAAGTTGCATAATCCTTCTGCGTTCTTCTTCCAGTCTTTTTGAGTTTGTATTGACAACTAAGCCATCAACAACTTTTGTTTGGCAAGCGAGAATAAGCCCCTCATGATTTTCGGCCTCTATGACGCATAGTCTGCAAGAAGATATGGGCTCACACTTTGACAGATAGCATAATGTTGGGATATATACCCCTTCACGTCTTGCGGCTTTTAGTATCGTATCATTCTTTTTTGCGACAATTTCCATGCCGTTAACGGTTATTTTGATTTCCATTTTACACCGCCGCCATAGCTATATAGTAACATCTCATACAGCGACTAGCCTCGTCTATCGCTTGTTCGGTCGTAAAGCCAAAGTTTACTTCCATATTATTTGTTTTTCTAGTTTCTACTTCTAGCTTTTCGCTATGTTCTCTAGGAAGCCCTTTTAGCCACCCTTTGACAACCTCTTTTTTGTCATAGACTTTTAGGGCTTTGAGATGGTCTTCCATTATCTCGTCTTCACTTCTGTATGCTTTGCCCTCAAATATATATCTAGCCATCACACTAGCCGCTCTTTTGGCTTGGCCAACCGCATTTACTATGGTCATGGGGCCATACTCACAATCTCCTGCCGCAAATATCTTCTCTCTATTTGTCTGATATGTTTTACCATCCGTTAATATGGTATTCCAGCTTGTTTTTGCTATTTCCCACTCAGGTGGCAGCAGCGACAAGTCGGCATCTTGACTTACTGCCGGCACGAGTATGTCACATTCTAGTTCAAAGCTTTTGCCTTCAGCCTTTAGAAGCTGTGGTTTACCACCGTCTGGGTCTGCAACTAGCTCATACATATCAACTATCAATTTTTTGATTTTGCCGTTATCGGCTACTATTTCGTCTATCGCACTATAAAATATGAATTCCACGCCCTCTTCGACGGCTTCGTGATACTCTTCGTACGATGTATTGTTGATAATTGTTTTTTCGTCTCTTCTGTAGAGCATAACTACTTTTTTTGCGTTTGCGCGGATAGAACACCTTACGACATCCATAGATGTGAAGCCGCCGCCTACGCATACGACTGTTTTTCCACTCAGGTCTACAGGGCTACCTATGCCGTATTTTTCGTATAGATTTATCTCATCAAGGAATGGAATTGCAGGCCAATACCCCTCGTCTTTTGGATTTTCGTTTTTGGCTCTTATTTTTTTAGAGAGCCTTGCGCCGGTGCCCACCAAAATAGCGTCGTATGAGCTTTCAAACTCTCTCATCATATCAGCGGTCACTCTGGTATTTGTGATGAAGTTGGTCCCTACGCTTTTTACAAGTTCGATGTCTTTGTTGTATTTGCCTATCGGCATTCTGTATTCAGGCACACCAACGGCCACTTCTCCACCAAGTACTGGAAGCTCTTCGTATACGTCGCAATGTATTCCTTCAATACCGAGGTAATAAGCCGCAGTAAGTCCAGCCGGTCCGGCGCCGATTACGGCCACCTTTTTATCGGTTTTCGGTTTTGGCTCTACCGGATGAAACCATCCAAGCTCTCTGTCTGTTTCGAAGTCTGCCCCAACTCTTTTTAGCTCCATTATCGCTATCGGCTCATCAAGGTTTGTTCTTCTGCAAGCGTTCTCGCAAGGGTGAGGGCAGACTCTACCGCAAGTATGAGCGAGTGGCATTGTTTGCCTAGTTGCCTTGAGACTATCATCAAATCTAAGGTCTCTTACCCCTTCAATGTAGGCTGGAATATCTACGTGCGATGGACAGGCATCCATACACGGAGCCGTGATTTTGGCTATATATGAAACATCATTTTTATGAAAATCAGGCGATGCTTTTTTCTCTTTTATGAGTGTCGTAAACTCTGCCTCAAAGTGAGTTATAAGCGCCAAAATCGGATTTGGGACTGTTTTGCCTATTTCGCATTTTGAGGTCTCTTTCATAGAGAGACAAATCTCTTTTAGATGGCCAAAATCACTTTCGCTTCCTTCCCCTCTGCCTATTTTGTGCAAAATATCATAAACAATCCTGCCGCCCCATCTACCTGGCGCGCATCTACCACAAGCTTCAGAGTATTCTTGATATGTCTTCGCATACTCTACGGCTAGTTTGACGACATCAACACTACTATCAAATATAGCCACTCCAGCCCAACCGATAAAGGCTTTTGTCTGAGAGTTTGCTTCAAAATCGTAAGGAAAGTGGAATTTGCTTTTTACCGCTTCATTCACGCTTTTGTTGCGATTGTCTATGATTTCGTCTTGCCAAAGGCTAAAAAGGATATTTGCCATACTATTTCTTTACTACTATAGTCCAATCAACTTCGTTGTATTTTAGGCTATTCATTAGTGTCCAGCCGTTTTCTTTTATTACGTCTGCGCTTTTTTGGACGGGGGTAAAGTCGCCCACTTCAAACATAAAAATAGCCACCTCTTCTTTGGCTGTTTCGCTATTCATCAGCTCAACCATGCGACCGTAAAAGTCGCTTTTTAGGTGTCTTAAATCAAACCTTTTCATTATCTGTCCACCTCGCCAAATACAGTATTTGAGCTACCTATCATTGTTACGACGTCGGCTAGTTGAACACCAGGAAGCCATGCTTGCAAGATTCCTGTATGCCAGAAGCTCGGAGCTCTTATTTTTAGTCTATACGGATACGGTTCGCCGTCCGAGTATATGTAATATCCAAGCTCACCCTTTGGCGATTCTGTCGCCACATATACTTCGCCTTTTGGCGGTCTCATGCCTTGCGTTACAAGTACAAAGTGTTGCATAAGTGAGTAGTTTTGAGTCATTATCTGCTCTTTTGGAGCCGATACGTAGTTTGGCGCTTCTGCCATTATCGCCGGTTCTGTGGTGTGATATAGCTTGATACATTGGTCTATTATTTTGACGGACTCTCTCATCTCTAGCATGTAGCATTTATATCTGCCGTAGCTATCGTTTGTCTCGGCTACCGGTACGTCAAACTCAAGTTCATCGTAAAGCTCGTACGGCTCCTCTTTTCTAATATCCCACTTAACGCCGCTACCTCTTAGCATGATACCAGAGCAGCCCCAGTCTATAGCCATGTCGGCAGGGAGTATTCCTACATCTTCAAGCCTCATTCTCCAAATTCTATTAGAATCAAGAAGACCTTCGTAAATTTGGATGTTTTCCTCAAGGGAATTTATGTATTTTTTTAGGTTTTCTAGCCATGCAGGAGTTACATCTAACGGCACTCCACCTATTCTAATGGAAGAGTGCGTTAGTCTCGCACCACAATAATCCTCGATAAGGTCCATTGCATGCTCTCTCTCCCTGAAGGCATAGAGGAATACGCTCATAGCTCCGATGTCGAGTGCGTGGGTAGCGATAAAAAATAGGTGCGAACAAAGTCTATTAATCTCAAGAAGCATTGTTCTAATGGCTTTTGCTCGTCTAGGGACTTCTAGTCCAACTAGCGTTTCGACGGCAAGAGCAAAACCGTAGTTATTTGAGCTTGCCGCTATGTAGTCCATTCTATCCGTTGTCGGCAAGAACTCGTTATATATCATATTTTCAGCCATTTTCTCCATACCTCTATGAAGAAAACCGATGTTTGGGTACGCTTTTGATACTTGCTCGCCCTCTAGCTCAAGAATGAGATTTAGTAGACCGTGAGCCGATGGGTGGTTTGGACCGAAGTTGACAACCATTTTGTTGTCCTCACGGTCAAAGGCTATATTTTCAAAAAAGGGCTGTAATTTATTTGGTTGTTGCATTTTTGCCCTCCTATCTTTCTCTGTCCGCAAGCGTTGTCTTGCTCGGATCGAATTTGTCTATTAGTAGAGGCCTGTCATCCTCTTGATACGCTATAGGTGTTTCGCTCTCTTTATATTCTTCGCCGTAGCCAACCTCTTTGCCTAGTCTTGCAAATCTAGTCGTGTCGTATCTATCGATAAATGCGGCGTCTCTGAGTTCTGGACCGATGATTTCTCTGGCCTCTTTGCCGTATATTTTGTCTACCTCATACCAGCTTGCAAACTCATCGCCTTGAAGTGGATATGTTTTTCTAAGCGGATGCCCAACCCAGTCATCAGGGAGCATAATTCTTTTTAGCATTGGGTGATTGTTTGCCCTTATGCCGAACATATCATACATCTCTCTCTCGGCCCAGTTTGCAGAAGAGTATATACCTGTCGCAGACTCTATATTTTCACCGTCTTTGATGAAGCATTTTATTCTTGCTCTCTTTCGTTTGCTCATTGATAAAAGCTGGTAAAACACCTCAAATCCTCCGCATTGCGCTACGAAGTCTATGGCGCTAAGTTCGCTTAGCTGGTTATAGGCAAGATTTTCTTTAAAGAATTTCAATACGTCAACGTTTGAAGCGGCGTCAACTATAACTACAAGCTGACCTTTTTGGATGTAGGCCTCTTTGATATCAAAAGTCGCTTTTATAGCTTCTACGTCTTTCGCAAATACGCCATCGCCATCAACAGGCTCCTTTGGTAAAACATCAGGAGCTCTAAATCTGTCCGTGTAGTAAGATTGTTTTTGTACATTATCTTTTGGAGTATATTTTCTCATTACACAAACCTTTTTTGGATTTGAGCACGTGAGGCTTTGTTTTTTCTGACATGCTGTTGAAGCATCATAACTGCATATTGAAGCGTCTCAGGTCTAGGGGCACATCCGGGAAGATATATATCAACAGGAATTATTCTGTCTACGCCCTGAACCGTACTATATGTATTGAACATACCGCCAGTATTGGCGCATGAACCCATTGATATTACCCATCTAGGTTCTGCCATTTGGTCATATAGTCTTCTTATAAACGGTGCGTATTTTTTTGTTACCGTTCCTGAGACGACCATAACGTCTGATTGTCTTGGAGACGCTCTAAATATAGTTCCAAAACGGTCAAAATCATATCTTCCCGCACCGGACGCCATCATTTCGATAGCACAGCACGCAAGACCGAATGTAAACGCCCAAAGGCTGTTTGAACGCCCCCAGTTTACCAGCTTGTCAACTGTAGTCAGCGCAACCGGAAGACCGCCGCTTGCTGCGTAATTTACTTTATGCTGTGCCATTGAAGCGCTCCTTTTTTCCATGCGTACACAAAACCGATGGTGAGAAGAGTAAGAAATATCAACATCTCTACCATACCGAACCATCCGAGGAGTTTAAAGTCAAGCGCCCACGGAAACATAAATATAATCTCTATATCGAAAAGGATAAAGAGAAGGCCGAACAGATAAAATTGAGCCGAGAGTTTGTTTGGCTGGAGGTTTGCTTCCGGACCGCACTCATATATAGATAGTTTGAGTTTTTCCGTGTCTTTTTTTGCCATTAGGCGGCTGACGAATCTTGCAAGATTTGTTGTCGCGAAAAAGGCGGCAAAAGTAAAAACCATCAATACGAAGGCGCCGAAATACGGATGCGCAAAATCCGAATGAGTCATCACAAAGCCCTTTTTTTGGTATGAATTTCGGGGTGGCGTAAAGCCTAGAAAGCCCCGTTTTAAGCGGTCGTAAATATACCGTCATAATAATTAAATTTACTTTACCCAAAAAACAGGAAATAAGTAACTTAATGTTACATAATTTTTAGGCTATAAATATAAAAATGTTTATTTTAGTAACAATTACTTTGTGACTTTTTTATGATAAAAAGCCCATTGATTTCTCATTGTCGAAGCTTCCGCTTAGCTCTTTTTTGATTTCGTTGACAAAATCTTCCATTGTTAAAATAGGTTTTTCTTTTGTCGCTGCATTGAATGCTGCATTTTTAATCACAAGTGCTATCTGTCCACCTGTTAAAGTATGCTTCGCAAGTTCGTCAATGCTAAAGCCATCATCGTACGGAGCGTGCTTTGGTAGACTTTTTTCCCATATCGAAACTCTTTGTTTTAAATCCGGCTTTTCAAATTTGATTTTATAATTAAATCTTCTGGAAAATGCTTGGTCTATATTCTCTAATAGGTTCGTTGTTGCAATGATTACGCCGTCAAATCTTTCTATCTGCTCCAAAAAAATATTTTGCATTTGATTGTGCATTTTGTCTGCGCTTGAAAAAGCGGAGGAGCTACGAGACGAAAGGAATTGGTCTGCTTCGTTTAGTAGCAATACCGGTTCCGTTTTTGATTTGTCTCTTAGTTCTTTGTACGTATCAAATATCTTTCGTACATTCTTTTCACTTTCGCCTATATACATCGATAGTATTTTGCTACAATCAAAGCTAAGTACTTGTTTTTTGAGTGATTTTGAAAGGCTAAGGGCCGTCATAGTTTTACCTGTTCCTGGAGGTCCGTGAAATATTATTCTGGCCTCTACCCCAGTTTTTTTATCTTTTAGGCCCCAATCTTTGAGTAGATTTGAAACATTTTTGTCGAGCTGCCTTAGTACCGTGTCCAGCATCTCTCTAGTCTTTGGGTTTAGTACTACGTCATCCAAAGAGCTTTTTGGTTCTATTAGTTCAAAGAGCTCTTGCTCTTTCATCAAAGATTCTAGTTTTACTTTTATTTTTTTCTTCTTTTTTTGAGGGTATACGATATGTTTTAGTATCTCTTCTGATATAAAGAACGAACGGCTTATTCCGCCAAAAGGCGTTAGGACTTCTTCATAATCTATTATCTCTTGTTCTATCAGCTTTGCTCCGTCTTCAAGGAGGCTTCTGTTTTTGATTCTCTCATAGTCATCAGAGCTTACTATATCTATGAGTGTATTCATCTCTCTTAGATTGTCACCCTCTCCAGAATACTCCTCTTTCAAAAGTGCCAAAAATATAACCCTCTCTTTGTCGCTTAGGTGTTTATCTTTAAAAAAGTGTTCAAGCTCAAGGTGGATTTTTGTCTGCTTTATTTTGTCGGTGATTCTTGCTTCAAGCTCGACAAGTTTTGTTTGTAGTCTTGATATATTTGGAGAATCGCTTGAGAAGCTATGTCTTATGGCGGCTATTTTTTGATAAAGCCCTATCCTAAAAAATTGCTCTTGAAGATATTCAAGATGGTCCGTATATGGCTTGATATCCGGCAGGCTCATCTCAAAACTTCCCTCTTCAAGTAGTTTTAGAAAAGACGAGCTAAGAGACAAAGATGAATTTAGAAGTTCTAATAGTGACGTATCGGAAATTTTTTGCATTCCAAAATTATCGTTATTGCTTACCCAGCCCAGTTCTATAAGATTTTTAACAAGCGGCAATTTCTCTATATGTTTGTAGTTTTTTGCCGAGAAAAGCTCCGTTAGCATATCGGAGCATACTACGCTCTCTTGCCCTTTCAAAAATTTTAAAGCCATATTTTTTAAAAACATAGACGACTCTACGTCGCACTTTAATTGCGAGTGGACAAAAGTCTGTTCTATATGTTCGTTTTCGATAAAATCCACAAGATATTTCAAATCGTTTTCCCAAATTTTGTTAATTTTTGCGTACGATTTTACAAGAAAATTCTTTTGGAGCGTTAAAATTGGTTTTTTCATACGATGAGCGTAGTGGCGCACAAACATTAAAGATAGAGGGAGATACATTCCGCCATCTATTTTTATCTAGGCGCTCAAAAGAGAATGAAAAATTCTTTTTCAGAAATCTTGTTGACGAAAACTTGTATGAGTATGAAGTTCAGGCCGTAAGCAAAAAAGATGCAATTCTTTCGCTAACTGGTCAAAAAACTGGCCCAAAAGATAAGTTTGTAGGTTGTGAAATAGCGTGGTGCGTTGTTGACCCAAAAACCATAGAAAAAACACTCCCGATGCTAAATGAGGCTGGAGTGTCAAAAATATACTTTATATACTCAGACAGAAGCCAGAAAAATTTTAAAATAGATAAAGAGAGACTGATGCGCATACTTATAAGCTCTTGTTGTCAGTGCGGAAGAGCGAGCCTGATGGAGACTGCCGTATGCCAAAGCTTAGATGAATTTTGCGATATGAACATTCCATTTTTTGCTTTTGATTTTGGAGGCGAGAATATAAGATATATACGAAGTGGAACTTTTTTGATAGGCCCTGAGGGCGGTTTTAGTGAGAGAGAGCGGGAGCTTATAAAAAAAAGCGCACAAAAAATTGTATCGTTTACAGCTCCAAATATACTCAGAAGCGAGACGGCTGCCGTTGCGGCGGCAAGTTTGGCGTTGATATAAAATTTATATAAAGATTTAAAAAACTTTTTGATAAAATTTCGCCTTAATTTTCTGAAAATTTTTTTAGCTTTTTAGATAAACCACCAAGGAATAACAATGAGAAAAGATATTCATCCAAACTATGTAGAGTGTTCAGTAAGCTGTGTTTGCGGTAACAAATTCACAACAAAATCTCTTCAATCAGAGATGAGAGTTGACATCTGCAGCAAATGCCATCCATTTTTTACAGGCGAAGAAAAACTAGTTGACGCTGCCGGTAAAGTAGAGAAATTCAAGAAAAAATACAATATGAACTAATCCTTTGCCTCTTACTTTTATCCCAACGCCAATCGGCAATCTGGAGGATATGACCTTCAGAGCCGTAAAGGCTATGCAAGATGCTGAAGTTGTATTTTGCGAGGATACTAGGGTTACAAAAAAACTTTTCGACCTCCTAAATCAGCGTTTTGATGCGCAAATCTCAAAAAAAACTTTTTATTCACTCCACTCACATAATGAAGAGAAAATACTTCAGGATATAGAACTATCAATCTTTGAAAAAAATTGCGTTTATATGAGCGACGCCGGTATGCCTTGTATTAGTGATCCTGGGGCTTTGTTGGTTGAGTATGCCCAAAAAAATGAAATAGACTATGATGTCCTTCCAGGAGCTAGTGCAGCAGTGACAGCGTATGCCGCAAGTGGTTTTCTAGATAGTAAGTTTGTTTTTCATGGGTTTTTGCCGCATAAAAGCGGCTCAAGGATTGACGAATTAAGGGAACTGCAATCATCGGTACATCCAATAATTTTTTATGAGGCTCCACATAGAATAGAGCAATTTGCAAAAGAACTTTGTGATGTGGACAGTGAGGCTGCGGTTTTTGCCGCAAAAGAGTTGACAAAAATACACCAAAAATATTTTAGAGTTTCTGCGGCTGAGTTTGCGGAAAAACTAAAAACCTTTTCCACAAAAGGCGAGTGGGTTGTGATTGTAATGTTTTCAAATAAGCAATCAGGTTTTTTGTCACTCTCTTTGGATGAAGTTTTGCAGTTAGATTTACCAAAAAAACAAGCTGCAAAATTAATAGCCAAAATTACAGGCGAAAACCCAAAAAGCGTATACGAAGAATTAATCAAAAAAGACTCCTAGCACACACCCTCTGATTTATATTATTTTAGCTAGAATTTATCTATGTTTATATACGGAAAACAGGTTTTTTGGCACCTTGTTAACAAGCATCCATCCTTGGTGGAGGAGGTCTATCTAGCCAAAGAGATAGATAAAAAAGAGTTTGCGCAGCTAGTAAAACTAGGCAAAAAGATAGTAAAGCTTGATGAAAAAAAAGCTCAAGCTATGGCTAGGGGCGGTTCCCATCAAGGCTTTTTGGCAAAGGTTTTAGATCCAGAGCTGTCGTCTCTTGAGAAGTTAAAAAAGGCAAATTTTTTATTGTCGCTTGTTGGGGTGACAGATATGGGCAACATAGGCTCAATCATCCGTAGCGCTTACGCCCTCGGCGTAGATGGGATTATAATATCGCAAGTTAAGGATATAAACCTAGAAGCCGCAGCAAAAGCCAGTAGCGGCGCAATATTTGATGTGCCTATTGCCGTCATTCCAAACGCTCTTGACATGATAAACGAGCTTCGCCAGATAGGATTTACAGTAATCGCCGCAGGCTTGGGCGGCGAAGAGGGCAAGGATATCTCCGTCGGCGATAAAACGTTGCTAATGATGGGTAGCGAAGGTGAAGGCCTACCAAAGAAAGTAATGCAAAAAGCTGATAAAATAGTCACAATAAAAATGCACAACGGTTTTGATTCTCTAAATGTGGCAGTTGCAGCCGCAATTTTAATCGATAGGATGAGGTAACTTAATGAAAAAAGGTCTCGAAGAGCTCAAAAATCTTGACCCTGAGGTTGTAGTATCAAAAGCCCATATCGTACAGACTACACTTGATGACATAGTAAACAAGCGTTTTGATAGGCTAAATCCGGTTAAAGCAAAAGGGCTTGTTAAGATACTAGAGCGAGAGTTTGACCTTGATTTGTCGGAGTGGACAAAGGAGTTTGAAGCGTTTCACAGCATAAAAGAGCCGGAAGTACCTACTATCGACAAGTTGAATGCAGAGGCCGCTAAAAACGATAAAAAGCCGACATCAAAAGTTGCGCTCATAGCCTTAATTGCCGCAGTCACAATAGGAGGCGGCTATATGCTTTATGTGCAAAATTCATTGAGCACTCCAGAGACAAATGGCTCTACCGGTTTGCAGACTGAGATTAATGAGACCAATGCGTCTATATCTTTTAACGTTGCATTTGACCAAAATGCGACCGATCAGAATGCGACTGATAAAAACGTCACAGATAAAAATATAACGGCCTCTGCCGATAAAAATATAACTGCACAGCACCAAAATGCGCCCGTTGCGGCGCAAAGTAGTTTTTTTGTTGAGCCGACTAAAAAAGTCTGGATTGGGATTAGATACCTAGATACACCTACCAATAAATGGTTTGAAACGGTTGCCGAGCACAAATTTGACTTTAATACAAGCAGAGAGCAGCTTGTTGCATTTGGGCACGCTCAGGTCAAGGTGGTAGCAGGGGCAACAACCATAGAGTCAAAAGCCGGTGGGAAAATAAGATATCACTATAAAAACGGCAAGCTAAGAGAGATTAGTGAAGAAGAATACAATAAGTTGTCGGGCAAAACCGAAGCCAAAAAAGAAGTGAACGCAACAAAGCCAAAACAATAAAATATTACGAAGTCAAGTTACGGAGATAAAAAATGTTTGAAGAGATAGAGTTTAATAGAATAAAAAGATTGCCGCAGTATGTATTTGCGCAGGTGAACGACCTCAAAATGCAACAGAGGTATGCAGGCGAAGATGTCATAGATTTCAGTATGGGTAATCCCGATGGAGATACGCCACCACACATAGTCGACAAAGCCGTAGAAGTGCTCAAAAGAACGAGAACTCATAGATATTCGGCTTCAAAAGGTATATATAAGCTTAGAGAAGCGATATGCAAATGGTATGATAGAAAGTACGACGTCGTCCTTGACCCAGAGAGCGAAGCAATAGCCACGATAGGATCAAAAGAAGGGTATGTTCATCTTGTTATGGCCATAACAGACCCAGGTGACCTTGCGATAGTGCCGGACCCTAGCTACCCGATACATACATACGGCATAGTGCTTTGCGGTGGAAATGTCAATAGGGTTCCGCTAAGTCCAGAGGACGGTGATTTTTTCAGCAAATTAGAAAAAGCGATCAAAGAGTCCACACCAAAACCAAAATACGTCGTAGTCAACTTTCCAAACAACCCGACAACGGTTTGTGTGGAGCTTGATTTTTACGAGAAGCTTGTTGCTCTGGCCAAAAAAGAGAGATTTTATATCATCTCTGACATCGCATATGCAGATATTAGCTTTGGCGATTACAAAACGCCGTCTATTATGCAAATACCTGGCGCAAAAGATGTGGCGGTTGAGACATTTACTCTTTCAAAAAGCTATAACATGGCCGGCTGGAGGGTTGGTTTTGTTGTTGGAAATAAAAGACTTGTGGGCGCTCTTGCAAAAATAAAAAGCTATTTTGACTATGGTATGCATACGTCAGTGCAAGTTGCGGCTATAGAGGCACTAAATAACGGCACTGAAGATGTTGAGCAAATCAGGCAAACCTACGAAAAAAGAATGAATTGCCTAATAGAAAGTTTTAACGAAGCTGGTTGGAAGATAGAAAAACCAAAAGCTTCCATGTTTGCTTGGGCAAAGATACCTGAGCAGTATAGACATTTAGGAAGTTTGGAGTTCTCAAAAAAACTACTTCTTGAAGCGAATGTGGCTGTCAGTCCAGGGATAGGATTTGGCCCTTACGGCGATGAGTATGTGAGAATTGCTTTTATAGAAAATGAAAAAAGAATCAAACAAGCGGCAAAAAATATAAAAGAGTTTTTGAAAGATGGATGATAAGCTTAGAATAGGCGTACTGGGGCTTGGTGTCGTAGGTGGTGCAGTTGTAAAAATACTGAAAGAAAACGAAAGCATAATAACCGCAAGAGCGGGAAAAAAAATAGAAGTAGTAAAAGGTGTTACGAGAGAGCCACAAAAAGCCGCTCATCTTGGGATAGAGGTCTCAACTGACGCAGATTTTGTACTTAAAGACGATTCTATTGATGTTGTAGTTGAGTTGATGGGTGGGATAGATTTCCCGTATGCCGTTGTCAAAGACGCTCTAAAAAGTGGAAAATCGGTAGTAACGGCAAACAAAGCAATGCTTGCATACCACCGCTCAGAGCTTGAAGAGTTGGCAAAAAATCTTCACTTTGGCTATGAGGCAAGCGTTGCAGGCGGTATCCCTGTGATATATGCGCTCAGGGATGGTTTGGCGGCAAATCATATTTTGTCTATCAAAGGTATCGTAAACGGTACTTGCAACTATATACTGACTCGTATGATGAAAGAGGGTGCTGGATTTGCCGGCGTACTTGCGGATGCACAAAAACTAGGATATGCTGAAGCGGATCCTACGCTAGATGTAGGCGGTGGTGACGCTGCACATAAACTTCTTATTCTTGCTTCCATAGCATACGGAATAGATGCAAAGCCTGAAGACATACTGATAGAGGGTATTACGGAGATAGAGTCTGACGATATAGAATTTGCTAAAGACTTTGGGTATGTAATCAAGCTTCTGGCTGTGGCAAAAAAACGAGGCGGTACCGTAGAGCTGAGAGTGCATCCTGCGCTTATAAGTGGGGAGCATATACTGGCGGATGTCGACGGCGTTATGAACGCCGTAGCTATTACCGGTGATAAGGTCGGAGAGACTATGTTTTATGGGGCTGGAGCTGGTGGTGATGCCACGGCGAGCGCAGTTATAGCAAATCTCATTGAGATAGCAAGATCAGAGAGTCCTGCTGCTATGATGGGCTTTAACAGACCTCTTGAGACGGGACTAAATCTAGCGTCAAAAGGCGATATAGAGGGTAAGTATTATATTCGCATAGAGGCAAAAGACGAGGTTGGCGTCCTTGGTAAAATAGCTGCAGTTCTAGCTGAAAACGGTATATCTATAGAAAACTTCAAGCAAAAAAATAAAGGCGATTTGGCCAGCTTGCTATTTAGTACACATAGCGCAAAAGAGGCAAACATACAAAAGGCACTATGTGAAGTATTGGCACTATCTTGTATAGCCAAAAAGCCTTCAATGATAAGGATAGAAGGCTAACTCCTTTGACCGTAGTAATAACGGGAGCATCTAGTGGTATAGGCAGAGAGCTTGCCGCTAGATATGCCCCCATAGCCTCAAAGCTTTATCTGATAGCCAGAAGAGAAGAGAGTCTGAAAGCTCTAGCAAACGAACTGCAAAATAATAAAACAATCATAAAAACTTTTAGTGTCGACGTGACAGACTTTGATGCGCTCCGCAATATGTGTAAAATGATATGTGACGAGTGCGATGAAGTGGATATCGTAATAGCCAATGCTGGAATTTCTAGTGCGCATAAAGCAGAGCTGTATGATTTTTGTGATTTTAAAAACATTATAGACACTAATCTTCTTGGTATTGCGGCGATGTTTGATATTTTTGCGCTTAAGATGAGGATGCAGGGCGGTGGAAAGTTGGTTGCCATTTCATCGCTAGCCTCTTTTGTGGCATTTCCCACCACGGCCGCATATAGCGCATCAAAAAGGGCGGTTAACTCATTTTTGGATTCTATGCGACTACTTTTAGCACCTCAAAACATAAAAGTAATCAATATTCAGCCAGGCTTTATAAAAACACCGCTAACGGATAAAAACGGCTTTAAGATGCCGTTTTTGATGGAGCTTGATGATGCCGTTGATAAAATAGTAAAAGCGATAGATAAAAACAAAAAAGAATACGCTTTTCCATTCTTATTTGCTTTTGCCGCAAAAAATATCTCCAGATTTCCAGTGTCGATAAGAGATAAAATAGTCAAAGTGGCGCTAAGATATGAAAAACACGACAGCAAAAGGGCTTGAAGCCGAGGGCGTAGCCTGCGAATACCTAGAAAATCTCGGCTATAAAGTGGTAGCCAGAAACGTACGAAAAAAATTTAGCGAAATCGACATAATTGCAATAAAAAACGGTGTTTATAGATTTATAGAGGTAAAGTCTGGTAAGGGTTTCGACCCGGTATATAATATGACCTCCCAAAAAATAAAAAAAATCATAAAGGGGATGCACTCTTATATGGCAGCAAACAAAATAGATGCACCTTATTGCATAGACCTAGTTGCCGTAAGAAACGGAGAGTGCGAGCTGTATGAAAACGTTACGTTTTAACGCACTAAAAATATTAAACGAACAAAGACAACAAAGAATATACCGTGCAATGCACAAAAAGGCTACCCACTCGCATGAGTCTGTTGGTTGGATAAGTAAAGAGCGGCAAAATCTTCGTTTTGAGAAGTTGTTAATTGGAATAAATGAGAAAGACTCGGTTCTCGATTTTGGGTGCGGGCTTGGGGCTATGGCTGAATATATGGGCGAAAACAACTTTGAGTGTGGATATGTCGGAATAGATATTGTTCGTGAATTTATCAAAAAATCTCAAAAAAAGCATCCTCATAAGGGCTTTTTTGTGGCATCTATTTTTGACATAGATAATAAATTTGATTATGTTTTATCAAGCGGAGTTTATGCTTTTTGCAAAAAAGATATTTTTTTTGAGTCTGTTAAAAAATGCTTTTTGCTGTCAAATAAGGAATATAGATTTAACATATTAATCGACGCACACGGTGACGGATACCTGAAAATAAGCAAACCAGAATTAGAGTTATTTGTGTTGTCTCTTTCGCCAAAAGCGACGTTTTGTTATGGCTACTTAGAGAATGATATAACCGTATTTATGCCTAAATGATAATTTTTTCAAAGTAAGCATTGTTAAAGAATATGGGTCGTATAATCACCAAATAAACCAATTAAAAAAGGAAAGCAAGATGGGAAAATATATAGACTTAACAGCTGCAAATTTTGAAGCGACAGTTTCTGCCGGCGTTGCGGTAGTTGACTTCTGGGCTCCTTGGTGTGGACCGTGCAGAATGGTAGCCCCTATCATAGAAGAGCTTGCAGAAGAGTATGAAGGCAAAGCGAAAGTTTGCAAAGTAAATACTGACGAAGAGCAAGACCTTGCGGTAAAATTTGGCATTAGATCTATCCCTACTATTCTTTTCCTAAAAGATGGCAAAGTAGTAGACCAAATGGTCGGCGCTGCGGCAAAACAAACTTTTAAACAAAAAATAGACTCTCTTTTAGCGTAATCACTCCCTTCAAAAACCGTCAAAAGAAGACGGTTTTTCTCTTATTAAATTCAACCTTTTTTTGATACTATCGCTTCCAAAAACTACACGAGGATAACACAGTGTTGGAACTTGCTATTATAGGCGGCGGACCGGCTGGACTTAGTGCCGGGATTTATGCTTGTAGGGGTGGACTGAAAGATGTCGTGATGTTTGATATGGGTATGCCTGGCGGACAGATAACCCAGAGCAGTGAAATGGAAAATTATCCAGGGATAAAAGAGGTAAAAACAGGCCTAGATTTTATGGCCGATTGGCTTCCTCAAGCCGAGCACTTTGGTCTAAAATTTGAAATGAACGGCGTTGACAAAATAGCTAAGAATAACGATGGAAGCTTTAAGATATCATTTTTGGACGGTAGCGTAAAAGACTCCATTGGCGTCATAGTGGCGACTGGTTCCGTGCCGAAAAAAGGTGGTTTCAAGGGAGAGAGCGAGTTTTTCGGAAGAGGCGTGAGTACATGCGCTACTTGCGACGGCTTTTTTTACAAGGGTAAGGAAGTTGTGGTGCTTGGCGGTGGCGATACGGCGCTTGAAGAGGCTCACTATCTAGCAAAAATCTGCAAAAAAGTATATCTTGTTCATAGAAGAGACACCTTCAGGGCGGCACCTTCGTCGGTAGAAAGAGTGAAGCATATGGATAATATAGAGCTAATCTTGAATGCATCTGTCAAAGAAGTTGTCGGTGACGCTATGGGTGTGAACGGAGTGATCGTTGAGACGGCTGATGGCGAGCGAAAGCTTGATGTTCCTGGGATATTTGTTTTTGTGGGGCGCACGGTAAATAATGGCTCACTAATACAAGAAGACGGAAGCAGTATTTGCGAGCTAGTTCAAAGCGGCGAAGTCAAAGTTGATCTCAAAATGAGAACAAATGTTCCTGGGCTTTTTGCGGCCGGCGATGTCAGAGGTGAAGCTGCAAGACAAGTCGTGTGTGCGGCGGCTGATGGGGCTGTAGCTGCGCTTGAGGCGATATCATATATAGATAATTTCAAAGGCGGTCACTAAAATGGTAAAAGTCGGAATTTATGGGGCGAGCGGCAGAGTTGGTAAACTGCTATGCGCAATAGTTAGAGAGAGCGAAGGAATGGAGCTTTCCTCTGTTTATTTCAAGGGCGAAAACTGTGGCTATGAAGATACTCTCGTATCCAAGGACGCTGTAGATTTTTTGTCAAAATGCGACGTGGCTATAGATTTTACATCACCGGAAGGTACAGAGGAGCTGCTCGAGGCGGCAGAAAAAAATCCAAAAGCTCTCGTAATAGGCACAACTGGTCTTAATCCACATCAGCAAAATTTATTGAGAGATGCGTCAAAAAGTATGCCGATACTCTATGCGACAAATATGTCTCTTGGGGTAGCTCTCCTAAATTCACTCGTGAAAACGGCCTCTGAGAAACTAAGAGAGTTTGACATTGAGATAGTCGAGATGCACCATAGACACAAAAAAGACGCTCCAAGCGGCACGGCTTTGACACTTGCAGAGTATGCGGCGGCAGGCCGTGGGCTAGACCTTGACTCCGTAAGAGTGAGCGGTAGAGATGGGAATATAGGCGCTAGAACAAAAGACGAAATAGCCGTAATGGCGTTGAGGGGCGGCGATATAGTCGGCGAGCATACGGTTGGTTTTTACAATGACGGAGAATTTCTTAGGTTGTCTCATACCGCTACAAGCAGGGATACTTTTGCAAAAGGTGCAGTAAAGGCGGCTATGTGGCTATCGGGACAGAAAAAAAACGGTCTCTATAAAATACAAGATTGTCTAGGTATATAAAATGCATGATTTAAATGAAAAGTGTGCCGTTGTCGGCGTATTCGGAGTTCCTGCGGCTTCTAAGATAGCTTATTTCTCACTTTTTGCGATGCAACATCGTGGACAGGAGGCCAGCGGTATTAGCTCCTCAAACGGCAAAAAGATTTTTACCATCAAAGATAGGGGTCTTGTAACTAGGGTCTTCAATGAGGAGAAGCTAGAAAAACTTGCCGGTACGATGGCTATCGGACACAATAGATACTCAACTGCCGGAGAAGATAGCATTCTCGATGCACAGCCTGTATTTGCTAGATATGACCTCGGTGAAATGTCTATAGTTCACAACGGCAATCTTACAAACGCAAAAGAGGTGCGAGACGCTCTCATCAAAAGTGGAGCTATTTTCCAATCGTCGATGGATACGGAAAACCTCATTCATCTCATCTCGAGAAGCGAAAAAACAAGACTCAAAGATAGAATTATCGATGCGGTCAAAAAAGTTACCGGGGCATATTGTTTTGTATTTTTATCACGAACAAAGATGTTTGCTATTAGGGATCCGCATGGTTTTAGGCCACTTAGTCTCGGTAGGCTCGGTAAAGGCTGGGTGGTAGCTAGCGAAACGTGCGCCTTTGACCTTGTGGGTGCAAGGTTTGTACGTGATGTAAACCCAGGAGAGATGCTAATATTTGAAGATGGTAAAGAGCCTCAATCTATTCAAGTATTCGAGCCTACTCCAAAAAAATGTATATTTGAATACGTATATTTTGCAAGACCTGACAGCCTCCTTTTTGGCAAGAGCGCATACGCCGCTAGAATCGAGATGGGTATGGCATTGGCTCGTGAGTTGCCGGTAGATGCCGATATGGTAATACCTGTGCCTGACAGCGGCGTTCCGGCGGCGCTCGGGTATGCTAGACAAAGCGGTATACCTTTTGAGCTTGGCATCATCAGAAACCATTATGTCGGAAGAACATTTATAGAACCAGCACAAGAAATAAGAGACCTCAAAGTTAAGATGAAGCTTAGCCCGATAAAAGAGTTGATAGCCGGCAAAAAAGTGGTTGTAATTGATGATAGTATTGTCAGAGGCACTACAAGCAAGCAGATAGTTAGGATGCTTCGTGACGCAGGGGCGGCGGAGGTACACATGAGAATATCCTCTCCACCTACGAGTGATCCTTGTTACTACGGTATTGATACGCCTGACAAAACGCACTTAATAAGCGCATCAAAAAGTGTTGACGAGGTTAAGAAGTTTATCGGCGCCGATTCTTTGGCGTATTTGAGTGTAGATGGTCTGCTCAATGCGTGCGGTGGTGATGAACAAGAGTATTGCAAGGCTTGCTTTGACGGGAAATACATAATTTAGGACGCATGAAAAATCTTCTCACGTTCGGTAGGTATTTACGTAAAAAGTTCGGTCAAAAAATTTATAAAATTCCGGTAAGTATGCCGGGTTTTACATGCCCAAATATAGACGGCTCGGTGGCCGTCGGCGGATGTAGTTTTTGTGAAAACGAGTCATTTAGCCCAAACATAGCCCAATCCCCAAAAAAAAGATTTACTCTGCATCCAAACTCAAAAGAAAACCCTCTTTTGGAGTTTCAGCTTCTCTCTCTTGAATCGCAGATACAAAAAACAAAAAATAGACTTCACAAAAAATTTAAAGCCTCTTCGTTTATCGTTTATTTCCAGTCATTTTCAAATACGTATGCCCCGATTGATACGCTAAAGGCACTCTATACAAGGGCTCTCGAGTTTGATGACGTTATAGGGCTTAGTATTGGCACCAGAAGTGATTGCATAGACGAAGAGATAATAAAATTTTTGGCTGAGCTGTCAAAAACCAAAGAGATATGGGTAGAAATAGGGATACAAAGCGTTTTTGACGAGACGCTAGAGAAGATAAATCGAGGTCACGATTTTGAAAATGTAGAGAGAGCCGTAAAGCTAGTAAAAAGCTATGGACTAAATCTGTGCGCACATTTGATATTCGGACTTCCAGAAGAGTCTGAAGAGATGATGTATAAAACATTTGAAAAGACGCTTGCCCTTGGCGTAGACTCTATCAAGTTTCATCCACTTTATGTTGTCAAAAATACGGCTCTGGCAAATGAATACAAAGCCGGAAAATTTGAGCCGATAAGTGAAGAGGCGTACATCAAAATATTAGTTAGGTGTATACAAAATTTACCTCCCGATATAAGTGTGCAAAGGGTAACAGCGGGGATAGACGATGAGACACTATTGTCTCCTGAGTGGTGCCTAGTAAAACACACTCAAATGAAACACATAAGAGAGGCCCTCACCTCCGCACTAATAAGCTACTAGCCCTTTTTCACTTGCCTAAAAATTAGCTTTTTTTCGCTAACATTACGAAAAAACGGGGGTTATAAAAGATGAGAATTAGAACTACGCACGCTCCCTACATAGCGAATAAAATCACACTTGATTTACTAAATAGTGGACTTGTCCAGATGAAACACGGCGTGGACCCTATAAAGGCTGCTTGTCTTAAGGTAATAGATGCAGATATTGACCTTGAATACTCTGTGGACGAGAAAGTAAGAAAACTTTTGGAGCAAAACGAAGAAGAGATAGAGTTTTTGAGCCCTGACAGAAAACAACTCTTTTGGATGGTAAAACGAAAGGTGTCAGGAGAGATGGGGCTTATTTTGGAGCAAGAAGAGAGATTTAACTCTATGGCTCACAAAATACTTGATGAGATTTGGAATGATGACCTAGCTGACTACTCTGTCACGGAAACGAGAATAAAGACTATTATAGTTAAGGCGATGCTTGATTTTGTGAAAAGCCAAGATAGCATTGAGGATTCGGTAAAAGAAAAAGTGCGAAACTACAAGAGAAATCTCGTAGAGGGTAGCGAAGAGTACGAGATAGTCGTGCAAAAACTATATGAAGATGAACTAACAAAAAGAGGAATGCTGTGAAAGTAGCTCTTTATCTTGAAAATGGAATATACCTAGAGGCAGAGTCATTCGGTGCCGAGGGAACAAGTGTAGGCGAGATAGTATTTAATACCTCTCTTACCGGATACCAAGAGATTATTTCTGACCCTAGCTATGCAGGGCAGTTTATCACTTTCACAATGCCGGAAATCGGAAACGTAGGCGTAAACGAAGATGACCAAGAGAGCCGTGGAGTGTATGCCAAAGCTGTGATAGTAAGAAACTATCAGCCGGACTACTCAAATTTCAGAGGCAAAGAAAATCTCTCCGATTATCTAAAAAGACATGGCATTATCGGTATTTGCGGTATAGATACTAGATTTTTGACGAAAATTATGAGGGAAGAGGGGGCTATGCCTGCTATCGCCTCTACCGAGTGTTTTGACAAAGAGGAGCTGGCAAAACGCCTTGCCTCTAGCCCAAAAATCGGCGACATCAATTACATAAAAGAGGTCAGTACGACAGAGGCTTATACCCATACGCAAGCGGCATGGAACGAAGCGCATTTTTGTTACAAAGAGCCTTGCGCAGATCTCAAAAAAATAGTCGCTTACGATTTTGGTGCAAAGCTAAATATCCTAAATGAACTTGTCGAGGCGGGAGCCTCAGTAGAGGTTGTGCCGCATCATACAAAAGCGGACGTGGTAATAGATAGATTCAAAAGCGGTGAAGTAAAAGGGGTGTTTTTATCAAATGGCCCGGGCGACCCGCTTGTGCTCACAGAAGAAGTTGCGGAAATTAAGAAGCTAATAGCTGCGGATATTCCGATATTTGGTATTTGTCTTGGTCATCAGCTCCTATCTATCGCTTTTGGATACGAGACTTACAAGCTAAAATTTGGACATCACGGCGGTAACCACCCTGTCAAAAATCTAAAGACGGGCGGCGTAGAGATAACCGCTCAAAATCATAATTACAATGTGCCAAACGAGATACTTGAGGTTGCCGAGCCAACGCATATCAATCTTTTTGACGATACTATTGAGGGCTTAAGATACAAAAACAAAAACGTATTTAGCGTACAATTTCACCCTGAGAGTTCCCCTGGACCGCATGAGAGCAAATATCTATTTAAAGAATTCGTAGCAGATATTTAATGCTATACACACTACTATCCCCCGCTGAATCAAAAGAGGCGGGCGGAAACCTAGCCCCAATATCCCCAAAATCTTTTATTTTTTCATCTCTTTACGAGAAGCGTTATGAACTTTTAAAGCGGTTTGAAGAGTATAAGCAAACTTTGGATGAAAAAGCTTTGCTGGAGTTTTTTGAGCTAAAAACACTCGAACAAAACAGCGAGTACAGAGATAGTGTATTTGAATTGCCAACGCAAAAGGCAATACTAAGATATGCGGGGGTTGCCTACAAAGCGCTTGATTTTTACACTCTCCATGCGGATGCAAAAAAATACATATTTGACAATGTGCTTATTTTCTCAAACTTGTTTGGTCCATTACTCTCATCTGATGAAATACCAAACTATAAGTTAAAACAAGGTGTAAAAATAGACGGCATTGACGCTGCCAAATACTACAAACAAGAGTTTTCCGCCTCTTTAGATGCAATGTTTGAAGAGTGCGAAATATTGGATTTGCTGGCGGGATATTATGAGAAGTTTTATACCCCAAAAGTACCTACGCTAAAACCAAAATTCCTAAAAGGTGGCAAAGTCGTAAGTCACAATGCAAAAGAGCATAGAGGGTTATTTTTGCGAGAGATTGCGATGTCTAGCGCAAAATCGATAGACGACGTAATGAATTTACAAATAAAAAATCTAAAACTTGTTGAGATAATGAAAAAAGAGCACCTCGTAGAGCCTATATTTGAGACATCTTCTTTTTAAGATTGCGTAATACTTTGGTCATTAAGCTTTTTTATACTTGCTAATAGTAAAATAAAATATGACCATATAAATACTAAAGGGTTACCAAAAGATGATTATCCAGCCAAAACCCCAAGTGCCTAACGACCCACGCTACAAAGCTCTCGACCGTGCAATGAAAAAAATGGGGTATGAAAAATCATCCCTTATTGAATCCCTGCATGCCGCACAAGAGGCTTTCGGCTTTTTGGATGACGAGCCTATGAAGTTTGTCGCCGCATCTCTTCGCCTTCCACTCTCAAAGGTTTACGGTGTCGCTACTTTTTACCACTACTTTACGCTAAAGCCTGCCGGTGAACACTCGTGTGTTGTGTGTACCGGAACAGCCTGTTATATCAAGGGTGCGAACAAAATAGTGGAC
>JAYSBP010000018.1:0-42838 GCA_041915365.1 Campylobacterales bacterium | reverse complement strand
TATAAGAGCAAAAGCGGAAGGGAGTTTTTCCACATTCATCGTAAGCACGATTAGTGCGGCGCCGACATAAAAAACTATCATGAAAGGGACAAGAAAAGAGGTAAACTTCCCTATTGACTTTATACCCCCGAGTATCACAAGCATCGTCAAAATCATCAACAAAAAGCCAGTAATCGCAGTATCTATACCAAATTTTAAAGAGAGAGCGGAGGCTACGGCGTTTGACTGTGTCATATTACCTATCCCAAAGCTAGCAAGAACGGTAAAAACGGCAAAAGCTATCGCAAGGCGAGGCATATTTGCCCCGTCTCTAAGATAATACATCGGGCCGCCTCGCATTCCATGCGCACCTTTTTGCCTATATTTTTGGGCTAGAAGTATCTCCGAGTACTTGGTAGCCATACCGACAAGTCCGGTCATCCACATCCAAAATACCGCTCCCGGGCCGCCAAGCGTGATAGCCGTAGCTACCCCAACTATATTTCCTATCCCGACGGTTGCGGCAAGAGCGGTCATAAGAGCCGCAAAATGGCTAATGTCACCCTCGCTACCGTGCTCTTTGTGAAATACGAGTTTAAAAGCATGTCCAAAAGCTCTAAATTGCACACCCCTCAAAAGAAACGTCAAATATATACCAACACCTAGCAAAAATACAATAAGCGGCAGCCCCCAAAGAGCTCCCGCAAGCCAAGCAATACCGCTATTTACGATTTCCATTCGCTACCTTGTTTTTTGCTTTGATTATAGCCAATTATTCGCATTATCATTGAAAGTGTAATAACCAGTTTTTAACACTGTTTTAAAAAACATTTAAAAATCTTGATAAAAAACCTCAAAATTCTGATAAAATACCAATAATTAATTTACGCCCAGAGGTTTTTATGAGCGCAAAAACTATCGAAGCTAGGCTCTTTAAAAAATACAATAAGATGTTTTTAACAAGAGAACAGGTCGAAGCAGAAACACATGAAGTAGCCGACAAAATAGACAGCTCGTCATCGGTTGAAGATACTTGGCTTATTGCGGATGTTGCAAGATTCGTCGCCAGATTAGGCGAGAGAAGCGTACGCACGAAGCAGCAGACTATAGAGTACTACACACAAAAAGTTCAGGATATTTGGAGAAAACAGAGCCGCTACTAAGATAGCGCACTCCTAAAAATAGCCATTTGTTTTATTTTTTCCATATCCGCTTCACCGTTTACGTTTACCACCCTTATACTTCCGTGCCCCTCTTTTAGGTCGTTTGCAAAGTCATACACCATACCAACAATAGTTAACTCGCCGCTTTTTACTTGTTGCTCAAATTCGGCCTTTGCCGTACATACTTGCTGATGAACGTTTGATACTACACCGTTTAGCCATTTTTCATTTTCACTGTACCCATTTTGAGCTTTTCTGATTGACAAGGCTAGCGTATCTACCTCTTTTTTGATATGGAGGCTCTCTTTTGAATAATCGGACATAGCCGCTTTGATAGCTCCACATCTCGTATGGCCCATAAATATAAGAAGCGGTGTATGAAGATGGTGTACGCCGTACTCCACGGAACCAGGGTTTGACGCAAATTGATTGCCGATATTTCTAATTACAAAAATATCGTTCTCTGGTGTTTCATCTATCGCCCCCATCTGAAATCTAGAGTCAGAGCAAGCGACCAAAGTAACTCTCGGATGCTGGGAGCCGGTGAAAGATTCGAAAAAAGCTCTGTTTTTACTTTTTTTATAATAAGCGTTTGATCTAAATATCTCATTCACCATCTTTTTGGATACTTCTTTGACATCGCTTATGATGAAGTTATCTCTTCCGACGCTTGAGGCTAGTAGTGGTGCCGCAGTAGCCACCGCTGTACCTGCCGCTACAAATCTTATAAAATCTCTTCTTTGCATCCAAAACTCCTTTTTAAAGATTTTGCCAAACAAAGGCTTAGCGGATTATGGATTTTATATTTTGAAATTTGATTTGTAGATTAGTGTGGAAAAGCAGAGCGAAGCAATATGCTCACCCTCTGCTTTAAATGTAGCTATCTTCCAGAAGGTAGAAAATTTGGAAGATCCGGTGTATCTTTGTCATCCCAGCCGCCGCCTAGCGCTTTGTATAGATTTATCGTCGTGATAATTCTATTTTGCTTCGCTACTACGGCCTGTTGTTTTGCGCTTAGCCAGTTTTGCTGAACTAAAAGCATATCCGCATACGATATATTTCCCACTTTGTATCTTAGTTTTGCACTCTCAAAAGCCTTTTGCATGGCTTCCGCTTTTTTCTGGCTGGCTTCATCCTGCTCTTTTGCGTGATAGTTTTGACCTATTGCGCTATCAGCGTCGTTGAATGCGGATATGACTGTTTTTTGGTACTGAGCTAGGCTCTGGTCTTTTCCGGCCTCTGCCTCTTTTACCTGCCCAGCTATGAGTCCGGCGGTAAAAATAGGCAAGTTGATAGCTGGAGCCACCTGCCAAAGCTTGGTCGGCGAGCTAAAGAGCTTACTAAACTCTGCACTTTGATTACCAAACATTCCCGTTAGGCTAATGCTTGGATAATACGCCCCTTTTGCAACGCCTATTTTTGCGTTTGAGGCTATTAGATTTTGCTCCGCCGCACCTACGTCCGGTCTTCTGCCAAGTATGTCGCTTGGAATACCGACGGGTACGGATGGGATTTTGATGCTATCTATATTTGACGTATCTATCTTGGTCGGAGCTTGCCCCAAAAGCACATTCAACGTTGCGCTCTCTGCTATCCTAGATGCTTCCAGCTGAGCCAATGTAGCCTTTGCCCCCTCTAATTGCGAAAAGCTTTGCAGCCAATCAACCTCAGATGCGTATCCTAGGTCATATTTTTTCTTTGTTATCTGCTCTATATCGGAGGCTGTAGTTATATTCTCTTTTGCAATATTTACTTGAGCGTTAAGAGATGACAACCTAGCATAAGATGCGGCCGTTGCCGAAGCAACAGACAGGTGTGTAGCCCTTCTATTGTATTCACTGGCCAGCAGAACTGCCCTTGCCGCCTCTGTAGCCCTGCGGACTTTGCCAAAAAGGTCTATCTCATAACTTGCCATACTAAGAGAGGCCGCAAACGTATTCGTAACGCCGTTTTTTAGGCTACTGTCTGTAGAACCGCTTACACCTTTTCTAGTTAGCGAGCCAGTTGCATTGATATGTGGATACAAATACGACTTTGCTTCGTCAAACTGCCCCAGCACCGCATCCACTTGCGCAGATGCTATCTTGATGTCATAGTTGACCTCTATAGCCTTATCAACAGCTTTACTAAGGCCTTCATCGCCAAAGCTTTTCCACCATCTCTTGTCAATATTCGTCACATTCTGATCCGCTTTTATCGCATCCGCTTTTGTGTATTGTTTTGGCGCTTCAATACTCGGCTTTTCATAGTTTGGCCCTATAGCGCAACCGGCCAAAAACAAAGATGCGGCGGTGGAGAATACTAAAACATTAGTGGTTTTCATCTGCGCCCCCTTTGTATTTAATCAAAAATCTCTCCCTAGCCGTAGCTACCCAATAATAAAGAAACGGTATAAAGAACCTCTCGATGAACGTAGCCGCCATCATACCGCCAAACATCGCTACGCCTATCGAGAACCTACTCATAGCGCCTGCGCCGGAGCTCATAATGAGCGGCAACATACCCGCAAGAAATGCGACGGATGTCATCATCATAGGCCTAAACCTTAGTCTTGCCGCCTCCATAGTAGCGTCATATATGCTCTTGCCTAGCTGTCTTTGTTCCTCGGCAAACTCGACGACCAAAATCGCATTTTTGGCTGAGAGTCCAATGAGTGTCAAAAGACCTATCTGGAAATACACATTGTTATTAAGAAACGGTATTGCCCAAACAACGGCGTACGCTCCAGCTATACCGTAAGGAACTGCTAGCATAATTGATATAGGGAGTGCCCATTTTTCATACAAAGCGGCAAGGATTAGATATACCAAAACCAGCGCAAATATTATGATGATAAATGCTTTTGAACCTACAAGCTTTTCTTGTAAGTATAGCCCTTCCCAGTCAAAGGAAGTATTTGACGGCAGTTTTTCAGATGCTATCTCCTCTAGTCTTTTGATTACGTCGCCGGAGCTATAACCATCCGCAGGCGTACCCATAATAGTTGTAGACAAAGAA
Organism: Campylobacterales bacterium; assembly: GCA_041915365.1. Taxonomy (GTDB): domain Bacteria; phylum Campylobacterota; class Campylobacteria; order Campylobacterales; family UBA6016; genus UBA6016. The sequence continues at coordinate 38,699 of JAYSBP010000018.1, read as the reverse complement.
CCGTTAAAGTGCTCTATCGTCGATGGAGCACTTGACGGATAAACGGTTATGAAGTTGGACAAAGGTAACAGCTTCCCGCTAGAGCTTCGCACCCAAGCCTTGCCTATGTCTTCAGGCTTGCTTCTGTACTGTGCCTCGGACTGCACCTGTACCCAATAAATTTTGCCGTTCTTGTCGAACTGATTTATATTCATATACCCGACGCTAGCTTGCAATGCTCCAAAAATATCAGCGATAGACACGCCAAACGATTTGGCCTTCTCTCTATCCACATCTACGAGCAATGTAGGCGTGCTTGCCCGCATCGTAGTTAGTGATGATTTCAGAGTTTTTTCCGTTTTTAACTCTTTCAAAAACTCGCCTGTAGTTGCGGCAAGTTTTGTCATATTGCTATCACCCATTTGCAAGAGTCTAAAATTGAACATATTAGACGGCCCCATACCCCTAATAGGTGGGGGCGGCATAGCCATTACGGTAGCATCTTTAATAGCTCCGTATTTTTTTGAGATTGAGCCGACTACTCCAAATAGTTTTAACTCCTTCGTCGTTCTCTCGCTCCAAGGCTTGAGCCTTACGAACACCGCCGCAGAGTTTGGCTCTTGAGAAAAAGTCATAATATTAAGTCCGGTAACGGCGGTATACATATAAACGCCCGGTTCGTTTGCAAGTATTTTCTCAACCTCCTTGACGACCTCAAAAGTCCTGCTAGTTGTAGCCCCATCCGGTAGGTTAATACTCGTAATAAAAAACCCTTGATCCTCCATAGGGACAAAAGCCGTCGGAAGCGTCTTGTTGAAAAAGTATATAAAACCATAAGTTGAGAGATAGACCAAAAATATAAGCGTCGATTTTCTAATCATCCACGCCGAACGTTTGACATAACTATCAGTCATCAATCCAAACTTAGTATTAAACCATCTAAAAAATCTAGCCGGCTCGGCGTGTTGTTTTTTGAGTATCAGTGCGCCTATTGCGGGAGCAAACGAAATAGCCATAAAACCGGAGAAAACAACTGAAATGGCAATCGTAGCGGCAAACTGTTTATAAAGCTGACCTGTCATACCGCCTATAAAAGTAGCCGGAATAAATACCGCACACATAACAAGTACGATTGCTATAACGGGGCCAGATACTTGCATCATAGCTTTGATGGCAGCTTCTCTAGGAGTTATATTCTCGCTTTGAAGTATCCTCTCCATATTCTCTATTACCACAATGGCGTCATCCACGACTATACCAATAGCAAGGACGAGGCCAAACAGGGTAAGCGTATTAATCGAGTAACCGAGTACATACATACCTATAAAAGCACCTGTAAGCGAGACTGGAACGGATAATATCGGAATTAACGCCGCCCTCCAGCTCTGCAAGAACAAATAAATTACAAGGCTTACAAGAATAATCGCCTCTATAAGCGTTTTAACTACCTCATCAATGGAAATCTTAATAAACTCCGTAGTATCGTAAGGTATCTTGTATTCTAGCCCAGGAGGGAACTTTTTGGATAACTCGTCCATTTTTTTGTAGACCGCCTCCGCCGTATCAAGAGCATTGGCGTTCGTATCGGCAAAAATACCTATAACAGCCGCAGGCTTACCAACAACCCTAGCGAAATACTCGTAATTTTGGCTACCAAGCTCTATTTTTGCAACGTCTTTCAGTTTTATAGCGGAACCGTCGGCATTTGAGCGGATTATTACGTTTTCAAACTCTTCGACTGTTGAAAATCTACCTTTTCCGTTTAACTGCATAGTCCACATCTGGTCTTTGTCGGTTGGAGCTTGCCCTATTCTTCCCGGTGCGACCTGTATATTTTGGTCTTTTATCGCAGCCCCTATGTCACTAGCCGTAACACCAAGTTTTGCCATTTTGTCAGGGTCTGTCCATACCCTAATGGCATAGTCTTTTCGACCAAATATCTGCGAGCGTCCAGCGCCAGGGATTTTCTTGATTTCATCTAGCATATTTGTAAGGATATAGTTGCTTATTTGCGTATCGCTCATGCTGCCATCTGGTGACGTTACCGACACTATAAGCAGTATGTCCGACGTTCTTTTCTCAACGGTAACGCCTAAATCTCTGGTCGTTTGAGGGAGTTGTGCCAAAACGGAATTTATCCTATTTTGTATATCTACAGCCGCCAAGTCTTGATTGACACCGATATTGAAAGTGCAAGTAATAGAGGCCGTGCCAGATAAAGCGGATGCATTACCAGTCATATACATAAGCCCATCTGCCCCAGATATTTGCGACTCTAGCGGCGTCAAAATATTGTTAGCTATGGTCTCAGCATCAGCACCTGGGTAAGATGCAGACACGACGACGGTTGGTGGGGTAAGATTTGGGAACTGCGATATCGGAAGGCTTTTTATGGCACTAAAGCCAAGTATCATAATGATAACAGCAATAACCGTCGATAATACGGGCTTACTAATAAAAAATTTACTAAACATCAATAAAACTCCGTATTATTTGGCTGGTGCTTGAACTACCGGAGCGCCCGGTTTCAACTTTGTAAGCCCTTCAACAGCAATTTTTTCTCCTGCTTTTAGCCCTTCTGCGACAACAACATTTTTGCCAATCCATTCGCCTACTTTAATAAGTCTTGGGCTTACCGTATTGTTTGCCTCGCAGATATAAACAAACTTTCCTTTTTCGCCAGTAAGAACTGCTTTTTGTGGTACAGATACGGCATCTTTCCACTCAAGACCTTTCACTTTTACACGGACAAATTGCCCAGGTGCCAATCTATTGTCAGAGTTTTTGAATGTAGCCCTGTAGCTCATGGTGCCCGTTGTGGTGTCAAAAAATGGAGCGGTAAAACTTATGTCTCCGATTTTATTGATTACGCTACCGTCGCCAAGAGTCAACTCAACTTCGTATTTCCCACTTTTAGGGGAGATTAGTTTGCCTGATGCTAAAGCGTTTTGGTATGCAAGTCTTTGATTTTCACTAAAACTAAAATTCACATACATAGGATCTGTCTGATACACAGTAGTTAAAAGCCCATTTGCTCCGGCTGTTATGAAAGTCCCTATATCTATTTTTGATTTATCTACATAGCCTGACACTGGGGATTTGATTTTTGTATACCCGAGATTTAGCTCTGCTTGGGCATATAAGGCTTTCGCACTCGCCACAGCCGCAGCCGTTGTTCTCTCATTTGCTACCGCATTATCATACTCTTGGCGACTTGCAGCATTTGCTTCAACAAGCGGTTTAATCCTGTTTAGTACCGCTTTTGCATTTTCGTAAGATGCCTCTGCTTGAAGTAACGAAGCTTTTGCAGAATCTCTTGAGTTTGTAAGATCTGCCGGATCAATAGTAAATAGAGTATCCCCCTCCGATACCCTACCACCCTCGGTGTAGTTACGTTTTTTTAGGTATCCATTTACCCTTGAATATATCTGCACAGTGTTAAAAGCTTGCGTCTGCCCAGTTGCTTCTAAGCTCGCCGGAAGATTTGCGGCTTTGACATCCTCTGAGGCAACCGGCACAGGTCCGCTAGGAGCCATCTCCATTCCCGTAGCCTTTGGGCGTTCACATCCCGTCAACAAAATTCCAGCCGACAATAGCGACGCAGCCAAAACAATAGATATTTTTTTCATAGATTACTCTTTTTTGTGAGGTTTTGTTGGGTGAATTGTAGTGCGGATAAGAAAAAATGTCAAGTACTACTTTGCATTTTTTCTCCTAGATTGAGGTAAAAATTTTATTAACTTCTATCCCCTCTTGTTTTTTGCGCCACTTTTAGCCTCTTCTTCGAAGTTGTACTTTTTTTGGCAACCTTGGAGCTTTTTGATGAACCAGCCTTCTCTTTTTTGGATGCTCTCTTGTCTCTTTTTGATACCCTTGATGATTTTTTTACTACTTGTTTATCAGCTTTATCGGCAGCCGCAACTTCTGTTGCGCCATCCTCTACAGTCTCTGGCTCAGGCGCTTTCATATCAAAAGCTTTTTCAAACATATTCTCGGCCACGCTCCATCTGTCGGCTTTTGCTTTTAGCATAACGAGAAGCACGTCTTTGTTGTCTTTTTTTGCCCTAGCAATAAGGCACTTACCGGCTCTGTTCGTATATCCGGTCTTAATACCAACCGCATATTTGTACTTATCAAGCAATCTGTTGTGAGTTTTTAGATTGTATACCTTGCCGCTGTTTTGCTCTGTTACGCTTACTCTTTCAAGCTGGGCTATTTCATTAAATAGTTTGTTTTTAATTGCATACTCAGTTAGCTTGAGCAAATCTTTTGCAGTAGAGTAGTGTCCGGCATAAATACCCCTGTCAAAACCTGCTGGATTTGTAAAATTTGAGTTTTGAGCACCCAGAAGCCTTGCTTTATAGTTCATGACCCTTGCAAATTCGTTCACATTCCCACTAAGGTGGATAGCAATAGCAAATGCGGCATCGTTACTGGAGTTTACCATCGCCGCCTTTACTAGATCTAGTAGACTTATCTTATCCCCCGGCCTAAAACCAGCTTTCGATGGTTCGACAAGCGTAGCCTCTTTTGGTATCACTACCGTCTCAGAGAGTCTGCCGCTCTCTATCGCTATTATGCTGGTCAAAATTTTAGTAAGGCTCGCAGGCTCAATCCTAGCGTCTTTATTTTTTGACATCAGCATCTCTGAACTGCCGACCTCTTTTACTATATATGACGTAGCAGGTATTGAAGATCCTATCGAACCTATATCTGTCTTTGCATAAGCGCCAATACTTAAAGCCAAACAAACCGTTAGTCCGATTTTCTTCATTCTTATCCTTCACAGTAGTTTCTTTTTAGAGTTTAGGCGATTGTGCCAAAACTTTCATTTAATTTCGTCTTTTTTTCGTAATATTTTATAGGCAAAAAGCATTCCTTTTAATACTTCGCTTTTTATATTTCATTATGTATAATCCTCGACAATTTAAGCCAACCAGATAGGACATAGAAGATATGTTTACATACCAAGCACTAAAAGAGTATTTGTTTCGTCTAGACCCAGAGACTGCGCACAACCTAGCAGAGACTGGAATCAGGCTATCAAGACTTTGCACACCGTGCCAGAACTACTTTATAGACAAAAACTTCATTTTAGACGATAGACTGACGCAGGTTATTTTTGGCAAAAAATTTTTAAATCCAGTGGGTCTTGCCGCCGGATTTGACAAAAATGCAACGATGATTCGCCAAATTGCAATGTTTGGCTTTGGTTATACGGAAGTTGGCACGATAACTCCAAAACCGCAAGACGGAAATGCAAAACCGAGACTTTTTAGACACATAGAAGAGGAGAGTCTTCAAAATGCGTTTGGTTTTAACAACGAGGGAATGGTAGCGGTCAGAAAAAGGGTTGAGAGAACACATCCGTTTATCCTCCCCGTCGGCATCAACATAGGCAAAAACAAACTAACGGCCGACAAGATGGCCATAAACGACTATAAAAACCTAATAGAAAACCTCCATGAGTTTGCGGATTATATAGTCATCAATATCTCTTCGCCAAACACGAAAGGGCTTAGAAACCTGCAAAACGAAGAGTTTATAAGTGAGTTATTTGCTATGGCAAAAGAGCTAACAAGCAAGCCGATACTTCTAAAAATAGCTCCGGACCTCGATAAAAAAGAGGCTCTAAGTCTTTGTATCAAGGCTGTTGAGGCAGGAGCAAAAGGGATTATCGCAACCAACACGACGATAGACTATACGCTACTTCAAGACGCAAAAAACTTTGGCGGCATAAGCGGCAAAGTATTATGTGAAAAGAGCTACGAAATGTTTGACTATATAGCCGCAGAACTATATGGAAATACTACCCTTATCAGTGTTGGCGGCATAGATAGCGCAGAAGAGGCGTACAGAAGAATAAAAGCTGGGGCTAGCCTCGTGCAGGTATACACTGGTTTTATCTACAAGGGGCCGTCTCTTGCAAAACAGATAAACGAAGGAATTATGGAGCTTATGAATTTTGACGGCTTCACGCACATAAGCGAAGCCATAGGGTGTGATAGAAAACCTAAAAGATGATACGTTTATCGTTTATAATATTTTTTTTTACCGGAGTATTGATGGCTAGCGCTTTACCAAAATATGAATCAAAAAAACTTGCAAACGGGATGGAAGTAGTAGCGGTCAAGCTAAAACAAAACTCAGTTGTTACCGTTGACGTATTTTACAAAGTCGGCTCTCGAAACGAGATAATGGGCAAAAGCGGGATAGCGCACATGCTAGAGCACCTTAATTTCAAATCCACTAAAAATCTAAAGGCCGGAGAGTTCGACGAAATTATAAAGGGGTACGGCGGTGTCAATAACGCAAGTACTGGCTTTGACTACACTCACTACTATATTAATTGTGCAAGTCAAAATGTAGACAAGTCAATGGAGCTTTTTGCCGAGCTTATGCAAAATCTTAGTCTAAAAGACGAGGAGTTTCAGCCGGAGCGTGACGTTGTGGCAGAGGAGAGAAGATGGAGAACAGATAACAACCCTATGGGATATCTGTATTTCAATCTATTTAATTTGGCTTTTGGATATCACCCGTATCATTGGACACCGATAGGCTTTATGGATGACATTCTTACGTGGAAAATAGACGACATAAAGTCTTTTCACAAGAAATTCTACCAGCCGGCAAATGCGATACTGATAGTTGCGGGCGACATAGAGCCAAAAGATGTTTTTGAAAAGGCCGAAAAACACTTTGGCGGCATAAAAAACGATGCGCAAATACCTGAAGTCCATATGCAAGAGCCAAAGCAAGACGGTGAAAAAAGAGCCGTAGTGCACAAAGATACAAACGTTGATATGCTTGCGATAGCCTACAAAATACCAAACTTTGAGCACGATGACATAGTAGCGTTGTCGGCACTATCGGAGATACTATCTAGCGGTAAAAGCTCAAGGCTCCAAAAAGAGCTTTCCGACAAAAAAAGATTGGTAAACTCTATATATGGCTACACAATGGACCTCAAAGACCCTGGGCTTTTTATTTTTATGGCAGTATGCAATGAGGGCGTCAAGGCCGAGAGCGTCGAAAAAGAGATACTAAAAGAGATAGAAAAACTAAAAACAAAAGGGATAGATAAAAAAGAACTTGAAAAAGTGAAGACAAACACAAAAGCCGATTTTATCTTTAACCTTGAAAGCTCTAGTAACGTAGCCGACTTGTTTGGAAGCTATATGGCAAGGGGGAATGTAAAACCCCTACTTGAATATGAAGATAAGCTCTCAAAGCTAAGTGCAGAGGATATTATCAACGTAGCCAATAAATATTTTACCGACGATACTAAAACAACTATAATTTTGAGAAAAAAGGATAAACAATGAGTTTTCCGCTAGGGAGCGCAACAGCGTTAATAACCCCTTTTAAAAATGGCAAGCTTGATGAAGCCTCTTATGCGCAGCTGATTAAAAGACAAATTAGGCTTGGCATAGACGTAATCTCGCCAATGGGAACAACGGGAGAGAGTCCAACAGTCACACACGACGAACACAAAAGGTGTATAGAAATTGCAATAGAGTGTGCAAAAGGGACAAATACGAAAGTCCTAGCTGGAGCAGGCTCCAATTCAACTGCGGAAGCTGTAGATTTGGCGAAATTTGCGGCAAAGGCCGGCGCTGACGCTATATTGGTAATTACGCCATACTATAACAAGCCGACACAAGAAGGGCTATTTTTGCACTACAAAGCAATCGCCGACTCGGTAGATGTGGGCGTAATGCTATACAACGTTCCTGGAAGATGTGCGGTAGATTTGAAGCCACAAACAGTCAAAAAAATAGCCGCTGAATGTAGCAACGTATACGCAATCAAAGAAGCTAGCGGCTCCATGGAGAGATGTGTAGAACTTGGCGTATGCGTCCCTGAAATTGCGATACTTAGTGGTGACGACGGAATCAATTATCCAATTTTGGCAAATGGCGGCAAAGGGGTAGTCTCTGTAACTGGCAATCTATTTCCAAACAAAATGAGAGAGATGACGGATGCCGCAACTAAAGGCGATTATCTAAGGGCAAAGCAGATAAACGACGAACTATACGAGATAAACAGCGTGCTATTTGTCGAAACAAATCCAATACCGATTAAGGCTTCGATGTATCTTAGCGGTCTAATAGAAAATATGGAATTTAGACTACCGCTAACTGCGCCTAGTAGCGATACTATGAAAAAACTAGAAGCAGCGCTTAGCAAATACGAGATTTTAAAGTAAAAGGATGCAGATGAAAGGTAAAACGCTTGTTATCAGCGGCGGAACAAGAGGGATAGGAAGGGCTATCGTCGATAAATTTGCGGCAGAGGGTGTAAATATAGCTTTTACTTTCAATTCAAACGAAGAAGAAGCTAAAAAAATATGCGATGAAGTAAGCAAACAATACGAAGTCAAAATAAAAGCCTACAAGCTTGACATACTAGAGCCTGATACATACAAAGGCGTATTTGAAGAGCTTGATAAGGATTTTGACAGGGTTGATTATTTCATATCAAACGCTATCATCTCAGGAAGAAGCGTCGTCGGCGGTTTTGCCCCTTTTATGAGACTAAAGCCAAAAGGGCTTAACAATATCTATACCGCAACAGTACTAGCCTTTGTCGTAGGGGCTCAAGAGGCGGCAAAAAGAATGGAAAAAGTGGGCGGGGGCTCTATAGTAGCCCTAAGCTCAACAGGCAATCTAGTCCATACCGAAAACTATGCCGGACACGGTAACTCAAAAGCGGCGATAGAGACTATGGTCAAATATGCGGCGACAGAGCTTGCTCCAAAAAATATCAGGGTAAATGCACTATCTGGTGGCCCTATAGAAACTGACGCACTAAGAGCTTTCCCAAATTTCGAAGAGCTAAAGGCGGAGGTTATTAAAAGAACACCGCTCGGCAGAATGGGGCAAGCAGAGGATATGGCTCCAATAGCGCTATTTTTGTGTAAACAAGACTCGTATTGGATTAATGGTCAGACTATCATAGCGGACGGCGGTAGCTCGTTTACATGATGAACACCCCAAACACTCTCGCCAGCCTTAGAATTCTTATATCTCCTGTAATTTTTTGGTTGCTTCTAAATAGAGATAATCCGGCGCTAAATCTCCACCCCACTTGGATGGATTTTTGTGCGGCATTTTTATTCGTTCTAGCAGGTCTTACGGACTTTTTTGACGGATATATAGCCAGAAGCTGGAATGAGAGCACAAAACTAGGCTCAATCCTAGACCCACTAGCGGATAAAATGCTTACGCTTGCCGCCTTTTTGGGGCTTATGTATCAGGGGATAGCTAGTCCTTGGGCTATTTTTCTCATTCTAACAAGAGAGTTTTTCATTACAGGTCTTAGGGTGGCTGCAGTTGCGGAGGGCAAAGAGGTGGCCTCAACGATGAGTGGCAAGATAAAAACAACTGTTCAGCTAATTGCGATAGGTTTTATGATTATGCACTGGCCTTTTGCGTCTGCCCTTCTTTGGATTGCGGTACTTATCACACTATACTCTGGCTATGAATACGTCAAAGAGTATGCAAAACTTTAGCAACCAGCAGATTCGGAGTTTATTTTGGGATTTTTGGCATCTTTTTTAGTTCTTTCGTTTTTGATTTTTTTCCACGAACTCGGTCATTTTCTTGCAGCAAGATTTTTTGGCGTGAGAGTGGATGTTTTTAGCATAGGTTTTGGCAAAAAAATATTCTCAAAAAAAATAGGCGAAACAGAGTATGCACTGTCACTTGTACCGCTCGGCGGCTATGTTAAAATGAAAGGGCAAAACGACGCAGATCCAAATGAGAAGAGTCTAGACAAAGATGCTTACGGCTCAAAAACACCGCTTCAGCGAATGGCTATTTTGTTCGCCGGTCCATTTTTTAATCTAGCACTTGCGGCAATAATATATTTCGGCCTTGCTTTGGGTGGAATAGATACTTTAACTCCAAAAATAGGTCAAATATCGCAAAACTCTGCCGCAGCCGTAGTCGACATAAAAACAGGTGACAAAATACTAGAAATAAATAGTGAAAAAATTAGTTATTGGCATGAAATAAGCGACAAAATTCAAAATAGCGTCGGGAAAACTATCAATATCAAGATAAAACGAGACGAAGTTGAAAAAAATATTCTTATAAAACCGATAATCGTCGAAACAAAAAATATTTTTGGCGAAAATACGAAAAGATATATGATAGGGATAGCCCCTTACGGCGAGAGCATCAAAGTATATTACAATCCTATAGAAGCCATTGGTCTGGCTCTACAAAAAACGTATGAATCCGCAAAATTTATAGCCATAGGAATAGAAAAACTAATCACGGGAGTGCTTGGCCTAAACAACGTCGGCGGCGTAATATCTATAGTGCAAGCCACAAACGATGCGACACACAGTGGTATAACTACGCTTTTACTCCTAACTGCATTAATATCCGTAAATCTAGGGATAATAAATTTACTACCTATTCCGGCTCTCGACGGCGGACATATAATATTTAATTTGTATGAAATGATTTTCAAAAGAGTGCCTAGCGAAGCGATTTTTACGAAGCTAACGATAGCCGGCTGGGCTATTTTGCTATGGCTAATGTTACTTGGATTGTATAACGACCTAAATAGACTTACGGGCGGTTTTTAATGACAAATCTCGAAAGCGTAATAGAAAGAATAGAAAAAGCAAGACTTGCATACGACAACAAGGCAATAATAAAGCTAGTAGCCGCAAGTAAGTATGTGAATGCTGATTCGATAAAAGAGCTATACGAAGAGGGGCAAAGAGCCTTTGGCGAAAATAAAATACAAGATATGAAAGAAAAAGAGTCGGCACTTAGCGAACTACCGATAGAGTGGCATTTCATAGGCCGTATCCAAACCAATAAAATAAATATGATGCTGGATGCAAAACCATTTTTGATTCACTCAATAGACTCTTATGAGACTGCTGCAGAAATCAATAAAAGAGCAAACGTAAAAAATATGCAAATAAATGCGCTTTTGCAGATAAATAGTGCAAAAGAAGATACAAAAGCCGGGGTTTTGCCTGAGCTTGCCATAGATGAATATTGCAAAATAACCCAAAATCTACCAAATATCAATCTCAAAGGCGTTATGACTATAGGCGCTCACTCGGAAGAGAAAAAAGATATTCAAGAGAGTTTTGAAGTGTGCAAAAAGATATTCAATGAGCTAAAAAAATATGATGCAAAAATATGTTCGATGGGTATGAGCTCAGATTTTGAACTTGCTATAGCATCGGGCTCCAATATGCTTAGAGTCGGTTCAATACTTTTTTCAAAATAATAAAACAATAACATTCAATTATCAACTAACACTCTACACAAATCAAAAAATATACTATTTAACTTATCTTTACGGCCTATTTTTATAAACTAAAATGACCGTATTGCTACCTACTAACATTAAATTATATTATAAACAATTAACTATACTTTATATTATAAAAAATTATACAAAATTTACAAATTTAAAGAAAATTTAATTTTTGTATCGATAGAATCAACGCCGTTTATTAGATAACAAAAAATTATCCAATCAAAAAACAAACGTCAAGAATCAACCAATCAAACAAGGAGTGAATATGGCAATCAACAGAAGGGACTTGCTTAAAATTACGGGGATTTCGGCTGCTGCTCTTGCAGTAGGTGGATGTGCGGCAGACAATGCTGCAAGCACTGAAGCACCAAAAGGATTTAGCCTGGCGCATAACGAACTTATGCCTGCGCCTACAGGTAAAAGAGTAGTCGTATGCGGCGGCGGTTTCGGCGGTCTTACGGTTGCTAAATACCTAAGAAAAGCGAGCAAAGAGGTAGAAGTCGTAGTAATCGAAAAAAGAGATAATTTTATGTCTTGTCCTTATAGCAACTGTTGGCTTGGTGGCGTAATGGACCCATCTGGGAAAAAACCTGTTACGCTTGATACTCTAAGCTTTGACTATTATACACCTGCGGCAAAAAATGGATACCACTTCATCCAAGCTACTATAACCGCCTTTGACAAAGCTGCAAAAGTAGTAAAAACAGACAAAGGTTATATCGGATATGACTACCTAGTTGTAACTGGCGGTATAGAATATGATTATTCAAAACTATTTGGCGCTGACAAAGTAAAAGCTGCGCAATGCCTAATGGAGTGCCCTCCTGCACTAAAACCAGGCAGCGAACACCTAGCACTAAAAAAGCAACTTGACGAACTAGAAGAAGGCAACTTCATAATAACTGTTCCAGATGGTGCATACAGATGTCCTCCAGCTCCTTATGAGAGAGCGGCGATGGTTGCCAATTTCATCAAAGAGAACAAAATAAATGCAAAAGTGTTGATTCTTGACCCTAGACCGGCTCCTGGAGCAAAACCAAAGCAGTTCATGGAAGTTTATAAAACTCTATACCCAGACATCATAGAATACCACAAAAATACATACCTGAAAGGTGTGGACTTCGCTACAAAAACTCTTCATGTAGAAGTAGTTGACGGCGAGAAAAAAGAACTAAAAACTGTTAAATACTCAGTAGCCAACATAATCCCTAAAAACGTTGCATCGCCTTTGATGAAAATGGCGGACGTAAAAACAAATGCTGACGGCTATGCGCTTGTAAAACTACCTATGCACACTGCCCTAAAAGCAGACGGAAGCTCCGACGAAAACGTATTTGTACTTGGTGACGCTATCGCTGCGACAAACTTTGCGGCAGGAAGCGGCTATCCAAAATCTGGACATATGGCCAACTCTCAAGGCAAGATAGTAGCAAAACAAATAGCAGCAAAGCTGGGCGTAGCAAAAGACGATGGCCTAAGCCTACCTGATAACACTTGTTTCTCTATGGTAAAAGGTCATCCAAAAGAGGCTATCGTGGTAAATCACAAAGTTGATTACATCGTAGAGGCTGACGGTACGAAAAAAATCAAAGTATCGGCAAGTGCAAAAGGCGAAAATGCTGCAGATAGACCAAACCTTGGTAAAGCTACGGATGAGTGGTTTAAAGGTATAATGAACGACCTATTCAGCTAATCCAAGGAGGCACTTTTGGAAAGAAGAGATTTTCTAAAAACTTGTGCCGTATCCGCTACTTTGGTAGCGGGTGGCGTTATTTTTTTGAATGACGCTAGAGCGGCGGATTTACCAGTTACTATGTACAAAAAAGCGCTTTTGACGGATGCTAGCGGAAAGCCTATTTGGTTTAACACTATAGCTCCAGACTCGCCTTTTATGTTCAATTATCCGTTTGCCGCTACGCCTAACTTTTTGTTATTGCTTGATTCGCCTGTAAAGCCTACCGATTATACAACAAGCGACGGCGGAGCATATAAGGCTCCAGGCGGTGTCGGTAAAGGCAAAAACCTGGTTGCTTATAGCGCTATATGCCCACACCAATGGTCTTATCCTACAAAGGATTTCACAGTCATAAACTATTATGGCAAAAAAGACCCAGGCTGCATGCAAGGGACTCAGCTAATCAAATGCTGTGCCCATCTATCCGTATTTGACGCAAAAATATGCGGCAAAAAAGTCGATGGTCCAGCCGAAAACAATATGGCTATGATAGTCCTCGAAGCCGATGAAGCAAAAAAAGAGATTTACGCAGTAGGCGTCGCCGGCAGAAATCAGTTTACCGAGTTTTTTGACCTGAACAAACAAGAGCTAAAAAAAGAGTATGGCTCAAGTGCAAAGGCAAAAGCTGAAGTAGATAAAGCTGTCGTAGTAAGACTAGATAAGTACTCCGCAAATATCATAAAATGTTAAGACCCACAAGGTCTTAACACGCCCCTCTCTCTAGTTCATCCTAACCACTTTCCCATCTACACTCACGGTCCCTTGTTCTTTTAGCTTTTTTATAGCTCTTGAGAGTGTCTCTGGAGTAATATTTAACATTTTCGCTATTTCTACATGTTTTTTTATCTCAAAAATTAACGGGTCTTCGCTAAGCAAAGCCATTATTTTCTCCTCCGCACCAAGATTTAGCTCTTTTTGTATGAATCCCTCTAGTATCTTCATTTTATGCAAAAGAGATTTTATGAATTTATATGAGACATCCGGGTTTGAAAGCATTTTGTCTTTGAAACTATCAAACTCTATTTTTAGTATCCGAACATTGCCGCAAGCCCTTGCGCTAGCCGGAAAAGGTATTCTCTCAAACGTCGGCAACTCGGCAACCAAAGACGGAGCCTCTATCGAATGCAAAAAAAACTCTCCGAATTTAGCGTTGGCTTTGTATAAATCAACCTTCCCGTCCAAAAGAACGTGAAGATATTTTGAGCTATCTCCCTCTGTAAAAATCTCCTCTTTTGCGGCAAAATTTTTCTCAAAAGAGATGGCGGCAAGCTCTGCAAGCTCTTTATCGCTAAAACTATCAAACAAATAGCACTTTTTCAAATTCATAGAAAAACCTTTTGATGTTACAATTGCCTGATTTTAACACAAAAGAACGGCAATGAAAAACTCAAGATTTTTGACGCACTCAAGCGTAAACTTTGTATTTACCAAAAATTCAAAAGATTTTACGGTGGAGGAGATACCCCTATATGAGTTTAGCGGCGAGGGCGAACATATAGTGGTGACTATCCGCAAAAAAGATATGACGACTTGGGATATGCTAAGCCATATATCATCGTCTCTAGGGGTAAAACAAAAAGAGATAGGCTACGCCGGACTAAAAGATAAAGACGGTATGACCGTGCAGCATATATCTTTGCCCAGAGTATTTGAGGGTGCTATAAAAGAATTCCAACATCCAAATATCAAGATACTAAACATCGTTAGACACAAAAACAAAATAAAACTTGGGCATCTAGCCGGAAACAAATTTTTTATTAGACTAAAAAAAATAATGCCGTCTGATTTTACAAAACTAAAAAATGCGCTAAAAACAATAGAAAAAGAGGGGATGCCAAACTATTTTGGATACCAAAGATTTGGGCGTGACGGCAAAAATCACGAGCTAGGGCGAGACATTGCACACGGGATAAAAAAAGAACGCAACCAAAATCTAAAAAGATTTTTTATCAGCGCCTACCAAAGCCGCTTATTTAACGATTGGCTTGATATCAGAATTCAAATTTCAAGGCTCGTTGATAGTTTTGACAGGGGTGAACTTGAAAATGCGCTAAAAACGTACTTTAACTCAAAAGAGATAGCGCTTAATCCAAAAATAGGGGTCGAACTAAAAAAACAAAAACAGTTTTTGAAAATCATAGATGGCGATGCGATGTGCCACTACCCGCACGGAAGATTATTTTTTGCCGACGATGCAAAAATCGAAGGGGATAGGTTTGCCTCAAAGGAGATTTCATTGACTGGACTTTTGTGTGGCGAAAACAACAAAACAGCAAAAGAGGCGGCGTTTGAAATAGAAAAGCACTTTATAGACGAAAAAGTAAAGGCGCTCGGGGACAGAAGGTATGCTTGGATATTTCCACAAGATTGCTCAATAGAGTATGATGAGGAAGAGGCGCACGCAAAGATAAGATTTTCCTTGCCAAAAGGCTCTTACGCCACCGTGCTTTTGGAGGAGCTTGTCGGAACTGAATTAAGAGGCAATGGAGCCGAGGATTTTTTTGACGAGTAAGACTTTGCCAAAAACAGCGCTAAACATCGCAACGCTAACCATCATAAACATAATTACAAGCTGAAAGCTAACCGCCTTCATAGGCTCGGCTCCGGCGAGTATCATCCCCACTGTGACCCCTGGTATATGAATAAAACCGACAGTCTGAAGTGTGTTGAGAGTAGGCATCATCGATGCTCTTGACGCTGCCTTGACAGCCTCCGATAATGATTCTGGCAATGAGGCCCCAAGTGCGGCTTTCCCTTCTATCTCGGCAATTCTATTTTTTGCCTCGCCCTTGAGCCTATCGACAAACTGTGTGTACACATTTAGAGCATTTCCGGTAACCATTCCCGCAAGCGGAATAATCTCTCTAGCCTTTAGGGATATTGCCCCTATGAGAAGCAAAAGTGACAAAACACAAAAAGATGATGCAGCCACAACCAAAAATGAGATAACAAATCCGCCATCTTGCAACTTTGCTCTATTTTTCGATATGAACGCCGCATATATACACATAAAAAGCCAAACAAAAACATAATAAAAAAGCGATTGAAACGAAAAAAGAAAGGACAGCACAAAACCGAGAATAAGAAGCTGGAATAGTGCCGTAATCGAGCCTATGGCTATCTTTTTTTCGATACCTAGCCCCTCTTTATATGAGTAAAGAAGCGATATTGCGACTAACGCAAAAGAAGCTAAAAAAGTGTAGTTAAATTCGTGCATACTCTGCTTTTTTAAATAAGATTATTTTTATCTTGTTTGGGTTAGAATTGAAGCTGTTTGGATAGTAACCAAAAAAAACTTAGGAGGAAAACAATGGCAACAATAAGCAGATACGTAGATATTAGCCAGATAGACAAAGAGGCAAAAAAAGATTATATAGACAGACATTCACCGTTTGTACACTGTGCAAGCGAAGCAAAAAAAGGCGAAAAATTCGCAGTTAGAGTTCAAATGGGCAAAGAATATAAACATCCGGATGATTTTGATCATTACATATCATATATTCAACTATTTGACGGCGACACGCTACTTGGACAAGCTACATATATGGCCGGCGCACAAGGTTCGGCACCTGCAAACGCAGAAGTTACTTTCACTATCGTTCCACACAAATCAAAAATGAAACTAACGGCGATGAGCTACTGCACAAAACACGGTCTTTGGGAAAGCGATCCTGTAGAGGTAAGCGTAGCGGAGTAACTAAAAGGGGTTCGCCCCTTTTTTTAATCTATCTTATATCCAAGTCCTGATACGTTTGTAATCGGCTCTTTGCCTACTTTTAGCCTCACCCTTTTGACAAGCGTTCTGAGCGCTAAATCACTCATATAATTGTATTCATAAACAATATTTTGGATATGGTCGTTTGTAACTATCTTCCCTCTGTTGTCAAGAAGAAGCTCTAAAAACAAAAGCTCTTTTTTTGTCAGCTCAACCTCTTCGTTATCCCTGAAAAGCTTTCTTGTATCTCTGTCAAACACAAGCCCCCCACCAAATTCTACTTTTGATGAGGAGTTTTTGGATAACTTAGCAAGCTTGATGGCCAACTCTTTGATGTGAAACGGCTTTTTAAGATAATCTTCCGTCCCAAGCTGATAAGCCTTGTCTATCGTCTCTATATCGCTATCGGCGCTTATTATGATTACCGGCAGTTGCGTGGATGCCGATTTTATTTTTGCTAGTATCTCGAGGCCGCTTGCACCAGGAAGGTTTATGTCTACTATATAAGCGTCGTGCGACATGGCACTCTCAAGCTCTTTCATAGCTTCAGCCCCGTCAAAAAAAGTATCGACAACAGAGCCGGAATCTTCCAAATATCTCTTTATGGCTTGCGCTATAGAATATTCATCTTCGATTAACATTATCTTCATGTCAGAATTCTAGCAATTTTTACTAAAACGATACCTAAAAACATTTCTATTACCGTCCGTGTCAAGCTCTATACAAATACCGTGATCGTCGCAAATCTCTCTCACCATCGAAAGTCCGACGCCGTGCCCGCCTTTTATGCCGTCTTCTCTAGTGTATAGCTCAAATATTTTGCTTTTATCGTCTATTTTTTTACCGATACTCTCAAACTCTAGTATCCAGTTCTCGTCATCATCGGGTGTAAAACGTATAAAAATAGTTTTTTGCGGATGGGAATACTTGATAGCGTTAGATAGATTATTATCAATAAGCCTAGTTATTTTTGCCTCATTTAATACAAGTAATGCCTCAGGCTTGATTTGGCTGGCTATAGTAATGTCGCTAAGCCCTGCAATATCTCTAAAAAACTCTATTCTGGCAATTATTAACTCGCTTAAATCAATCAATCTCTCTTTTTGAAAAGTCGTAGAGTCTTTTAGGGTAAAGTAGCTTAAATCACCGTATGCGCTAGAGAGACTCTTTGCCCCGCCCAAAATTGCCGAGGTGCTACGATTTGTACCGTAATCTTTTATCAGATATTCCGCATTCAAGGTTATTACGGTCAGCGCCGTGTTTATCTCATGAACTGCGTTTCTAATAAACTTCTCTTTTGCCTTGATTAACTCTTTATCTTTTTCAATATTTTTTTCAACCTCTTCTTTTACCCTGCTCTCAAGCGAGATATTTAGTGTTTGAAGATTGTTTTGAATCTCTTTCATTCCGGTGATGTCATACGCAAAAACAAGGTGCGCCAGCCGCATACCGTCGGCTCCCAATAGAGGACTTCTAAATACCAGATACACAAAACGATTTCCATCTTTTTCGCAATCTTCTTCACTAATTGACTTTAGCAAGTCATCGCCATTGTCGTCATTTTCAAATGGACTTTTTTTTAGAAATGACACTGAATCAAACTCGTCAACATGTCTACCGACAATCTCTTGAGGTATCATCCCAAGAAAAGCGGCAAAAGACTTGTTGGCAAGAGTTATTTTTCCATCGGCATCTTTGGCATAGATAAAACCAGGAACCAAGTCTATCACCTGCCTAAGCTCATTTTGCTTTCTCTCAAACCTCTCTGCGGCGGTATTAAAGGCACTAGCTATATCAAGGAGCCAAGGCGATTTCATGTCGTTAATTCTGTATGACCAGTTGTCGACCTTGAGCGCATCGGCAAAATAAGAGAGCTTTTTGACAGACAAAAACTCCTCTTTGAGTCCAAAATAAGTCGCCACAATCGCAATGAGCATAAAGCCAAACACATACAACAAAACATAGGCAGAAAAATCTGTGCAGGCCCAAAAAAACATACATGGCAAAAAAGTATTAATAAAAAACAGAATGATTAATTTTTTGGAAGTTTCCATATATTTACCGTAAAATTGTAGTTATCTTCAAAATAAACTATAAATCTATCAAAAAGTTTCTAAGGCGCTAATGAGAGTGAAGTTTTTAAAAAATAGGTTACACCTGCCAAGCATTATCATATCACTCATATTTAAAAGCAGTTATAGGCTAAAAATACTCAATAAGCCGACGCAAAAACTAAGCGGTACGGTACTAATCGGCAATCATACAAGCTTTATCGATTGGGCGTTTGTGCAAATAGGCGTTAATCACAAAATACACTTTTTTATCGAAAAAGAGATTTACGAAAAACCGATATTGAGGCCCTTTTTGTCACTAGCAGGTGCTCTGCCGATAGACCACAAGAACACTAAGGAGTCGTTCAAAAAAGGGATAGATATACTCCGTCATGGCGGCACGGTAGTGATATTTCCAGAGGGTGAACTCACAAAAAACGGAGATATGTCAAAGTTTAAAAGAGGATTTGAGTTTTTGGCTCAAAAAAGTGGGGCAAAAATAGTCCCTTTTTATTTAGATGGATTGTTTGGAAGTAAATTTTCAAAACTGCCCTCAAAGAGCGCAAAAGCAAGAGAGATAACTCTTGCCTTCGGGGATGCGTTAGACAAAACAGACGTAGAGTCGGCGCAAAATAGCGTTTTAGCCCTTAAGCCGCCTAGGATTTGAATTCGCTTAGTTTGTCGTTTAACTGTTCAGTCATCTTATATAGATGCTCAGCCGAAGCCGCTATCTCCTCTACACTTCTTACGTTTGCGGACGATAGGTTGTTGACCTGACCTACAAGCCTTACTATCCTTTCCGCATCTTTTGCTAGCTCGGCAGAGTTTTCGGCTCTATGGATAGTGCTTTGCATTGTATTGTCCATGACGGACGTCGTACCGAGTATCGCATTCTCAACCGTTTGGCTAACCTGCACAAGTTTTTGGATGTTTGCGGCATTCTTGCCCATTTGCTCAGCAGAATCCACAATGGCCTGCACTATGATGTTAATAGTAGCGTTAATCTCAGTTAGGCTTTTTTGAGTTCTCTCCGCTAGTTTTCTAACCTCATCTGCGACAACCGCAAATCCTCTACCGTGTTCTCCCGCTCTTGCCGCTTCTATTGCTGCATTTAGGGCTAGAAGGTTTGTTTGGTCTGCTATATCGCTAATTACCGTTAGAATTTGCTTGACATTCTCAGCATCGGTACTCATTTGCTCCAATTTTTGCGCAAGAGCCGACTCTGCCTCGCTGGCATCTTCTATATCTTTGCCGAGAGTCATCATCTGGTTTTTGGCGTCCACAAGTTGTCTACCGGCCTCTTGTATTTCTACTTTTGAGTCCTCGGCAGCCCTTGCACCGTCTTCTATTATCACTTTTACTTTGCCGATTTCCCTTATCGTCTCTTCAACAATTTTTGTGCTATTTTCGGCGCTTTTTCCTATTTGAAGGCTTGTAGAGCTAAGCTCACTAGAGACAGAGGCGTTCTCGCTAGAGGATCTTTTGGCATCTCTAATCGTATTTTCAAGACTTGACAGCAAGCTATTAAAAGCGGACACTATATCACCTATCTCATCTTTCCCAGAATAATTGATTTTTAGATTTAAGTCTTTAGTTGCAACAAACTTAGACATCCCGTCTCTCAATGTATGTACGCCGTTAGATAGATTTGAAATGAGCAAAAATGATATTCCCACGGCAATACAAAGCGATATTGCCGAAAATACGACTATCAAAATCTCGCCGTTTACCGCATCTTTTATCCCCTCTTTTGAGATCTTATCCGATGCTTTTGAGTTATAATCTATGACTTTTTGAAATTGCTCCTTTACGAGTGTCGCCTTGTGACTATATGGCGCCTCAATCGACTTCATAACGGCAAAAATCTGTTTTTGAGCCTCCAAATCCCTAACGACTAAAAGCTTGTCTATAACTTCATTTTTTATCCTAAGCTTTACGGTCGCAAAATCATCCCACTCTTTTTTAAACTGCTTATACAGCACCTCTTCTTCCGGATCAAAAGGGAGTTTTTCATAAGCCGCAAGATTTTCTTTTATGACTACATTGTTATCAGATATCCTCTTTTGTAGGGCCTGCGCCTCTGATTCAGGCATGACTATATTTTCATACGTCAAATATTTCATTACTGCAGACCTCGCATCGGACTGCGCCTCAAGGGCCGTCAAAAGATATTTTGTCGATTTGAGTTTGTTGTCGGCTATTTCACGCAGATCCGCAGAAGTCTCCGCTAATTTCAAGAATGAAACAACGGAAATAGAGAGTAGCAAGACTGATAGGATTGTAGAGAAGATAATCAGCTTGGCTCTAAAAGTCAAATTTGAAAGCATATTGCCCCTCCAAAGCTAAAGATTTGAGTTGATTATACAACTGCATTGTGTTTATTTTGTGTTTATTTTGTGTTTACTTATGCCCTCTGAGCTGATATGTTATGTCTCCAGCGCCAAATCCGATAACAAGTCCGTCGGTTATTTCTAAACTCTCAGCACCACATAGTATGCTAATGCCGTTTTCATCTTTTTTGATTTTATCCGCCAAAATAGGCTCATACCTAGCGAAAGTCCTTGCAAAATCAAGCTCTCTAGGCTCTTCATTGACAGCCCAAACAGGGAGTATAACAAGCGTGTCAACCCCTTCAAAACAAGTGATAAAATGCTCAAGGTTGTCCATAGTCCTAGACCACTTATGCGGCTGCCAGATTGCCGTTATTTTGCCGTATTCGCCAAGCTTTGAATAGAGTTTTGCCGATTTGATTGTCGCCTCTATCTCCGTTGGATGGTGTGCATAGTCGTCTATAATGGCTAGTTTTTCATCTTTTTGGATAACGTCAAATCTCTTTTTTATCCCTTTAAATCTTTTTAGATTTTCTCTAATTTCCGGTACTTCAAGCTCATTCATAGCCGCAAGTATCGCAAGAGAAGCGTCAAGAGCTATGTGCTCGCCAAACCCCCAAACGGCAAATTCACCCAAATCTTTTAATTCAAAAAATGTAGTTGGTTCACCATCTACTAGGTCGTATCTAATATTTTTTATATCCTTAGACGGGTAAAGCCTCGTTGCCTCCATTTCAATGGATGACAAAAACTCATCTTCCGCATTTATCACGCGGCTTGAGGCTTTTGCCAAAAACTCGCTATAACACTCAAAAAACCACTCCGTATCGTAGTCGTAGTATTCCATGTGCTCAGGCTCGGCATTTGTAACTATCGCACAGTATGGATTGGAATTCAAAAAGCTCCCATCCGACTCATCTGCTTCAAACACCATTAGATTTTTTTGGGCTACAACTCTACAATTTGCCCCTATCGCTTTACTTTCCGCGCCTATAAGCGTGCTGCTTTCCAAAATTTCCGCCAGCATTGCCGTGGTTGTGCTTTTGCCGTGCGCTCCACACACCGAATATACTTTTTTTTCAGACAACACAAGCTTTAGCGCCTCTAGTCTCGTAATTACGGTTATCCCTTTATGTCTTGCTTGCTTTAGCTCTGGATTTGTAGATTTGACGGCTGCGGAATAGATGAGGAGGTCTTGGTTCTCTACGGCGTGTCTGTCATGCGGAACAGTCACTTTGATGCCAAGAGCCTCTAAATCTTCCACTATTTTTGTCCGCTTAACATCGGAGCCGCTGACCTCATGCCCCTTTGCAAGCAAAAATCTAGCTATTGCCGAAAGCCCTATTCCACCGATACCTACAAAATGTACTTTCAAAATTATCCCTTTAGTTATTTTTCTACAAAAAATCTCTTAATCTTTTTATCGCTTCCTCTGTTTTTTCAGGGCTCTCCACGAGCGCTATACGGACGTACTCACTGGCAAAACCACGAGCCAAAAAGCTACCTGGGAGCACAAGCACATTTTTTTGTCTATATAAATTTGCGGCAAACTCCACCCCGTTACCAACGGCAAACCAAATATAAAAAGTAGCCTGCGGTATTTTCGTTCCCAAATATCTTGATGCTATCTCAAAATTTTGTCTATATTTTTCTCTCGCCTCTATCACGTGCTCTTCATCACTCCATGCTACCGCTGCGGCATATTGCATAGGAAGACCATTTGTCGCCCCGACGTAAGTTCTGTATTTGAGATACTCTTTTAGCACGGCGGAATCTCCAGCTATAAACCCGCTTCTGAGTCCTGGGGCAGATGAGCGCTTCGATATAGAGTTTAGGACTATGCAGTTTTTGAATTCTTTATTACCGACGGCAATAGCCGCCTCAAGTAAACTAGGCGGGCGGAAGTCAAAATATATCTGGTTGTAGCACTCGTCATTAATAAGCAAAAAGTCGTATTCTAAAGCCGCATTCATCCACGCCTTTAGCTCATCCATATCCATTACTGTGGCTGTCGGGTTATTTGGCGAATTGAGGATTACTATATCCGGTTTTTTGCCGTTTTTTATGTGTGCTTTTAGCTCTTCTAGGCTAGGTAAAAACCCATTTTCACTCTCAAGGTTTAGATGCAAAACCTCCGCTTTGGATGCTATTGCCGCTCCTTCGTATATCTGATAAAATGGATTTGGATATGCCATTATTGGGGAGTTTTTGCCAAAAAGATAAAACTGCGGAAAGTTGAAAAGTACCTCTCTAGTACCGAGTGTAGGTATGAGCTCCTCTGCTTTCAGCTCTACACCAAAATTTCTATGGACAAAGCCAAGCATCGCTGATTTTAGCTCATCTTCCCCAACCGTTTTTGGGTATTTGTTGAGCGTATAAGCAGTGCTAGAAAGCTTCTCTCTTATAAAAAGAGGTGTGTCAAATTGCGGCTCTCCGATTGTAAGCTTGAGCGGCGAATACCCAGCATTTGGGGTAATGTCTTTTGTAAGTGCGGCTAATTTTTCAAACGGATAACTCTCAAATTTCACTCTATCATTCCTATGTTTGACGATATTTTTCCAAAGCCCCAGCTTTTTCTAGCGGCTGTAAGCTCTGATTTTGACACCTCTGCTATAAGTATCTCTTCGCTTTTGCCAAGATTGGACTCTATTTCGCCGTATGGGGAAGCAAGGAAACTGTCGCCGTAAAAGCTCCATTTTCCCTCTTTTGACTCAAACTCCCCTATTCTATTGGCTCTCAGAATATATGTATTTGACAAAAATGCCCTAGTCTTTGCTATCTCTCTCCATCTCACCCTACTCTCAAACGTAGAAACAGTAGGCAACAATACTAGGTCTGTTTTTTTATCTCTTATTTTTTGCCAGTATGCGTCAAAGTGCAGCTCATAACCACCCATAATCGCTATTTTGAATCCATCGACAGTAATAAAACCAGGTGTTGCGTGCGTAGATAATCCCTCATCAAAAAAAGCCCTCTCGTTCCAATGCCCGTAAGGCATAAGGGTTCGTTGTTCAAATGCTTTAAAATGCCCTTTGTCAAACACCGCCATCAACTTGTAAATCTTTTTTTTCTCTACCCATATAAGAGGCGATACTATCGTGATATTATAGACTTTGGAGAGGTTTAGCAGGTTTTCTTTTTGCATTTTTCCTTGGTCTTCCACAAGGCCAAGCGGAGTTTTCTCAAGCTCTTTGAAAAATAGATTTACAACATACTCCGGCAAAAGCAAAAGCGAGACTTTCTTGCTTTTGGCGATAGCTAGGTAGTAGTCAAGCTTCGCTTTTTCTATTGGCAGAGACGGCACTTGCAGAGCCGCAACGGTTAATATTTTATTTTCCACAATTAATCTTTTTTAGAAAATTCTTCTATTTGCAGTTTCGCCTCTTCTAGCATTTTGGCCGCATTTTCAAGTTTTTTTATCCCTTCTTTGTATGTCTCAACACTTTTTGCAAGGGTAATTTCTGGATTGTTAAGTGCCTTTAAAAGCTCTTTTGCCTCATCTAGTAAATCTTCAAAGCTTTGTTTTTCACTCATATTTTTTCTCCAAAATGTCGGCTACGAGGTCGGCAAATTTTTCCACCTCAACAAGAAAAGCGTCATGTCCGTAATCAGAGTCTATGCAGATGTACGATACATTATCCATCCCTTGCTTTTGCATGGTCTTAGCAATATGCTGCATCTCTGAGGGAAAAAACATCGTATCGCCCTTGAAAGACAAAAGGCAAAGCGATGTACGTATCCGCAAAAGTGCATCCTCTAGGCTATCGTATCCATATGAAACGTCAAAAATATTTATTGCTTTCGATAGATACAAAAACGATAACGGGTCAAACCACTTTACAAAGTTGTCGCCATTATAATCGAGATACCTCTCAACCTCAAACTGTCCGAAAAGCTCAAAGAGTCCATCGTTTGCAACATAGCTACGCCCAAACTTTCCGGCCATCCCCTCTGGACTTATGTACCCGAGGTATCCAGCCATCCTAGCTGCCGAGAGACCGGCTAAGCCGTTTTGCTTTATCTCTTCTGCATCATAATTGCCACCGTCGAACGCTGGGTCCGCAAGCAATGCGCTTTGGGCGACTTTATTAAGCCCTATTACCCAAGGGCTAGCGGCATGTGTCGTAGCCATAGGTATGACAATCTCTGCAAAATCAGGATACTCGACGGCAAAAGATAGTGCTTGCATACCGCCCATTGAGCCGCCAATTATTGCTTTGACTTTGAAAATACCGAGGCTTGCAAAAAGCGTTTTTTGAGCCCTGACCATATCCCTTATCGTAATGACGGGGAACTTTAGCCCATACGCTCTCATTGTCTTATGATTTTCGCTCTTCGGGCCGGTAGAGCCGTAGCAACTACCTATTACATTTACGCAAATGACATAGTATTTTTGGGTATCGACGGCTTTTGTATCCCCTATAAGGGCATCCCACCATCCTGGTTTTTTGTCGTCTTCATATCTTCCGGCCGCATGATGAGAGCCTGAAAATGCGTGACACACAACTATTACGTTGCTTTTGTCTTCATTTAGCTCTCCGTATGCCTCATAAGTCATACGATACGGTTCAAGTATACGTCCGCTATCAAGATACAGTGGAGTGCTAAACTCCGCCGTTTTTGTAGTTATTTGCACGTTTTTTACTATCTGCTCTCGTGGTAATTTGGAGCCTCTTTTGTAATAAATACGTCGTGAACGTGGCTCTCTCTCAGGCCAGCTGACGTTATCTCTACAAATTCAGCTTTTTCTTGGTAATCAAGAATATCTTTTGCACCAAGATAGCCCATTGACGAACGAAGTCCGCCTATCATCTGATAAACTATCTCATGAATATGCCCTCTGTAAGGCACTTGCCCCTCGATGCCCTCTGGAACTAGCTTATCAACAGCCGTACCCTCTTGAAAATATCTGTCATTTGAGCCTTTTTGCATAGCACCTATACTTCCCATCCCTCTATAGGCTTTGTATTTTCTACCTTGGTACATTATAGTCTCACCCGGGCTCTCTTCCGTTCCTGCAAGCATTGAGCCTACCATGACGCTTGACGCACCTGCAGCTATCGCTTTAGCAAGGTCACCTGAATATTTGATGCCGCCGTCGGCTATCACAGGTACCCCGTGTTTTCTAGCCTCTTGTGCAGCGTCCATAATAGCCGTGATTTGAGGCACGCCAACACCTGCAACTATCCTTGTCGTACATATACTTCCGGGCCCAATTCCGACTTTTACACCGTCGGCACCCGCCGCAACAAGAGCCTTCACCGCCTCTGCCGTAGCTATATTGCCAGCTATTACCTCAACGGCAAATCTAGCTTTTAGCTCCTTTACGGTGTCTATAATCCCTTTGGAATGTCCGTGCGCAGAGTCAAGTACAAGTACGTCCACGCCAGCATTTACAAGCGCTTCAGCTCTGTCAAATTGTCCTACACCGATAGCTGCGCCAACCCTAAGTCTTCCAAAATCATCTTTATTTGCGTTTGGATATTCGATTCTTTTTTTGATGTCTTTGATTGTTATTAGGCCTTTTAGCACCCCATCTTCATTTACAATCGGAAGCTTCTCTATTTTGTGCTTGTGCAGCACCTTTGCGGCCTCATCTATTGACACGCCTACATTTGCAGTCACTAGTGGTACTCTGGTCATTATCTCGCCCATTTTTCTCTTTGGGTCGGTCTCGAATCTCATATCTCTATTTGTACATATACCCACAAGCTTACCGTGGTCGTCGATGACAGGAGCGCCAGAGATGTGAAATTCATTTAGCATATACATGGCTTCTTCAAGCGTTGTAGCCTCTTTGAACGAAATAGGGTCGACTATCATTCCGTTTTCGCTTTTCTTGACTCTTTTGACTTGTTTTACCTGCGACTCTATGTCCATATTTTTATGAATTATACCTATACCGCCGACTCTCGCCATGGCAATAGCCGCTTCATATTCCGTCACGGTATCCATAGCCGCAGATACTATCGGGGCATTTAGCGTGATATTTTTCGTAAGACGGCTAGAGATGTCTACATTTTTTGGCAGTATTTCAGAGTATTTTGGTACCAACAACACATCTTCAAACGTTAACGCCTTCTTTGCTATTTTCATATCCATCTCCTTCTTATAATAAACTGTTTTTGTATGCGCAAATATCTTCCACAACGGAGGCGGCGTCAAATAGCTTTTGTTCTTCAAAATGCGACGCAAGTAGCTGTACTCCGATAGGAAGCTTGTGTCTATCGTATCCAGTCGGTACCGATATTCCAGGTAGTCCGGCAAGATTTACGCTAATAGTATAAATATCCTCAAGATACATCTCAAGCGGCTCTTTAAATGAATTGAATTCATACGCCGTGCTCGGCGTAACCGGCATTATCACGATGTCTGCTTCTTTGAATATGGATAGGTATTCATTTTTTATAAACTCTCTGGCTTTTTGAGCTTTCACATAGTAAGCATCGTAATATCCACTTGAGAGAACGAAGTTGCCAAGAAGTATTCTTCTTTGCACCTCACTACCAAACCCCTCGCTTCTAGTTTTTACAAACATCTCGGCTACGCTTTTGCTCTCCGCTCTGTATCCATATCTTACACCGTCAAATCTCTGAAGGTTTGTGGCTGCCTCGGCAGTCGCCGTGACATAATAAGCCGCAACGTCATATTTCGAATTCAATAAGTTTTTATAAACCACTTTATGTCCAGCTTTTTCAAGCTCTTTTATGACGTTTTTTATTGAACCCCTGATATCTTCGCTTGCCTGCTCCACGTAGTTTTCGATGACGGCAAAAGTAAGTTTTCTATTTTTGTCTATCTTGTCCGCAGTGGTTATATGTTCTATGTTGGCACTGGTTGAGTCTTTTGTGTCAAATCCGGCTATTTTGTCATAAAGCAAAGCCGCATCCTCTACACTTCTACCGAATGAGCCTATTTGATCAAGACTAGAGCCATAAGCCACAAGTCCGAATCTACTGACCCTTCCATACGTAGGTTTCATTCCTACGCATCCACAAAGTGCGGCAGGCTGTCTAATACTTCCGCCGGTGTCGCTCCCAAGGGCTACTATTGCGGAGCCGTTTGCTACCGCAACTGCCGAGCCGCCTGAACTACCACCCGGGACTCTTAACTTATTATGAGGATTTAGAGTTCTGCCGTACACGCTACTCTCTGTCGTGCTTCCCATTGCAAACTCATCCATATTTGAACGTCCAAATAGAGAGCACCCGCTATCGAGGAGCTTTTCTATCGCTGTTGCGTTATATGGAGATACATATCCCTTGAGTATGTTGCTAGCGCACGTTATACCCCAGTCTTTGACATTTATATTGTCTTTGACAAGCACTGGCACACCATCGCCTGCCTCCTCAAAGCCGATATAAGCGTTAACATCTTTTGTATCTTCTATTTTTTTCTTTAGGTCTTGTTTTAACCCTCTTAGATCTTCACCGCTTAGTTTTAGAGCATCTTTAAAGCTTATCATTTCTATTTTTCCTTATTTGCTTTCGGATGGTTTTTTACAAACACTATACCAGCCCCAAGAACGACAAGTAAAAATACTATCGCTGAGGCCACTACCCAAAATGGAACCGCTTCGCCAAAATTCAAGATAGCGCCTCCGCACATCTTGGACATATTGAGTCTTCACTCTCAGCTGCATATCTCCAGCATCTAGGGCATTTGTATTTTTGCGACTTCATTACGCTAAACTCTTTGCCATCTATCCCAAAAGTGGCAAGCGAATCACCCTCTCCCTTGTCCACAAGAGCACTAACAAGGAATAAATCCTCCATGTCTTTTTCGCTACTTAACCCTTCAAAGCCCTTTGGCAGTCCAAGCGCAAGTTCAAGCGTGCTTTTAACGCTACCCTCTTTTTTGAACTTTTCTACGGCTTCAAAAAACCCGTCTCTTATTTCAAGAAGCTTTACAGCGTCAAAAGAACTATTCACGCTTGGAAGCTCTTTTGATGTTAACCCAAATACCGTTGTTTGTGATTCTCTTAAAAACTCAGGCATATACTCTACTACTTCGTCGGCCGTGTATGTAAGTATCGGGGCGACAAGTGTGAGTAGCGAGCGGAGAATCAAAGCCATCGTTGTCTGCGATGCCCTTCTTGTCTGCGCATCTTTTGCATCACAATAAAGTCTGTCTTTACAAACGTCCATATATATGTTTGACAACTTGCTAACAACGAATGCGTTTAGTCTTATCATCGCCTTTGCGTATTCATACTCGTCAAACTCTTTTTTGACCTCTTCAAATACTGTTTTTGCCTCGGAGAGTATCCATCTATCAAGCTCGCCAAGTGTATCAATCGGAGCCAAAGCCTCAAGGTCACTTATGTTTGCCAACAAAAATCTAAACGAGTTTCTGAGTTTTCTATATTGCTCTGATATTTGTTTTAGTATCTCAGTTGATACCTTCACGTCATCGGTAAAGTCACTCATGGCGACCCATAGCCTCATTATTTCACTACCGTATTCTTTCAATATTGCTTCGGGAGCTACGACGTTTCCAAGAGATTTTGACATCTTACGTCCGCTTGCATCGACCGTAAAACCATGCGTAATTACACTTTTATACGGTGCTTGCTTATTGATAGCACAAGAGAGCAAAAGAGAGCTTTGGAACCAACCCCTATGCTGATCCGAACCTTCCAAATATACGTCTGCAGGATATTCTCCTGCGTCATAGTTGCCACTTTTTAGTACGGAAAAAAATGTGGAGCCGCTATCAAACCAAACATCAAGTATGTCAGTTACCTTCTCAAAGTGCTCAGCCTCCGTTTTCATGCTGTACGGTAAAAAATCAACAACAGGCCTTGAATACCAAGCATCCGCACCCTCTTCATCGAAAACTTCAGCGGCAAGAGACAACGCCCTCTCATCAAGCAAAGCCTCACCGCTTCTTTTATCTCTTAGAAAAGCTATCGGCACACCCCAATCTCTTTGCCTTGAAATGCACCAGTCAGGGCGATTTTCTATCATGCTTTTGAGGCGGTTTTTGCCAACTTTCGGATAAAAATTGATTTTTTCTATCTCGCCAAGCGCTATCTCCCTGAGCGTTCTATCATCATTTGCAAGCTTCTCGTCCATAGCGATAAACCACTGCTTCGTCGCTCTATAAATAACAGGCTTATGAGTCCTCCAACAATGCGGATATGAGTGCACAAATTTTGACACCTTCAGAGCCGAATCTCCAAGCATATCAACTATCATATCATTAGCTTTAAAAATATGCATGCCGATAAACTCTTGCGGATTTGGGATAAGACCCAAATTAACTACAGTCTGGTCATATTTGCCCTCTTCGTCTACCGGCATTATGACGTCAAGATTGTATTTTAGCCCTACCCTGTAGTCATCCTCGCCATGACCAGGTGCGGTATGCACGCAGCCAGTTCCGTCTTCTACCATTACGTGACTTCCAAGTACGATTGTTGAAGCTCTTTTGTTTAGCGGATTGATAGCGTTTAGTTTTTCAAGTATTTTTGATGGAAATGTCTTTTTGATATCCCCAGTAAAAAGTCCATTTGCCTTGCATTTTTCCACAAGTGACGCCGCGACTATATAGCCATCGGTCGTTAATGCATACTCCTCATCTGGATTTAACGATATGCCGACGTTTGCAGGCAGAGTCCAAGGGGTAGTGGTCCATATCACAATGGCAGCTTCCTCTTCGCCTATTGCGGACAGAGCCTCAACGCCCAGCTTGAAAGCTACAAATATCGAGTAGTCTTCTTTGTCTTTATACTCTACTTCAGCCTCGGCGAGAGCAGTCTTTGCCGCCCAGCTCCAGTAAACAGGCTTACTTCTTTCTATAAGCAGCCCAGCTTTCGCAACCTCGCAAAGAGCCTTATAAATGTTTGCCTCAAACTTAAAATCCATAGTTACATACGGTTTTTCCCAGTCTGCCTGCACACCCATTTTTTCAAACTCGCCCATCTGAATGGATACAAACTTTCTAGCATGCTCACGGCAAAGCTCTCTTATCTCCTCTTTTTTAAGGGCATCCTTTTTCTCTTTTCCGAGGGCTTTTTCTATCTCTTGCTCTATTGGTAGACCGTGGCAATCCCAACCCGGAGTAAAGCGTACGGAGCCGCCTTTAAAAAAATTATTTTTGACGATAATGTCTTTGAGCGTTTTATTTAGTGCGTGTCCTATATGCAGATGTCCATTGGCGTATGGAGGGCCGTCATGTAATGTAAAATCAGCTTTTTTGCCTCTTCTTAAGTCGTTAAAAACAGAATTTTTTCGCCATAATTCATATCTTTTAGGTTCATTTTGAGGCAAATTTGCCCTCATAGGGAAGTCAGTAGCAGGTAAAAGCAGGGTGTCTTTATAATCCATAATTTCTCCGGAATGGTAACAAAAAGAGTTTTCGTAATCTTACAAAACCCTAGGTAAAAAAGCGTTAAAAGGGTTTGTTTAGCAATATTCTATAAAAACGAGGAAGTCGCATTGAAGAGCACTGTTTTGATAGTCGGTGACAAATTTAGATATTCGGGTGATTTTTTGGATGCACTAAAGCGAAAAATACACGCAAAGCTTCCAAAAATAGACTCCTATGTATTTATTAAAGAAAATGACCCGAATATTTTAATGGAGCTCGAAAACTACATCGCAAATTCATCCAACATAATAATTGCCGCACAAAAAACAAGTTTTGCACTGATTGGCAAGATGCTATCGACACATATGCAAGATATGCTAGTTCCGAGGGGCGATATGCTGGTGCCTTCCAAATGTAAGGAATATGTCGACGGAAGCTATCTTATTTTTGTGCAAGGCAAACCAGTAAACGCTATTAGGATAGAAACGTCAAACGAAATTCCAGACATATTGATAGATAAGCCGCAAAAAATCAAAAAAATATTTATTATAGATAGCGATGAAGAGATGGTAAAGACATTAGCTGCGCCGATTGCTGCAGCCACAGAAATATCAGCCACTATATACAAAAACTCGAGCGGCTTTGTGGAGCTGGTAGCAGAGGAGAAAAAATACGGCAAACTCGACACTTTTTTAGGGAAAATAGAGAAGTTATTTGACGGCAAAGCCATACTATCTGACTCGCTTGAAGAATACATAATAGGCTATCTAAATGCTCAAAACAAAAAACTAGCCGTTGCGGAAAGCTGCACAGGTGGGCTTCTAAGCTACAAATTTGTAAGGATACCCGGTGCTAGCTACGTGCTGATAGGCTCACTAACCACATATGCCAATGAGGCAAAAATATCTTGGCTCAGCGTAGATGAGAATACTATTGATGATTATGGTGCGGTAAGCGAGCAGAGCGTATCACAGATGGTAGACGGGCTACTTAGAATATCAGGAGCAGACTACGCCGTAGCCGTAAGCGGAATAGCCGGCCCAGGCGGCGGTAGCGCAGACAAACCAGTTGGTTTGGTGTATATAGGAGTCGGCGATATAAACGGCATAAAAAAAATTGAGAAAAATATTTTTTTTGGTGACCGAGAGCTTATACAATCGAGCGCCGCAAACTATGCGCTAAAAATGCTTTGTGAAATTTTTTAAAAAACTAAGAAAATAGTCTTGACAAAGGCAAAATTTTCGTATATAATTCCGGCTCCTTTTGAGTGAAACGCTTAAAAGATTTCGTGACCCGTTAGCTCAGTTGGTAGAGCATATCACTTTTAATGATAGGGCCGATGGTTCGAGTCCATCACGGGTCACCACCTTTTTTTAAAATATAAGTCACCCTATCGTCTAGAGGCCTAGGACACCGCCCTTTCACGGCGGTGACAGGGGTTCAAATCCCCTTAGGGTGACCATCTTTTGAGAGCTTGCTATTTGGTCTCTTAGCTCAGTTGGTAGAGCGCTACCCTTACAAGGTAGATGTCGCAAGTTCGAGTCTTGCAGGGACCACCATACGGTTCTTAAAAATTCTTTCTTTTTTAGTGGTTCGGTAGTTCAGTTGGTTAGAATGCCGCCCTGTCACGGCGGAGGTCGCGGGTTCGAGTCCCGTCCGGACCGCCACTAAATCAGTACTTCGTCGATAAAAATCATCCTATTTTTTTACTATGTTGGAAAGAAGTGTTGGAAGCGTTCTTCTTTTTGCTTTCATAAATGCTTATATTTGCATCTACATCCGCAGCAGCTCCTTCAATCCATTTTGCATAATGCTGAATCAACATTCGTAGCGTCGCATGGCCTAGAATATTGGCAATTTCCTGCAAAGTAAACTTCTTGCTCATAATTGCTTGAACGGCAAAGGTATGCCTACAGTTTTTTAAAGGTCTATACTCGATGTCGCAGTCGTTTAAAAGACCGTACCACTTCGTATTGTTTTTCTTTTGCCCTCTTAAATCGGTGATGTCGTTAAGACGCTGGCCGTCCTCGGTGCAAAAAATAAACATAGAATGCCTTTTTTTGGCAATCTCTATCTGATTTGTGATGTATGCCACGGATTCCAAGAACATTGGTATTTCCCTGGTTCTATACACCGTCTTTGTCTCTTGTCTCAACTGTCCGTGCGTTATGACTCTTTGAATTTTTATTTTTCTATTCTCAAAGTCAAAATCGCTAGGCATCAAAGCGATAATCTCTTCAGGACTCATGCCGGTATTGAATGCTATACCTAGATAATTCCGCAAATCATTTTTTGACCCATTCAAAAGCTTTTCAACCTCTGTCGCCTTAAAAGGACGAACGGCGTTACTATCTGACACGCTTTTAATATTGAGCTTTATTCCGTCCGCTGGATTTCTTAAAATAATCTCGGCATCCACGGCCAACTGCATAATCCCATTTAACTGGTAAAGGTAGCTCTTAACGGTGTCTCTATGGAGAAGTCTGCCGTGCTTGCCTGGCCTTTGTGATATATCGGATATGTATTCTCGTACTCTGTCTTTTTTGATATGTCTAATATCAGTATATTCGCCAAAGTACTCCAGCGCCGCTTTGGTTCTAGTCTCTGTTTTGTCGAGCGTAACAAGACCTCTTTGGACTTTAATGTATTTTTCACACCAATAGCCAAACGTAAATCTTCCTATCTCTTTTACGGCGGTACTGTTTTGCAATTCGGCCAACTTGGCCGGCATATATTTGCCTACCATAAAAGCGAGTGTTTGTTCACTTGTCTTAACCTTGGTAGACATAATTTTTTTGACTACTTTGCCATCTTCAAACATAGCGTGGTACTCGAGCTGCCAGATGCCGCTTCTTGGCCAAATGTAGCTCTTAATAATTTCCATTTTGCCTCCTAAATGAAGCAATCTGGGTGACAATAGGCGCAATTATCATATAGTGGTACGCCTTAATAGTTCGGCAAGCTCCGTATCTGTTTCTGCGATTCCGCCACTTCTGATCCATCTATCGACCGCTTCAATATCCCATAACAATGCTTTTTTCGTCTTGGAACAGCTTGGCGGTTTAAAAAAATGCACACCTTCCTTGAAAGGCTTATCCGGATCAGGTATGTCGCCAAAACACTGCATTCGTCTTTTAAAATAGTCCCTTGATAAGTCAAATATCTCACAAAGGTTCTCCAGTTGCGCATATTTTTTCATAATCAAATTCCAGAAAATTTAGCCGGTATAAACCTGTAGTATAAAACTACATTGAGTAATGCAAGACAACCTATTAATATATACTCTACCATTCCGCCCGTTTTAAACCTCAAGCTCAAAGGAAGCAAGGCAATTTTCCCGGTGCGCATTGGCCAAAAATAATTGTCAATACCACTTTTTGTGAGCATATCGCCAACGGTATGAGCCAGATACCCAAATGCAAAACCAAATACCGCAATTTGTGTTGCTCCAGCAAAAGCAAGGCTACTCATAAAAAGTAGATACGGAATAATAAATCTATGCGTAAAACCTCTGTGTCCGAAGACACGCTTAATAATATGCGGTAGAATTATTACCTTGTGACCTATTGAGCTCTCAGGCTCATCGATGTCCGGAAATATCGCCCCTAGCGTTAACGCCGATAAAAATACTTCCGTGTGATTGATATTGTAAGAGATTGGCGCAGCTAGAGCCAAAGCTAGCAGTATATGTCCCTTTGCTGTCACGCAAAAAGTCCCCCGTGCCTAACACCAAGTAATTTTGCAATGTAATACTCGCTAAGGCCTTGTTTTTTGAGGCCCCTCGCCGTTCTTTTTTCTGCTTTAGTCGCTGAATTTTTAAGGGTTGTTTTTGGGAATTCTTCTGCGATGATAGATATTGTTTGTCTTGTGCGAGAGAGCTCTTCGGCTGTTTTTGTATAGCCAACTCCGGCTTCGACACGAAACTTTATTTGCGCATAAAGCTTGAGAGAAACATTTCTACCGTACTGGCTTGCTTTTCGTTCAGTTGACATTCCAATAGTCCTTTTTTATCAGTAAAATAGTTAATAAACTCCGTCGCCTCGCCCAATGTTTCAGGCTCAGAAAATTTATCCACAACCGTAGCCATAAGCTCAAGTCTTTTTTGTATAACAGGGTTAAACTCGTCTATTGGCGAAGATTCTGCCGGAGTTATTTTTATATACCAAACCAAGCTCCATAAAGCTTTTGCGATTTGGATAGTTGGCAAGGCGCATTTTTCTGTAAACAACCGTCTATCAAAAAGAAAATCTTTTTTCTCAAAAACTAAAAGATTATCTCGCTGCATACCCATACTCCCTTCCAAATGCTCTCATAAATTTATCCGTGTATTGCGAATAATCTTTTGCACGGCCCGAACCCTTGTTATAACAATCTATGGTTTTCCAAGACTCGCCAAACTTGTCATAGCATTTTTTTAGTATCCAAGCGCCGACCATTACATTGGTGCATGGCTCCCAAATGTCGTTGCCATAGTCATAGCCCAATCTTTTTAAATCCTCTAGGTTTGCACTATTAACTTGCATAAGTCCAATGTCTACGGTTCCATTTCTGTTTTTGTTGAAGTCATTTGGGTTTAGATTGCTCTCTATTTTTGCTATTGTCCAAAGCGTAGACGGCAAAAATCCATAAGTGGCGGCCGCCTCTTCAAAACAAAACCCAAATACTGATATTTTTATGCCAAATATTATGAATATTAGTTTTTTCATGTAGTAGACTCAACTTTTTGTCGGTGATAGTCTATATACCTTTGCAGTTTTTGTTTTGTGGTGGCGTGTAGCTTTGCGCCAATAGGAGTATTAAGGAATCTTTCTATGATAATATCGTGGACATAGGCAATAACCGGTCTGCTGCCGCTCTGAGATTGATATTTGGCAACCAAACATTCAGTCTTGCTCTCATCAGGCAAAAAGTCTATGGTCAAAAAGCTCATGCCTAAATGTGAATTAAGGTTTTCATCAAGCTCATAGACACGTCCGATATGTTTTTCAACTTCTAATATCTCTTTTGCAAATATAAATTCTTTGAATTTATCGTAGTCGGCATCTACCCCTAAGTATTTGTTTTGTGCTATTTTTTTGATAATTGTGTTTGCATAAGCGGTTTTATTCGTGATATTTGCTTTGGTTTGAGATATAAACTCGGCTAAAGGCGCAATATCTTCGCTTGGCACTTTGCAATTTTTATCAACCATATCGGGATGGATAGCATCAACAAAGCCAAACTCCATCTCGTCGTAGTCCACATACAAGTCTAGCTCTTTTTGTCCTGGCGTCACCATATCCTTTAAAAACTTGGTCAATATCTCTATGTTAAAAGTTATAACATCTCTTTGCGGTAGACCCTTGGCTTTTACGCTGATAATTCCCAAGTCGATGGCTTTTCTAAAAACTTTTTTCCGTTTGTAATAAGAGAAGCCTATTTCCTCTTTCATTTGCCTTTCCGTATACCAAAACTCTTCGATGTCTGGATATCTTTCTTGTAAAATCATAAACTTTCGCATAAGTGCGGTCAAACCAACCGCAAAGTCGGCTCCATATCTACTGGATACATTAAAACTAAGTGAGCCGTAACTATGTCCGGCAAAGAGTTTTTTATATTCCAGTTTTTCACTCATTTATATGTCTGCCTGAAAGTGCAAGTTGAACTTCTGTGATTGGATAAATGATGATTTTTCGGTTTTTTGTATCGTCGCCGAACAGAATATACGGCAAAATGCCTTCTCGGCGAAGTCTATTGATTGTTCCGGGTGATTTACCGATAAGCTTTGAGAGGCCTTCAACATTAGTGGTTATTTGCAGCATAGTATTGTTGCTTGCCTATCATGATTTTGTTTTTTAGGTATTCGGTTACCTCGTTAATTGGGTATATATATCCTTTACCGACCCTAACCGCTGGAAGTGGGCTTTGTTTGTCTTTTCTGAGCTGGTCGATTTGAAATGCGGAAAGTCCCGTCATTTCAGACAATTCATGCTTCGTGGCTGTTATCTTTTCCATATTTTTTTGAGACCTCCAAGTGCGGAAATTAAGAAAAGTTTATAAACCTACTTTCTTGTATAATGATAGATTTTCTGTATATAACAACATAAAATTTAGGTATCCAATTATGATTATAACCCAAAATCAATTATTTTGTCAATACATTTTCAATATTGTTTTTAGAGTTTGTTTTTGCAAGTCATTGTAAAAGATATTATCGACAGGCTTATTGAACATTTCGGTGTAAAAAACCAGAAAGAGTTATCCGCCAAAATAAATACCAATTACAATACCTTAGCTGGCTGGGTACAAAGGGGCTCCATACCAGGTGATATACTTTTTGAGATAGCGGATAAGGAAAAGATTTCTCTTGATTGGTTGGTATTGGGCAGGGGGAGCAAGTATATAGGCGGTATCATAGATATAGCGGATGATGAAGCAAAGATTTTATCTTCTTACGGAAGGTTGCCGCAAGAGCTACGCAAGGTTTATCAACTCAAGATGGAAGCGGATGCAATTGATTGGGAGTTTAAGAATAAAAATTAGACTGCTTGACGGTTTAAGTAGTTTTTAAACCATATAGAACGATAATTGAGCCAAGGAAACAAAATCATGTGGTTGCCGTTGGAGATTGCAGTCCCCTCCCAACTAGATTTCAGGATCCTCAGTTTTTCAACTACCTATTTGCTTTTAGTATAAGGCGGAAGTCAGTAAAACAACCGCCACCGCTACTCGCACCAGACACAGTACTATACGACACATTCTCTCGAACATGGAGCTTTTCCTTACTTTGTAACATTCCCAAGGTACGCCCCACGCCTCAGTTACATTTCATTAAAGCAAAGCATTTTCAAATAGATGGCTCATAAAAAATGACTACAGCTGCAATCAGAGTCAACTGAAATTATAATATGTATTCTTTAAGCGGCTCTTTTAAATTTAGGCTGAAAGTTAGAAAGGGAGTTTTCCTTGTTTATATGTACTGCACGAAATTATGTCAGTGTCTTTTATCGCATTTGAGGATCTTCTTATGACTCCATCTATCGAGATAGCGGTGACCTCGCCGCTATCTATTGGATGTGATAACGAATTTTTTAGCATATCAACTGTTGCAGGAGTTGTATTGAGCACATGATTTTTGAGATTCTCAAATGTAGCTGCTTTGAAATTATATAAAGCTTTTGGCAGATCCTCAGTTAGCGTTTTATACTGCCACCAAAAATCAATACACAAAAAAAGTAATTTATCTTCATAAATGCTAGACTTAAAAACTGTATTTTTGGAGAAAAATATCATGAGCAAAA
>JAYSBP010000017.1:0-48061 GCA_041915365.1 Campylobacterales bacterium | reverse complement strand
TAGGCGACAACTCTGATTCTTTGAATAACAACGCAAAAGAGATGAATGAGCTAACGGAAGAGCTTTCACAAGTGGATCAGAAGATGGAAGAGGTCCTTAGGGTTATGAATAGATTGACGAATAGTTAAATCTACAAGGGTAAAACAAAATGAAAAATATCTTGGTCGTAGAAGATAGTAAGCCTATTTTGGAGTATGTAAAGCGAAAAATAGAGGCAAAAGGTAAGTTCAAATTTTATGGAGCCGACTCTTTTGCGGCAGCAAAAGAAGCTGTATCGAATAATGAATTTTTTGCCGCAATA
The DNA here is from genome assembly GCA_041915365.1 of Campylobacterales bacterium. Classification (GTDB taxonomy): domain Bacteria; phylum Campylobacterota; class Campylobacteria; order Campylobacterales; family UBA6016; genus UBA6016. Next base: position 47,760 of record JAYSBP010000017.1, on the reverse strand, counting down.
GTTGATTTAGAGCTTCCTGATGCCAAAAGCGGAGCAGCTCTTGATCTTACACTTGCAAGTGATATTCCCAGTATCGTGCTTACCGGAACTATAAACCAAGAACTAAGAAACGAGATAGTCCAAAAACCGATTGCTGATTATATACAAAAAGAGAGCATGGATATGCTCGAACAAGCAATACAAATAGCCTATAAACTGGAATATTTCAAGACCAAAAAGGCTGTTTTGCTCAGAGGTAGTAACGACATAGAGGTGATAGCTGAACATATCAGAAGGTTGTTGTTTGATGTTGTCGTTGTCGAAAAATACGAAGATGCGTTGGCGCAGATAGAAGCCGATGATAGTGTGGCTATTTTTGTCGTAGATTATGATGCCGAGCAAAAAAACGGTGCGGACTTTGTCAAGAAAATAAGAAATCAGTTTCCAGATAGAGAGCTTGCCGTATTTGGTATCGGCGACGGCGGAACGGATGAGGCAAAATATAGATTTTTAAAAAGCGGCGCCACGTCGCACCTTAGTAGGCCGATAGTAAAAGAGGAGTTAGTCTCAAAAGTAGTGAATAGCATGAGATTTATCGAACAAAAAGAAAATCTCGCAAACTATATCAGCAAAGTCGACAAATATGTAATAACCTCAATCACAGACGCAAACGGCGTAATAAAATACGCTAGCGAGGCTTTTTGCAACATATCGGGCTATTCAAAAAGCGAGCTAATCGGCAAAAAACACAACATACTAAGACATCCAGATATGCCTGCAAAGGTGCATTCGGAGCTTTGGCAAACGATAACCTCCAAAAAAACGTGGTCCGGAGAGGTAAAAAACCTCAAAAAAGACGGCGGCTATTACTGGGTAAGGGCAAATATAGAACCAATACTTGATATTGACGGCGATATAGTTGGTTATCAGGCGGTAAGGCAAGATATTACAGACAAAAAAACGATAGAGCTAATGTCTATTACCGACGAGTTAACGCAGCTATACAACAGAAGACACTTCAATGCCGTAATACTTGACGCTGTTAAAGAGGCAAAAGAAAACAAAACGCTGCTATCCTTTTTTATAATGGATGTCGATAACTTCAAAAAATACAATGACACATACGGCCATAAAATGGGTGATGATGTATTAAGAGCCGTCGGCAAGGTGATGAAAGAGATGCTTGCGCTTGATGGTGATATGGCTTTTAGGCTAGGCGGTGAGGAGTTTGGCGGTATAGTCGGAGCAACAAGCTTTAAAGAGGCCAAAGAGTCAGTGGAAGCCATTAAGGATGCGCTTGAAGGACTGGGGATAGAGCACTCGAAAAATACAGCAAGTCCTTATGTAACCGCTTCCTTTGGGCTGGTTAGCTATGATTTTGCGAATGAGCAAAATAATGATACAAACCAAGATGACATTTATATGAAATCAGATGAATGCCTATACGAGGCAAAAGAGAATGGAAGAAATCAGGTAAAAGGCCTGCTAATATGAAAACAGCCATATACTCAGCCCAAAATGCAAAAGAGCTACTAGAGGAGCTAAAAAAACACTCCGTCAAAGATAGCGACAAACTACTTATCCAAATTTTTGACGGTAGCGGCGGCGTAGATGAATTCACATTCATATCAAAAACAATACACGATGTTTTTCCAAAAGCAACCACAATAGGCGCAACCACAACTGGAGAGATAAGTAATGGAAAAATCTTAGACAAAAGTATTGTGGCCTCTTTTTCGCTCTTTGAAGAGACTGAGCTTATTACGGTATTTAATGAAAACTGCGATGAAAATACAGGAATTAGCATAGGTAGAATGCTAAATAGCGAAGATATAAAAGTGGCCATAATGTTTAGCGACGGGCTAAATAGTAGACCAGAAGAGTTTATATCCGCTATATCTGTCGAAGCTCCTGCTCTTACGATAGGCGGCGGGGCGGCGGCAGACAACTACAACTTTCAAGAAACTGCAATATCAATTAATGGCAATGTATACACAAAAGGAATAGTTGTAGTTGCATTAAAAAACAAAAACTTGCTTGTCAAAAACAGCTGGAGGCTCGACTGGAAAGCAGTTGGAAAATATATGCAAATAACAAAAGCGCTAGGTAATACGGTATATGAAATAGACTCGCAACCTATTTTGAAAGTTGTCGAGAAATATTTTGGGCAAAAGGCAGTCAAAGGGTTGCCATTTAGCATAGTCGGTTTCCCGCTTATTAAATCAGAAAAAGATGTTGACATAGCTAGAGCACCTGTCGGCGTAGCGGATGGCGGCATTGTATTTGCCGGAAATCTTCACGAAGGTGATTTTGTAAGATTTGGCATGGCCGACATAGAATCAATAGGCCTTTGTAATGAAGATGGGTATTTATTTGCCCCAGAGAGCATATGGGTATATTCGTGCGGCGGCAGAAAGGCCTTTGCTAAAAGCACCTTGGAAAAAGAGTTTGGGCTATACTCACGCCTTGCCCCATCGGCTGGGTTTTTTACCTACGGTGAGTTTTTTAAAACCAAAAACTCTACCAATATGCTCAATCTCACAACAACTGCGCTTGCAATAGCGGAAAAATATATTGAGTTGAACAATGCCGACAGTTGTGTTGACGCCGAAGACGCAAGAGAGTCCGAAATATCTACCATCGCCCATCTTACAAATGCGATAGTCGGTGAGCTAGAGCAGAATCTAAAAGCGCTAGATACCTACAAAATTGCTCTCGACGCAAACTCCATAGTTTCAAAAACTGACAGAAGAGGTGTTATTACGTATGTTAATGATCTTTTTGTAAGGGTGTCCGGATATTCAAGAGAAGAATTGATAGGCAAACCGCATAACATAGTAAGACACCCTGATATGGACTCAAAAACATTCAAAGAGATGTGGAAAACCATCTCTTCCGGCAAAATATGGAAAGGGATAGTAAAAAATAAAAAGAAAAATGGTGGGGCATACTATGTTGATACCAGTATTGTTCCGCTCTTTGATGAAAAAGGGAATATAACGGAATACATAGCCTCAAGAACGGATCTGAGTAAAATCATAGAACAGCAAAAAACCATTGAAAAACAAGCTACTGACAAACTAACTGGACTTCCAAACAGGGTTAAGTTTTTTGAGGATTTTGAGAATATCGAAGAACCAGTTGCGGCACTCATTAATGTGGATGAATTCGGAAATATCAACCGTTTTTACGGATTTGAGGCCGGCAATCAAATTCTTTCGTCTCTAGCCGCAGACATACGGTCATTTTGTCTTTTGAAAAACTATTCTACTTATAAATTTGACGCCGATAATTTTCTCATACTAGGAGCAGATACCAACGAAGAAGCTTTTGCCGATGATATGACTGAGCTTGAGGAAAAGCTAACCAATATTAGCTTTTTGCCAAATTCACTTGATTTGAAACTTAGGTTTACGATAGGGATAGCAAGCGCAAAAAATCAACTCCTTTCAAAGACGGAGGAGGCTCTTAAAAAAGCTAGAACTAGACGTGTAAATATCGCTATTTTGAGCGAAGAGGACGAAAAAAACAAACGCCAAAGCTTTGAGATGCTGCAAGTTTTAGAGTACGCAATACATAATGACGGCGTTATCCCATACTATCAACCGATAGTGGACGTGACAACCGGCAAAGTGATAAAATATGAGAGCCTGATGCGAATAAAAGATAAAAACGGAAAAATATATTCTCCGTTTTTCTTCTTGGATATAGCCAAAAAATCAAAGTACTACCACGCATTGACAAATCTGATGATATCCAAAACGCTTCATGATTTTGAAAATAGAACAGAGGGAGTCTCAATCAATCTCTCGATGATGGATGTAGAAAACGACGACAGTGTACGGAGAATCAAAGAGGCAATTTTGGAATTCAAGGAACCGCAAAGAATAACCTTTGAGATAACGGAGTCGGAAAGTAGTGAAGACTATGAAAAGATTATTGCCTTTATCAACGATATAAAATCTCTCGGCGTTAAAATCTCCATAGACGATTTTGGTAGCGGTTATTCAAACTTTGCCTATCTGATACGCTTCAATGCAGACTATCTAAAAATAGACGGTTCAATAATTAAAAATATAGCAACAAATCCAGATTCATTCAAAATGGCATCGGTCATAATAGACTTTGCCAATAAACTCGGAATGAAAACGGTATCGGAGTTTATATCCTCTGAAGAGATAGCAAATAAGGCAAAAGAGCTAAATTCAGACCTAGGGCAAGGATACTACTACTCTGAGCCAAAGCCCATAGAGGAGATTTAGGCTTTACCGCTTTGGTGGGTGTCTAGGCTGACACCCACGTTATCTTTGATGTTTTGACCGATGGCGTTTAAATCGCCGCTAAAGCTACCGTTGTGTGGTTTTACTATATTGTTGTAAAAATACGTCATGGCTGAGTATAGATTGTCTTTGTTTAGCTCGTTTATTGCATCGGCGAACATCACTGCAAACGTATTGTCTTCTTTGCCGTCGTGCCAGATTTTTATATAGCTTCCATCCGTATACCCATTGTCTTGTCTGAACTTATTTAGCGTATTTTTGACGATATATCGCTGATACAGCTCGTCAAAGCTGAGGCCGACCAAATGGCAAAGCTCAAAAAAAGTCCTCAGTATCTCTCCCCTGCTCTCGTGTGGGAAAATCGACATTTCATAGTTGAGAAGGTCTTTTACCAAAAACTCAGCCAAGGCATATATGTTCGTATCCATCGGCATCGTATTTGAGTCTACTACTATCTCGGCGGACATCTCCAGTGTCTTGTCATCTACTTCACCGTTTTCCATTAGCTCTGCACTCATCAAAAAATGCCATATATCGACAAGCTCTGTTTTTGCATTTTCTATATCGTTTACGCCATGTTTCCAGTGCTTCCAGTCAAAACTATCGACAAATTCGGCAGTCTCCATCCAAGCGCATCTGCGGTAGTTTATAGGTTTTGCCGTTTTTTTGCATACTTTTGTCTGTTTGTAGTTTTCGCCATTCGTATATACGTTCAAGGACTCTTGCATCTCAAGCATCGCCCTTAGACATTTCCCCTCTTTTGATTGCATCAAGCTTTTAGACCTTTTTTATATCTCTGATTTTGGGATTCCCACATAATATCCCTGCGCAAAATCTATCCCCTTTTGCTTTACCCTATCAAAGATAATTTCTGACGATACAAACTCGGCTATCGTTTGTATCCCTAGCTTTTGGCAGAAAGCAACTATTGCTTCAATCAAAATGTCGCTTTGCATACTTGTCTCTATTTTGGCGACTATTGAACCGTCTATCTTTAGGTAGTCGAAGTCAAGCTCCAAGATGTTTTCAAAGTTTGAGTATCCGCTACCAAAATCATCCATTGCTATTTTCGAGTCAAATCTATCCTTGACTAGCTCTATAAAGCTTCTTAGGGCGTGATAATTTTTGAATTCTTCAGTCTCAGTAATCTCAAACACTATCAGGTGTCCACAATCAGTTTTTTCAAGCTCTTTTTCTATTATCTTGACTGTCTCAGAGTTTTCTACATCCTCTATGGTAATGTTGACAGACACCTCTTTGCCTGTCTTTTTCGCCATTTCGGCAGCAAAACCCATCATTCTTCTGGTTATTTCAGCGTATTGCTTCGTCTTTTTGGCGACATCTAAAAACTGCGCAGGAGTTATAATGGCCCCATTCTCATCTATAAGTCGCACAAGGGCTTCATATTTTTCTATCTCACCGGTTGCGATATTCATAATAGGCTGGAAAAAAGAAACCACCCTATTTTGTTCTATCGCTTTTCTTATTTTATTAGACCATTCAATATTTTCGCCCAGTCTATAGCTGTCAAGAACTATTGGATTAAAAAGCTGATGAAATTTATGCTCTTTTCTGGCGTGTTTTAGGGCCATATTCGCTTTACCTATTATCGTATCACTCTCAACGGCACTACCTGCCGTCATTGAGATATACAGCTTTTGTCCACCAACATCAAATGGCTCTTTTTTGATATCAAGCAAAAGAGAGTTTATTATCATCAAATGTTCTTCATTATACATAGCATCTATCGTTAAGATGCCGTATTCATCGCCGTGAAGCCTGTATAGCACGTGCTTTTTGTCATCAAAATACTGCGACAGCTTGCTCGCCACCGCTTTTAAAAGCTCATCACCTATCCAAAGCCCATAAAAGTTGTTAATTTCGGAGAAATCATCTATGTTTAGTATCGTAAACATAGGGAATTGACACTGTTCCAAGTCATCATATAGCTTGACCTTACTATTAAGCCCAGTCAAAGTGTCTTTGTTTTGTCTGGCCAGTATCTCTTCTTTTTCTATTAGCTGAGTTATGTCGTGTCTTATCCCTATGTATCTTTTGATTACTCCACTATCGTCTTTTATCGGCATAATCGTGGAGTCGACTACATATTCTTTGCCATCTTTTGTTCTGTTTTTGATGACGCCTTTCCAGATTTTACCGCCCGATATAGTCTCCCATAAGTCTTTGAAAACTTTTTTTGGCATATCTGGATGTCTTACTAGATTGTGCGGTCTACCTATTAGTTCGTCTTTTGTGTATCCGGATATTTTACAAAACTCATCGTTGACGTACTCAATCACCCCTTTGTTATCGGTGATTGATATGATGTTGCTGGCGTCAAGAGCCAATTTATATTGCCCAAGAAGCCAATTATAATCTTGTTCGTTGTTTTCCATATTTCTTCCAGCCGTTATTCTGGAAATATTATATCAGCTCATACCACTATTTTAGCCACTAAAATGCCAACTTCCGTTATTGATAACGAAGAGCGTCTATCGGCTCCAGTTTTGCCGCTTTTCTAGCCGGATAAAATCCAAAAAAGATGCCCACCCCTGTGGCCACCAAAAACGCTATTATTATCGAGCTTTGCGTAATAACTATAGCCGTTTCAAATATCATCTGCACAAGGTAAGCCCCGCCGACTCCTATACCAACGCCGATAACGCAACCGATGAGCGATATCATCACCGCTTCCATCAAAAACTGCATCAAAATATCTTTTTCTCTAGCTCCTATGGCTATACGGATGCCTATCTCTCTAGTCCTCTCGGTCACGGACACAAACATAATATTCATAATCCCTATTCCGCCGACAAGAAGCGATATTGAAGCTATAGCCCCAAGTAGCATAGACATAACATCCGCAGCCTCGGCAGATGTGGCAAGCACGGCGGATAGATTTCTGACGCTAAAGTCATCATCCGCCCCACTTCGTATCCTGTGTCTTTCTCTAAGGAGAACATTTATCAGATTTTCGACTTTTGGCATCACCTCTTCACTCTCAGCCTTTACCATAATCATTCGAACACTCTCTTTGAACTGCGAGCCAAAAAGATTTCTAAGCCCAGTAGTAATAGGAACAACGGCGGTATCATCTTGATCATCCCCCATCATACTTTGCCCTTTTCTAGCTAGTACACCCACAACGGTGTAAGGGCTTTGCTTGATTCTTATTGTTTTGCCGACCGGATTTTCGTCGCCAAATAAATTTGTAGCGACCGTTTGGCCTAGCACCACTACCCTTGAGGCGTTGCGGACATCTGCGTCGCTAAATGGATAACCGTTTTCTACACTCCATTCTCTAACGTCAAAAAAACCTGTCGTAGAGCCGTTAATTCTAGCGCTCCAGTTGTTTGAGCCGTATATCATTTGCACCGTACCCATAGCCCCAGGCGCTACAGCCGCCACACCAGATAACTCGGATATTGCCGTAGCGTCTTTGAGCGTTAGTGTCGGAGCAGAACCAAAGCCAGCCCTAGCTCCACCTGACGTCGTCGAGCCTGACATAACAATAAAAAGATTGCTCCCCATTGCCGCTATCGAATCATTGATGCTTTGCTTACTCCCCTCGCCTATCGCCGACATCAGTATTACCGCTCCAACGCCTATCATCATCCCAAGCATGGTAAGAAAAGAGCGGAGTCTATTCGCCCAAAGCGCACTCCAAGCCTCGTTTAGCATAGGGACTATCACGCTATATCCTTATCGTGTCTCTCGTCTAGCTCCACCATTCCATCTCTAAAATGTATCTGTCTTGCGGCAAACTCCGCAATGTCGTTTTCATGCGTTACGAGAACTATACTGATGCCGTTGTTTTTATTGAGATTCGTAAAAATATCCATAATCTCAAAACTTGTTTTTGTATCGAGATTTCCGGTAGGCTCATCTGCCAAAAGCAGCTTTGGCGAATTGACAAGTGCTCTAGCTATCGCAACCCTTTGCTGTTGCCCGCCGGATATTTGACTAGGTAGATGGGTCGCATATTTTTCCAGCCCCACACTCTTTAAAAGCTCGATTGCTTTTTTGCTTCTCTCTGTCTTGTCGACACCGGCATACACTAACGGCAAGGCTACATTGTCTATGAGATTTATCCTTGGAAGTAGATTGAACCCTTGAAAGACAAAGCCTATTACGTTGTTTCTAAGCCTAGATAGTCCATCTTTATCCATAGACGAGACATCTGTTCCGTTTAGGATGTATTTGCCAGATGTCGGCTTGTCAAGGCAACCTAGGATATTCATAAAAGTCGATTTACCTGAGCCTGACGGCCCCATCAATGCGACAAATTCGCCCTCGTTAATAATAATATTGAGGTCTTTTAAAACCTCCAACACTCCTGCGTCTGTCTTATAGTTTTTTACAAGATTTTTGATTTCGATAACTGGCGTTTTGCCTTGCATTAGAATATTCTCGGAGGCATGGATTGTTTTTTGGCTCCATTTTTGGCGCTCTCATCGGTTACAACGGCGTCCCCAGCCTTTAGGGGGCCGGAAATAACCTCTGTTTGCTTGTTGTCGGTTATGCCTACCACTATTTTTACGGCTTTTGGTTGCCCGTTTTCTAGCACATACACAGTTGCGCTTCTACCTATACCGCCGCTATCTTTTTTCTTTTGTTTCTCTTCAGCTTTTGATACTTGTTTATCGGCAACGGAAGGTTTGAAGCGAAGCGCCGCATTTGGTACGAGTAGCGTATTGTTTCGTTCTGCCGTTTTGATGTTCACATACGCCGTCATCCCAGGCATTAGCTTCTCATCGGGATTGTCCACAGACACAACCACATTATACGTTACCACGTTTGATTGAGTGGTGGCATTGAGTCTTATTTGCTTGACAACACCTTTAAATGTCTTATTAGCAAAAGCGTCAACGTTAAAGCTTACCTCTTGCCCAACTTTGATATTTCCTATGTCCGCCTCGGCAAAACTAGAATCTATCTGCATCTTTCTCAAATCTTGAGCTATCTTGAACAGCGTAGGGGTCTGAAAGCTAGCCGCAACCGTCTGCCCGACATCTATTTGTCTATCGATAATTACGCCGGATACCGGGGATTTAATAATTGAGTAGTTCTTGTTAGTCGTATCCTTGCTATATGCCGCCTTAGATAGAGCCACTTGCGCTTTTGCGCTTTTTAACGCTTGCACGCTTTGGTCAAGCTCTTGTTTTGATACAAACTCTTTAGCATAAAGCTCTCGCATCCTTTTTTCATTGGCGGCTGCAAGCTCTAGCGAAGCTTCGGCCGATTTGACGTTTGCCTGACTCTCTGCTACCTGCGCATCATACAAAGACGGGTCAAGCATAGCCAGCACTTGCCCCGCTTTTACTTTATCATTGTAATCTACGAGCAGTTTTTTTACCGTGCCGGACACCTGCGTACCAACGCTGACCAGTACGACTGGGTTTAGAGTTCCGTTTGCAGATACCGTTTGTACGACATCACCGTTTTGTATGTTTGCCGTTTTGTATACGTTGTCGTTTTTTGAACCGCTAGCGCCAAAGAAGTACCAGCCACCGCCAATCGCCGCCGCCAAAACAGATGCTAAAACGACTTTTTTTGCTATACTTACGTTTTTCAAAATCATACTATTTACCGCCGCTTATTTTTTCTATTTTCTCAAAATTCAATCTTCCCATACTCTGAGCAAGGGTAGCCTTGGCTATGTACCAGTTGTATACAGCCTCAACGCTTTGCTGCTGCGCACTGGCTAACGCACTTTGAGCCGTTAATAGGTCTATCATGCTTCCAACCCCTGCCCTATACCTGCCGTCCGCTGTTTTCATAGATTGTTTTGCGCTAGCAAGCAAATCTTTACTGGCTTTTAGAGAGTTTGTCTGCGTAATTAGATTGTTGTAGGCTTGAAATACATCCAGCGCAACTTGTTTTTCAAGTTTGACGTATTCTAGCTCTTTTAGTTTTGCCTGTTCCTGCGCCGTTCTGACTTTGTAAGTTGTGTTGAAGCCGCTGAATATAGGGATATTAAGCGCCACCCCTACCGATGCGTTTTTTGTTCTATCTGGCGAAATGCTCGTATTTGTATATCCAACGGACGAGGTCAGCGAGACGGTCGGTCTACCGGCGGCCTTTGCAGAGTCTATACCTGCTTTTGCCGCCTCTATTTGAGCCTCTGCGGCCACTAGGTCGGGCCTGCGTTTTTTTGCTTCGTCAATCATCTCTTTGACATTACCAGCAAAATCTCCCAAAACAACGTCGGTAGACGGAGTAGATACACTAAGCGCGGTATTTGCGTCAAGTCCTAATATATTTGATAGCGTGCCTTGCGCATTTTTGAGAGTTCCTTCCGCTTTTACGGTGTTTAGTATTGCTTGCGAGTAGGAAGTGAGGGCCTGTAGCTTGTCGGCTGGCGTGGCTACCCCCACTTGATATTTTGTCGCCGCCGCTTCATAGCTCTCTTTTGCAAGCCTTTGCGCCTCCGTGTATGCTTCAAGAGAGGCTTTTGCGGCAAATAGATTGTAATACGCTTGAATCACTGACAAAAAAGTGGACTGAATTTTTGAGTTTTGGAGCGCATTTGCGGCATCTAGGAGTTTTGTAGCATTAGCGAGATTTGCACTTCTAGCTCCAAAATCATACAAAAGATACGAGAAGTTAATCGAGCCGTTTTGCGTATTCACAAATGAGTTACCGCTTTTTGCGTCACTTCTTGTGCCGCCTAGAGATGCCGAAGCGTCGATATTTGGCAAATACGCAGATTTTGCCAATCCGACCTGCTCTGCTTGATACAAAGCGTTTATCCACGCCTCTTTCGTGTCTGGGTTATTGCACAGAGCGTAGTTTGATAGCTCCACTAGCCCCATACTTTTTGATAAGTCTATTTTCTCGCAGGATAAAGTCGTATAAGATTCGATGCTTTTGGTGCCTTTTGTTACGTCAAACGGGTCATTAATATCAAATCCAAAGAGGCAAATAGGGAGCAAAGAGGCGGCAAAAACCCCTCTCGCAACCATTTGGTTTATCTGTCGCATATAGTGTGGTGCTTTCATTTTTTTGGACATTATCGCATACCAATATAAATGTATTGTTAATGGAAAAAGTTTTTTGCAGACAAAAGCCTACCTAAAATCTCTAGCTATTCTCTTCCATCTCGATATAAGACTTGACGCATCAGAGCTAGGCTCTTCCGCCCCACCGCTATCGCCAAACACATATTTGTATATTTTTGCTAGCTCTTCTCTTGCACCTTTATAATCGCTCTCGCTTCTAAATATCACTTTTTGCATCTCTTTTGTGGCTATATTTTCCAGATATACGCAGTCATCACGCTCAAATACTATGTCGTCAAATACTGCAATAGTCGGCTCCGTGATTTTATTCATGGCAAGGAGCTCGGAGACTACCGTGAGATTTTTTTGGTATTCATACTCCGCTGAGAGCAGCTCATCTTCACCAAAAAATATAGGCTCGCACGCCAAAGCCTCTTTGAGCTCTCCGGCTAGATAAGTGTGCGTGCCCAGCCTCTCTACATCTTTGTCTGTTTTTTGCATGTGGTTTTCATCGTTATTTCTGAAGATTATTTGCTCTGTCAAGTTGCCTTTTAGCTCTTTATATCTATCCATCCCCATTTTATAGACCATCTGCGATTCATTTTGGATGGCTAGGATTAGCTCCACTTTTGCCTCTCTGAGTATGTCGGTTGCGAGCTCCGTGTTTTTGTCTACCACCCTGTTAGCTTCGTCAATAAATATAGAAACCGGTGTTTTACGAGGTTGTTTTGCTCTTTTTGAGAGATTTAGGACTAGTGACTGGTTGAGCGCATTTATCATCTGATTTGTGAGAAGAGAGGTGTTTATAAGCACTATTTTACCGATATTTAGCTCCTCTATGATGTCGCATTCATGTTCACTAAAAAAGCTATAGTCGTAAAAGTGTTTGAGTGACGATTCGAGCGAAAATATAACGCCGTAATTACCTGAAAAATCATCGCTTATGGATACTGCCATAGACTTGTAGCTATCTAGCATCGCAAAGCTATTATCTAGCTCTTCAATACGAAGCAAAGCCTCTTCAAATCCTTTTTGTACGGATGGCCATTCGCTCTCTATGTTTTGATTTGCAAACTCTTTTTTCATTTTTGAGGCAAATGCCGATACCAGCTTGTCTTTCAAAAAAGCGGTAAGAATCGGGTGACCGTCGGTAAACATACAAAGCTTTTTGACAGTTCTTACACACGAATACAAAGACGCGAAAGACGCCGATGCCGGATACTCAAAATCCTCAGCATGATAATCGCTTATCGGCATCGAAGAGTGCTCTATCTTTGAGATTTTGTCATTAAAATCAGTAGAATAACGAAATGTCAGCTTTGGAAACCCTATTCCAAGTTGCTCGAACGACTCCTGCACTTTCCCTATTCTTCTGATGACGCGGACAATATTTGAGCCGAGTGTCGCCGCCGCAGAGTGCCAAAATACACCTTCCGTATCCTTTTGACTGATAAGCGCAAAAAGCAAGGCATATATCTCTTTTATCGTCATATACTCAAACGGATTTGTCTTTTTCCCCCAAGGTGTGCCTATCTCTATTACATCAGAGAGTCTACCGGCTTCAAGTGCTAGTTTTTTGACGCCAAGATGCAAATTGCCTTTAAAATCATAGACCAAAACACCGTGGTTTTTTGCGATTCTGTCCTTGATGTTTGGGAGTATAAAGCCCGTAGTCTTACCGCTTCCAGTCTCCCCGATACAAAGAGCGTGCGTAAATTCATCGCCGACTATCGGCGATTTTTTTTGTAGATTGTCGGTTGAGTCCAAAAAACCAAGAGAGGTAGCCATGAGAAAAGCCTTATTTTTTGGGTATATTTTGCCCTAAAAAGGCTTTTGGGCAAAAGCGATGTCTATCTATAGACCAAAACCGGAATCTTTGAGTGCGTTAGGACTTTTTGAGTCTCGCTTCCCAGTATCACGGCCTCCATACCTTTTCTCCCGTGCGATGCCATAAAAATCAAATCACAACCGCCGTCTTGTGCGGCTTTTATGATGGCCTCGTACGGTTCGGCGCTAGATAGCATAGCCGTAGCACAACCAATACCGTGCTTTGCACCAACTTTAGCGGCTGCTTCCAGTATCGTCTCGGCGGCTTTTTGCTGTGCCTCATGAAAATTTGTCACTAAATGTGTATCAAAAACAGCACCTAACCCATAGTAAACACTTGGGAACGGCTCAATTCCGCAAAAAAAAGTTATTTTGGCGCCTATCTCTTTTGCGAACATAACCGCTTTTTCAACGGTATCGTCGGATAGCTCCGAGCCGTCTGTCGGCACAAGTATGTGTTTGAACATTTATTATCCTTTTTTTAATGTCCGCCTGCACCAGGCTCGACAACTCTTAACGGTTTTGGGGCAAGCCATATAACGGCCGCCGCCACTATAAACACCGCTCCTATCTCCATCATCAACTGATTTGTGGCCAGCATAACGCTTTGGGACGCGACTAGATAATCAATGATTTCATTGACGGCGTCCAGCCCCATATCTGAACTGCTCAACATAGCTCTCACACTACCGTCGGCATCTGATAAGCCCACAAGCTCTGCATGATTTTCAGTGATTTTGTTGCTCCATGACGTAGTTACGACGGATGTGGCAAAAGCACCTGATAAAGTCCTAAGAAAATTCATAAGTCCAGCCGCCGAATCCATCTCACGCTCCTCAACGCTAGCAAGCGCAAGACCTGTCGTCGGTATAAAAAAGAAAGGTAGCGCAAACCCCATCACAAAAAGCGGTACGGATATCTCCCAAAAACCCATATCGGTAGTAGCTATCGCACGCCAAAAAGTGACGACACCAAGCCACAATACCCCCGCAAAGACAAGTTTTCTCGGATCGGCTTTTGTAGCGGCAGCGGCGACGGCAGGGGCTACAAGAACGGCGCTAAGCCCAGTCCAAGCCGTAGCAAAACCTGCAAGAGTTGCTGTGTAACCCATAAAACTTTGCATCCAAAGCGGCGTAAGGACGCTAACTCCAAAAAAAGCGGCAAAAGCAAGACTAATAGTAAGTACGCTAACGGTGAAACCTCTATGCCTAAAGACTTTCAAATCAACAGCCGGATGCTCTTCGTACAGCTCCCATATCACAAATACAACGAAAAATACGGCCGAGATAATAGCTAACGCAATTATTTCATCTGAGGCGAACCAATCAAGATTTTTCCCCTCGTCTAACATAATTTGAAGCGCAGCTACCCAAACGATAAGCAAAGCTAGACCGATGATATCTATAGGATTTCTCACTGATGGATCCGAGAATTTTTTTAGAAGCCACCAAGCGACGAAGGCAAAACCTATCGAAACTGGAACATTAATAAAAAACACCCATCGCCAGCTATAATCGTCGCACAAGTAGCCACCAAGTATAGGCCCGACTACCGGCGCCACAAGCGTCGTTATCGACCAAAGCCCTATTGCAGCCCCTGCCTTTTCTTTTGGGAAAATGCGCATAAGAAGCGTTTGAGAAAGAGGCATCAGCGGCCCTCCCGCAAACCCTTGAAATACACGGGCGACAACCAACATCCCTATCGAGCCTGAAATGCCGCAAAGAGCAGAGAAAACACCAAACATTATCATGGCGACAACAAAGACACGAACGGCGCCAAATCTAGCCGCAAGCCATCCCGTCAGTGGTACGGTAATAGCCTCACCAACGGCGTAAGATGTAATTACCCAAGTGCCTTGACTTGTTGTCGCCCCGAGATTTCCAGCGATACTAGGTACTGCGACATTGGCTATTGTCATATTCAAAACGGCTATGAAGTTGGCCGCCGTAAGCGCCATTACCGCTAGTAGCATCACGGGCCCACTAAGCGCAAAACCAGCCCCTGACGCTGTCTGATTGTTACTCATTTTGCAACCCCAAACCTACTTTGCCACACCACTGGTATCAACCTCTGCGTTCATAGATAATCCTACTTTTAGCGGATGCGCCTTTAGCTGTGCTGGGTCTAGTTTGATTCGAACGGGCAATCTTTGGACTATCTTTATCCAGTTTCCTGTTGCATTTTGAGCCGGTATCGCAGAAAAGGCTGAGCCTGAACCTCCTGAGAAACCTTCAACTACTCCAGTATATGTCACGACGCTACCATATATATCGGCATGGAGTTTGACAGGCTGTCCTATTCGGACATTGGATAGTTGAACCTCTTTGAAGTTTGCATCTACGTGCATCTCGCCAACAGGAACCACCGCCAACAATGGTGTTCCGGCTTGCACTTTTTGACCTAGTTGCACTTGTCTTTTTGCCACTACTCCATCTACCGGCGAGCGAACCACCGTACGATCCAAATCAACTTTTGCTTGCTCTATTTTTGTTTTTGATAAGGTGACCACCGCATTAGCGGCCTCAAGATTTGCTTTTGCCGTATTGGCGGCATTCTTTGCAGCCGTTAACTCATCGGCAGATACCGAACCGCTGTCTATAAGCGCTAAGCGTCTTTTTAGCTCAGTATTAGCCCTTTGGATTTCAGATTCAGCCGCCGATACTGCTGCTTTTGCCCGCTCAAGCTCTGCCTCGGCTAGAGATATTTGGAGCTTAACGTCGGTTTGGTCTATCGTGACAAGCACGTCGCCTTTTTTGACGCTTTGCGTATCAACCACGCTCACGCCAGACACGGTGCCACCGACCGATGGTGTTATAAGTGCTGTTTCAACAGCCGTATAGGCATTATCGGTAAAGACTTTTGAATCCATAAAAAGTTTATAGTATGCCGTCGTAGAAGCACCAGCCACAACTAGCAAAGCGGCAAATCCAAACAGTATTTTTTTTCGTTTATTTTTTTTATCGGCGTTAATGCTTATTTCAGACATTTTTTATCCTTGTATATTGTTTTTATATCCGCCGCCAAGGGCTTTTTTGAGAGCAACATCAAGCGTGAGCGCTTTTGACTCTAGTAGTACGAGATTTTTTTTGCTAGCCAATAAAGACTCGTTTGCGTACAGCACCTCTATATAATTTCCGACACCGTGCTTGTAACGGTTTATTGATATTAAATAAGCTTCGTTTGAAGCGTTTAGAGTCTCTTTTGCTTTTTTAATTTGCTCACTCAGCGCCCTTTGGCTGATGAGTGTGGAGGCAACTTCCGAAAACGCTTCTGACAAGACTTTATCATAGCTTGCGACGGCCTCATCATATCCGGCCTCTACACTTCTAAGCTCGCCTTCCAGCCTACCTGCGGTAAATATCGGCAAAGATATTGCTGGCCCTACTCCGCCTATGTCGGAGCCGCTTTTTGTCAGCTTATCTATGCCTAGAGATTGGACACCTATAAATGCGGATAGATTGACATTTGGATAAAACTCCGCTTTCTTCTGGCTAATTCTATGCGTATAAGCCTCTACCATATTTTTTGCCGCTACGATATCCGGTCGTCTGCCAAGAAGCTCCATAGCCAAATTATCCGGCACACCAATCTTCAGGCCTATCTTTACAGTAGGCCTTTCAATCGTCAATGCCCTGTCAGGCCCAGTCGCAACAAGCTCGGCCAAAATATTTTTCTGCAAAGCTATCCGCTCATCAAGCGCCAGTAGCTCACCCTCAAAAGCAAGCAAACCAGCCCTTGCCCTAGCTAGGGAGGCTTTTGTTTCCAACCCGTTTTTATAGCGACCTTCAAATAGCTTTAAAATATCTTGCCTAGTACGCACCTCTTCTAGCGTAACATCTCTTGCGTCATACATTTGAGCCAAAACGGCATAGTTTGAAGTTATCGCCGAGATTATCACAATTTTTGCTCCGGCGGCCTCGGCCTCTGCGGCGTAGAGCTCTGAAGTTGCAGCCGCCAATGCAGACTTATTTTTACCCCAGAAATCAATCTCAAAGCTAAAATTCAGACTAGCCTGCCCGTAGTCGTTCCAGCCTTGCGGTGTCATCTGTTGCGGTGTTAAGTAGTTGTAGCTCATTTTTTGACTTGATACGGCAGCATCGGCACTCACCTGCGGCATCGTCGATGATTTTGAAACCTGCCTAAAAGCCTCGGCACGTCTGAGTCTAGCTGTCGCTGCGGCCATATCAGGAGAATTTGCTATCGCTTCATTAATCAATAAATCAAGCTGTTTGTCACCATATTCGCTCCACCACCGTTCGCTCGGCCACTTGCCGGCATTACCTATCAGTGTGTTTGTCTTGTAGCTTGACGCCGACTTTACGCTATTTGAGTTCTCGTTTTTTGGAATCGAAGCGCAACCCGCAAAGCTAAATATAAAAGCTAAAATAATAGTATTAGCCCTAAAAAGTCGTTTTGGGTTCGGCTTTATCGTAAGTTTGTCCATTGCATAACCGCCAAAGATTTTATAACTGTACTATTTGGTACTGTTAAGGAGAGTATAGCATAAAAATTTGCTAAAATGTACTACTTGGTACATTTATTTTTAAAAATGAGATTTTATGAAGAAAAAAACGGAAGAGAAAAGACAGGCAATAATAGAAGTAGCTACACAAACTTTTGGCGAACTAGGATTTGACGGCACCTCCATGTCAGAGATAAGAGAGCGTCTTGGCGGCTCAAAAGCGACGCTTTACAACTATTTTTCATCAAAAGAGGAGCTCTTTTTTGAGGTTATATTTACTACGGCTGAGGGGGAGTTTGAGGCGGTACTAGCTGCTTTAAAGCATGATGAAAACGATATTTCGGCCTCACTTACAAGTTTTGGTGAGAAGTTTTTGAGCTTTATCTACTCCCCGCAAATTCAAGCGCACCGAAGGCTGGCAATAGCGCAGTCAGGTAGAACGGAGCTTGGTAAACAGCTTTATGAGCGTGGAATACTTAGAAACTATGAAATAATTTCTGATTTTTTGAAAAAGGCGATGGATACGGGAAATCTAAAACAAGCCGATAAAACGATAGCGACGCATCACTTGTGCGCACTGCTTGAATCCGAGTTTTTTAATAAAATATTATTGCAAGTGCAAGGTGAGCTTAGCGAAGAAGAAATAAAGGCGGCGACCAAACGTGCAATTGACGTATTTATGGCCGCTTATGGAAAAAATTAATGTCTCATCCAGTTTTCATGACTATGATGAGGGTCGTGCGGTTTTGGCTCTAGAGTCTTGGCAAGTCCGGCCATGCAAGCTTCATAATTTATCTCATCTACTATCTCGGGCACTATCTCAACATATGTAATAAGACCATTTTCATCTGCTATATACACAGCTCTTGCGAGCTTGTCTTTTAGCGCACCATCACCGATAAGTACTCCGTATTTCTTTCCAAAATCAAGTTCCTTGTCGACAAGTACTTGTATATTTTTAAGACAATACCCATCCAAAAACGAGTTTATATTTTCAACACTATCGGCCGTCACAATATAGGCAGATAGATTTTTTGTTTCACCTAGTAATTCATCAAATTTTTTTGCGCCATATGAACAAACTTCAGTCTTTAAAGATGGTATGACGATGAACATTTGGGCAGTAGGCGCTATCATTCCGACAACGGTTTGCACGCCTTCCATATTGTAGACTCTAGCTGCTGGAGCTTCGTCTTTTATACTTGGCTGCTTACCTACAAGCGGGGCTTTTTGACCTCTTACTGATATTTCCATAAAAAATCCTTGTTGAAAAATGCTAAAAGAATGTTTTGCATATCTTATTCCGAAATATATTTTATGTCTAAAAATTAACCATATAATTGGACAAAAAAGTCAATAAAATTACCAAAAAACTTTGGAGATTTGGATGCCTAATCAACAAAAAAAACCGCAAATGACTTTAGAGTCGCTAATGCCAAATATGCAAAGCGTAAGAGAATATGAAAACATACTGAAAAACCTTGGCGGTAGATGGGAGATACTTACCCTTCTAGGTCAAATGAGCGGCACTGGAACCGATATGAGCAAGACTAGAGAGGGATTTGAGACACTTTCTTCCCAGCTTCTTAGTAGCCTAGCAAAAGAGACTCTCAAAAAAGTAGCCTCTGAGATAAACTCAAAAGCACAAGTAGCCGTAGATATAGTTATAAGAAACCTATTTGAAAGAACGGCGGATATAGGATTTTTGGCTACAGATGATGACATAAGGGCCTTCATCAAAGAACAAAACAAAATAAACTATCAAATCCTAGAGCTATCAAAAGACCCAAATTCTGAAGAAAAAATCAAACAAAAAAAAGCGGAACTAGAGACGCTAAAAGATGCGATAGTCGAGAGATTTGAAGAGTATGTACTCAAATATTCCGTGTATGACAATATCATACTCTGCGACACAGAGGGAAATCTACTCGCCCAGCTAAACAAAAATGCAACGTTCAAAAAATCAAACGACTCCCTAATAAAAGATGCGCTCGGAACATCAAAAGAGTATGTTGAAACGCTCGGCCACTCAGATATGGAGCCAGATAAAGCAAGCTCCCTGCTCTACTCTTTTCGAGTAACAGACCCCGATACCGACACGGCCCTTGGGGTATTAAGCCTCTCTTTTAAATTTGAAGATGAAATGTGCAGGATATTTGGCAAGTTACGAGAGGGTAATGATTGGCTAGTACTAACACTATTAGACAAAGACGGTGTAGTAATAGCAAGTAGCGATAAATATCAAGTCCCGCTCGGTGCAACACTGGAAAAAGCGACTGGGAGCGACTATGTAATATCAAAATTCGCAGGCAGAAACTACGTCTCGAAGACTTGCCCGACAAAAGGCTATCAGGGATATACGGGGCTAGGCTGGTATGGTCACGCTATGTTGCCGATAGAACACGCCTTCGAAAAAAATGAAGCCTCAAAACTATCAAACATCGACGAGAGAATACTAGATGCCGTTATGGACAACAAAACCCTTTTCTCTGATGAG
Source organism: Campylobacterales bacterium (assembly GCA_041915365.1). Lineage (GTDB taxonomy): Bacteria > Campylobacterota > Campylobacteria > Campylobacterales > UBA6016 > UBA6016. The sequence continues at coordinate 27,714 of JAYSBP010000017.1, read as the reverse complement.
TTAAGAGATATACCAAAACAAGCCGACATGATACAAAAAGAGCTTGACCGCACGGTATGGAACGGCAATGTACGACAAAGCAGCAACAAGCGCATAGTTAACACATCTTTTTCAAAAGTCCTTTTGTGGGAGGTGAGCAACACCGGAGCAAAGACGAAAGAAATTTTTGAAAACTCCATTGGAAACCTGCATGAGACGGTTGTCTCTTCGATACTAAGCGACGTGGAATTTCAGGCCTCTTTGGCAATAGACATAATGGATAGAAACCTCTACGAAAGAGCCAATGACTGTAGATGGTGGGCGCTAACATCGGCTTTCAAAGAGATACTCTCGGCCAAAGAACCAAGCGGCGCAGAGCTAGAAAAGATGTCGCAGATACTAAGCTATATCAACTCTTTGTACACGGTTTATACAAGCCTGTTCGTATTTGACAAAAACTGCAAGGTGATTGCAGTATCGCAAGACTCAGATAGACATCTACTAGGCAGGGTGTTAACGGAGGAGCATATAAAACAAACGCTAAATATAAAAGACTCTCAAAGATACAACGTATCTCCTTTTGTAAAAAGCCATATTTACGGTGACGAAGAGACATATATCTATCTTGCGTCAATACTCTCTACGCAAAAAAATGGTGAAGCTGTGGGCGGCATAGGCATAGTATTTGACTCTAAACCGCAATTTGAAGCTATGCTTATGGATGCTTTGCCTCTTGACGAAAAAGGCGAGTCTATCAAAGGGAGTTTTGGCGTATATGCCGAGAGAAACAAAAAAGTCATATCGTGCACCGATAGCGAAATATGCAAAAAGAGTTTCGCCTCCCTATCACATGAATATTTTGAGATAAGAAACGGGCAATCCGCCTCCGGAATAGTTGATTTTGGCGGGACTTATTACGCTGTCGGGGCTAGAGTATCAGATGGATATAGGGAGTACAAAGGCGATACCGACAGCTACAAAAACGATGTAGTCAGTCTAATATTTGTCCCCCTAGGCGTTGCAGGTGAGGCTATCATCAAAAAAGAAAAAGCATCTAAACATCTAAGAGTTGAGGTTTCGCATAGATTTGAAAGCGATAATACTACGGAAATAGCTAGCTTCTTTATCGGGGACAAGTGGCTTGGTATCAGAAGTGAGCTTGTGATAGAGGCAGTCAGCGCCAAAGGGCTTACGCTAATACCAGGGGCGAATAGAATGCTGTCAGGACGAATCAACTATAACAACAAAACCATAGACGTCCTAAATCTAAGCCACGAGCTAGGAGTAGAGCCAAAAGAGATAACGGAAGATACGCAGATAGTTATCACAAAAATAGACAAAGATATAGAAGATAGCGATGAGCCTATCAAGTATTTTGGCATACTGGTGGACGAGCTAGGAGAAATACCTGAGGTGCCAAACACCAGAATAGACAGCCTTAATACTGTATTTGGGGCAAATGACCTTCTTGGAGATGGTATAGTCAAGCCAGAATCAGGAAGCTGTGAGACTCAAATGCTAGTCATCATAGACCCTAGAAAACTACTAGAAAAACTAATGAAAAAAGGGATATAACATCCGGCTCTATGCCGGAATGTTTATTGTAAACTTCGCACCGTTTTCGGTATTTTCCACGCTAAGCTTTCCGTGCATATGTCTCTCAATAATTTGTTTTGACATATAAAGCCCTATCCCCATCCCTTTGCCTTGCGCTTTTGTCGTAAAATACGGGTCAAATATCTTCGTTATGATGGACTCATCTATCCCGCCGGCAGTGTCTTGTATCTGTATTATTGCGCCGCCATCGCCCTTGTCCGCTAGGATCGTGACGACTCTTTTTGTGCAGTTGCGTTCTATGATTGCATCTACGGTATTTGAGATAATATTCAGCACCACTTGTTGTAGCTCACCCTTATATCCATACAAAGCGCAGTCTTGTTTGATGTCAAACTCTATACCTATGCCGTGATTTCTCAGCCTTGCGTCTATTAGTCCGACTGTTGACCTGAGTGTATTTACCACTGAAAACTCTTTTTTTGTCTTGGACGGCGAGAAAAAGTTTTTGAAATTGTCTATAGTTTTGGACATAAAAGTGACTTGTTGCATACACTCTGCCGATATTTCGACTATCCTATCTCGATTCAAAAGCCCAGCATCATACTCCAGCTCCATCCCCTGCACTATTATCCCTATCGTATTTATAGGTTGTCTCCATTGGTGGGCGATGTTGCCTATCATCTCCCCCATGGATGCGTTGCGGCTTTGTTCGACGAGTAGCCTTTCGTTTTCTAGCCTTTTTTGGGTCTCGGTATTTACGAGCTCTTGCAGATTTTCGTTCACGCCCCTTAGTTCGCCCTCGGCATCGTCTCTTTGCCTTAGCAGCTCCGTAATATCTTGCCTTATCGCTATAAATTCAGTAATGTTGTTATCTATATCCAAAATAGGCATAACGGTAGCCTGCACGAAATAGCTATCTCCGTTTTTTGCCCTGTTTTCGACTACGCCACGCCAAGCTTTTTTGGATTGTATTGTCTGCCATAAATCTTCAAAGGCCTCTTTTGGCATATTAGGATGTCTTACTATGTTATGATTTTGCCCCATTAGCTCATCTATCGTATATCCGGATATGAGGCAAAACTGCTCATTTGCGTAGGTAATCACCCCTTTTTTGTCTGTTTTTGTGACTATCGTAGAGCCGTCTATCGCTTTTTTATACTCCTCCAAAAGCTTATTTTTTTCCCTTATCTCAGATAGCATCTTGTTGATTCTAAAAAGCAGGTTGTTAAAGCTTGCCTCAAGTACGTTAATCTCTTGCGTTTTCGGATTGCAATGCACATAGTCGTTAAATTCACTATTTACCATAATAGAGTCAATGGATGCGGTAAAGTCGGTTATCGGCTTGACAAATATCCTTTGCATTAGTTTTTCAAAGATAAAAAACGTAATAACAATAAATACGGCGGTAAATATCAAGAAATAACGCATAATGTTGTTAAGCGGTATTTGTATATCGTCGGAGGGCATATATAAGTCCAAAACCCCGTTTATATCCCCAACTTTTGTGTTGACGTGGCAGACTAGGCACTCCTCTTTTACCCTCATCGGATAGACGTATCTTATGCTATTGTCGCTCTCGTTGTGGATAAACTGCACCTCCCCCTTCATCGCCTTTTGGAGCGTAACATCGGAATCGACTCTTTTTTTGTCGCTCTCAATACGCCCGAAAATCTCTTCTACTTTTTGGGAGCGGTACACGGATATTTTCATCCCAGCCTTGATATGGTTGAGCCTTTCCGTGATTTTTGTTATGTCGTCCTTGCTCCAGCCGTCTTGCATTTTTGTGTACATTATTTCAAATACGAGTTCGCTGACTTTTTGTGCATTATCTTGCGCTAGATTGTTGAGGGCTATTTTTTTGAGATAGTCATTGAGCACAAAGGTAGCGAGTAGTCCAACAACCGTAAATGAAAACACGACTTTAATAAATAAGCTCTTGTTGGTTATCAGCTTTATTTTTTTGTTTTTCTCAAGTCCCTCGGCGATGCTTGAGAAATTTTCTGATTTCATAAGGTTTTACCCTTATTTAAAAAACAATACAAACTCTTTATCGTTATCATCGCACTCTACCACCTGCACTACAAGTTTGAACTCATCTTTTTTGTCGCCACCTTTAATACGGATAAAAAACGCATCCTCGGATAGTCCGTACCAAGTCATAAGATCCACCCAGCCGACTTCATTTTCCGACTCGCCACCTTGTGAACGCTCAAACAGCTCAAAAATATCCGATACGCTACATCCACCAGACCTTAGCATCTGCAACTTATTGCCTGACTCTACCGGATCAAACAGCGATATAGTAGTCTCATTGACTTCTATTATTTTTGCATCCCTATCTACAATCATAGCAGGATAAGGCAAAGTTTTTATGCAAGCTTTTGCATTTATTTTTGAGGCCATATCGACGCTGTGTTTTAGTTGGTTTGAGTGGAGTTTTTCTATCTCTTTTTCTTGCTGTATCATCTTTGTGATGTCTTTTCTAACACCAATGAACTCGACAACCTCGTCATTTTCATCAAGTATCGGTATTATGGTTGCGTCCACCCAGTAGCTAGAGCCGTCTTTTGCTCTGTTTTCGACTATTCCGCTCCAAGGCTTTTTGGATAAGATGGTGCTCCACAGCTCCCTAAAAACATCTTTTGGGACGTTTGGATGGCGAACTATATTGTGGTTTTGTCCTATCAGCTCCTCTTTTGTATAGCCGGATATTCTGCAAAATTCGTCGTTAATATATGTGATAACACCGTTTTTATCGGCCTTTGATACTATATTGCTCACATCTACCGCTTTTTTGTACTCATCAAGAAGTTTCTTTTGCTTGTCAAACTCCTTTGCCATATTGATGTGTCTATAACTATCATTTAGTATTTCGCCAAGGAGCTTAATATCTACGGGTTTTAGCATAAAATGTGTCACCTGTGCCTCTATCGCACCGACGAAGTACTCAGTATCACTATGTGCCGTAGTTATGATAATTGGTACTTTTTTATCTAGCTCTCTTATTTGCATACACATCTCTACCCCATCCATCAAAGGCATAGAAATATCGCTTATTACAATGTCAGGCTTTAGGCTTTTGAACATCGCCAGCCCCTTTGCCCCATCGCTCGCCATATAGACATTCTCCACCAGCAGTGCGATAGTTCTACCAAGAGCGTTTCTAACAAAATCATCATCTTCTACATAAAGAACGGAGCAGTTTAGTTTTTTGACCTTATTTTCATTAGCCGTCATTTGTAAGCACCTTTGTTCAGATTTGTTTTATTGATTTTTGGGATATTGACCTCCACCAAGAAGCCATCGTCTGTATTTTTTGCGGCTATGCTTCCGGCAAATTCACTCTCTATTATTCTTTTGCATATGCTAAGCCCTATTCCCGTACCCATATTCTCAGCCTTTGTCGTAAAATACTCGGTTAGTATTTTATTTGCAAGCTCAGGCTTCACACCTCCCGCATTGTCTTTAATACTGAGCAAAACGAAGCTATCCTCATCAAGCGCATTTATCTCTATTGTGCCCCCTTGTAGCTTTTTTTCCTCAAAAGCATCTAGCGAATTTGAAACAAAATTTGCCATTACCTCGGTTAGTGAAGTCTTTGAGCCGTACACCTCCAGCTCATTGCCAATAGTGAGCATAAGCCTTACATTTAACCTATTTAGCTGCTCTTTGTACAAAAAAGATAGCTCATCGCCAAGTTCCGTTAACGAAAACATAGTTTTTCGCCTTACGGGATTAAAATAATTTAAAAACTCCGTAATCGTCTTTGACATCTTCTCGGCTTGTACCGTCACTTTGTCTACCGACGTTTGCACGAAAGCGTCATCGACCTCCCCCAAAAAACTACTGATTTTTAGATTTACCATCTCCGCCGTAATAGCATTGATAGGCTGTCTCATCTGATGCGTAATGCTAGAGAGCATCTCACCCATCAACGCATTGTGTTTTTGTTTCGTAAGCTCTTGCTTTAGCCTCTCCTCGCTGGCTCTGCCTATAGCTAGACCCAGCCCCTTTGCTAGATATGCGCAAATATCGTCGCTTACTGCGTCACCCCTGGAGACCACCACGACGTTTTCTAGTTTTTGAAGCGGCAAACACATCTCAAAAACCTCATCTTTGCAAAAAACGACAAAAAAACACCTTTGCGTTTTTGACATCAACTCGCCGGCCTGCAAGAGGCTATCGGAAGAGTCTATGTATAAAAGAGCCGTAGCATACTCCTCTTTTTTTGCAAGCAATTCATCCGAATCTGCAAACATCACGCTACATTTTGTTTTGGCGGCCGATATGATGTCTTCAGGCACCTCAAAACCGTAAACCGTATATATCAAAGCCACGCTCATCGTATTATCTCGCTTTTTGCTTTTCCGATGGCAAACCCTTGCGAATAATCTATCCCTATATCCTGAACTATTTTGAGGATTTTTTCGTTGTGGACGTACTCCGCCACCGATTTTGCTCCCGTTAGATGTATTAGTTTGTTGATATAGTCTACAGACTTAGCGAGAGACCTGTCAAAATCAAGATTTTTGATAAGCGTGCCGTCTATTTTGATATAGTCTACTTGCTGTTCAAACAAATATACGAAATTAGAATACCCTATCCCAAAATCGTCTATTGCCAGCTTATAGCCAGTCTCTCTTAGATTTCTGATGTGCGCTCTTATCGGCCCATGACTATACAAATCCTCGGTCTCCAAAAGCTCTATCACTATTCTCTCCGGCTTTATCTCTAGCTTTTCTTGCCAATAAAACAAAAGCTTAAATATCGTATTGTCAAGCATATCTTGCGGGGTTAGGTTGATTGAAAACTGTATTTTCTCATCTTGTTTGGCCAAATATTCAAAGGCTTTTCGGATGATAACCTTTGCTAACAACGGGGTTTGCCTTACCTTTTGCGTAAGACCTATAAACATCGACGGAGGTATAACTCCACGGTCTTTATCTTTTATCCTCGCTAGACATTCGTATTTTTCTATAACACCTGTTTTGTTATCCATTATCGGCTGATAATACGGAACGAGCCTGTTTTCTTCTATCGACTCTGAAAATGCTTTGAGCCACTGAATATTTGTAGTGACTGTGTTTTCAAGCATAAACTCCTCTTTTTGGACAAGATACGCCCCTCTTCTTATCTCCATCGCCCTCGTAAATACCGATATAGCACGATAATAAATATCCTCGGCGCAACCGCAATAAGCACCTATCGTAAATGTGGAGTTAAGAGTTATCTGCTCTTTTGTCACAAAATAATGCGCCGCCATTGCACACAACTCCTCGGCTATAATCGATATATGCTCATAAGGCATATCAAGCGTTATCGCCAAATTGTCAAAATCTATCCTATAAACCTTGATGTTCTTGTTGAAATTTTCGAAATACTCAAGAAGCAAAGCGGTAATTTCCGTCATATAAAAGTCGCTATACTCTTTGCCCGTTATCTTTTTGATGTCTACTAGATTGTCTATTTTTATCATCATCAAAGTTATGTGGTTTTTGTTGCTATGAAGGGCTTTTAGCATTTGCTGTTCGTTCTCTAGCCCCGTTAGAGTGTCCGTATTTATGGCATTTTCCATAATAAGGCTTAGTTGCGCCAGCTTGTTTTCTATCGCTTCCCTTCTGATATTCGCTATTTTTTTGAGCCGTACGGACTCTAGCGTCTTCTCAAGGGTTAGCAAGAATTTATCGGGGTTCATCGGTTTTAGCAGATATGAGTCAACGCCGCTATCGATAATCTCTATAAATATATCCGACTGCTCGTATGCGCTTGAGACAATAATACTTTGAAACTCATTGAGCCTTTTTATTTCTCGTATCAGGCTTACCCCATTTAGCTCGCCAAGCGACAGGTCGGTAATTACTATATCTATCCCTTTCCACTCAAATCTATCTTTATAAATCTCAAGCGCACTTTTGCCGTCGCTCGCCGTTATCACTTCAGTAAAGAGGTTTGAGAGCATGGCGCTTATGGACTCCATAGTAGACACGTCATCTTCGACGAATAGTACCGTAGCTCCAGACGCAAGCTCTTTTAATCTATTTATATCAACCATCTGCCCGCTCTTTTTGGCTTTTTGCACCGAAAGTATATTTGAATGTTGTATCGCCTTCTATACCGCTGCTTACTTCTATTTTTATGCCGTGCTCCTTGCAAATTTCTCCAGTCAAGGCAAGCCCTATACCGTAACCGCCCTTGACGTCGTCCTCTCTATAAAATCTCTCAAATATCTTATCTACGTCTATTATTTGCTTGCCTTTATTTTGAAATGACAACACAAGCGCATCCCCCAAATTCTCGGTAGAGACAACAATCTCACAATCTCTGCTTGAATATTTGATAGCGTTTGATAGATTGTTGTCTATTACTCTTTGGAGTTTTACATCCGGTATCTCAAAATAAAAAGCTCCGGCATTATTCACATAGCCTATTTTTAGCCTATTAGCCAACGCCACAGGGGCAAAAAATTCAACCCTTTTGCGGACAAAATCACATATATCGCTCTTTTTTGCCACAAACTCGGAGTTGTCTTTTTTCATTAGATAACTCATATCTTCAAAGCTATTTTGAAGCGACCTGCAAGCCGCCTCTATGTTGTCAAGATGCACCCCGCCGCCGTGCTCTATAGCTATCAAATCCTTTGCGGACATAATAACCGACAATGGCGTCCCAAGCTCGTGAATAGCGTCTTTGATAAATCTATCTTGCTTTTCTACCATATTTTGCAGTTGCTCTTTTGCCGCTCTTAGGCTCTCTATGTGCTCTTTGATTAGCATATCTTTTGCCACGCTACTTGCCGCCTGCCCCAAAGAGGCAAAAAGGTCGTTTTGAGACATAGGTTTCAACAAAAAGCTAGTCACCCCAAGCCTTATGGCGTTGCTTAGATATTCGTTTGAGTCATATCCGGACGCGATAATAAACTTCTTGCTCTCGTCTTTTTCTCTCATTTGTCTCACGAGGTCAAGCCCGCTGTCGGTACTACCGTCAAACACTATATCAGACATCACGATATGGATAAGCTCTTTGCTTGTCTCAAAAATCTCCAAAGCCTCTTTAGGGCTTGAAGCCAAAAAAACATTTTTAAATATCTTAGCAAGAGCCGCTCCAACAGAATCAAGCGCAGAGCGTTCATCATCAACAAACAATATCCCGTAGTTTTGGCAAACGGCTCTAAGCCTCAAAAACTCTTGCATTATCCGCCCGCCTTTGGCATAAGTATGCTATTTGGATAATTGAAGTTGCTACACGGCTTTTTGTTTGATTGCGTTATTTTTGCGCCTAGCGTCTCTATGAGCCTCGACATCTGAGCATTTGGGCTAAAAATAGAGCAAAAAAGGCTCAATGTCTTATCCCAGTCTATTTCTGCGTTGTTTATATTTTTATTGATTTCGGCCGTGTATATCGCCTCCATCAGCGAGCTAAAACTACCACAAAGCAAACGAATATTGACCAAACTACCAAAAGCCGCTTCCACGTCGCCAGGCTTTATCTCATGCGCCCTTTGCTCGTATTCGGTTATTTTCTCTTTGACTTTTGAGTGAAACATCGCAAAACTGTCCGTATACTCAAGCAAAGGCATACTCTCTGCGAGCTTGTAGATTTTGACGGCAACTATCTCGTCCCCGTCGAACGAGAGACACAAGGAGAGCATTATCGCTCTAGTCTGAAGCTCTTTGATTTTTGTGTTCGCCTTCTCGGCAAAAGGCTTGAATGATTGGAGTATTTTTAGATACCTGAGCGCCTCTTCTAGCATACCTGTAGTCTCATACTCTTGAGCCTTCATCAATACGTTTTCTCCGGCGAAAATAACCTTTTTGTAAGTCTCCGTATTTTTCAAAAACTGATATTTTTCACACAGCTCAAAATACTCCGCAAAATTCTTTTGTCTAGCAATCTCTTTTGAGACTTTGAACTTATCGAAGTTTTTGAAAATCTGCTCGATAATCTCATATTTTTTTGGAATTTTCACAAAAGGCTTCACAATCTCAATCGCTTTTGACTTGTTGTCTGGCGATTCTTCCAAAAGCGTAAAGACTTTATTTATTCTATTATCAAACTCTCTCTCAAGCGACTCAAAAACATACAAACTTCTAATAACGTCGCTTTTGTAAGCTATTTTGTAGGCCTGCTCAAAGTCTTTTTTCTCAATCATATCCATAAATCCGACTATCTCGGCCGTCTGAGAGGCGAACATATCAAACTCGTCGGAAATCTTTTTTAGCCTCATAAAAGGTCTACAAAGCTCGTATGCTTCGTTAATTAGGTTTTTTGCAAGCATCCCCAAAAGCTTTTGCTTGTTCTCTTCATACTCTTTTTGCAACTTTTGGATGATTGAGGGGATACATATTAGGAAGCTATTTTTTTGAAGAAGTTGGTTTGCTTTGGAGTATTCTTTTGTGAACAAAAAGTTTTCGCATTCGCCGAGGTAATGGCTCATATCAATCACATAAACATCTGCGCTGACAAAACCGACTATTATCTCAAAACCGTTAACCGCTATAGATGTTATCCCACCACAAGACTCAAATTCGTGATACAAGATTATCTCATCATCTTGTATCGAATACACATAAAGAACACCCTCTCTCGTGCCGATAAATACAAAGTTTCCACTCTCGTCTATAGCCATTGCGCTAGACCAATTCTTGAAGTGCTCTTTTTCAGTAAGTATTTTTTGCTCTATGTAGTCATATATCCCGATATGACCGCCCCTTGTGGCGTAGACGCATATTTTTTTATCGTCCAAAAAAAGCGCACATTCAACAATACCCACCGTACTTATCGATGATATTTCATTTTTGTTGTAGACATCGTAAAACAATCCGCTCTTGTCAAAATAAGATATAAAAGCGTATTTCTCGTCAGCAGATATAGCGGCTGAGCAGACATAATCTCCCGTTTTTTCAAAACTACAATATTGCGCTCCGCTGGATAGCTCTATTAGCCCAGCCTCCCCGCCTTCGCTTGCGTTTAGTAGATATTTGCCGCCCTTGCCTATCATATTGAGACACACCGGTCTTACACCTAGACTAAACGAGCCTTTGTTTTGAAACCCTTTTTCTTCTCTACCGACAACGCTTACTTTGTTGCCGCCCTCCATAGACACAGACAATGTATCGATACCGCCAAGAGATAAAAGCTTTGAGTAAGGGTGTATTTTTTTGTCGTTTTTGCCAAAAAGTGGAATTCTGGAGATATTTTTGTAGTTTTCTCGCATAAAGTTGTAAAGCATATATGATGAATCGATAACCATAAAAGAGCCGTCGCCACAGGCGAAGTCTAGCGGAGCGGACTGAAGCCGAATGGTTGTCTTAATCTCAAATTCCATCTATATCCTACACTGCGTGATAATTAGCGTGATTGCTAGATTTTATAACTTTGTTTTACCAAAAGCATAACAGGCTAAAGTTGCATTTGCGTGTTGCAAAATAATTTCATAATATTTCATTGGATAAATTTTCGGTTCAAAAATGCAACAATGAAAACGTAAAATATTTTTTAACGAGACAAACACAAGGAAACGGCCGTGAAGATTTTGCTCCTTGAAGATGAGTATATGCTCCTTACCTCTATAAAAAGCTTTTTGCTTCACAAACTCCATTCCGTAGACGCTTTTGAGAGCGGCAAAGATGCGTTGGGGGCTTTTTCGGATAGTAAAAACGTATACGATATGCTGATTTTGGACATCAATACCCCTGAGCTTAGCGGACTTGAGGTCTTGAAGAATATCAGGCTTATCAACAAAAACATTCCGATTATTATGATTAGCGCAAATATAGACATAGCCTCTATAGATGGGGCGTACAATCTAGGTTGCAACGAATACATCAAAAAGCCTTTCAACCTAAGAGAGCTAGAGATAAGGATGCAACGTCTATCGCCCACAAAACAAGAAGAGACGGATAGTATCGTCCGCATAAGCGACAGATACGGCTTTGACGGGGTAAACGACAATCTGCTATGTAACGGCAAATGTGTAAAACTAACAAAAAGGCAGACGCTACTACTAAAGCTACTTGTAAAAAACAACGGACGGATGCTAGGCTACGAAAAAATCAAAAATTTCGTCTGGGGGAGCGAAGATGTGGAGGACTCAACGGTCAGAAGCCTAGTAAACAGACTAAGAACGGCACTTGAAGAGGACTTCATAGAGAGCCACAGAGGTGTGGGATACAAGATAACGGCAAAAAAAGAGGGCTAAAAAAGCTTCATAATCCGTCTAGTGCCGAGCACAAATAGCGCCGCTCCAAGTACCGTCACGCCGCCAAAGTACACGAGCAAATCGACAAATGCGGCTCCCCTAAAAAATATGCTTTGCACGCCCTCTATGTAGTAGCGAAGCGGAGAGAGTACCGTCAAAGCCTGAAGGAACGGGTGCATCGCATACACTGGCGTCCAAGCTCCGCTAAGAAACAAAATAGGCATCATCGTAAGCATAGAAAACTGCCCGACTTGCATAATATCTTTGGCGAAAGCGGCTATGAAAAGCCCTATTCCCGCACTACTAAGAGAAAACAAAAACGTCAAAAGCAAAAAAGCGGCAAAAGAGCCGTTGAGCGGCGTATTGAATATCCCTATGACGACCGCCCCCACGCTGATTAACACTCCTAACATCACCACAAAAGTCTGAGAGAGCACTTTTGCCATTATCATCGTGGCTTTGCCGACTGGCATCAGTAACATCAAATCCCAAGTGCCGTTCTCTTTTTCTTTTACAAAAACCGTGGCGGACAGTATGATAGAGAGCATCGTAGTGATGGACATCAGCTCATTAAGAGCCATATAAAACTGTGAATTTGCGTTTTGATTAAAAAGCTTGTGGATACTAAGAGCTATAGCTCCATCGCCGTGTACCCCGCTTTTCATATCGTTGGCGATACTTTGCAGATACAAATACGCAAAATACCCCTGCGAAGCCGCCGTAGCGTCAAGCATCAACTCTACTTTCGCCTCTCTGCCTTGCGCTATATTTTTTTCAAAATCATTGTCAAATATAAGTCCGACGGCAATTTTTTTGCTTTTTATCTCTTCAAAAAGCTCGTTTTGAGACTTGTAGTATATGGGCTGTTTGAATTCTGGAAGGTTGAGGTTTGAGAGTAGTTTTGAAGATATAACACCGGGGGAGTAGTCTACGACGCCGACCGCTACGTTTTTGGCGTCCATATTGACCCCTGACGCCGCTATATACACCTCAACCGTAAACATATAAACGATAAAAAACAAAAGCCCCGTAGCTCTAAAAAGCTCTTTTAACTCTTTTTGAAAAATAGCCAAAAAGTAGTTCACGCAACCCTCTTTTTGAGCAGATAATACCCCATCGGAAATAGTATCGCCGCATATCCGCACAAAATCAGAAAATACATCGTATTCGCCCACGACGAAAAGCCGTCACCAACCAAAAACGCATCGTACATAAGCCTAGTCTGGTACATCGTCGGATATATATGCGCCACTATATACGCCTCGCTACTCATCGACGAGACTGGCATCAACATCCCAGAATACAAAAATCCGGGGATAATAGTCACTATAAGGGTGAGAAGTAATGCGACTATCTGCGCCGACGTCACAAGGGAGACTAGCATGCCGATAGATAGGCTAATAGCCAAGTACACAACGCAACAAGCCATATAAAATACTATATCCCCACGAAACGGCACATCAAATAAATATATGGCCAAAACAAGACATATCACGGCATTTAGCGACTGAAAAGCAAGCAAGAGCAAGAGTTTGGCGGACAAAAACTCCTCTTTTTTTATTGCTGAGGAGTAGAAGTTGAATATCGTTCCCCGCTCTTTTTCCTTTACTATCGATAGTGCTGATATGACTGCGGGAGAGATGAGGAGCACTATCGCTATTAAGCCGGGGAGTATCATCTCTTCATCTCTCATAGCTCTGTTAAAAAGATTTCTTTTTTCGATTGTGATAAACGGCTTAATACTCTGCTTTTGTGATGCAAAATTGAGAATTTCACTCTGAATATACCCCTCAACCGTCTTTGTTCTTGATGGGAAAGAGCCGTCTATAAATACGCCAAGCTCCGTCTTTTGTCCACTTATAGCGTTTTTTTCAAACCTCTCGGGGATTATAAGTACGAAGTCTTTGTCACTTTTTTTGATCAACCTTAGAGCGTCCGCCTCGCTCATATCGGTGACTTGCGCCCTAAAGTATTTGGAATGTTCTAGGTTTGATACGAGTTCATACGAGAGTTTGCTTTTGTCGTAGTCTATTATCACCGCTCTTGCATTCTTGACGTCTAGCTTTATTCCATAGCCGAAAAGCACTATGATAAGTAGCGGGACAAGGTATATAAAAACGACGGTTCTCTCCCTTAATACCTCTTTGAGCTCTTTTGCCATATACCCTTTTAGTACGCCTAGTCTCACGCTGCACCCTTGCCGTTTGTACCGAAAATCTCAAAAAATATATCCTCAAAATCGCTAGCCGACGGGTGAGAGGTATAGAGGTTTTGGAGCGTATCGTCGGCTACTTTTTTGCTATCTTGCAATATGGCTACCCTATCGCAAAAATCAGCTTCACTCATATAATGCGTCGTGATAAGTATGGATATATGCCTTTTGTTTTTTAGCTCTCCCAAAATATCCCAAAACACGGCTCTAGCCACGACGTCCACCCCGCTTGTCGGCTCATCCAAAAACAGTACTTTTGGAGAATGCACGAGTGCGCAAGCTAACGACACTCTTTGATTTATCCCCATCGGAAGTTCCGACAAAAAACGCTCCGAGAGATGCCCAAGCTCCAAAACACGCATCAACTCATCAATAGCAAATCTATACTCATCTTTTTTCATACCGTGCATTTTTGCGAAATACTCCAGATTTTCACCGACGGTTAAGTTTTTGTATAGGGCAAAACGCTGGCTTACATAACCTATATGTGCTTTTAGCATTGTCCTATCGGATGCGCTTTTTATCTTTTGACCCAGTATCGACAACTCTCCTTCATCTATAGGCAAAAGCCCCAGAAGCATCTTCATAAACGTAGTCTTGCCTGCACCGTTTGCCCCTATTAGCCCTAGTATTTCACCACTTTTTAACTCCAAAGAGACATTATCGTTGGCAACAAATAAACCAAAACGCTTTGTAAGATTCTCGGCGCTTAGTATCACGTCGCCAAACCCATCCTTACCGTCCGCATCCTCTTTGAAGCTAATTTTTGGAATTACTTTGTGCTCTTTGAGAGTTCTCGCAAAAAATACAGATTCGAGCGTAGGCTCTTTTTTTGGTAGTTCGAGCCTCTCAAGCGAATACAAAAACCCATTGATAGCTATCGTATTTTCTCTTTTTATCCCGTCATCTTCATAGGTAAACTCCCTTACGGTATCCGTCAGCGAAGCAAAATCCCCGCCCGATACTATCTCGCCATCCTCAAACAACAAAAGCCTGTCAAAAGATGACGCCTCACCCATATAAGCGGTACTAGCAACGCATATAATCCCCTCGTTTTTGACCAAATCGCTTATGATATTCCATAGCTCACGCCTACTTACAGGGTCAACGCCAGTTGTCGGCTCATCCAAGAGTAGTAGCTTTGGCTTGCCAATCAGCGTACACACGAGACACAGCTTTTGCATCATTCCGCCGCTAAGCGCACCGGCCTTTCTATCCAAAAATCTCTCAAGCCCCGACATATCAAGTAGCCTTGCTAGGTACGCCTCAAAGGCTTTGTCTTTTTTTACCTCTTTAATTGCGCAAAAAAAATCTATGTGCTCTTGTATTGTCAATGTTTTGTATAAAATAAGCCCTATCCCCTGCGGCATAAGAGCGATGTCACCTTTGATTTTTTCGCAAGTTTTTGGCGAGACGTATTTGTGCCCATATAGATTTATCTCTCCGCCAAAGCTCTGCACCCCCGCAATAGCGTTCAAAAGCGAGCTTTTGCCTGAGCCGTCAGCCCCTATTAGCCCGAGTATCTCACCGCTTTTCGCCTCAAATGAGACAGGCTTTAGAGCTACACTTTTACCGTACGATACGCTTACGTTTTTTACCTCAAGCATTGTCGTCTACAGGTTTCCAAGCCTTGCCGAATCTTTTGGCAATTCGCCGCCGATAGATATAGCTCCGACCGCCGGAAGGCCGAGCTTTAGTGTTTGCGTCTGTACGCTAGGCTTTAGGTATACGGCATAGACTCTTTGTATTCTGTCACTTTTTACGTTCACATCTTTCGGGGTAAACTGCGCCCTTTGAGCCACCTTTGACACTATCGCCTCTATCGGCTTTTTCGGCTCTCCATCCAGAAATATCACGGCTTTGTCACCTATTTTTATCTTTGCGTTCTCCATCGTGTCGATGTACATCTTTAGCGTTAGCTCAGCAGGATTTATGACAGTCAGCACAGCTCCTCCAGCACCAAGCACCTCGCCCTCCGTAGCTATCCTCTCGACAACAAAACCGTCAAACGCAGCCGTAAGCTTCATTTCGCCTTTTGCGGCAAGTAGCTCTTTTTTTGATGCTTCCATGGCCTCTATAGATTTTTGTTTTGCGGATACTTTTTGTTTTATTGATTGCGTAGAGGCTAGGTTTGCCTTTGAGATGGCGGCAGCTCCGGCAAGCTGGCTTTTGCTTTTTAGTATCGCATCGTATCTGCTCTTTGACTCGCTAGCTTTTAGTTCTGATAGCTCGACATCTCTTTTTGCGGTAAGATTTTGGTCATAAAGCCTGCTTATCCGCTCAAAATCTTTTTTATCTTGCAGCATCGCAAGTTTTGCCGTCTCTATTTTACTCTCAAGCTCTTGCTGTTTGTCTAGCGATATTGAATAGTTGGCATTATTTACGCTTGTTGCGATACCAAGCTCCGTTTGCAACGATTCAAGCTCTAGTTTCGCCGCAGCGATGGACGAGCTTACCCCCTCTATCTTCGCATCCAGCTCGGCGCTGTCTATGGTGGCTAGCGTATCTCCTTTTTTGACGGCTTGCCCTTCGGCTACATATATTTTTGAGACTCTACCGGCGTATTTTGTATTCATAACGGCCAAATCCCCGTCTATCCTTCCCGCTCCGGCTACTACGCCATCCAGCCCTGTGGAAAAATATATTCTTTTGATAATAAAAAACAAAGATACGACCAAAAGTCCAGAGACTATGGCGACAAGATATAGATTTTTTTTGCTCATTGTATTGTCTCCATTGCATTCTCAAAGTTTTTTAGTGAACTCTCAAGCAAAATTCTTATTTTTAGCTCTTTGATTTTATTTTTCTCGGCCGCTAATTTGCTTTTGGCTATCGCTAAAGCCGATATAGACCTGCTAAGCTCATCCGCACTTACGAGTCTGTTTTCAAACCTAGCATTCGTCAACTTGAAAAACTCATTTGCGGCGTTAACGTTTTTTTCAAAAGCATCCTCTCTCTTTTGTGCGCTATCAAGCTGTAAAAAAAGATTTTCGATTTCCACCGTTACGCTGTTTTTATAATCAGAATACATCATTGCCGCAGCCATTTTTTTGGCTTTTGCGGCCTCGAGGGTATGTATATTTTCACCGCCGTCAAAGATATTAAATCCAAGGGCGATAAGCGCATAGCTTTTGTCTTTATTGCTAAAGCCGTCCCCGTCTAGCTTTGAGCTATCCCCTACCCGTTTTGCCGCCGCCACGAAATCAACGGTCGGATAAAACTTGCTTTTGGCATACCTTATCTCTTCGTCGCCTATATCAAGCAATGTTTTGACGGCTACGACGTCCTCCCTGTGCGAGAGTGCATCTTTGATTGTTTTGTCTTTGTTTGGCTCTTGCGGTGCGGTTACGTCATCCGCAAACTCTATTTTTAGACCGCAAAGTCTCCAGAGCGTATTTATCAGGGTCTCTTTTTGATTTTTGACATCTATCAAATCGGCGCTTATCTCGTAGTATTTGCTTTTTATGTTTTCGACCTCGTATATGCCGACAAACCCTTGCTCATAAAGTCCATTTGCCCTATCAAGTGAATTTTTTGCCGCTGTAAGCGCCGCATTGTAAGCTATCTCGCTCTCTTGCAAAGACGCTATCGCAAAATACAAAGAGATGGAGTTTGCATATATGTTTCGCTTTGCGTCGTCCTTTTCAAGCTCCGCTTTTTTGGCTTCCAGTTTCGCTTTTTTGACAAAAGCATCTATCCCAAAACCTCTGAAAATAGGATAACTAACGCTAACCTCTCCGTCAAAATAGTTTTTTGGCCCCGTGTGCATTTGAGCATTGTTGATTAGCGGCGGCATACTCACATACATATAGGGCTGTTGGGCGTATTGGATAGTTTTGTATGAAAGGTCTATTTTTGGATATAGCTTTGAGCCTGCGGCGTCTGACGCTTTTGCGTATGATTTGGCTAGATACTCTTTGGCCGCCACTCCATCTGATTTTGACGCCGACTTTACGACATCCTGAAGCGATGACGCAAAACAAGCCGACAATCCAAAAGCTACAAAAAAAAGAAAACGCATATAAATCTCTTCCGACGATGTTTTAATAACTCAAATAATAAACTATCTCAGCTTGTGAAATACGAAATCCCCACCCTCGTGACCGCTATCTCTGATAATTTTATATTCCGGCAGTTGCATTGCGCTACCGCCTACTTTCTCTCTAATGTCATAAACAAAAAGCTCTTCGGAGCTGAATATGTTATTTTTTGGGTGCATAAGGCCGTCCATAAAGGCTCTTGCAAAAACGGAGTGCCCACCGCCGCCGCCATCTGCAACAGGTTCGTTGCCGCCACTAGCTATGAGTACTCTAGAAATTCTTGACGAAATATTTTTAATGTATGCGCTTCTATTTGCGCTACCGGATTGTAGCTTCACCTCTCCGGCTCTACTTAGAGTGCCGGAATAACAGCTATCTGCGACTATTAGTATTTGTTTTGCGCTAATTCTTTTGAGGTTCGTTGTAATTGCAGATTTTGCTTCTATGTAGTGTGCATCACTATCGGGCTTTGCCTCATACGGTATCCAGTAGCTAGTATCTGTCATTCTATCAAAATGCCCATGACCTGCATAATAAATAAGCAGTTTATCGTTTTCGCCAAGCTTTCTTCTAAGTGTATTTATAGCCTCTATTATATTTTCTCTAGTCGCTTCTTGATTTTTGATGGTAACAGTCTGGAAGCCATAATTGTTTTTTAGTATCTTTTCTATCGCTTCTATATCGCTGACGGCAGTCTCCAGCGGCGTAAAATACTTGTACTCATTAATACCTATAAGCAAAGCATATCTATCTCCGAGCTCTGACGCTTTTATCTTATCGTCGTATGATATTTTCTGAATAGCCCTATCACCGTCACTGTTTTGCGCTTGCGCTACTTGTGTTTTTGGTTTTTGATATACCGGTTTTTCTGCGACGAGAGGCTGGTCTATCTCGGCTAGAATTTGCTGCGCTCTGTATTGCGTATCGGCACAGCCGGTCAAGAGTAGCGCAGCGCAAAAAAAATAAAAAACTATCTTATTTGGCATTTTTGATTATCTCTCTTGAAATGTCATAAAGCAGCCATATATAAGTGTTGGCAGAAGAGGCAATATGGTTATCTATAGCACCAAAAACGCCTATTATGGCCTTATCTGATGGGCTCACAACCTCGGTACTTGGAGGCAAAGTATTCACCACAAGCCCACCGTTTTTGTTGCTTAGAGCCTTTTTCTCCAATACGTTACCGTTTTCTGCATATAGTGTATAGTTTACCAATACCTCTTTTTTTACCACTGGGATAATGACGCTTCTCATATCTAAAACCGTTGCCACGCTCTCAGAATACAACGGGTAGTTGTCTGGTAAAACAAAAACATGTATACTATCAGTAGTCTCCGTACGAGCGTTGATGGCTAACAAATAGTTGTCCATGAGCTCTTTCATTTTAAAACTCTCTTTTTTTTGCAAACCTTTTACATACGTAAAAGGCGCATCAAATACCGAACCGCCTATTTTTGCCTGTGCAACATAGTTTGTTGTGTGATTTACGTCATAATTATGATCCACTTTTAGCAAATTGGCGTCTTTCATCCTATCGGTTTGGTCTATCGATATAATCTGAGACGTTAGCTTGCTAAAATCCATTTCTATGGTAGGGACACTATCGGAGTCCGAAAATTTGGTTCCACATACGGCGCTGATATTTCTCTTAATGGTGCCCAGCACATCATCTCTCCATGAGCCCTCATAAGGCGCTTTTACGGCACGAATGGAATAATCTAGGTTTGACACCGTATACTCAATATTCATTGGCATAGCGCATTTATCAAAATTTGCCGTCAATTTCACCGTCTTATCCTTTAGGCTCTCTGGACAAGAAAGTGGCGGCGTTTTCAAAAACCTCTCATCATTATGAGCATTGGCAAGTGTTTTATCCATAGAAGTACCGTATTCAACGGCGCACCCGGATAGAAAAAACATAAACGATATAAAAGTGTAAATCTTAAGATACACCCTCACTCCTCCAAAAAAAGTAAACTAAATATTTGACGATACAAAATCCCAATTTATTATTTTAAATATCTCGTCTAGGTATTTTTGTCTGCCGTTGCGATAATCTATATAGTAAGCATGCTCCCAGACATCTATTGTAAGTAGTGGAAGCTGCCCTACCGTTATCGGTGTTCCTGCATTTTGCGTGTTGATGATTTTTAGCACTCCATCAGGCTCTTTGACAAGCCATGTCCACCCTGAACCAAAATTTGAGACTGCCGACTTGATAAAGTCAGACTTGAAATTTTCAAAAGAGCCAAAAGAGTCATCCATCATTTTAGATAGTTCTTTGGATGGCGATGTCTTAGTTGGGCTTAGACAATTCCAATAAAAAGTATGATTGTAGACTTGCGCAGCATTATTGAATACGGCGCCTATTGAATTTTTGATAACCTCTTCAAGAGAGGCATCTTCAAAAGGTGTATTTTTTATAAGATTGTTTAGATTATTCACATACCCTGCATGATGCTTGTCATAGTGAAACTCTACAGTTTCTTCCGATATTATCGGTTCTAGGGCGTTTTTTGCGTATGGAAGTTG
This sequence comes from Campylobacterales bacterium, assembly GCA_041915365.1. Classification (GTDB taxonomy): domain Bacteria; phylum Campylobacterota; class Campylobacteria; order Campylobacterales; family UBA6016; genus UBA6016. The sequence continues at coordinate 7,196 of JAYSBP010000017.1, read as the reverse complement.
CGGCAGATGGTGTATCATCTAGCTATCCTTTTTGTCTAATTTTATATAGTTATATCAGTACAATGACGAAAAGCCATATCAACCAATGAGAATGTGAATTAACGATGGATAATCCTAGCACAAAAAACAATCTTTTTGCCGACAAATTTTCAAAAATGCCAAAACTTAAAAACAGCGGCACATTCGCAAGAAGCTCTCTGATGATAAATCCTACAAACGCAAAACATCTCGAAAAACTATCCTCAATGGAAGCGGGAATAGCGGTAATCAACCTAGAAGACGGAATAGATAAAAGCAAAAAAGTAGAAGCCCTATATGCAACAGCCGCCGCACTCTCATCGCTTGATAACTCGAAAGCGGCAATATCAATCAGGACGAATGAGATAGATTCGCCATATTTTGCAGACGAGATAAAAATAGCAAATATCATTTGCCCCGACGCAATCAGAATACCAAAAATAAAAAGCAAAGAGGAGCTCTTAAGAATAGAGGATATGCTAGATGAAAAAATAGATATACACCTCACCGTAGAGACAAAAGAGGCTTTGCAAAACATAAGAGAGCTAAAGAGTAGCAACAGGGTGACAACACTGTTTTTGGGAGCGATAGATTTACTGGAAGACCTAGGCTTTGGGTCATGGATGATAGAGGTAAAAAGTGACACACTCAAATACATAATGTCAAAATTTCTAGTCGACTCAAAAAGCTACGACTTTAAGCCAGTATCGTTCGTCTGGCAACGATACGAGGATATGGATGGTTTTGAGAACTGGCTAGAGATAGAAAAAAATATGGGTTTTGACGCAAAAGCTTGCATATCTCCAGCGCAGGTCAAGGCGGCAAATAGTTTTTTTGCCCCGTCGCAAGATAGCATAGATGACGCCGTATATATCAAAAATATTTTTGAAAAAAACGAGGCTCTTGGAATCGGCGGCTTCAAAGATGAGAAGTTTGGTTTCATAGATGCGCCAATTTACAAAAATGCCGTTTTGATACTCAAAAAAGCCGGAATTGTTTTATAAACCCTAAGTTATCATATAAAAAAGGAGTAAATATGAATAAACTTTTTGCCTTTACAATAACCGCTATGCTCTCCGTAGCCGCTCTTGCCGATGTGGATGAAAACGTAAAAAAACTAATAGAAACAAAAGAATGTATCAAATGCGACCTCAGAGGGGCCAACCTTCAAAACTCATTTTTGGAGTTTGCAAATATAAGCGGGGCGAACCTTGAAGGGGCGAACCTTGAAGGGGCTAATTTGCTTGGTGCAAGTGCTGACGGCACGGTGCTAAAGGGAGCAAACCTCAAAAACTCAAACCTCAAGGGTGCAAACCTCAAGGGTGCAAATATGCAAGAGGCGAAGTTTGACGATGCAGACGTAAGTGGAGCTATATTTAGAAGAGGAAATCTAAGTAACGCAAGCTTCAAAAACGCAAAAATGCAAGGTGCGTACCTCAAAGAATCAAATCTTGACGGCGCAGACCTTAGCGGAGCAAACCTCAAAAACGCAAATCTCGTAAGCGCAAAAATGGCCAACACAAACCTAAACGGCGCAGATACGAGCGACGTATTCAAGAGCGAGCCTAGAAAATACTCAAATAAAAAAGGTAAAAAGGGCAAAAAAGCCGTCAAAAGCAGCGGTAAAAAAACCAAAAAGAGTACAAAAAGCACGAAAACCAAGAAAACTACAAAAAGCACGAAAACCAAAAAGAAATAATCGACCACCTCTATCGTCCGACGAAAGTCGGGCGTCTCCGTTTTGATACCAAAATAAAGGCCAGACAATATGCTCAAAAAAACGATACTCGCCCTAATACTCATAGCAAGTACCGCTTCGGCCAAAATGCTCGTTTTTACGACTATTTTTCCACTTTATGATGCGGCAAAAAATATCGCAAAGGAGAAGGCTGACGTTCAAAATCTAGTACCTTTTGGGGTAGAAGCGCACGACTTTGAGCCGAAAGCAAAAGATATGGCAAGCCTCACCAAAAGCGATATAGTTGTCACAAGCGGCGAAGTATTTGAGCCTTGGAGCAAAAAAATCATCTCCTCTCTCGGCATTAAAAATAAAACCTTGGATATGAGCACAAAAGTAAAATTGCTAAAGCCAAAAAACGAAGCCCAAACCCATGGCGGATATGACCCGCATTATTGGCTAAGCATAGATAACCAGATTGCAACGGCCAAAGAGATTGCTGCCGCTTTTGCAAAAAAAGACCCGCAAAACGCAAAGACCTACAACGACAATGCACTCTCATACATGGCAAAACTAAATGAGCTAAAAAAAGAGTACGGCGCAATAAAAACGTGCAAAAATAAAAAAATTATAGTCAATCATGATGCTTTTGGGTATTTGTCACACGAGTACGGCATCGCAACATACGCAATATCCGGCATATCACCGGATGCAAAACCTAGCTCAAAGCAAATAGCCAGACTGATAGACATCGCCAGAAAAGAGAAAATAAGCACTATATTTTTTGAGGAATTTGCTAGCGATAAGGTCGCAAAAACAATAGCAAAAGAGGCTAATATCAAGACAAGCACACTAAGACCCGTCGAAAATATAACCGTGGAAGAGAGCCGAAAAAATATTGGTTATATAGACATAATGAGCTTCAATTTGACAAAACTCAAAGGAGCTATGGACTGCAAATGAAATTTGCCGACGTGGTCATAGAGGCAAAGAAGCTCTCATACAAAAATGCCATCAAAGACGTTAGCTTCGGCGTAAAGAGAGGCGACTATGTAGCGATTATAGGGCCAAACGGTGGTGGCAAAAGCACGCTCGTAAGACTGCTTATAGGCCTCATAAAGCCAAGTGATGGAGAGATAAATCTCTTTGGCAAAAAGCAAAAAGAGTTCAAAGAATACATGAAAATAGGATATGTGGCGCAAAGGGCTTCACAGATAGATAGGAATTTTCCAATTACCGTTCACGAGACCGTCAGCCTAGGACTTGCCTACAAAAGCTCGCTCTTTAACAAAGTAACAAAAGACGAAAAAGAACATGTCAAACTTTTGATGCAAAAAATGGGTGTTTGGGAGCTAAAAGATAGGCACATTTCCCAGCTATCTGGCGGTCAGGTGCAAAGGGTTATGATAGCAAGGGCGCTAGTTGGTCACCCTCAAATACTAATCCTAGATGAGCCAAACACCGGCGTCGATACGGCCTCTCAAAAAGCGTTTTATGAACTACTTAGAAAACTAAATCAAGATGAGAATATCACGATACTCTTTGTTACGCATGACCTCGGAGTAATAGCCGACGATGTTAACAGCGTGTTGTGTATCAATCAATCTCTGCTCGCTTGCCACAACCCGCATGAGCTTCTAAACTGCAAAGAGATGAGTAAAATCTACGGAATCGATGGGCACCTTGTGTGCCACCATCATTAGAGGGTTGGTTATGGAAATTTTTGAATACTCTTTTATGCTTAGAGCTTTTACCGCCGGCATCATCATTGCGGCTTTGGCATCATCGCTTGGCGTATTCGTGGTCGTAAGACGCTACTCTATGCTATCCGATTCACTTGCGCATATATCCCTGCTCGGCGTGGCATTTGGCTTTTTATTTTCGGTCTCAACATCTTGGGGTGCGATAGTGACAAGCATTCTCGCCTCTTGGCTCATAGAATACCTGCGCCAAAACAAAAATCTATATTCAGACTCAATCCTCTCTATATTTTTATCAGGCTCTCTTGCTGCCGCCATCATCATAGTATCTTTGTCTGACTCGTTTAATACGTCACTTTTTGATTATTTGTTTGGCTCCATAGTGTCCGTCGAAGAAAGTGATATATGGAGTGTTTTGATATTTGGTATATTGAGTATTTTGCTCATATCAAACTACTACAAAAAGCTTATTTTTACGGCATTTGACGAAGAGAGCGCAATGTCTTGCGGTATAAACACAAAAGCTCTCAACTATCTACTCGTATCACTCGTAGCCGTCACGATAGGGTTATCCATCAAAATCATAGGTGCGCTTTTGATAGGGGCGCTAATGATAATTCCAGTTGTATCCTCGATGCAGTTTTGTAAAAGTTTTTTTAGCACAGCCGTAGTATCCGTCTTGTTTTCACTGTTATCGGTAGTTGCGGGGCTTTTTATCTCTTACTATGCTTCCTTACCGAGTGGGGCTACAATAGTTGTCGTCTCCTTAGTATTTTTCGTGTTAAGTATGCTTGCAAAAAAATAGTCACGTCAAACCCCTCAACACCCTTAAACACACATATCGGTAAACGGTCGGTAAATCACAGGAAAGTCACATAAGAATAAGAGTAGAATGTCAAAAAAAGTTATTTTAGAAAAGAAAGGTTGCTAAAAATGACCATTAAAAAAAGATTATTGCTCTCAAATGCCGTTACCGCCATAATACTGATTGCATTAAGTATCTCTATATATACACTAGTATCATCAATCAAAGAGAGAGCGGAGCAGGTCAAAAAAGAGTCTCTTCCTTTTGCACTAATGGCAAATGATATGAAGTTTCAAATATCGCAAATGCAAGAACTATTTGCAGATGCCGCCGCAACCAGAGAACAAGAAGGACTAACGGAAGCCGATAAAATAGCGGCACGTTTTTTGGATGGTGTCGCAAAGTTTAGACAAATGTATAAAGATGAATCAGACAGCAAAGCTATCGCAAAAATGGACAAGCTCGAAAAAGATTTTGCCGCCTATAAGCAAGAGGGGAAAATCATGGTTGAGGCCTATACCATGAATGGAATTGAGGCTGGAAACAAAATTATGCACACTTTTGATGCAAGGGCAAGTAGCATATCCACGGATATAGACGCTCTAGCAAAAGAGCAAAACGATGAAGCCATAGAGATGATAGATCACATATACGGCAGCTCGACAAAAACGCTAAGCCTGACATTAATCTTTTCAATGGCGGCGATAATCACGACAATAGCCCTTGGCATCTGGCTATTTTCAAAAATTATGGGGGCAATCAAAGATATTGCCCCCATTAACAAGCTAGCCGATGATATGAAAAACAAAAGTGCAGACTTGAGCTTCAGACTTACAACAAAGCATGAAAATGAAATTGCAGACGTTCTTGTTTCTATTAATAAATTTATGGACGCTACGGCGGCGGTTGTCTCGAAAGCCAAAAGCTCATCTGTAGAAAATGCCTCTATTTCTCAAGAACTTAGCGCCACAAGTAGAAACGTTGGCGAGCGGGCAATGCAATCGGCCTCTCTTATAGGCGAAATAGATAACGTATCAAAAAAAATAATCTCTGAAAATCAACTATCCGCATCACAATCTCAAACCGTCAAGACTGAAGTTGAAGAGGCAAACAAAAAACTTCTTGAAGCACAATCCGCAACCGAAAAAATGCTAGTTATGATTGAAGATAGCGTTGAGGCGGAGGTAGAATTTGCGACAAGCCTTGCGTCATTAAGCTCTCAGGCTGAAGAGGTAAAGAGTGTTCTGTCTGTTATAGGCGATATAGCCGACCAAACAAACTTACTAGCGCTAAACGCAGCCATAGAGGCGGCAAGAGCCGGTGAGCACGGTAGGGGGTTTGCCGTTGTTGCAGACGAAGTGCGAAAACTAGCAGAGAGGACGCAAAAAAGCCTACAAGAGACAAATGCCACAATAAATACGATAGTTGAAGCGATAATGCAGGCAAGCGAAAAAATGGGTGAAAACTCTCAAAATATCAAATACCTAGGCGAGCACTCTAAAAATGCTGGTGCGCTAATTGGCGAAACTGTTAGCACTATGCACGACACCATAAGAGCTGTATCGACGATGAGTGAGACCGCACTCAAAAACTCGGAAGAGAGCGCAAAGGTGCTACACGATATATCAAAAATCAACGAGCTATCAAAAAACAACACAAGAAGTATGGAAGAGGTGGCGGAAGCTGCGTCTCATCTATATGAAACAACAGAATCACTAGCGCAAATGCTAAAGGGATATAAGGGGTAATTCCCCTCCCAACTTTCCCAGCAAAATTCTACTTTGCCCCTAAAGCCAACAGTCTAGCCCCATCCAAAGAGCCATTTTTTAGCTTTGATAATTTTATCTCGCACGCTTCGGCGCTTTTTTTGAAGGCGTTATTGTCTACATATTGTTTTACGCTATCTAACAGCCACTTATTTGTCTCCACTATTCCGCCGCCGATAACGAGTACTTTTGGATTTAAGAGCGTTATTATCATGGAAGCGCCATACCCCACCCCGCACACAAACTCATCGACTATTATTTTCCCATCTTCGCTGCATTGCAACTCGTCAATAGTGAATACGCCAAGACCTCTTGCAATCGCTTTTTTATAAATACCGCTTCCTGAGGCGTGAAGCTCGAGGCAATTATTTTTGCCACATCCGCATGTCTCTTTTGTTTTTATGTACGGTATGTGTCCTATCTCTCCCGCTAGATTACCACACCCTGTAAGCAATGCGCCATTTGCTATGTACGCACTTCCTATGCCCGTCCCAACATACAATGCCGCAATATCTCTTTCGCCAAAATAATCTGCCTCGGCCAATGCGGCACATTTCAGGTCGTTTTGGACAATTATCGTTTTGTCTTTAAATTTGTCTTGTAGATTTATCTCTTTTGCATTGATATTTGGAGCCGAAAGAATTGTGTTGTTGTACACCTGTCCGGCAAAAGAGATGCCGACAGATGATATATCAGGGTAGAACTCAAAGAGTCTTGTTAGCTCGCACTCTATATCTATCTCGGAGCTAGATTTTTCAAACGATGTCTTGCTAGCACCATCGACGACACACCTAAAATGTGTGCCGCCCCAATCTATATAGGCAATACTCAAGAGGCATAAATCCTAAAATCAAGCCCTTGAAAAATTGAGTTTTTATGCTCTAGCGTAGACAAAAACTGCTCGTCAACATTGTTTTCTTCAAGCATATCAAGTAGTTTTACAAAATTTGAAATATGCTCTCTTGTCCGTCTAGTACTGTACTCAACGGCTGTTTTTGTAGTCATCAAGAACGCCCAATCCGAGCTTTGCGCAAGGAGTAACTCCCTTGCCATTTGGTTTAGCATCCTAAGAGTCATGGAGTCTTGCAGATTGTAGTATTTATCGGCAAACTCGGTCATTCTATCGGCCATAAAGTGCAAATGCCTATATATCCAATCGTTTCCGCCATTTATCCAGACATCATAATACCCTCTATCGCCCCACGAAGACGGATTTGGTCTAGCCACTT
>JAYSBP010000016.1:0-51860 GCA_041915365.1 Campylobacterales bacterium | reverse complement strand
AACGGGATAAAAATATCATACGTCTCACAGGTGGAGCTGAGGGTAGATGACGATAATCTGGAGTATAGCGGCTCAAAAGAGATAACATCTTTACTGAAGTATTACCTTGTTGGGAGGGCGGCTACAAAAGAGATTTTCTCGGATGTTTATTATCAAAGCAAAGCCGATTATGAAAAAGCGGCAAATATAGCCAAAAATATTCTTTTTAAATACGGAATGCAAAGCTTAGAGCACAGTGGGGACACGTCAAAATATTTGGATGATACGCAAGATTCTTTGAGTGTATTTGTCGGAGAAAATATCCAAAAAATAAAAAATCTATCAGATGTTTTGAGAGAAGATAGACATTTTGAGCTTGGCGAGCTAGAGGAAAAAGGTGTTTTATAGCGGTTTTTGTCTTGACAAAGAAGAGGCTTTGTTTGATAGATACTTGCCTGCTTTTGGTGACTTCGTTGCCGGATTTAGCTATGGCTCTATCAAGGCCATTCATCATGCTATCAAAGACGAGAGTGTAAAAAAATTACTCCTTTTGTCCCCCGCTTATTACTCGCACAAGGATAATGTCTTCAAAGATGCGCAGATAAGTGCATTTGAAGCTGACCCTCATCTCTATAAAATTAAGCTTTTGAAAAAAAGTGGACTAAAAGAGGAAGAGGGGGCGGCATACGCAAAAGATGGTAGTAGCGACGAGTTAAGGGAACTACTATACTTTGATTGGGCTATTGCCGGACTTGACACGCTAAAAGATAGGGGCGTAGATATAGAGGTCTTTATCGGCAGTAGCGATAGAGTAGTTGAGCCGTCGGCATCAAATGAGTTTTTTTCTAAGTATGCAAGGGTCTATCTGCTTGAAAACAAAAATCACATATTGAGGTAAAAATGGAGTTAAAAATAGGAATTATAACGGTGTCGGATAGGGCGAGCGCTGGGGTATACGACGATATTTCGGGTAAAGCGATATCCGAGACGCTAAAAGACTATATTAAAAGCGATTGGAGCGAAGAGTATAGACTAATTCCGGATGAGCAGCCTATAATAGAAAAAACTATGCTTGAGCTAGAATCAATCGGTTGTTCGCTCATAGTTACGACTGGGGGCACTGGCCCTGCGCTCAGAGACGTAACACCTGAAGCTACAGAGGCTGTATGTCAAAAAATGATGCCTGGCTTTGGGGAGTTAATGAGACAAGTATCGCTAAAATATGTGCCGACTGCGATACTGTCACGCCAAACGGCTGGTATATGTGGTAAAGCTCTGATAGTAAATCTCCCCGGAAAACCAAAATCGATTAGAGAGTGTCTTGACGCTGTATTTCCAGCTATTCCGTACTGCGTTGATCTTATCGGCGGCGCATACATAGAGACAAATGAAGACGTTGTTGTGGCGTTCAGGCCGAAAAGTTAAGCTTATTTGCTTAACTTGCTCATTATAAAAAACTCCAGCTCCCCTCTTGAGACCTTCTTTTTTATGGCTTCGTTGTATATTTCCGCTACTTTTGAGCTATATGTGTCATAGTCAAAAAGCGGAAAGTGAAGCGCCCAAGCCTCTCGTATTCTCTTTAGCGATATTCTCTCAACTAGATACTCTTTGTATATCGAATAAGACACAAAAAACAGCCCCGTAAAGACGACGGCAAGTATGATTGAGAGATGACAATTCATCTTTGCAAAGGCCTCATGGAGTATCCCAAGGGCTGGAAATATAAAAAATATATGAACCAAAAAGATAAAAGAGGCAAACATATTTTTTGTATGGATTTTATAGCCAAGCGCACCGCTGTTTGGGGTCATATTGTCTTTTATCTGTCTGTTTGCATCCAGTAAATCATGAAATAGTACAGGGTTTTTGGAGATTATGAAGACGTTTGGTATTAGCTTTTCGTCAATTATTTTGTGAATATCAAACATCTTTTCTCTGCTCTCGTTTTATATCTGCGAGGTTGTCGTTTATTTTGAATAACACCACTATTATCTCGCACCACACCCTGACCACTATCGGTCCAAAAAATATTTTTAGTATGCCTGAGAATATTAATGCGCTACCGCCGAAATCTATCGCATTTACTCCTGCTTTTATGTCTAGTGCACCCATAAAAAAGCATAGTACAACGCCGAGTATGAATACAACCTTTATGACGGCCGGAGTGATAAGTTTTCTAAATTCAAAAAATTCTTTCATTGCCTCTTTCCTTTAGAGTTTAAATCTCGTTGGGTCAAAAAAAGTATCGTCGTGCACATTTTCAAATGCAGATTTTAGCATAGTAAACAGTTGCGGTTTCTCTTTTTCAAGATTTTTGAGGAAGTTTTTTGTCTCCTCTCTTTTGTATGGCATTTTGACTTTAAAATTCATAGCGGGGCATGCTTCATCGCCTATTACGGCTAGATTGTTACTTTTTGCAAAATATGTCAGCTGTGCTTCTCTTGTAAGTATGAGCGGCCGTATCACCACGATACCGTTTTGAGCTTTGTATTTTGGGGCAAGCGTTCTCATTGCTCCGTTTTGAAACAGATTCATAAAAAAACTCTCAGCCGCATCGTCAAGATGATGTCCTAATGCTAGCTTGTTGTAGCCGTTTTCAAGAGCATAAGTGTATAAAGCCCCGCGTCTCATTCTAGAAAAAAAGCTACAAAAAGATGAATTTTCCCTGATATGAGTGCCGGCTATTTCAAATATTTTTGAGTCTATTATCTCATGCTCTATCCCATGCTCTTGGCAGTGCTTTGTCAAAAACTCTAGGTTTTCGCCCATGCCGTAAGAAAGTGTTACGGCTTTAAACTCGAAGTCAAACGGTGCAATCCGCTTTAGCCTCGCTATCATATGAAGCATCGTGTGCGAGTCTTTGCCACCGCTAAGAGCAACTAATACTTTATCGCCGCTTTCTATTAGAGAATATTTGGCGTTCGTCTGTCCAAAAATTTTTTGTAGTTTTTTGCTAAATTCTATCTCAGAGCTCATTTATCATATTTTCTAAGAAATTTGCGCTAACTTTTGCGCTACTAACTAGGAATTCTTCAAAACTAAACCCTGCATCCATATCTGCGGTATCAGATATGGCTCTGAGGACAAAAAACGGCACATTGAGGCATTTGCATACATATCCGACGCTTGCCCCTTCCATCTCGAGAGCATCAGCTTTGTATGTCTGTTTTATCCACTCTTTTTTCTCTTCGGAGGCTATGAATTGATCGCCCGTGGCTATCGTGCCGCTTATGATTTTTACATTCATTTTTGCCGCTACTTGTTGCGCCAATGTATTGAGGGCTTTATCTGATTCTACAAAATCTCCGCTTTCCGGTATGAAGCCCCACGGATGCCCAAAAGCCGTTATATCAACGTCATGTTGCACCAGCTTGTCCGCAAATATCAAATCTCCTATTTTCAAAGATTCATTAATCCCGCCGGCTACCCCGCTAAAAAGCAGTTTTTGGCAGCCAAATTTCTCTATTAGTAGAGTTGCCGTCAGTGCTGCATTGACCTTGCCTATCTTGCTGTACGCCATTGCTATCTCTTTGCCGCCAAGCGTACCAGTATAAAATATATTGTTTGCGTATTCGTGCTTTTGCAGATTATTTATTTTTGGAAGGAGAGGCTCTATTTCCTCTCTCATTGCGCCAAGTATCGCTATTTTCATTTTTTATCTCTTATTGTAATTTTTCTATTATTTCAGCTATTGATGCCATTGAGTTTACGCTATATGTAGGCGCATTAACGCCTCTTTTGTTAAGTCCTGCAAGAACTGCTCCATTGCCAAACTCTACAAAAGCCTCCACTTCCGCTTCAAACTTTTTTATTGATTGCTTGTATAGCACCGGACTTACGAGTTGTTTTTGTAGTAGCGACAGGGCTTGTTCTTTTGAGTCGTATTTTTCTGCAGTCGCATTTGAGACTATAGGGAAATCAAAGCTATCAGACATCTTGTCAGACAAAAGAGACTTTAGTTTGTTTGAGGCGTTTTCAAGTATTTCGCAGTGACTACATACTGACATATTGAGTAGTAATGCCCTTTTTGCTCCGGCTTCTTTTAGCGGAGCTTCTAGCGTGGCTAAATCGCCCTTTAGTCCGGCAAGAACTAGCTGACCATCCGTGTTGTAGTTTACCGGCCAAGCTTTTTTGCCCTCTTTCCTTGCCGCTTCGCATATGGCTTCGCATTTATCGTCATCAAGACCGAGTACTGCCATCATTCCCGTGTCTTTGCCTTCGCAGTCTTCGGCCATATATTTGCCCCTTTGATGCACAGAGTAGACGGCGTTGCCTAGAGTTAGAGCTCCGGCTGCACTTATTGCTGTGAATTCGCCAAGAGAGTGTCCTATCGCAAATACCGGTTTTATATCGCACTCCTTTTCAAACGCCCTAAGAGCCAAAAGGCTTGTTAGAAGTATTGCGGGTTGCGCATACATTGTTTGCTCTAGCTTTGGCCCGTCTTCAAACATGATCTTTTGAATATCAAACCCAAGAGCGTCATTCGCCTCTTCAAACATCGTCTTGGCATCGGCAAAACTTTCTAAAAAATCTTTGCCCATACCGAGTGTCTGAGACCCTTGTCCCGGGAATAAAAACGCTACTTTTTTCAAAATAAATCTCCTTTAAATCAAACAAACAATAAAAAAACGGAGCAAAGCCCCGTTTTAGATAGATATTGGCCTTAGTGTCCGCAGCCGCATCCGCCCGAGCCGCATCCGCCTTTTGAGCCATGATCGGCGCATTGTACTCTGCCAGTCATAGCTTCTTCTGCACTAGCTTCTCTAGCGGACTCAATAGTAACAGCAAACTCAAGAGTCTTGCCTGCAAGCGGATGATTGTGGTCTATGGTTACTTCTGCATCGTTAAAAGCTTTTACAACAACTTGCACGGTTGAGCCGTCTTCTGCTTGTCCATAAAGAGGAAGGCCGACAGATAGCTCTATTCCCGCAAACTGCTCAGACGGATACACTCTTACGGCTTCTTCATTGTAAACGCCATAAGCTTCCTCTGGGGCTACTTTTACCGTTGCGCTATCGCCAACATTCATTTTTACGATTTCAGACTCAAGACCTGGGATTATATGCCCTTTGCCTGTTATAAACTCTAGTGGATAACCTGCCGCAGAAGCGTCAATAACTTCTTTCGTATCGGCGTCTTTTAGTTCGTAAGCAAAAGCCACGACCATATTGTTTTCAAATGCCATTTGTTCTCTCTTATTTTGATTTTTGAAACTTACGTTAAGGGTGTGATTTTACTAAAAATAATATAAGACAGCCGAAGTCTTATTTGATTTCGGCTAGTTTTTTCTTTGCGGCTTTGGCAAGATTGTCTTTTGGGTAGTTGCTTATGAGCGAGTTTAATATTTTTTTTGCGGATTCTTTATCGCCAAGCTTCTCCAAGCTTATGCCAGTGTGATAGAGAATTGTAGGTATGTACGAAGCTTTTTCATCCAACTCTATGCTAGTCTGATAATGCTCTAGTGCTGTTTTGTATTCACCGTTTCTATAGTCTATTTCGCCAAGGTAATAAGCAAGCGTCGCTTTTTTGTATTCACCGTCCGCTTTTTGCACCGCCTCAAATCCCTCTTTTGCCTCTTTTAATTTGTTGGCGCTGAAGTTCTGCTGTGCTTTTTTGAATAGCTCGTCATTGCTAGGCTGTTTATCGCCTTTATCCTTTGTCGGCTCTTCTTGTTGCTTTGACACTTCCTCAGCTGGTTTTGCTTCCGATACAGTTGTTTTATTGGTATCTTTTTTTATGTTTGCCACTGGTGTTTTTGATTTTTTTCCACCGAGCTCTTTATAGTTTTTCCCGACTATCGCCCTCAGTTGCTCCTTGCTTACATAGTTATCTCTAGTGTCATCAAGTAGCGCAGCTATTGCAGATAGAGTCGCCATTATTTTGTCGTAATTTTCGTTTTGTAGCTTAAGGTTGTCGTCAAATCTTTTTTCAAGCGTTTTTAATGAGTTATTATCGTCGCTATCTATTTTTCTATCAAAATTTTTTATTTTTTCTGAATGTCCTATTACAAGAGACTTAATTCCGTCTATCTCGTTTCTAAGTTCTTGTTGGCTTTGCGCCGTATCAAATAGTTTGGTGGATATTTTTTGGAGATTTTTATTTTGTTCTACAATTTTTTTTTCGCTTGTTGTCAGACCGTAAGGGTTTGGCGAGTCGAGATCGCCCGCCTTAAAGGCAGACGGCTCGGCGCCAAATAGAAAAACAGCCGCTAGCGATACTAGACAAAGGGCTTTTTTCATATTTTATTATTTCTCTAGTTTTGTATCAACTCTTCTGTTTTTAGCCCAGCACTCTTCTGTGCTCTCTTTACAAACAGGGTTGCCTTCACCGAATGTTACAGTTGAAATTGAAGCTTCGCTAACGCCTTTTGAAGCGTAAGCAGCTTTAACTGTGTTTGCTCTTTTTAGACCAAGCGCATAGTTGTACTCATCAGTGCCTCTTTCGTCGGCATTACCTTCTAGTTTTACTTTTGCTTCAACACTGCCAGATACTTTGGCGTTAGCGTCAACTACCGCTTGCATATCGGCTCTGATATTGAACTTGTCAAAGTCAAATAGTACAGTTTGAATTTGTGCTTGTGCATTAGCTAGCTTTTCAGCAGCCAATTTCGCAGCGTCCGCAGCAGCGTCAGTTTTTGTAGTTGGCGCTTCAGCAGTAGTAGTTGCAGCCGCAGTTTCAGTTTTTTTTGCAGAAGTGTCAACCTCTGGAGTTTTTGAGCTACAGCCTGTAAAAACGATAGCCGCCGCAACAGCAGAACCTAAAATAATCTTGTTAAGCATGATAACCTCCTGTGCTTTTTTGGATATGTAGTCATTATACACCAACAAATAATAAATTTTACCAGTCTAGTGACTTTATTCTCCCGAAATTCATCGGAAATAGGAACGTAGAGGATGAGTTTAGCCTGAAAATTCCAAGATATGTTCTTCCGCCGTCATTTTTGAAATACATTACGGCATCGCCGGCATTTGATAGTTTTGGAGAGCTATTCCAGCCGCTAGCGGTTATCTGCCTCTTTTGCCCGTTTATTGTGCTTATGAGGTATATGTTGTTTGAGCCATTATCTTTGCCTGTATGAACCAAAAGAGAATTTTTTGCGCTAAAAGAGGAATTATATTTTGGCGAAAATACTAGTTGCTCGACTATCAGAGAGTTTATTTGTTTTGCAAAAATAGTCGGATACCCAAGTCTATCCGAGACAAAAGCAACCCTTGTACCCCCGTCTATGAAGTTACCGTTTACATCTATGCCGGCAAAATTTGTAAGATTGACTTTTACGCTTGTTTGGGTGTCGTACATATATATGTCAGGTAGTCCGCCGTTTGGCATGGTAAGAAGTAGTTTTCTGCCGTCTGGACTTACATCGGAGCAGATTAACATTCCATCTGAGGTTAAAATTTTTGTTCTTTTGCCACTTCGTAGATTGTATCTATATAGGGTTGGCTGTTTTTCGTATGATGTATAATAAAACTCATTTTGTGAGCCGCTCGACCATTTTGGGAATATGTTGTATCCACCGCCTATTATTGTTTTTTGGTAGGTTAGCGTGTAGTCGGCTATAACAATGTCGCTTTTTTTGCGTCCGGCGTCTTTGGCCAAAATGACAAAATTCTTCATCCAATCAATCGACGGTGCCCTTAGATAGTCGTTTAGTCCAACGGCAATACCATGTGACAAAAAAGGGTACTGGGCGAATTCTGCTACGCCGTATCTTTGCAGTGTCGGAGCGGCCTTTAGCGGGTCTATTATTTTGACGTCTATTTTGTAGCCTTGAGCTGATTTTGAGATTTTATACTTTAGTAGTATCTCAATTCCCTTTGCAGATATATCGGAGGCTTTTACTTCCGTGTCAAAACCGTTTTTAAAAGGATTTGCTACCGCCTCAAGATGGTCTGATACTTTTATATCATTTAGAACCATTGAGTCTATCTGGTTTTGTTCGAATTCGCTAATTCCCACATCACGATAGCTTTCAACCGCTATTTTTGCAAGTGGTTTTGCCACTGTTTCGATGTCGATGCTTGCCGTTTGCGCAAACAAAAAAACCATATTGATGCATATACCGAGAAATATTTTTAACATTGTCATTTTGCCTTGAAGTTGAACTCAACAGAGATAGGCTTTCCATCTGTAGTTTGAGGGAATCCTTTTGACTGGAGCGACCTTAGATAGCCGTTTAGTCTTTCATTGAAACTTTGATTTCCGCCGCTTTTGATACGAAATGTGAAAGAGCCATTAGGCTCTATGGACATAGCCACAATAACTACTATTCCGGCTTCAGATTGCGATGTTCCCCAGCCCTGTTTTATCATTTTTGTAATTTTACTTAAATATTCGTTGGCTTCGCCGTTTGTATTAGAGGTAAATGAAATTTCACTATTTTTTTTAATACTAAGATTTGCCAAAAGGTCTTTGGCGCTTTTTGGTTGTTCTGTTTGCTGTGGTTGTTTTTGTTGCGCCATTTGAGGTTTTTTTGGCTCTTCTTTTTTCAGAATTTCCTTAATAATTTTTTTTGGAGCCTCGGCTTGCTGTATTATTTTCTCCGGTTTTTTTGGTTCGATTTTTTGCGGCTCAGGCTCTATCGGCACGATAGGTTCTGGAGTTGATACGGGTTGCTCCGATGTCAAATTCTCCATGCTAACTTCAATAGAGCTTTGTTCGCTCTTAATTGCTATTTTTTTGATATTATCGGATGCTAAAGTGAAAGCCAATACGACAACTACGGCTGTGTAAAAGCCGATGGAGCCTATTCCGCCAAGCCAGAAAAAGCCGTTTTTATCCATCCGTTACCAAGGATATTTTTTGGAATCCGGCAGTTTTTATCAGCATCATTATTCGCATAACATCATCGTATTTTAGATTTTTGTCTGCTCTGAGCGTCACTTGAGTGTCTTTTGCGAATGATGCGGAGTAATTTAAAAATGAATCTCCAAAGCTATCCATAGTGAATTTTTTTTCATTAACGTAAACCATTTTTTGCAAGTCAACCCTAACTGCAATCTTCTCTTTTTCGCCAAGCTGCTCTTTTTTTGAGCCTTTCGGCAGTTCTATTTTTTCCTGATAGATTATAGCCGGAGTTGCTAACATCAAAATAGCAAGGAGAACTAGCATAACATCTACCAACGGGGTGATATTTAGCTCCGGTTTATCCTCGTAGTCAAGCATGTTTTATGATTTTAGAAGCTCAATTTGCATTTGTAGATAGCTAAGCACCTCATAGCTTTTTCTTTTTAGGGTGAGATGAAAAGCATAGGCCGGAACTGCCACGAATATACCGCAAGCGGTAGCAACAAGAGCTTCGCTAATTGCAGGTGCTAGGACATTCAGGCTTGCACCGCCGGCAACTCCAATCTTTGCAAATGAGTCGAGTATAGATACAACCGTTCCAAAAAGCCCTACAAATGGTGAGGTTGATGCAACTATTGATAATATTGTTAGTCCGCTACTAGAATCTTTCTCGGCCGCCTTCAAACAAGCATTGAGTGCATGTGGATTAACGCTATCTTCATGTCTTGCGCACTTTGAAAGTACCGATAATTCACTAACTCCCCTATGTCCAAGAGCCAATCTTTCTACGGATTCTTTTTCTCTTGATGCCCAAGAGTTAAGATAAAAGTATCTATAGATGAAAACCCAGGTTACAGAGATAAGATAAGTTGAAAGAAATAAAAAAACCAGAACGGTAACCCATGTACCGTTCTGGAAATAGTTGAGGATTGTACTCATTATTTTTGTAGATTTTTTAGCTTTTGAGCGGTTACAGAGAGTACCAAATCGGAATCGGTAGCATCTTTTAGGAGTTTCTCCGCTTTCTCGATGGCTTTTTGTATCTCTCCGGTAGTATTGCCGGCAACAGCTATTGCATTATCTACAAGCACAATCGCCTTGTGTTCGTCTATTTCCGCATAACCCCAGTTAATTGCCACGCTTTCTTTCGCACCGTTTTCTTTTGTGACCTCTATTAGTCCAGGCCCCAAAAGAGAGAGAAGGGTAGAGTGCCCTGGTAGCACACCAAATTCACCCTTGTCTCCTGGAAAAACCGCAGAGGCAGCTGTTGAATCAAACACTTTGCCCTGCGGAGTTATTATTTGTAGTTTAAAGCTGTTCATAAGCTAGCCTTTATTTTTTTGCCTTTAGCTTTTCAGCTTTTTCAAGTACTTCGTCGATACCGCCAACCATGTAGAACGCCATTTCAGGTACAGAGTCGTGTTTACCTTCTAGTATCTCTTTAAAGCCTTTGATTGTGTCTTCAAGTGATACGTATTTGCCAGGGCTTCCTGTAAATACTTCAGCAACGAAGAACGGTTGAGATAGGAATCTTTCGATTTTTCTAGCTCTTTCAACAGTAAGTTTATCGTCTTCAGAAAGCTCGTCCATACCAAGAATCGCAATGATGTCTTGTAGGTCCTTGTATTTTTGAAGGATAGCCTGTACGCCCCTTGCTATTTTGTAATGTTCTTCACCAAGAATTTTTGGGTCCAGCATTCTAGATGTTGAATCTAGTGGGTCAACTGCAGGGTAGATACCTTTTTCAGCGATTTTTCTGCTAAGAACCGTAGTTGCGTCAAGGTGGGCAAAAACTGTTGCCGGAGCAGGGTCGGTAAGGTCGTCCGCAGGAACGTATACAGCCTGAACAGATGTAATAGACCCCTTTTTAGTTGACGTAATCCTCTCCTGAAGTGCACCCATCTCTCTTGCAAGTGTCGGTTGGTAACCAACGGCAGAAGGGATTCTTCCTAGAAGAGCCGACATTTCAGAACCTGACTGGGCAAATCTGAATATGTTGTCGATAAACATAAGAACGTCAAGGCCCATAGTGTCTCTGAAGTATTCAGCCATGGTTACACCAGTAAGTGCGATTCTGTTTCTTGCGCCCGGTGGCTCGTTCATTTGACCGTAGCACAGAGCAACTTTGTCAAGAACGTTTGACTCTTTCATTTCGTGATAAAGGTCGTTACCTTCTCTTGTTCTTTCGCCAACGCCAGCAAATACTGAGTAACCGCTGTGTTTGTAGGCAACGTTATGGATAAGTTCCATAATAATAACCGTTTTACCAACGCCCGCACCACCGAATAGACCAACTTTACCACCTTTTGCGTATGGAGCT
Source organism: Campylobacterales bacterium (assembly GCA_041915365.1). GTDB lineage: Bacteria > Campylobacterota > Campylobacteria > Campylobacterales > UBA6016 > UBA6016. The sequence continues at coordinate 40,774 of JAYSBP010000016.1, read as the reverse complement.
AGAAGGTCGACAACTTTGATACCTGTTTCAAACATTTCTGATTGAGTATTTTGCTCTTCAAATTTTGGCGGATCTCTGTGGATTGACCAATATTCTTTAGCTTCACAAGCCGCACCGTCATCAATAACGTTACCTGTAACGTCAAAAATTCTTCCCAGTACTTCAGTACCGACAGGAACCTTGATTGGAGCACCCAAAGCCTTTACCGTTGTTCCTCTGGATAGACCCTCTGTCATGTCCATAGCAATTGCTCTAACTCTGTTGTCGCCAACGTGTTGCGCAACTTCGCAGATTAGTTTTACGTTTTTGCCCTCTGCACTGAAGTTAATTTCAAGCGCATCGTTAATGTTTGGCAATTGCCCGTTGTCGAAATCTACGTCGACAACCGGACCGATTACCTGGCTTACTATACCTTCCATCCCTCATATCTCCTTTATTATTTAAGCGATTCCATACCGCTGATAATTTCTGTTAGCTCTGTCGTAATTGATTCTTGTCTTGCTTTATTATATTGAACAGTCAGGTTATTTGCCATCTCTTTAGCATTTCTGTTTGCGGCATCCATAGCCTGAACTCTAGATGCGTGCTCTGCTGCAAGAGAGTCAATAAGTGAATAGTAAAGATTGAACTCAATGTATTTTTGCATCAATGAGTCCAAAATTACTTTGCTATCATCTGGTTCTGTTGAAATTATAGATTCGCATGAGCTATTGCCGGCCTTTTCCAAATTAACAGGTAAAAGCTCAACTTCTCTTATCTCTTGCGCTATCATACTTTTAAAACCGTTATATATGATAACAACTCTGTCTGTTTTGCCTTCCGTAAAGTCGACAAAAGCTTTTTCTATTATCTTTTGAGCTTTTTCGTAAGAAGGTGCTCCGGATACGCCTATGTTTGTTTCAGCTAGTTCAATCTGGTTGAACTTGAGGTTGTCGATACCTTTTCGTCCTATTCCTCTTATTCTTACAGTTTTACCTTCGCTTTTTAGCTTCGAATATAGATTTTTTACGGCTTTGATCGTTTGTGCGTTAAAACCACCGCAAAGACCTTTGTCGGAAGTGATAAAAATCAAATCGACTACCTTTTCATCATCGTTTTTCTTGAACAGTTTTGCATCATAACCAAAACCGCTAATATCGTATTTATTGACATTGCAGGCTATGTTTGACAAAACTTCATTCAATTTCGAAGCATATTCTCTGGAAGCTTTGGCTAGCTCCTCGGCTCTTTTTAGTTTAGCCGTGGAGACAAGCTTCATCGCTCTAGTTATCTTGCCCGTGTTTTGAACGCTTTTGATTTTGCGCTGAATGTTTTTTAGGTTAGCCATTTTTTTGTCTCTTTACTTATTTCTTAGCTGTTGACGAAAAAATTACCTTAAACTCATCAAGCGCTTTTCTTAGAACTTCTTCATTCTCTTTATCGATTTGTTTTTTAGCTCTAACATCTTCAAATATTTGAGGATATTTAGAATCGATAAATTCATAAAGTTCAGCTTCGTAAGTCGTTACATCTTTTGGGTTCATGCCGTCAAGATATCCAGCGTTACCAGCAAATATTAGACAAACTTGTTTTTCGATAGCTATAGGGGCATAAGGTCCTTGTTTTAGAACTTCAACCATTCTAAGACCTCTTTCAAGCTGATTTCTACTTACTTCGTCAAGGTCTGAAGCAAATTGGGCAAACGCTTGAAGCTCTCTAAATTGTGCTAGGTCAAGTCTTAGTGTTCCTGCAACTTGTTTTGTAGCTTTAATTTGAGCGGCACCTCCAACCCTGGAAACTGAGATACCTACGTTAATTGCCGGTCTAACGCCCGCATTAAATAGGTCTGTTTCAAGGAATATCTGACCATCAGTAATAGAAATTACGTTTGTTGGGATATATGCAGATACGTCGCCAGCTTGAGTTTCGATGATTGGTAGTGCAGTAAGGCTTCCCGCTCCAAGTTCGTCGTTAACTTTTGCCGCTCTTTCAAGAAGTCTTGAGTGAACGTAGAATACGTCACCAGGGTAAGCTTCCCTGCCCGGAGGTCTTCTAAGTAGTAGAGACATCTCTCTGTATGCTACCGCATGTTTTGAAAGGTCATCATATACGATAAGGCCGTGTTTTGCATTGTCTCTGAAGTATTCCCCGATTGTTACACCGCAGTATGGAGCAAGGAATTGCAGAGCAGCACTCTCAGACGCAGTAGCGGCAACAACAGTTGTATATTCCATAGCGCCGTGTTCTTCAAGAGTTTTAACAACTTGAGCAACGGTTGATTGTTTTTGGCCGATAGCAACATATATACAATATACGCCTTGACCTTTTTGGTTGATGATAGTGTCAAGAGCAACTGTACTTTTACCTGTTTGTCTATCGCCGATGATAAGTTCTCTTTGACCTCTACCGATTGGCACAAGTGCATCAATCGCTTTAATACCAGTTTGAAGAGGTTCGTGAACAGATTTTCTAGCCATAATACCAAGAGCTTTTTCTTCAACAAATCTTGTTTCAGTGGCAGCTATCGGTCCTTTGCCGTCGATTGGCTCACCAAGAGCATTTACAACTCTTCCAACCATAGCTTCGCCAACAGGAACTTTTAGAAGTTTGCCTAGTCTTTTTACGGTAGTGTTTTCAACGATACCTTTGCCTTTACCAAGAACAACAACACCAACTGTTGATTCTTCAAGGTTTTGCGCAAGACCTTTTTCTCCGTTTTCAAACTCGACCATCTCTCCGGCCATAACATTTTTTAGACCGTAAACTTTAGCGATACCATCGCCGATACTAATTACTTTACCGGTTTCATTAATATCTACTTTTAGCTCAAAATTTTCAATTCTTTCTTTGATTATTGAGCTAATTTCGTCAGCATTTATTTTAGTGCTCACCGTGTCCCCTTTCAAAAGATTTTAGTTGTATTTAAGATATGCGCAATAACAGAATTCTTTAGTGCGTCTTTGTTAATTTCAACCTCTACTCCGAGATCGTCTATTTCAACTTTAATACCGTTGAAACGAGAGGCGTCAGTTTTTGTAAAAGACAACTCTATCTCTCTTTGTAGTTTTGAGCCAAGAACCTTTGCAATTTCTTGCATATCGGCATTATCGACATCAAAAGAGGCTGTTACTCTGCCCGCTGCTTTTCCTGATTTTGCCGCCAAAAATTCTCTAATTTCCTCCGCAACAGCAGGGACTATATCAATCCTTTTTGCTTTTAGAAGAAGTGCTATAAAGTTTTTTAGTTTCGCTTCGTTGTTTCCAGATATTTCTGCAATTAAAGCTGCTTTTTGCTCCAAAGAAACCTCTTTTGAGCCTATAATATCTTGGAATTTTGATAGTTTGATTGCGCCACTTATCTTACTTAAAGATTCGTAGCTTTTTTGGAGTTCGTCATTATTTAGAGAGCCTACAAGCGCCCTTGTGTATTTTTTAGATATTGATGAAACCATTAAGCAACCCTTTTTGCAATGATTTTTGCAAAATCTTTTTCATCGACGCCGAAGCCCTCTTTGTCAACTATTTCGCTCATTGCGTCCTCAACGGCGTCAATAATAGCTTTTTTCCTCAACATAGCTTTTTCTTCTTCTGTTGATTTTTGTATTCTAGCTACTTCTTCGTCCGCATATTCCGCTATTTTTTTAGCCTGAACTACTGCATCTGTCTTTGCGGAAGCTATAAGCTTGCTTGCAAGTTTCGATGCTTCGTCTTTTTTTGCTTTTGCCTCGTTCAAAGCAGCCTTAGCTTCTTTGATTTTGTTCTCCGCATCTTCATAAGCTTTCGCTATTGAAGCGGATCTTCCTGCAAAAAAACCTTTCAGCTTTTCTGCCAGCAAGTAATAGGCAAGTGCTGCAAAAATAAGAAAGTTTACCGTTCTAGGCAATATGTCTGTCTGCGTATTGTGCCCAGCATCGGAAGCAAAAAGTGCAACCGATCCAAGAAGCAATACTGATGCTACTTTGACAACATTCATTTGCAACCTTTCTTATATTTTTAGAGCTTTTGCCAAGCTTTGTTTGTAGCTTGCCGCATTGGACATGATTACGGATTTTAGCTCGGCCTCTTGAGCTTCTAGCTCAGTTGAGTAGTTTGATATATCCGCTTTTGCACGATCCTTGACGGCATTTATTTTGCCTTCAGCTTCGGATTTTGCGGCAGTTACGGCTTCATGCCTTATCTTTGCAGCCTCCGCTTTAGCATCGGCAAGCACTCTATTTGCTTCCGCCGTAATGGCTTCTTTCTCGCTTTCTTGTGCATCGGCGAGACCCGCGTCGGCTTGCAAGTTAGAATTTCTCTCTTCCATGAAGCCAAGCATCGGTTTGTAAAGAATTTGATTTAAGATAGCTACCAGCGCAAGAAATGTAATAATCTCAAACACAAGTAGGCTAGGCTGAATGTCTAGCATAAAAAGCACTCCTTTTTGTAGTGACTTAGGATTTTATCACATACAAGCTAAAAATGCGTGATTAAAAATTAGCCCTATCGCTAGTTTAGATTTTTTAGTAGTAGTTCAATTTGTTCTTGATTTTCAAATTGAATTGTGAGTGACGAGGCTGTTTTTTTGGTTTTTAGTCCATAAGTCTCATTTAGAGTAGATATAAGTTTGCCAAGTTCTATTTTTGCAGATAACGACGGTGCTCTTTTTGCGGCTTTAATCGGTTCTTTTATTTTTGAAACAAGCTCTTCCGTGTCTCTCACGCTTAGTTTTTGACCAACTATAGAATCAGTTATCTTTTTTTGTTCATCTGCGCTTAGGCCGACAAGGACTTTTGCATGCCCGTGCGTAATTTTGTTTTGCATAAGTCTATTTTTAACATAGTCGTCAAGTTGTAGCAATCTAAGAGTATTGGTTATGAAGCTTCTACTTTTTTTGACGATATCAGATAGCTCTTCATGTGTCAAATCGTGCTCTTCTATCAGCTCTTTGAGACTTATCGCCAATTCTATTGCGTTGAGATTTTCTCTTTGGATGTTCTCTATTAGAGCAAGCTCTCTAATTCTATCTTTGTCTATGTCGGCGACGATAGCTTTGATTTTTTCTGCACCGGCAAGCTTGGTGGCCCTAAGTCTCCTCTCTCCGGCTATTAACATAAATTTATCATTGCTTCTTATGACTACGACTGGCTGAAGTAGTCCGTGTCTTTTTATTGATTCGCTAAGCTCGGCTATAGACTCTGGGTCAAATTGCTTTCTAGGTTGGAATGGGTTTACAATTATCTCATCTAGCTCTATTTCTTTTACAAATTCACTAGAACCGCTATTTTGCTTATATGCTTCCTCTACCTCTTCTAGGATTGCTCCAAGTCCCCTGCCTAGTCCAGACGCTTTAGACATTGGCATCCTTTAGAAGACAGCAAGCTAACTCTTGATAAGCGATTGAGCCGGGAGACTTTGCGTCATACAAAATTACAGGTTTGCCAAAGCTAGGAGACTCTGCAAGCCTGACGTTTCTCGGTATTACGATATAAGACGACGTTTCGTCATTACTGTCGACATCGGTAGAATTTTTGAATAGCCTGTCGACAAAATGTCTCTTTAAATCCAAAAATACTTGTTTTGAAAGGTTGTTTTGTGTGCTGTACATAGTAGGCAAAAAGCCTCTTATGCGAAGTTTTGGGTTGATTGTTTTTTGGACTATTTTTACTGTATTTAGTAGCTGGGCTAGACCCTCAAGGGCAAAAAATTCACATTGTATAGGTATTATAAGTGAATTTGCCGCCGATAATATATTTACGGTTGTTGTACCTAATGCAGGTGGAGAGTCTATGATGATGTAGTCATATTTATTTTCTATCTCCGCAATTAGACCTTTTAGTATTAGTTCTCTATTTTGTATTTTTTTGTCATGGAGCTCTTTTTCGATTCCCACGAGACCTATGTTGGACGGGACAAGGTGTAAGTGCGGCAAATTTGTATCGAGCGTAACTTCCGAAAGCTTTTTGGAACCTATAAAGGCATGATATATATTGTATTCAAAGCTATTTCTATGAATGCCAAGATTTGTCGTAGCATTTGCTTGTGGGTCGGCATCGATGAGAAGCACTTTTTTTTCGGCTACCGCCAAAGATGCGGCTAGGTTAACGGCAGTAGTCGTTTTGCCAACGCCGCCCTTTTGATTTGCTATAGCAATTATTTCACTCATCTTAAACTGTATACCTTTTTATTATCTACGCAAAGGGAGCCATCACTGTTTAGAGTGACATTTTCGTGGCTTTTTAGACTGCCGTAAAGTAGCGTTTTTTCTTTCGTTTTTAAAAATTCTACTTCAAATTTTATAAAAATATCCTTCCAGCTCGGGGGAGCCTGAAATCCAGACAGATACTCACAAAGTAGGTTTTTTTTGTCCGTTTGGATATCGCAATTTCCATATTTTTTTGAACCAGATATGTTTAGGCCTATGCCGCACACGAGCGTATCATTTTCTTTCAAAAAAGATGTAATTGCTCCTGCTATTTTCTTGTCATCTATGTATATGTCGTTTGGCCATTTGAGCCAGCATTTCGAGCCTTTATTGGCAAGAATATTTTTTAGAATGTACATAAAATATATTGACGCCGATTCTACCTTTAAATCGTGCGGTAATAATGCTCTCTTAAAAGCAAAAGAGAACAAAAGCGCATCTTCTTGCTGCTCCCACACGTTGGAGCGCGAGCCTAAACCGCTTGTTTGTCTGTGTGCAGAGACACATACAGGTGCACTTAAAGAGGCGCTTTTTATTTGTTCTACGAGGTATGTTTGTGTGGAGCTTAGCTCGTCAAACCAAAGTATCTCCAATATTTAACCTTTTGCCTCTTATATATTCCAAGGCAGAAACTTCATTTTTTGTCGGGGCTTGAACCCTTGAAATTTTCAAGGAACCGCTCTCAAAACCAACCGTTATGTCATCTTCGCCGATTTGTAGTATCTTGCCGGCCTCGTTTGACGAGGCTAGCTCATTTATAAATACCTCTTTTATCTTTAGTCCAGACGATATATATATCCCAGGCCAAGGGTAGTACGCCAAAAATTTCTTAAAAGCTTTTTTCGCCGAGTGGAAGTCTATTGCACCGTCCTCTTTAGTCAGTTTGCCGACATAGCTAGCATCTGCGTTTATTTGAGGGAGTGGTTTGATAGTTTGAAACTCTAAAATTACACTTTTTGTTAGATTTGCCGCTTGATATCCTAGATGTTTTAAAAGACAGTTAAACTTTGCGCATCCATCCGGTCTAAAAAACAGACTGCCTAGTATATCCCCTGTGTCAAGACCTCTATCCATCCAAATTGCTGTTACTCCGGCATAATCATCATTTTCTAGTATATGAGTCTGAAGCGCCGCCGCCCCTCTATTTTTTGGTAGAAATGACGTGTGAAGATTTATACACGGAGCAATGTCTAGTATATCCTGCTTTAGTATCTGTCCGTAGGCGGCCACAACTATGAAGTCAGGCTTCATTTCTTTGATTTGAGCGGTACATTCGGATATTTTTTGCGGCTGGAAAGTTGGAATATTAAATCTTTTTGCGCATACGGCCGTATCCGGCGGAGTCATAACTTGCTTTCTGCCCACAGGCTTATCGGGCTGTGTAAAAAGAGCCAAGACGTTAAATCTGTCATCGCCGATGAGAGACTCTAAAATAATGCTAGAGAAGTCTGCACTCCCCATAAATACTATATTTTTTTTCATTTGCTAAAAAGAGTTCCTTCGTTTTGTAACCCGCTCACTAAAAACTCTTTCGCCGCTTGAAGATCAAATCCGCTAGATAAAAACATTTGTCTATTGTGATTTAGTAAAAAGTTTGCCGCTTTTAGCTTTGTGACTATGCCGCCTGTTGCAAAAGCATCGTGTGGATTGTAGTCCGCATTTAGTTCGGCGTCGTCTAGACAAGATACCGTCTTTCTTAGTTTGGCATCTGGATATTTATTTGGGTCTTTGTCAAAGTAGCCTTTAATGTCAGATAAGATAACCAGCATTTTGGCGTCAAAGTAGTGTGCCACTTGAGCGGATAGCTGGTCATTATCGCCTCTTAGTATCTCATCTACTATGACAGAGTCGTTCTCGTTAATTATAGGAACAATGTTGTTGTCAAGAAGTGTATTGACTGCCGCCTTTGCATTTTCAGAACGCTTTATTGAGTCAAAGTCCTCGGCTGTTAGCAGTATTTGCGCTACCGTGATGTCAAATTTTTTGAACTCTTTTTGATATTTATTGATTAAAGCCGCTTGTCCAAGTGCCGCAAGTGCTTGCTTGCCGGCAGTTGTTTTGTTAGAGATGGCGGGCAATATAGTGTGTCCAGTAGCTATCGCTCCGGAGGTTACGAGTATTACTTTGTATTTTGATGTAAGCTCGGCTAAAAACTCTACAAGGTTTTGTATTCGCTCAACGCTTATTTTGCCCTCTTTTGTGAGCACGGCAGAGCCGACTTTTATGACAAGTTTCTCTTTTTGCATAAGTGCTATCCTTTTAGGATTTTAAAGAGTGAGAATTTTAATTTTTGTATATTTTGGTGGGTGCTTGATGAGATTGGTATGATAAATTTTGGATTTGCATTTTCATCCTCAAAATAAGGAAGTCCTTCAATATCCCCAGTTGCTTTAATACCTAGCCCACTCATAAAATCAGATATTTTACTATCAGCCTCTTTTGTGTCGAGAGCGTCAACTTTTGTTATCACCACCGCAAAAGTGTTTTTGCTGAGTTTGTCGGAGTATGTTTCAAGCTCTTTTTTGAGGGTCGAAAATTGTTCCATCAGGCTTTGCTCTCTGGCGCAGTCAAGGCAATAAAGTGATACTTTTGTTCTCTCTATGTGTTTCAAAAACTCAAGTCCAAGACCACGACCTTCAGAAGCGCCTTCTATTATCCCAGGAATATCCGCAATAACAAAAGAGTTGTAATCATCTATGTCTACCACGCCTAGATTTGGCTTTAGTGTCGTAAATTCATAGTTCGCAATTTCAGGCTTTGCTGCAGACACAACCGAAATTAGTGTTGATTTTCCAACGTTTGGAAATCCTACAAGTCCTACGTCCGCTATGAGTTTTAGCTCAAGTCTAACCTTTTTTTCTATCCCTGGAAGTCCTGGTTGGGCGTACATAGGTTTTTGATTTGTTGAGGATTTAAAGTGCATATTTCCAAGACCACCCTTGCCACCCTCCAAAAACAGAACTTTTGTATTTGGCTCCGTCAAGTCTACGAGTAGCTCCCCAGTTTCAGAATCAAGCACCTGCGTTCCAGCTGGAACTATAAGCGTCAAATCCTCACCGCTTTTGCCATGCATGTTTCTATTGCCGCCGCCTTCGCCGTTTTTTGCTTTGTGATGATGTTTGCCTCTGTACTTTGATAGAGAGTCTGCATTTGGGTCTATATAGAAGTATATACTGCCGCCTTTACCGCCGTCACCGCCGGAAGGTCCGCCCTGTATGATGAATTTTTCTCTGTGGAATGCCGTAGAACCGGCGCCCCCTTTACCTGAGGCTACGGTTATTACGACGCTATCTGTGAACATATTTTGTAGTTTTTGAAGAAATTGTTAGATTAAGAAGCAGCCGGATATACCGATACTTTTTTTCTATCTTTATCTTTTCTTTCGAAAGTAACTATACCATCGATAAGTGCAAATATAGTATGGTCTTTGCCGATACCTACATTTTTACCAGCGTGGATTTTTGTTCCTCTTTGTCTAATAAGGATGTTTCCAGCTCTGCAAAATTGACCGCCAGATTTTTTAAGACCTAGACGTCTACCAGCTGAGTCGCGGTTGTTTTGGGTACTACCCTGACCTTTTTTGTGTGCCATATCTTATTCTCCTACTCTATATTAGGCGGCTATAGCCGTGATTACGACTCTTGTAAAGTCTCTTCTAAAGCCTCTTTTTACTTTAGAGTCTTTTCTTCTTCTCTTTTTGAAAGTTATTACCTTTCTACCTCTACCTTCATTTACCACTTTTGCAACAACTTTTGCGCCTGCAACGAAAGGATTGCCTACTACTAGTTTGTCTGAGCCTACCATAAGAACTTCTTTAAATTCTACTTCGCTTTTTGCTTCTACGCCCATTTTGTCAACTAGTACTTCGTCACCGACACTTACTTTGTATTGTTTGCCGCCGGCTTTTATAACTGCGTACATTTTTGAACCTCTTGAAATTTTTTGGTTTTTAAGACGCGAATAATACAAAAAAACAAATTAAGTTTTCTTTAAAGGGTCTTGCTTATCTTCTCTATGTCCGTTACATTGCCTATGATTACGAGTATGTCATTTTCTTGGACTATCAAATTCTCGTCGACATCCGTATGCCAAATTCCGTCAAATTTGTGGGCTATCAGCCTAACTCTATGGTTTTGTTCAAACCCTATATCGCCGACTCTTTTCCCGATAAACATTTTTGGAACGCTGAATTTGACTATTCTCATAGTGTTTGAGAGGTCGATGGTGTCGTAGTGGATATGGTCAGCTACCGTTTTGATTAGCCTTAGCGCCGCTTCTCTCTCAGGCTGTATTACCTTGTATGCACCTAGTTTCGTGAGAATTTTTCCGTGAAGTACGGAGATTGCTTTTGCGATAACTTGCTTTACCCCAAGGTCTATAAGGGACATAACAGTCAGTGTGCTTGACTCTACATTTTCACCGATACTTACTATGACGACGTCGGCTTTTGCTATACCGCTATCTTCTAGCGCTTTGATGTCGGTTGAATCAAGAACTACGGCGTCTTCAACATAGTCTCCAACTTGCTTTACCTTTTCGTGGTCATTGTCGGCAGCAATAACTGCAAATCCTTGTTCGGCAAGTCCTTTGGCGATGTGAAATCCAAATCTTCCCAGACCTATTACGGCGTATGTTTTCATTTGTTACCTCTCATATAATTACTCTGCCTTCGGCGTATTTGTATCTTTTTTCCTCTATTTTGCCTATAAATGCAAGCGTGAATGCCAAAAAGCCTATCCTTCCTGCAAGCATAATAAAGATTATTACCGCTTTTCCAAAGTCGTTGAAGTTTGCCGACAGGCTAAGTACACCGCCGTTGCCGACTGACACGCCGACGGTACCGAATGCGCTCGCAACTTCGTATATGATTTTTATAAATCTTATATTTTGCGTCTCGGAGATGAGTATTGTTGCGACGATGATATAAAATGTTCCGACGAGCAAAATCGTAAATGCTTGCATTACTGTACTGTGCGGAATAGTTCTTTTGAATACCGATGCGTCGGAGTGACCTTTTAGCGCATGCCAAGTAGCTATCGCTATAACTGCAAAAGTAGTTACCTTGATACCGCCCGCAGTACCGCCGGCACCACCACCTATCACCATAAAGATAGTCGACAAAAACAGTGTTGAATCTGATAATCCGGATAAATCTATGGAATTGGCGCCCGCCGTTCTTAGGTTAATCGCATAAAAATAGCTTGTTACTACTTTTTGCCACACTTCGAAGTTGCCTATTGATTTATCATTGAACCACTCTAACGAGATAAAAATGAAAAACGACGCCGCCACAAGAAGCGCCGTGGTTGATAGTGTCAGCTTCGTGTGGGTTGAGATTCGTGTAAGTTTTTGTTTTCTGAAGTAGTGTAGTTCCAAAAGCACAAAATATCCGATACCGCCTACGATTATGAGCGTCGTGGATATTATGTTGATTACAAGGTCAAATCTATAATCTATAAATGAGTTTGAAAAAAGTGAAAAGCCGGCGTTGTTAAAGAGGGAGATAGAGTGGAATATTCCATACCAAAGTGCTTTGCCAAAAGGCATATCAAGAGAAAATCTAATCGCAAAAAGTATTGCACCAACTCCTTCAAAGATAAGAACCATTCGAAAGACGGTTTTTAAAAATCTCACAACGCCTGAAAATGTATCGTAATTTAGCGATGTCTTTAGAATCATTTGGTCTCTGTGGGATAGCTTGCGGCGAAGCATAATTGCCATAAAGGTGGCTATTGTCATATAGCCAAGACCGCCTATTTGTATCATCAAAAGTATTATCCCCTGCCCAAAAGGGGTGAAATCAACCGGCGTATCCTTGACGATAAGGCCCGTTACGCATGTGGCGCTAGTGGCTGTAAACAAAGCGTCTGTCGTTGAGATTGGTTTTATTGTTGAGATTGGGAGGGAGAGCAGAAAAGTTCCGGCTATGATGATCGCCAAAAACGTAAAAATAATAAGTCTAATCTCTTTTGCACTATTCACTGTGGTTATGCCTAAACATTTGTTTCAAAAAGTTGCTATGCTACTCCCGCCAGACTTAAATTGATTTAAAACCGTAATCAACTTTTTGTATAATAGAAACCATACGGCTAATGACGCCATTACATCAAACGGAAAAAGAATGGAAAATAAAATAAATTTAAAAGACCCACATCTATATATAAATAGGGAGCTATCTTGGCTTCGCTTTAATACAAGAGTTTTGGAAGAGGCTGAAAACCTCAAGCATCCACTACTGGAGAGGCTAAAATTCATAGCCATTTACGGCACCAATCTCGATGAGTTTTATATGATTAGGGCAGCTGGACTTCAAGAGATGTATAAAATGGGCATTAATGCCGTCGGTGCCGATAAGATGACCCCGATAGGGCAACTTGGCGAGATTAGAAATTATCTGCACACTGAAAAGCAGAGGGTAAAAAAATGCTATGAAGGGATAGTCGAGGAGCTAAAAAAAGAGGGGTTGTTTATAAAAAAATATCAGGATTTAAGTTCTGAGCTTCAAAATAAAGCGGACGCATATTTTTTTAGCAGCCTATATCCGGTTATTATTCCAATAGCCATAGACTCCACGCACCCGTTTCCGCACCTGAACAATCTAAGTTTCGCCCTCTCTGTTAAGCTTGTTGATAAAGACGATAAAAATATAGTTAAATTTGGGCTTGTCAGAATACCTAGGGTTATTAGCAAGTTCGTAGAAATAGAGGGCGGTATATTTGTTAGTGTTGAGTCTATCGTAAGAAAGCATATTGAGACACTTTTTTCAGGCTACGAATGTATAGAGAGCATAGCTTTTAAGGTAACTAGAAACGCAGACTTGGTGATAGAAGAAGAAGAGGCCGAGGACTTTTTGGAGCTTTTGGAGCAAGGTATTAGAGCCAGAAGAAAAGGTGATTTTGTCAGACTCACACTAGAGACTAGCGACGACAAAGAGCTTTACAACTTTTTGACTTCACACATAAAGCTAGATGAAGCAGACATATTTCACGTCTCGGCTCTCCCTTTGGATCTTAGCTCTATTTGGCAGATAGTCGGCTCAAAGAGATTTGCCCACCTGACATACAAGCCTTACACTCCAAAAGTGTTGCCGCCGCTTGATTTGAACGGAAATATTTTTGACCAGATTGAAAAAGGTGATATTTTGTTCTATCAGCCTTATGAGAGCTTTGACCCCGTTGTTAAATTTATAGTCGATGCCTCAAAAGACTCGGATGTGCTATCTATCAAAATGACGCTTTATCGTGTTGGTAAAAACTCACCGCTGGTTAAGGCATTGATAGAGGCTGCTGAAAATGGAATACAGGTTACGGCTCTTGTTGAGCTAAAAGCAAGATTTGACGAAGAGAACAATCTGCATTGGGCAAGAGCTCTTGAGCGTGCTGGCGCCCATGTGGTATACGGTATAGCGGGACTAAAAGTGCACGCTAAAGTGGCTACGGTAGTACGAAAACACAGAGATGGGCTAAAGCAGTATATTCACTTGTCTACCGGAAATTACAACGTTCAATCGGCTAGGATATATACCGATGTCGGCTTTTTTACCGCAAACAAAGACATTGCGGAAGACACCACAAAGTTTTTCCACCATTTGACGGGTTCTGCGAAGTATTCAGAGCTTACGGCGTTATCTATGGCTCCTACTCAGATGAAAAAAAAGATACTCTCTCTCATAGAAAATGAGGAAAAAGAGGGGGCGAACGGGCAAATAATAGCCAAGATGAACGCTTTAGTCGATGCCGATGTCATAAGAGCCTTGTATAAAGCGTCTATGGCGGGGGTAAAAATAGAGCTTATTATCAGAGGGATTTGTTGTCTAAGACCTGGCGTCGAGGGTGTGAGCGAAAATATAAGGGTAACGTCAATAATAGGTAAGTATCTAGAGCACGCGAGAGTTTTTTATTTCAAAAATTCATCGCCGCAACTTTATTTTTCTAGTGCAGACTGGATGACTAGAAATCTTGAAAAAAGAATAGAGCTTCTAACACCGATTTTTGATTCCAAAATAGGACAAAAATTGCTAGAAATACTCAAGCTACAAGCTGGCGACGACGTGCAGGCAAGAGAGCTCGGCGTTGATGGGCAGTATACGAGAGTGGAGAGCAAAAACGGCGGACTCGATAGTCAAAAAATACTAGAAGACTACGTAACCGGTGTTTATGAGTCGTACGCCAAAGAGCAAAGCTCGAAAGAAAATAGGCTGGCAAGTAAGCTGCTCAAGGAGAGCTAAGATGATTATGAAATTCAAAGAGCATGAGCCACAAATAGGAGAGAATGTCTTTGTCGCCCCGAGCGCAGACGTAATAGGTAGAACTGTCATAGGCAAAGATAGCTCCATTTGGTTTGGCGTTGTGATAAGAGGCGATGTCCACAGGATAGAGATAGGCGAGAGAACAAGCGTTCAGGATTGCTCTATGGTACATGTTACACACTATAAGGGTGACGATGAAACTACCGGTTTTCCGACTATCATAGGTAGTGATGTGACGATAGGGCATAGCGTAACGCTTCACGGTTGCACCATAGAAAATGGATGTCTCATAGGTATGTCGAGCACTATACTTGACGGAGCAGTAATAGGCAAAGAGTCGATAGTCGGGGCTGGCTCTTTGGTTACGCCAAACAAAAAGTTCCCGCCACGCTCAATGATAATGGGCTCTCCTGCAAAAGTAGTAAGAGAGCTTAGCGAGTATGAGGTGAAGGGTCTGTATGAACACGCCGCAAGATATGTGGACTTTAAAAACGAGTATCTATAGCTAGCAATGGGGACTCTTGAGATACTAAGGGCGGCTGATTTTATAGGAATAGCCTCATTTGCGCTTAGCGGCTTCTTGGCAGGGGTGCGCCATAGGCTTGATGTTTTTGGAATAGCCCTGCTTGCCTTTTTGACGGCACTTGGCGGCGGTATAGCCAGAGACGTTATAGTCGGCAAAATACCGGTTTCTATGCAAAACTTCTCTTTATGTCTCATTGTTCTCGGTACGCTCTTCGTTGCCGTGGTACTAAAATTGCACAAAAAAACAGAACTTGATCAAAAATTAATTTTTGTTGTTAGCGATGCTCTCGGTCTCGCCGCTTTTTCAATAGCTGGTTCGATAGTAGCCATCAATGCGGGACTAAATGGATTTGGCGTAGCTGTTCTTGCCCTATTGACGGCTGTTGGCGGAGGAATGGTTCGGGATATGCTGGTTAATGACGTGCCGGCGATTCTAAAAAGCGAATTTTACGCTACAATCGCAATTATGGTAGGCATCTGTATGTACATTTTGGAGCAAAACGAGGCTTTGAATCTCTATACGATTTTTTTCCTCTTTGTTTTGTCGTTTACCGTTAGGATGGTAGCCTACATAAAAGAGTGGCATTTGCCAAAACTTGGGAGTTAGGTCTTGAGAATAAAAACTGTAGGCGTAGTCCTTCGCCCCTCAACGGATGGGATAAAAGAGTTTTTTTATGAATTTAAAAAAGAGATTTGTTCGTACGGGGCTGATGTGCTAATAGACGCCGTATCGGCAAAATCAGTCAGCGAGAAGCCGACGGGCGCAGAGGAGATGTTTAAAAAAGCGGACGTGCTCGTCTCAATAGGCGGCGACGGTACGCTAATAGGGCTTGCAAGGCGTTCACACCCGTATAAAAAGCCGATTTTTGGGATAAATTTGGGCAATCTAGGTTTTTTGACGGCTGTATCAAGAGATGATTATAAAGAGTTTCTTGCTGATTTATTTGATGGAAAATACGAAATAGAACAGCGAATAATGATGGAAGTGCTCCACAAAAAAGCAAAATCGGAAAAAAAATATTTGGCGTTCAACGACGTAGTGGTAACAAAAAATATATTTTCAAAGATGATAGAGATAGGCGTAACCTCCGAGGGCAACGAGGTGAATAGCTATTATGGAGACGGACTCATAGTGTCAACGCCCAGCGGCTCTACGGCCTACAATCTATCCGGTGGTGGACCGCTCGTATATCCTACGAGTGAAAATTTTATTATGACCCCTATTTGCCCGCACTCGTTGACTCAAAGGCCCTTTGTACTGCCTACATTTCTTAATTTGACGGTTACTCCGACATCGTCGTCGGCTGTTGCAATTATAGACGGGCAGGAGAGCTTTTCGGTTGAATATATGGAGAGTTTGGAGCTTTTGCAAAGCAAGGAAAAAGTGATTTTGCTGTGGCCGAAATCGCATAGCTTTTTTACGGTGCTAAAACAAAAGCTCAGATGGGGGCAAGATAGATAGTGTCCGTCAAGAGATTTTATGCAAAAGAGTTGGTCGGCTTTTTAGAGGTTGAGCTGGAATTTGAAAAAGGGCTTACCGTGTTTACTGGGGCATCCGGAAGTGGAAAATCCGTGCTAATGGAAGGGGTGCTCTCCGTGTTCGGCTACAAAGACCCAAAAGCATTAAGCGCAGAAGCGGATGTAGATGCCAAACTTTCGCAACTTGATGAAATAGGGATACAAAACGAAGAGCCAAATACGTTTAGATACTTAAAAAAAGACAAAGCAAGATACTTTATCAATTCAAATGCCGCCGCAAAAAAAGATATTCTTTGGGCTGCCAAGCAGTTTTCATTTTATCTTTCGTCAAAAGACGATAATGACTTTACGGATGCTAGATTGGTGGAGTTGCTTGATTCATTCATTGTAGAAAGTAGTTTTTTTGAGTTAAAAGAGTCTTATAGGGATGGCTTTATAAGATTGACCGCTCTAAAAAAAGAGCTTGCAAGGCTAAAAGACAAAGCCTTGAGGGCTGCCGAGGAGCGTGAATTTTTGGAGTTTGAACTCAAAAAATTTGCGGAGATAGACCCAAAAGAGGGCGAGGAAGATGAGCTTCTTGCTATTAAAAAAGAGCTATCAAAAAAAGAGAAAATAGGGCTTTTGCTCTCAAAAGTAGAAAATATCAAAAACCAAAAACAGAATATTTTGGAGTTGTTTGAAATTGCAGGCAAAGAGCAAGACGGCGTCAAGACGTTTTTTTCTGAGCTTGAGGATGCCGTTGGCGAGATTGATTTTCGTCTTTCACGTCTAGATGGCATTAATATAGATGGCGTATTTGAGAGGCTTGAAAAGTTATCGTATCTTAACAAGCGATACGGTGGGATAGATGAAGCGATAAGTTATTTTGATTCAAAAAAAAGCGAGCTAAAAGAACTTGACGAACTGGGTTCCCTAGTGGCCTCCGCAGAGCTTGAGATAAAAGCGCTTCAAAAAAGTGTAGACGAGACTGCCGCTAAAATGAGTGCATTCAGGGCAAAGGCGCTTCCTATTTTTATAGATAAGTTAGGATTTTTTGCTAAAAAACTCTTAATAGGAGAGCCTGCCGTTACACTTGTGCCAAGAGATGCTTGTGTTTACGGCGTCGACGGAATAGATATAAAACTTGCAAACTCTGCTGTGTCTACGCTTAGTGCCGGCGAATATAGAAGACTTAGACTTGCATTGATGGCATGCGAGAGTGATGGCGATGATGGCGGTATACTGTTCTTAGATGAAGCCGATGCGAATCTAAGCGGTGAAGAGAGTGCAGGGGTAGCATACCTTTTGAAGGAGCTATCCAAAAAATATCAAATATTTGCCATATCTCACCAGCCCCAACTTGCCAGCGTAGCCACAAATCATTTTGTGGTCTCAAAGGATGGGGCAAATAGCAGTGTAAAAGCTCTTGGTAATGATGATAGAGCGGCGGAGATAGCAAGAATGGTATCAAACGGTGAGATAACCAAAGAGGCGATGGAGTACGCCAAAAAGATGCTACGAGAGGGTGTAAAATGCTAATAGATACGCATTGTCATTTGGATGATGAGAGGTATTTTGAGGATTTAGATGAAGTGATGACACGCTCGGTGGAGTGTGGCGTAGATAGATTTATTATTCCCGGCGCCGGACCATCTGACTTGGCTAGAGCAGTGCTAATAAGTGAAAAATATGAAAACGCATACTTTGCCGTGGGCGTGCACCCGTATCATGCTACAGAGTTTGATGAGAGCGCTTTTGCTGTTGCTTCACATCCGAAGTGTGTGGCTATAGGGGAGTGCGGGCTTGATTATTTCAGGCTCCCAGATGGTGATGCGGAGCAGATAGCAGAAAAAAAACTGCAAGCGGACGTATTTGCGGCGCAGATAGAGATTGCGAAAAAAGCCAAAAAACCACTCATCGTGCACATTAGAGATGCAAGTGCAGATAGCAAAAAAATGCTTTTGGAGCTTGAATCTTCAGAGGTTGGAGGCGTACTACACTGCTACAATGCCGACCATAATTTACTATCTCTTGCGAATGAAGGTTTTTATTTTGGCATAGGCGGTGTACTTACGTTTTCAAACGCCAAAAAATTGGTTGAAGTACTGCCAAAAATTCCTCTGGATAGACTGCTATTTGAGACGGATGCCCCATATCTGACGCCGACACCTCACAGGGGCAAAAGAAACGAGCCATCATACATGCCGTTAGTTGTAAAAAAAACATCGGATTTACTTGGTATTCCGGAGGAAAAACTAACAGAGATATCAAATGAAAACTCCAAAAGATTGTTTGGGATTTAGTCTACATAGCCCATTGCCATTTAATAATTTCAAGTAAATTTAAGCTAAAATACAACAAAAATCGGCTTGGAAATAACACTTGAAAAAAATTCTATTTTTAATTGCTTTGCTCTTTTGTTTTGCAAATGCCGATACGTCTCTAGACGCCGCCGTTGCCTCTTTCGATATTGACGGCGGAGCGGATGAAAACTCTGTTTTATACAAAATGGCCGGCGATGATGAGAGTGGCAAAAATCAAAAAGCTTTTTTCAAAAAAACCATACTAGCACACAAAGATAACTATCTAATCGCAAAGAGAGTGCTAGAAGAAAAAGGCGTTCCGACTAGCTTTGTTTGGATAGCGATGACTGAGACAAAGTTTGACAACAGAGTCACAATTAAACGCTCTAAGACGGCTGGAATATGGCAAATGATACCTAGTACGTCTAGGCTTTTTGGACTGAAAGTCTCAAAAGGTGTGGACGAGAGAAAAGACGTCGAAAAATGCACAGCGGCTTTTGCTGATTATTGTCAATATATGCACAAAAGATTCAAAAACTGGGGTCTTGTGGCTGTCGGATACAACTGTGGCGACGAGAGGCTAAAAAGAGTGATGCGAAAAGCTGGTACAAACGACCTAAACGTATTGCTTGACCACAACAAAAAATTGCTTCCAAAAGAGACTAGACTATACTTTAAAAGAGTTTTGACATTAGCGAGGACGGCAAATCATGAAGATATGCAGGCGTTTTTGGCGGAACTTGAAAATGGAGAGAATAATTGAGAGAGATTTTAACGGTTGCCGTTTTGGTAGTTTTGTTTGCCGGATGTTCGCAAAAATATGAAGTAAAATACAATCCATATCATAAAAGCTCGCAGTATTCTAGTGAAAGCTCTTCCAAATCGTCTACGTCTTCTTCGGCGTCAAATATGAAGCCTTATACCGTTTTTGGAAAGACGTATTATCCCTCTTTTGTTTCGGTGGGCGAGGAGTATAACGGTATCGCTAGTTGGTACGGCCCAGATTTTCACGGCAAAAAAACGGCAAACGGTGAAATGTACGATATGAATGCAAATACGGCGGCGCATAAGACGCTACCTATGAATACGATAGTTAGGGTGACAAATCTGAATAATAGCAAAAGTACGGTTGTCCGTATCAATGACAGAGGGCCTTTTGTGGACGGTAGAATTATAGATTTATCTTTTGCCGCCGGTAAAGAGGTTGGGATAGACAAGACTGGAACCGCTCCTGTCAAACTTGTGGTGCTGGGCTTTGACGGCATAATCGCAAAAAGCGGCTCAAAAGAGAGCAAATCCGTATCCGCCATAGCGGTTCAAATAGGCGCATTCAAAAATAGAAGTGGAGCCGATGAATGGGCGTCAAGATATGCCAGCGTCAATGGAACATACAAAGCCGTCGTAAAAACATACGATATTCAAGGCTCCCCGATATACAGGGTTATGCTAACGGGATTTAGAAGCGAAAATGAAGCTAGAGATTTTATCAAAGAGGGTCGATTTGCAGGCTCGTTCTTTGTTAGCCTAGATTAAGGGTAAAAAGATGGTAAAAATACAAAGAAATACAAAAGAGACTCAAATTGAGCTGGAACTTGCTATTGGCGGTAAAGAGTCTAATATAGATACGGGAATAGGTTTTTTTGACCATATGCTCAATAGTTTCGCAAAGCATTCCGGTATTGAGATGAATCTTGTTTGCAAGGGCGATTTGCATGTTGATTTTCATCATACGGTTGAGGATGTCGGTATCGTTATAGGTGAAGCACTTAATAAAGCCATATTTCCGGTCGGGGCAATAGAGAGATTCGGTGAGGCCAGTATTGTAATGGATGAAGCTCTTGTGCAAAGTGCCATAGACATCTCCGGAAGGCCGTTTTTATATTTTGATCTAGGGCGGCTAAACGGGAAGATAGGGGAGTTTGATGCTGAGCTTGCGGAAGAGTTTTTTCGGGCGCTCGTATTTAACTTTAAAATTTCGGCTCATATCACAAAAGCTAGAGGGCAAAATCTTCACCATATAGTTGAAGGGTCTTTTAAGGCTTTTGCCGTATCTTTGAGAAGGGCGTTAAAGGCCAACGGTGTAGGTATTCCTAGTACAAAAGGCATTTTATGAGACACCAAAAGCGCTCTTTTGCGTATGTCGTCGGTTTTTTGGCGGCAATATCGTTTGTCCCCCTCTTTGCAGTGTATCAAAACGACAAAGAGAATAAGGGTGAAAATAAAGAGTACGCAGGAGCGATATTGGAGCTAAAAAAGTTCAAATACATTGAGCTTCAAAACGGCGGCGGCGGCGTTGAAGTTTTAGGCTCGGTGGGTTATCATTTTAAAGATAAAGATGAAATTCACGGATTCAAAATAGAAAAAAAAGAGCCGAAATATACGACAAACATAATCTCCAAAAAAGCGGTAAAAATAGGTGATGAGATTACTCTTACGGGTGACGTCAATTATCTAAGAAGCGATGGATACAAAATAACGACGGATAAATCTCGCTATAAAGAGAGTATTCAAACGCTTTATATAGACAATCCGTTTCGCTTTGAGGGAGAAAAGTTCGTAGCGTTTGGTAATTCGTCTTCAATAAATATTAAAAATAAAACGGTAGGCATAGACTCTGTACGGGCTAAGCTGAACCTTTAGGCGGTAGTATGTTTTTTAGAATTTTTATCGGTTGTTTCATTGCTTTATCTCTTTTTGCCTCAGAGGTTGAGATAACGGCAAAAAGATACGACGGCGACGACAAAAGCGGCGTATCAAAATTTAACGGTAACGTAAAAGTTGTCAAAGGTGGCGATACTATTTACTCCGATACGCTTTTTGTGTATACGGATTCAAATAGAAAACCAACTAAATTTGAAGCTGTCGGCAACGCTAGTTTTGTGATGATTCAAGAGGGCAACAAGACATACAAAGGGAAAGCAAAGACAATTACATATTTCCCAAATGAAAAAGAGTATTTACTGGTCGGTGACGGCTACGTAGAATATGTAGAGGAAAAAAGAAAAGTATTCGGCGATAGAATATTTGTAAATGATATTACCAAAAAAGCGACGGTTGTCGGTGAAGAGGGCGGCAAACCGGCGAAATTTATCTTCTTTATCGAAGACAAAAACGGCAGCAAAAAAACAAAATGAGAATACTAAACGCCGAATTTATAAAGTCGGCAGCAAAACTGAACGACTCAGTGCCCGAAGATTTTGCGGAAGTAGCTTTTTTGGGACGTTCAAACGTCGGCAAAAGCTCTCTTATAAATGCTTTTTGCTCTAGAAAAGACCTAGCCAAATCATCATCAACCCCAGGGAAGACAAAGCTAATTAATTTTTTTGATATTAATGCGGCGCAGGGTGAAGATAGATTGAGGTTTAGGCTTGTGGATTTGCCAGGCTTTGGATATGCCAAGGTCTCAAAGGGTGAAAAAGAGCTTTGGGAAGAGAATTTGACGAGATTTTTATTTGGACGCTCAGCTATAAAGCTATTTTTGCTACTTCGAGACTCAAGACACCCTAAGATGGAAATAGACGATGATGTAAAAGAGTTTTTGTCAACTCTAAATAGAAGAGATTATATGGTTTGCGAAGTATTTACAAAAATCGATAAACTGACAAAAAATGAGCTTTTTTTGCTAAAAAAAAATAATCCAAATGCGCTGTTTGTATCGGCATCCTCAAAAGCAGGGATAGATGCCTTGCTTGCAAAAACACACGAAGCTCTTTTTGGGGCGCTCTCTTGATAGAGTTTTTGAAGCCTACTTTGCGTGATATAGGCGCAATGCAGACTCTTGTACAAAAAGAGGTGGAAAGCGGTGTCATCTTGTACCGTGACGCAAATGAAATGGCAAACACTATCCGTTCTTATACCGTCGCAAAAGATGAGACTGGCTTGATTGGGTTTGCCGCCTTGCATATATACTCCCCCGAGATAGCAGAGGTTAGAAGCCTGATAGTAAAAGACGGATACAGGGGCAAGGGGGTCGGCAAGGCATTGGTGGCTGAGCTCGAAAAAGAGGGGAAGAGACTTGGGCTTTCAAAAATTTTGACCCTCACATATCAAAAAGAGTTTTTTGAAAATAATGGATTTGTAGAAATTCCAAAAGAAGAGATACCTGAACATAAAATCTGGGCGGACTGTATAAAGTGCAAGCATTTTCCTATTTGCAACGAAATATCGCTGATCAAAACTATTTAAAGCTTTTTTTCATAGGCGTATTGCTCTTTGCATACCTAGCCTTGAGCGCATTAAATCCGTATATGCCCCCTCTTTTTGGGGTATTTATAGTAATTGCCTATTTCGTAAGAGAGAGATATGTAATATGGTTTATCCTTGCGTATCTTCTTTTTTTTGAACTTGACAGGGGATATTATCTTTTTTCAAGTTGGCTATTTTTGTTTTTGTATGTTTATTACGTTATTCCGCTAGTCAATAGCTTTCTTGATTGCCGCAGGTGTATAGCTGCGCTTACCGCCTTTTTTGCGTATCCGACCTATTTTTTTATGCTAAATGCGATAGATATGTTTTTCTTAAAAGAGGTCGTGACAGTATCATTGGCTCCTTTGCTCGTGTATATGCTTTTTGAGACGCTCATTGCGCTTTCGTTGGAGTAGGCGTGAGAGATAGAATCGTCATTGCTATTTTTATCGTTATATGGTCTACGCTCCTTGTCCGAGTATTTTACTTTAGCGTCAAATCAAATGAATATTATGAAGAACTATCTGCAAGAAACTCTATAAAAACAGAGCTCATTTATCCGGCTAGAGGCGTAATATTCGATAGAAATAAAAACCCGCTTGCGATAAATAAACTAGGCTTTGCGATAAGCATAGCCCCGCACCTTAGCAAAAAGAAAAATCTGCCGATACTAGAGCAAAAATTAGCGATGTTGAAGCAGTTTTTTCCTAATTTTAACGTTGAGAAAACAAGAGCGCTATACATAAGAGAGGACTCTGCGTACAATCACGACAATATAAGGGTCGTGGATTTTATGCCGTATGAGCAGATTTTACCTTTTTTTACGGTTTTGAGCTTGGATGAGCATCTGCAGATAGAGTCGACAACTATGAGGGAATATCCGGAAGGGGATATAGCTGGGCATATCATAGGCTACGTCGCTAGAATATCAAAAGATGATGCCGCAAAACAAAATATCATTTCCCCAAATGGGTTTATAGGAAAAGACGGACTTGAAAAATTCTATAACTCTGCCTTGCAGGGCGAGCCAGGGGAGAAAACCTATAAAGTAAATGCCTTTAATGAAATAGTCGAAGAGATAGAGTCCAAAGAGCCGTCATCGCATCATGATTTGGTTAGCACTATAGACATTAGGATACAGCGACTAATTTCGGAGCTGTACGCCGGCAAGAGCGGTGCCATAGTCGTTATGGATGTGAGCGACGGCTCTATACTTGCAGCCGGGAGCTTCCCTGAGTATGATATAAATACTTTCGTCAAGGGGCTTAGCAATGAAGAGTGGACGGCTATGGTAAACGACCTTAATCATCCGCTTACAAATCGACTCACAAAAGGGCTATATCCTCCTGGTTCCGTCGTTAAGCCGGGTGCGGCGCTCGCTTTACAAAGAGCCGGAGTTGACCCGGCGGAATCGGTTGCGGACCCTGGTTTTATAGAGTTTGGCGGTAGGAGATTTAGAGACTGGAAAAAAGAGGGGCACGGTTCAGTTGATATGAGAAGGTCTATAAAAGAGAGCTGTGATACATACTACTACAAGATGTCTCTTCGTGTAGGTATCAGTATAATCTCTAAGACGCTAAGCGAGCTTGGGTTGGGGCAAAAAACGGGGGTTGACCTCCCAGGTGAGGCGAGCGGCATAATGCCATCCCCCGAGTGGAAGAAAAAAAGATATAAAAAACCTTGGTTTGCGGGGGAGACTCTCAATACGGTTATCGGACAAGGAAGTACGGTTGTTACCCCGCTTCAAGTGGCCAAATTTACAGCCTCATTGGCTACTGGAAAAGATGTTACGCCAAAATTCGCACTTGTCGTCGGGGGTAAAAATACCACCTCAACGGTCAAAGAGCTTATAAAAAAAGAGGATATGGGAAGATTAAAGCCAGTACAAGAGGGTATGTATCAGGTGTGTAGCATGCAAGGCGGTACGGCCTATGGTGCACTTGGGTATTTGCCGATAAAGGTGGCAGGCAAGACTGGTACTGCGCAAGTATCGTCGATTGCGCAATCGGAAGTTAACCGTATGAAAGAAGAGCAGCTCGATTATTACAAGCGCTCCCATGCGTGGCTAACGACGTACGCCCCATACGAAAATCCAAGATATGTCGTGACTGCTATGGTAGAGCATGGTGGGCATGGAGGCACGGAAGGTGGGCCGATGGTGGCGGCCGTATATAGAAAGCTTATCGAGCTTGGATATATAAAACCAGGCGTAGACTCACCTAGATAGCATTGCTGTTTTGATACCTACTTTCGAGGCTATATCCGCCTCTTTTTCTCTCATCTGTCCGTTGTCTGTTTCGTGATCAAATCCGAGTATGTGCAATAATCCGTGTATAAATAAGATTTTCATCTCATCTTCAAGGGAGTGTCCAAACTCATCGGCGACTCTCTTTGCGGTGTCCGCCGAGATTATGATTGAGCCTATAAAGTCAGTTTTTGATTCTTTTATCGGAAAACTAAGCACGTCTGTCGGCTTATCCAGCTTGCGGTACTGGGCATTTATATCTTTGATTTCTTCGTCTTCTACAACAATTAGCTCAAGACTTTTTGTTGGAGCCACCACACTCAAAATTTGTTCAAAATCAGTTTCTATAATTTTGTATTCGGTGTGGTTGTCAAAATCTATCATATAAAAAGCCTTTTTGTCCCGATTATATCAAATGCCGCCCTTAAGCGCCGCACTGTTAGAATAAAATAAAAGCGATGTTAGGAGTTATTTTTGATAACAAAATGTTTATTTCCAGCAGCTGGATACGGCACTAGATTTTTACCAGCGACAAAGGCAATGCCAAAAGAGATGCTCCCTGTTCTTACGAAGCCGCTTATCCAGTATGGCGTAGAGGAGGCAATGGATGCAGGGCTTACCGAGATGGCCATAGTAACTGGGCGAGGAAAAAGGGCGATAGAAGATCATTTTGACATCTCTTACGAGCTAGAGCATCAGATAAAAGGGACTGAAAAAGAGAAATACCTAGCTGACATACGAAATATTATAGATGTCTGTTCGTTTTCCTATACGAGGCAAATTGCGATGAAGGGGCTCGGTCATGCGATACTAACAGGCAGAACATTGATAGGTGATGTCCCTTTTGCCGTTTTGCTAGCCGATGACCTTTGTGTCGGCGATGACAAGGGTGGTGTCCTTGCGCAGATGGTGGAACTTTACAAAAAATATAGATGTTCTATCGTGGCAATAGAGGAGATAGACATAAAAGACTCGTCAAAATATGGGATAATTAGCGGCAAAGAGATGGAAAGCGGCGTATATATGGTGAGCGATATGGTCGAAAAACCATCGCCGCAGGATGCGCCGTCAAATCTTGCCATTATTGGTAGATACATATTAACACCTGATATTTTTGAGATACTTGAAAATACACCGGCTGGGAAAAATGGAGAACTTCAGATAACGGATGCTCTAAAAATACAAGCGAAAAATAATATGGTAGTTGCCTATAAATTTAAAGGAAAACGCTTTGATTGCGGCTGTGTGGAAGGTTTTGTGGAGGCCACGAACGCCTTTTATGAAATAGACAAAAATAAATCTTGACAACACTTCGCTAAAGATGTATAATTTTATTAGCACTTGAAAATAATAAGTGCTAAATATCTAAAAAAGATGACTGAACGATGGCAAGAGTTGATAGAAGAGCCGCTATTTTGGAGTGTATCATATCGGAGTATATCAAGACTACTTCGCCGATAGGCTCACAGCATTTGCAATCCATTATAGATATGGAGATTTCATCGGCAACTATCCGTAACTATTTTAAAGAGATGGTTGAGGATGGCATCCTTGTTCAGTTTCATATCTCGGGCGGAAGAGTTCCTAGTCAAAATGCTCTAAAAGAGTTTTGGTTTGAGAGACTTGCACCCATGGACACCGTTCGCATAGACGATGTAAACAGGGTATCCGATGCCGCCAAAGAATACAAAATCGCATCTATTCTAAAAATTGACGAAAGCGATAAGCTTTTGAATGTTTTTGTCGCAGGCTCTAAATATATTATTGCAGAGTTTGAGCACGGAGAGGTATTGTTCCGAGGAGATAGGCACTTGAAGTCATTTTTGGATGAGTTTTTGGGAATTGACGCTACAAAAATAAAAGCATCAGCCGCACATTATGGCGTACATGAAGTGTATGCTAAGCTTGGAGAATATATATCATCCAAAGAAGCGGCCGTTGTAAACAAGGAAGAGATTCTCGAGATAGCAAAAATTGACAACGGCTGGGCTCAGGAGAAAATGCCAATGTTTATGGATGGTAAAGTGGCGGCACAGACTCAGCTTGGCATATATTTTGGTACTTTGATACCAGATGGGTATATGGCCGTAAAGACCGAAGCAAAAATCGGAGATAAAAGCGGAGAGATGATGTATGTTGGGCATTTGTCTCGTGATTTTGGTAGCTTTTTGTGTGCATTAAACTAGAAAAGGAGATAAATTGGAAGATATAAAAAACGAAGAAACTATAGAAAATATCGAAGAAAGTCCGGTATCTACCGAGGCTGATGCCGATGCAAAATACAAAGAGCTTGAGGATAAATATCTAAGGGCGCATGCGGATTTTGAGAATACGAAGAAGCGCCTAGAAAAAGAAAAACAAATGGCAATCGACTATACGAGTGAGAAGTTTGCAAAAGAGATGTTGCCGATTATCGACTCACTTGAGCTTGCTTTGGCCCATAGCGGTGAAGCGGCTGATGGCGACAAGCTAAGAGAGGGCGTATCGCTAACTCTTGATACTCTTGTTAAGACTTTTGAGCGCAACGGTATCAAGCAAATTGCCATTAACGGTGTTTTTGATCCTGAGATGCATGAGGCTATCATGCAGGCCCCGAGTGAAGAGGTAGAAGAGGGGCACATCGTGGCTACCTTGCAAAAAGGCTACATTTTTAAAGACAGAGTGATTAGACCCGCTCTTGTCAGCGTTTGTAAAAAATAAAAACTAAAACTCTGTCGTGAATACGACTAAATTTAAATCAAAAAGAAGGAAATAATTATGGGAAAAGTAATTGGAATTGACCTCGGAACAACAAACTCATGCGTAGCCTTTATGGAGGGCGCAGAGCCAAAAGTACTAGCAAATAAAGAGGGCGCTAGAACTACGCCTTCAGTGGTTGCATTTACAGACAAGGGCGAAGTGCTTGTGGGTATGACGGCAAAAAGACAAGCTATCACAAATCCAGAAAAAACGATTTATTCAATCAAAAGAATCATGGGTCTGATGACTAGTGAGACAAAAGCAAATGAAGCAAAAAGCAAAGTTTCATACAAGATAGTAGATAGAAACGGCGCTTGCGCAGTTGAGATTGGCGACAAAGTATATACACCGCAAGAAATCTCCGCAAAAATACTTATAAAACTAAAAGAAGATGCTGAAAGCTTCCTTGGTGAAGAGGTAACAGATGCGGTAATCACCGTGCCTGCATACTTCAATGATGCTCAAAGAAAAGCGACAAAAGAAGCCGGTATTATCGCAGGTCTGAACGTCCTTAGAATCATCAATGAGCCGACAGCGGCGTCCCTTGCATACGGTCTTGATAGAAAAGCGCAAGAAAAAATCCTTATCTATGACCTAGGCGGTGGTACGTTTGACGTTACCGTGCTTGATGTGGGTGACGGCGTATTTGAAGTTTTGGCGACCGATGGAGACGCATTCCTTGGTGGTGACGACTTTGATAACAGGGTTATTGACTGGCTGGCGGATGAGTTCAAGGCCGAGCAAGGTATTGACCTCAAATCTGACAAAATGGCACTACAAAGACTAAAAGAAGCAGCCGAAAATGCTAAAAAAGAGCTTTCAACAGCTATGGAAACAGAGATAAATCTACCGTTTATCACAGCCGATGCGACAGGCCCAAAACACCTTGTCAAAAAGCTAACGAGAGCAAAATTTGAATCTGTAATCGGCGACCTTGTAGACAAAACAAAAAACAAAATCGTAGAGGTGCTAAAACAAGCGGGACTTGATAAAGGCGCAATTGATGAAGTAGTAATGGTTGGTGGCTCAACTAGGGTTCCAAAAATCCAAGAGATGGTAAAAGAGTATTTTGGTAAAGACCTGAACAAGACTGTTAACCCTGACGAAGTTGTTGCGGTGGGTGCGGCAATTCAAGGGGGCGTACTAAAAGGTGACGTAAAAGACGTATTGCTTCTTGACGTAACTCCGCTAAGTCTAGGTATTGAAACACTCGGCGGTGTGATGACAAAAGTTATCGACAGAGGTACGACAATACCGGCCAAAAAATCGCAAACATTTTCTACGGCAGAAGACAATCAGCCTGCCGTGACTATTCACGTGCTACAGGGCGAGAGAGAATTTGCCAAAGATAACAAATCTCTTGGTATGTTTGAGCTTGGCGGCATTATGGCGGCTCCAAGAGGTGTGCCGCAAATCGAAGTCACATTCGACATTGACGCCAACGGTATCTTGAATGTATCGGCAAAAGACAAAGCGAGTGGCAAAGAGTCAAATATCAAAATTACGGGCTCATCTGGTCTAAACGAAGATGAAATCAACAAAATGGTGCAAGAAGCTGAGTCGCACAAAGAAGAAGACAAAAAAAGAAAAGAAGTTGTTGAGGCTAAAAACCAAGCTGACGCCCTAATACATCAAACAGAAAAAACTCTTACAGAATCAGGCGACGCTGTAAGTGCGGATGAAAAGGCAAAAATCGAAGCGGCTATCAAAGAGCTAAAAGATGTTCTTACAAAAGATGGTTCAACAAAAGACGAGATAGAAGTAGCTACCAAAAACCTAACGTCGGTAAGTCACAAACTGGCGGAAGCTATGTATGCAAAACAAGGTGCTGATGCAGGTGCGGCTGGTGGAGCCCAAGGCGGACAATCTAAAAAAGATGACGATGTCATCGACGCCGAAGTAGAATAACCCCGAAATCCTCCAATACCCTGTCTTTTTGGCAGGGTAAACTTTTTATAATAAAAACGTAATAATCAATACAAAATAAACATAGGTCAGAGCAGGTTGCATGGATAGCCCAAAGTTTGATTTTATAGTCAATACTGCGATTTCTTTTCTGGAAAAGGAGCTATCTATAGCATGCTTAAAGGCATCCTCGGAGTTGTTTGGATGTAAAAGCATAAACTATGGTCCATTAACTGTTTCTATCGATATCGAAGATGATGTGGAGAGCACCGTTAATGTTAGTTTTGAAGAGGGGCTTATCAAGGCTATTTGCATGAGGTATGCGCATGATTTCTGCAGCACTTTTGGCGTTACAATTTTAGAAGAGAGTGCAATGGATGTCGCAAACATTATAGTTGGCAACTCAATGCCGATGCTTTGCAATAATAGCCAAAGCTCGATACATATAGGGCTGCCAACCGTAGTGAGAAGTGATATCTGGCTTTGCGAAAATCATGTTACTGAACACGGCATTGTGAAAACTGAATTTGGTCAACTTGATATATATCTTGTTTATAAAAATCTGTCGGAGGATGATTGATTGAAAAGTTTGAGAGTGATGATTGTTGATGACTCCGCCTTGACGGCAAAGAAGATAGGCGTTATGCTTGAAGAGGCTGGATACATAGTCGCATCCGTCTGTGAAAGCGGGGATGAGGCCGTCCGTACCTATATGGATATAAATCCGGACGTTATTACTATGGACATAACAATGCTTGGAATGAATGGGATAGAGGCTACCAAAGCAATTTTGGAGAAAAACCAAAATGCAATCATCATAATGGTAACTGCACATGGACAGGAGCAGATGGTAATTGATGCGATAGATGCCGGAGCAAAAGGATATTTGTTGAAGCCTATAAAGCCAGACTCATTAATCGAGACAATTAAGAAGGTTTACGAGAAGTATTCATAGGTCTTGTATTATCGGGAGTGAAATGCTGATAAGCGCCCCACTGCCTGTATCCGCCGCAGTAATTTTGCCGTTCATTTTTTCTTCTATGATTAGCTTCGCCATTGATAGTCCGACACCGGTCCCACCTGCGTCTTTTTTTGTGGTAAAGCGGTTGTTAAATATTCTCATTGATAAATCGTCGCTGATACCTACCCCGTTGTCTAGGAATGTTATGTTGAGAGTATCGCCGTCGCTTGTTACTTCTATTCGTACGACACCAATATAGTCTTTTTTTTCTAATAAATCTCTAGCTCTTTTTGATACTATTGCTTCTGCTCCATTTGTCACTATGGCCAGTACAACCTGAGAAAATTCGCTAGCTATGCCGTACGCATTTGTATTGTCGGTATTTGTTTGCAACTCTATTGTGATGTTATCGTATGACAGTTTTTTAGAAATTAGCTCCATTGTATTTTTAATGGCAACAACCGTGTCGAAAGTTGTTTTCTCATTTGAAGGATCAAAAAAACTACGAAATTCATTCAACGTTTTATTGATGGTACCGATCGTCTTGCGCCCCTCTGAACAAATTTTTAATATTGATTCGTCGTCTATTTGCTTTAGAGTATGAAGTAGCTTCAGCTCATCAAATAAAATTGAAATTGCACTTATCGGTTGCTTCCACTGGTGGGCTATCATATCCAAAAGCTCGCCAAGTTGGGCTTGTTTTGCCATTTGTATATGGGCAAGCTCTAGCTCTTTGTTTTTTATGGCCAGTGCCGCATGGGCTTCTGCAAGGCTATTTTGCGCAGATTTTAATTCGCTGATGTCTACGGCTATAACATACTTAACGATTTTCCCATCATCCCAAACAATTGCCCTTTCTTGCATCTGATACCATCT
This sequence comes from Campylobacterales bacterium, assembly GCA_041915365.1. Classification (GTDB taxonomy): domain Bacteria; phylum Campylobacterota; class Campylobacteria; order Campylobacterales; family UBA6016; genus UBA6016. The sequence continues at coordinate 9,170 of JAYSBP010000016.1, read as the reverse complement.
ATCGTCTGCTTCGTTGAAGTGTTCATAGATCAGCATATTGCCATTTGGTGCACCGTCTTTATCTAGGAGCTCATCCCTTCTACAAAAAAGACATTTGCTATCTCTGCCGTTAATTGCCTTGTAGCACGGCATATCTTTTTCTATGATATGCCTGTCCATTAGATTTTTATTTGCATAAACAAGTTTATCCGTTTGCAAATCAACCGCATATACGTCAAAAGGCATAGAGTCCAACATATCGCTACATCTGATAAGATTGTTGGCCATTACTCTACGCCTCTTTTTAAAATGTATACGTCGCCGATAATGTCAGCGTGTCATTATCGTTTCGATAGTTTTTCGAATCCCTAAGTTCATACTGTATTTTAGCCGACAAAGCTTTCATAATCTTTATCTTATATATTAGATTTAGTAGTCTTATATCGCTGCTCGGCATAATGTTTTTGTCTAAATCAATATATGAATAACCGATAATCGCAGTTTGTGATTTTGTTATATCGTATTTTAGTGACGCTTTGGCTGCTCTTAGTTTGGCGACGGCAGATACCGATGATCCTTGTGCAAACATATAAGGTATGGCCACAAATTCAGGATATCCGCCCCAATTTCCAAACGCTGTTACCGTTTTTGCATTACCGCCGAATTGGTTGGCCGCAACATATCCGCTTAACGGGCTATTTTTTTGTGTGATTGTTGTCTTTAGTCCATATAGCTCATAAGAGCCGTTTAGCCCCAGTGTCTTCAAAAAATCGTTTAGCTTTCCTATGGTTTTGACAGAGTAAGCTTGTGCTTCGTATGTCGCAAATAGCCCATCCGTTAGTTTATGCTCTATCGCGGAATCTATGTAAAACGTATTCGATACGTCTTTGCAGTAGTAGTTCCAAATCGATAATTTTGGATTTTTATCTATAACTGCCCCAAGCATAATAACGCCTTGATGCCCAGAAATTAGCGACACGTCTATTGGCGACTCACTATTGTCTATTGTCGCAAGATCCGCTGTCATATTCAATGATGTATAGGTCTGCTGAGACATGCTCTCAAATCTTTTGAAGCTTACTAGGCCGTCTAGCCCAGACATTTTTGTAACATAAGATAGCGTTAAAGATGTATTTTTGATACTTTTGTTGGTTAGCGTGTACGCCTCAAAGAGGTTTGGAATTATTCTATAGTCGTAAGTCGATATTATCGGCGTATCTATCTCTTGCCGCCCCGCAGTTATGGTATTTTGCCCGTTTGTGTATTCTATGTATTTTTCGCCTACGACGGAGTACGGAGACTTGTCTACGTCAAACATATAGGCATCTGTCTCTTTTGGATTTTTGCTTCTGAGGCCAAGGTCGCTTGTTTGATAGTAGGCTATCTTTGCTTTTAGTCCTTGCCAATTGCCGGTAGTTAGTGCTATTTTGCCGCCTGCCCCCCCATGTCGATTGGTCCAGCTTTGGCCCCTTGCGGTCATCGAAAATATACATTAGCTTTGCATATCCGGATATTTGTGTATTTTTTAATGCGTCTACAATATTTTCATCGCCGTACACAAGGGGGGAGGCAAGTGTTGCTAAGATTATTTTTTTTAGCATGCGTTTTCTTGCGTCGGAAGGTTGAAAACAAAAGTGCTTCCATTGCCTTTTATTGTCTCTATATGCACGCTTCCCTCAAGCTTGTCTAACTCAGTTTTTACTGCGGCAAGCCCTACGCCCCTGCCTGATAGTTGTGTGGCAACGTCTTTGGTTGATATACCATTTTCAAAAACAAGCATTAGCGGATTTTGTGGAATTGCAACTCCTTTTTGAGATGCTTTTGAAATAAGCTTATCGATGTCTATTCCGGCACCGTCGTCGCTTATTTTTATCTCTATAAAACCGTCTTTTTTTGAAACTTCGCATTGTATGCTTGCCTCTTCGTCTTTGCCAAGTTCTTCCCTGGTTGCCGCATCCTCTATGCCATGGTCTATAGCGTTTCTGAACAAATGTACAAGCGTTTTGATAAACTCTGTATATTTGCTAGGTTCAATCGCAAAATCACCGCCGTTTATGTCAAAATATTTTACTTTTTTACCATTTCTTGCCGAGAGGGCGAGTGTATATCTAGGAAAGGAAGCCAAAAGTTCATAAAATGGTCGATGCCTGAAGTGCTGTAAGCGCATTTTTATTTCATCATAGGTTAGCGTATCGAGTTTCTCTTCCAGCTCGTTTAGTTCGGCGTCGCTAATGCAGAGCTTTTTTGTCTCACTCAAGACGTCATATCCTGCGATCTCATATAGCGTTCGCATGTCAGCCTCGATAGCTGCTCCCAAAGTTTTTATGTCGTTGTCGTCTAGGTTTTTTTTGTCAGATATATAGCCCTCTACTCTGTGCAATTCTTTTGGTAGAAAATAAAAATCAAACTGAGAGAAGAGTCCTTTGAAGGTGTGTATACTCTTGTAAAGCTCGTCTTGTTCTTTATTTTTCAAAAATGACTTAAAGTCTTCGACCAAAGCTTGCACGTCGTCCTTTTCTTTGAATACGCTAACAACAAATTTTAGTTTTGATTGCTCTTTTGATATCTGTTCGTTTAGCGCCAATTCTTCAGTGATATCCGTCAGTATCAGCATTAGTAGGCCATTGTCTAAAAGCTTGTATTTTGCGGATAGAGTGAGAGCGTTGATTTTGTATGTTGAGGGCAACAAAGAAATTAACATCTCCGCCTTAAAATCATCTTTACACTCAAGGATTCTTACTAGATTTGTACCGAGTCTAACACTCTCCTCATCGTTTTGCCAGAAAAGCAGTGAAGCAATGGATTTTCCGCTTATACTGCCTCCAAACATCCTTTCGCACTCTTTGCTATACTCCTTGCCAACCAATAAGTCAGCGCCAAACGATAAAAAGCCGTTTGTCGAGTTATTAAAAAGAGTGGCGACTTGGTATAGCGCCTCTTTTGTCTCTTTTTGTAGGGAAGATATTTCATCGTTAAATCTAGCCAGACGCCTATTCCAGTAAACGCCGATTCCTATAATTAGCGCAGATACGGCGAGTATCTTATACACAAGGGCGTAATCTATCCCTGTTTCCGCTTTTATTGAGACGTGTTTGTTTGATATTTGCTCCATCTCTGCAGGGGTTATCGTCAAGACCCCTTTATTGAGAACGTCCCTTAGTATTGTTTCATCTTTTAAGACACCTATTCTCAGTTTATTTGCATATTCCGGTATTTGACCAGCTATTTTGAGATTAAACAATCCCTCTTTTTTTATCGTATATGCAGCAACTATTAGCGAACGCATCGTCATATCAGCTTTTTTGTTTGACACCAAGCTGACGGCTTCCTCTTCGCTCGACGTCCCTATGACTTTGATATTTGGATAGTCTTTTTGTATTCTTTCGGCAACCATCGTATTTCTTGGGAGTGCTATGCTTTCATTCGATAGATTTTTGGCGTTAGCTATAAAAGAGTGCTCTTCTCTAGTTATGAAGACGTTAGGGTCCAAAAAAATAGGCTCTGTAAAAATAAGCCATTTGTCTCTAGCCGGGGTTTGATTTAGAAAGCTCATTATTTGGCATTTGCCGCTTTTTGAAGCCTCGACACTTTCGTCCCAGTTCTTAACCGGATATAACTCTATTTTTAGCCCAGTCCTTTGTGATACCAAGGCTATTAAGTCAGCGGCTATCCCTTCATGCTCCCCTTTTTCATTAATTCTTTCAAAAGGCACCCAATCAGGATCGACGCACATTTTTACGCTTTTTGTTTTTTTTACATATTCTTTTTCTGCGTTTGTGAGGCTTATCTCGGATGCAAAAATATGCTGAACTAAGAGTAATAATAAGGCGATAAAAACTCTACCCATATAATGAAAACCCCACAAATATACTTTTACTTATTGTAACAAAAATATTAAATGCCAATAGTGTCTATGGTGGTGCCTTTGTTGCATCAAAAAACAAACAAGATGCACATTTTTTGAACAAACATTTTTGTAAGATATTTCAAAAAGCATATAAAATACAGACAAATGTTTCGCAAGAGGATAGTGGTATGCTAAAGCAAGGTCAGGTACAAAAACAGACTGCTAGACTATCTATGAAACTATGGCTTCCAATCCTTGAAAGCTCTCTGTCTGAGCTGTCAAAAAGCGTTGATGAGATGTCGCAGACAAATCCGTATGTTCAAGTCAAAAAAGGACTTGAAAACGAATACAAGCTCCGCTCAAAAGACATCAAAAAATTCTCAGGAGTAAAAAGCAAGGGTCTTGATGATGCCGGTGCGGCATCCATAACAAGTGAAGAGTCGCTGTATGACAAGCTTCTATCTCAGATAGAGCCGCCGCTGTTTCCTACAGAAATATCTCAAAAAGTTGCAAAAGTAATTGTAGAAAATATTGACGAAAACGGCTTTTTTGACGGAAATATAGAGGATGTGGCTGCGAATTGTAATGTTGATGCCGGTTACGCTGAGAGAATAAGGGGTAGATTTGCTTCACTAGAGCCTTGTGGCATAGGGGCAAAAGATGTTAAAGAGGCTTTGTATTTCCAGCTTTGCACATTGGAAGTTAGCGAAGAGCTATACGGCGCAACCAAATCGCTGATATACGACAAAGATATGGCCGTTAAGAGCCTAACCCCAGCTCTACTGAAAGATGCCAAAAAAATCCTATCGAGGCTAAGAACGGTTCCCGCGATAGATTATCAAGAGTCAAGTGCCCCCGTGATACCTGACGTTGCGGTTGTATTTGAGAAAGATAAGTTTGAAGTTCGCCTAAATTCTCTTTATTATCCAGATATCGTAATTGATAAAGAGCTTGCGAGCGAGGGCGGGGAGTTTGCCAAAGAGAAGGTCAAAGAGGCGATGATGACTGCAAATCTAGTCAATCTACGCAAAACGACCCTGCAAAATATAGTCAACATAATCATCGAAAAACAGTTCAAGTTTTTTCTAGGTAGGGAGCTTGTGCCGCTAAAAATACAAGATGTGGCCGACATACTGGGCTACAACCAGTCCACTATTTCAAGGGCGGTGGCAAATAAATATCTTTCATGCGATCGCGGTATCCTGCCGTTTCGTCATTTCTTTAGTTTTGCGGTCTCTGAGAACGTTAGTACGAACGAGTTAAAAAGTTTTGTAAAGCACCTCATAGATTCTGAAAGCAGGGAAAAGCCGCTCAATGATGAAGAGATGCTTGAGATGGTGCAAAAAAGGTTTGATGTAAAAATGGTCAGGCGGAGCATCACAAAATATAGGTTAGAGCTTGGAATTCCATCCTCAAAAGAGCGCAAGAAAGAGTATATGCTTGGCTAGAGCGGCGGAACAACAAATGCAAATATTAAAACAAAAACTATAAAGACGGGAATATGCTGGCGACACGAGAGGCGACTACTGGTTTTTTGAGTGGCAAGGTTTGCCAATCTTCAATTAGCGATATTGGATTTGCCGCCGTCTCAAACATCGGAATAGGGACATATAAGCCGGAAGCCTACAGAGAGGAAAACTACACTTTTAGTTATCGTGATGCGATAAAAAAAGCGGTATTGATGGGGTGCAATCATATAGATACCGCCGCAAACTATCGATATACAAAGAGCGAACAAGAGATTGGCGAGGCGCTTGGCGAGCTGTTTGAGGGCGGCATCAGAAGAGAAGAGCTGGTCATAGCCACAAAAGGTGGATTTTTACCACTTTCTTATCCATTTCCGGAAAATCCGTATCATTGGATAAACGACAACATAATCAAAAGCGGACTCGCTAAAGAAAATGATGTGGTAATAGATGAGCATTGCATGACCGCTGAATTTGTTGAGTGGTCTTTTGAAGAGTCCCTGAAGAGGCTAGGTGTCGGCGGTATAGATATTTTTTATGTACACAATCCTGAGTTTGAGCTAGGGATAATAACTTACGAAAATCTAATTGAAAAATTCGGCAAAATAGCAAAAATGCTTGAAGCAAAACGAAAAGATGGGAAGCTCGGCAGATACGGGGTCGCCTCTTGGAACGGATTTTTAAATGACCCTTCAAACATGGAATATCTATCGCTTCAAGATTTTGTTGCGGCATCCAGGGTGCACGGCGATGGGTTTGGTTTTGTGCAAGTGCCTTACAATCCGGCAAAACCGCACGGATATATTTTTGCCAATCAAAAAGTAGACGGTGAGTTTATGCCTACATTTTATGCCGCCAAAAAGCTCGGATTGAATGTTATAACAAGCTCATCTTTGCTGCAAATGAATATATTTAAAAAGGCATTTAGCCCGCAATTTAGAGATATTTGTGAGCTGACATTGGCTAGCGATCTTCAAAGAGCTTTACAATTTGCCCGCTCCAATCCGCTAGTCTCGTGTGCGCTTGTGGGAGCATCTAGCGAAGAGCACGTTGAGCATGATTTGGCGGTGTTAAAAGAAGAAGTGGTTGGCGTAAAATCTTATGAAAATTTTTTTAGGCTGTAGCCATGCTGTATGACGTAATAGTAGTAGGCAGTGGCATAGCTGGAATAAGCGCAGCAATAGAGGCATCCAAAAAAGGTGCGAGCGTGCTTATGTTAACCAAAAATATGCCGCTTCGCTCCAATAGCTCAATGGCGGCGGGCGGGATAAATGCGGCACTTGCAAATGTCGAAGCCGATGACATATCACTACATCTTGCGGATACCCTCAAAGGTGCCGATGGACTAGGTATCCAAAAAGCAGCTGCGGTTCTCACAAAAAATGCTCCAAAAACAGTTCTTGAGCTCGATGCTATTGGCTCAAACTTTGACAAAGATGACAATGGCAAAATGCGCCAAAGAAGTTTTGGTGGCGCAGGCAAGAAAAGAACGTGTTTCGTCGCAGACAAGACTGGCGGGGCGATAGTTCAGGCATTGCTTGGCTCGATAAAAGGGAAAAACATAAGAGTTCAAAGCGACTATCTGGTTATGAGTATCCTAAAAGATGAAGATAAAGTGGCCGGCGTATCCGCAATGAACAAACGAACTTGTCAAATAGAGCTTTTCGGGGCAAAAAGTGTCGTTTTCGCAGGCGGTGGATATGCTGGCGTATACTTTGGGCATACTTCAAACCCGCAAGACTCCGTCGGCGATTTACTGGCCGTCGCTCTTCGCTCTGGGCTTTCTCTTCGGGATATGGAATTTGTTCAGTTCCACCCAACGGGGCTGTGGCATTCTGGTTCGCTAGTTAGCGAAGCTGTCAGGGGCGAGGGCGGCTACATAGTCAACCAAAAAGGCGAACGATTTACAAATGAGCTTGCCACGAGAGACGTGCTAGCTAGGGCAATAGCTAGAGAGCAGGAAAATGGCGGCGTATTTATCGATGTAAGACATCTAAATCCAGAGCTCTTGGCGCAACGTGTTCCATCTTTTTTGAAAGCGGCGATGGCTCAAGAGGGCAAGGACGCATCGACAGAGCTTGTTCCGATAAAACCCGTGGCGCACTATACGATGGGCGGCATAGCGACAAATGAAAAATGCGAAACAGCGATAAAAGGGCTATATGCTGCGGGGGAGTGTGCGGCAAACGGTTGTCACGGGGCTAATAGACTTGGTGGGAATAGCCTTTTGGAAGCTGCGGTATTCGGCCGCATAGCAGGTGAAGAAGCGGTCTCTTATGCATTGAAGCAAGGTGAGTTTTTGAAAATTGACCTTACTATTGTTGCAAAAGATGAGAGAAGGATAGAAAATATCCTAAAAGGCGAAGCTGGGGCGAATCCTAGGGCTGTTAGAAAGAGCCTTGGTGATGTGATGTATGCTAAAGCCGGGCTTTTTAGAGACGAACAAAAATTAAGTAGTGCATACGAATACACTGGCTATCTACGCTCCGTTGCCGGAATGATGAGCGCTATGGAGAAAAAAAGAGAAGGCAACTTTGAACTTGCCTCTATCATTGAACTTCAAAATGCGGTGATTGTAGCTGAAGCCTCGGTGCTTGCGGCGTTAAAAAGAGAAGAGAGCAGGGGCGCTCACTATAGAGATGATTTTGGCGCAAAGGATGATGCCAAATTCAAAAAACACTCACTTGTTAGAATGGATGGGATGAAGCTCGTGCATTCATACGAAGAGAGTGGATTTTTCGGTAAGATAAAAGAATTCATCAAAAAATAAAGGAAAATAAATGGCAAAAGTAATGCTTAGAGAAAAAGACGGCAAAGTAAAATTCTACGTTGCAAAAAAAGACATGGAAGAGACGATACTTACTATAGAGTTTGACTCTGAAGAAAAATGGGGTGGTGAGGTGAAAATCTCAAACGGCGATGTATGGCATATACCTGTCGGTCCAAAAAAACTACCTTGTGAAGTGGAAGCAAAAAGACTATCTATCGGCGGAGAGTAAAGAGTACGCAAGAGGGTTTAACCTTCTTTGCGTTTTTACTCCCTCCTTAACACTTTATCTACTATTTTTTCAAAAAATGGTACTGGTTTGTACTCTTTTTCTATTTTTTCTCTGTCGAGTGTTTTGGCAAATTCGGCTGGGTCGTTTGGTGCGCCTTTATCTCTTTGCATGTACAGATTGACAAACAAATCGATAAGCCCGGTTCTAGCGTGCTTAATATGTCCATAAGGCCAAAATTTGAGCTGTCCAGTCTTATCTAAATCAACCCCTTTGTGATAGTGCAGATATAACATACTCCCTATTCCAGCTCTGTCGGCTCCAGCTTTGCAGTGTATGAGTACAGGGTATTCTATTTTTTTGAAAGTCTCACGAAACTCCTCTAGTATTTTGGCATCAGGAATTTTTCTCGAATACGTATCGACGTATATCAGCTTTACGTCAGCATCGGCACATACTTTTTCCTCAAGGGCTTTTAGCGGAGAGTTTTTCTCGTACCCCCTTAGGTTTAGCACCGTTTTGATACCGTGTTTTTTGATGATATTTTTTAGCTGATAAGTTGTCGGCTGACTAGAGCGAAAGGCGTGTTCGTCTATGCGGTGAAAGTTACTGCGAATGACGTTTGTAAAATTGTGTTCGACGGTCATGGCATAAGCTTGCGCATACAAATAACCCCAAAAGCTGTTAATATTTATCGGTTTTTTCAATGCTGCTCCTCTTTGCCGTATAGCTTTTTGTACTCTTCACAAGATGTTAAAAGCGTATCTTCGCTACCTTCGCATACTATTTTTCCATCTTTAAATAGCGCAATTTTTGCAGCAGCCTTGACTGTGCTTAGCCTGTGAGCTATTAGTATCACTATCCGCTCTTTTGCTATCTCTG
>JAYSBP010000015.1:0-53107 GCA_041915365.1 Campylobacterales bacterium | reverse complement strand
GGGTAATCACTCGGACTCATTCGGACTTATGAAGTGCTTTAAAGGCTTATTTTATAGGTGTTTAAAAGACTTTTGTGGATTTATTCGGAAGTATCTCTGGCGGACAGAGAGGGATTCGAACCCTCGAAAGCCTTGCGACTTTACACGCGTTCCAGGCGTGCTCCTTCAACCACTCGGACACCCACCCACGAAAGAGGAAACGAGATTATACAGGGATTATGATTAAACGGTTTTAAAGCGGTTTTGACGTAAAATGCCGCCAAGCTCTTTTCGGACCTGTGCGACGTGTTTACGAGGCAGCGGGTCAGGGTAGGAATACAGCAGCCCACCTTTTAGGTGCGGGCGCCGCAGCCATCCGGGGAGAGCCCTTTTACTGCTTATCGCCCCTCTTTTTAACCATCCAGTAATAAAAAATAGGTATCAACACAAGAGTAAGTATCGTAGATGTGACGAGTCCACCTATCATCGGAGCGGCTATTCTACCCATTATCTCGCTACCGACACCTTTGATATATAGTAGTGGAGCAAGGCCTGCTATAAGGCTAAATACCGTCATTAGCTTCGGTCTTATCCTTTTTGCCGCACCGTCTATGCATGCTTCTAGCATACTCCTATCGTTGTGTATTGTCGCCTCATCGGTTGCGTGTTTGAGATAGATTAGCATGATGATAGCCGTCTCGGCCGCCACACCTAGAAGAGCAAGGAAGCCGACCACAACTGCGATACTAAGGGAAAAGCCGAGAAGCTTGATAGCCAGCAATCCACCTACAAAACTAAATGGCAATGTGAAAAAGATAAGAGCCGTCAGCCTGATATCTCGCAACGATGCGAATATCAATATAAAAGTAAGAAGAATGCTTATCGGGGCTACAAAAGTAAGTGTTTTTTTGGCACTTTCTAGGTATTCGCTTTGTCCAGCCCACTCATATCTGAGCCCTTGTGGCATCTTGACACTATCTATTGTTTTTTGCGCTATTTGCTTATATTCGTATGGTGTTACATTGTCTTTTGGCATTATATATATGTAGCCAACAGGCATCGCTTTTTCAGTTTTTATCTCCCCCGGTGCCTCTACATATGCGGCTTCCACGAAATCACCCAGAGTGAGCGTCCCCATTTGAGTTTTGACAGGGATTCTTTTGATAGCATCGACGTCTCCCCTAGCCCCTGCATCTAGCCTGACCGATATTGGATATCTATGCGTCCCTTGTATCATCGTGGATACGCTATTGCCACCGACAGCCAAAGATACGGTCTTGAATACATCTTCACGGCTAAGCCCGTATCTGCTTATCATTTCGTCTTTTGGCTTGATGTCCAGATAGTATCCAGTTGCCGCTTTTTCGGCAAATACGGCAGAGCTTACATCTAGCGTTTTTAGCGCCTTGCTTACATTGTTGGCGTACTTTTCTATATCTTCAAAATTTTGGCCATACACCTTGATACCAAGAGGTGTTCTAATACCCGTGATTAGCATATCTATTCGGCCTCTTATCGGATATGTCCACGAGTTTGTGAGACCCTCTATTTGAAGTGCCTTGTCCATCTCAGCTAGGAGTTTTTCCTCCGTCATTCCGGCTCGCCACTTATCTTTTGGTTTTAGCGTCACTATCGTCTCTATCATCGATAGAGGAGCGGGGTCTGTCGCCGTGTCGGCACGACCTGCCTTGCCAAATACAGTCTCGACTTCAGGGAAGCTTTTTAGTATTTCGTCGCTTTTTTGTGTTAGTTTTGAGGCGAGGTCCACGCTTATACCCATCGGAGTAACAGGCATATACATGAATGACTCTTCGGACAAGGTCGGCATAAATTCCCATTTTAGGCTATTATATAGTGGGAATGAAAGGGCTATAGAGATGGCAAATACGGCAAAAGCCGTCTTTTTGTAGCCTATTATTTTGTGCAAAAGCGACTCGTAATGCCTGATAAAAAAGCTATTTATTCTCGACTCTTCCTCTGGCTTTATCTTGTTATTTAGAAAAATCGTCATCAAGGCCGGTGTCAAAGTGATGGCTATGATAGAGCCAAATAGCATTGCAAAGCTCTTTGTGAAGGCAAGCGGAGAAAACAGCGCCCCCTCTTGCCCTGTGAGCGCAAAAATAGGCAAAAAGCTCACTATTACAAGCATCAAAGCAAAAAATATCGGGCGACCGACTTGTTTTGAGCTTTCTATTATCGCCTCTAATTTAACGGCGTATGTGATATCTAGCCCCAGTTTTTTCTTCTCGACTATATGCTTGTGAGCGTTTTCGACTAGCACTATTGAGGCGTCTATCATTGCTCCGATGGCTATTGCTATTCCACCTAGGCTCATGATGTTTGAGCTCATCCCAAATAGCGTCATAGCAAGGAATGTAAGCCCGATAGTAAGAGGCAGAGTGAGCACTATGACGGCGATACTTCCGATATGCCCCAAAAATATAGCAACTATAATGGCGACGGCTATTGCCTCCTCTGCGAGAGCTCTTTTGAGGGTATTTACGGCTTTGTCTATCAGCTCGCTTCTGTCATATACAGGTACTATCTGCACGTCAGGAGTGGCTAGGGTGGCTAGTTTTTCTTTTATATCTTTGATTACTTGATATGCGTTTTCGCCTATTCTGGCTACCGCTATACCGCCCACGCTCTCACCCTCTCCATTGAGGTCTGACACCCCTCTACGCTCCGATGGCGTTAGGTTTACCGAGGCTACGTCGCCTATTTTGATTGCATTACCATCTATTGTCATAAGCGGCGTGTTTAGTATGTCCTGTTCACTCACAAAATAGCCGCTTGTCTGAACCATATTTTCATAGCCGTTTCTTATGACTACTCTTGCGCCATCCGAGACATTTGCTTTTTGCACAGCGTTTGCCACGTCTAGCACTGTCATATTGTAGTTGGCAAGAGCTGTTTGGTCTACCGTGATTTCATAGTTTTTTACAAAACCGCCGACACTTGCTACTTCGCTCACACCAGGGACGGAGAGCAGGGCAAATTTTAAGAAGTAGTCTTGATAGCTTCTCATGTCTGCTAGATTTAGCTTGTTTGATTTTAGTGCGTATTGGTAGACCCAGCCCACACCTGTGGCATCTGGCCCCAGTGTGATACTTGCTTCTTTGGGAAAAGACTTGATGTTTTGGCTTAGCTTTTCTAACACCCTTGTTCTGGCAAAATACAAGTCTGTCTTGTCTTTGAATACGATATATACAAGGGCAGTCGAAAATCCGCTAAACCCACGCACTGTCTCGATATTTGCCAATGATAAAAAAGATGTCGTAAGCGGGTAGGTGACTTGTTTTTCTATGACTTGCGGGCTTTGACCCTCCCACTTGACTTCAACGATTACCTGCGGAGGAGTTAGGTCTGGTAGGGCGTCAAAAGATGCATGTTTCACACCCCAAAAAGAGCCGAGCGCCAAAAGCGCAAACAGCAAAAATATAAAAACTCTGTTTTTTGCCGAAAACTCTATTATTTTCTCGACCATTTTAGTATAGTCCGTTTATTTTTGCATCTGCGTCGAGCATAAACAGGGAGTCGTTTGCCACTTCGTCCCCAGCTACTATCCCCTCTAGGATTTGATAGTTATTTGCGTCTATTTTTTTGGCTACGACCTCTACGGGCTCAAACTTCTTGTCCACCTTTACAAATACAAACTGCTTTTTGCCCTTTTCAAGCACCGCTGTTTTTGGAAGCATAAGAGTTTTGTCTCCTTTTGATTCTATGCGAGCTTTGCCGAACATATTTGCGACCAACTTGCCGTCATTGTGGATTGTTGCCCTTGCAGTTAGACTCCTGTCTTTTTCGTTTATCTCTGGGAGTATTTGCTCTATTTTTGCTTTATATGTCTTTGTCGCCCCACTAAAAACTAGCGTTACAGTAGAGCCTCTTTTTGCTATCGGGATGTCGCTTTCAAAGATTTTGACATCAACCCACAAGCTTGACGTATCGCCCACACGCAAAAGTGGTCTTCCAGCCTCTACAAACGAGCCCGCAAATACATTTTTTTCTACTATAACGCCGTAAAATGGAGAGTATACGGTGACTGTTCTTGAAGCGGTCTTTGTGGAGATTGTTTTGTCTATTTCACTTTTTGAGACACCAAGGAGCATTAATCTTTGTTTTGCCGATTCAAGAAGCGAAGCTGCCGTTTTTGCAAATGTTTGGTCATCAAAACCCTTTGCTTTTTCGGCATAGTCGGCCGTTTTTATAAGCTCCTCTTTTAAGGCTAGTATCTCTGGGCTGTAGACCTCAAAGAGCATTGAGCCTTTCGAGATTGTCTGGTACTTTTCGCTTGCCGATATTTTTTCTATGTAGCCCGAAAATTTGAGATTTATATCTTTGATGGAGGCCTCTTTGTAGGCTGTTTTTGCAAAAAAGTCTTTTTGTGGGGCTGAGCTTGCTATCGTCGCTTTGACGGTTGAGATTTTGTAGTTTGACGAGTATGCCGATACCGCTAGGATTAGTGCTAAAAACAGTTTTTTCATATCTCTTGTCCGCTAAGTTTTTTTATTTGTGCCAGTGCCACATTGGCTTCGTATTTATAGTTTATCATTTCAAGTTCTAGGCTAAGGGCATCTTTTATCGTGCTGATAGCGTATGATTTTGAAGAATCGGATGTCTTTGCCGCAGCTAAAGCCGACTCTAGTAGGTGGCTAAGCTGTGTTTTTAGGACGTTGTTCGTTAGTGAATAATTTTTTCTTGCCGTATCGTATTTAATTTTTGAGTTTTCAAGTTCGAATGTTAGGTTGTTTTTTATATTTTCACTCTCGTCTTTTCTTGCGGCTAACTCATGGCTTTTTTTGCGTATGGCCGCATTTTCTTTAGAATATATTGGCAGCGGTATGTTGACTCCAAAAAACCAATAATCTCTAAATTTTTTGTCTGAGCTGGCATATCCGACCGTTACGCCTATATCTGGTATGAGAGAGAGCCTTTCGCTCCTAAGCTCGCTAGTAGCGGAGCTTGTCATCATCTCTGCAGACGCATACTCTTTTGAGTTTTGCGCATTTATCCCCTGCACATTTGCGGACGGCATATCAAAGGGGATATACACCTCTTCTTCCGCCTTGACTCCAAAGCTCTGCAAACGCCTAGATTCTGTCTTTTCATCAGCGTCCAGCTGATTTATTTTACGCATAAAAGATGCGACTTCCATCTCCCCTCTTATAAGCTCATTGTGGCTTGTCGCTCCCGACGTGTTGGATGCCTTTGATAGCTCTAGGGCAAATCTAAGCGTTTGGAGATATTTTTCGTATATTTTTTTTGTTTCTCTTGCCTTTGCAAGCTCGAAAGCGCTTTGTTTTAGCGAGTACTCTACGTCAAGCTTTTTTTGAGAGAGCCTGTGAAGAGCCGCTTTTGCGTTTAGCCTTTTGGCTTCCTCTTTTGCGCTTAGTTTTGACGTGATTGGAAGAGTTTGGGAGAGGCTATACATTATCTGCTGCATAGGCTCTATATCTCTTTTTGTAGGCTCTACGAAGTCTATATTATTGACTTGTATGCCAAGCATAGGATTATCCAGCTTACCGGCTATTAGAGCCTCTTCTTCGAGCGCTTTTGCCTGCGCCTCTAGACTTTTTATTTCAGGGTTTTGGGCGATTACTTTTTTTGTAAATTCATCCAAGCTCTGAGCCGTCAGCAATGAAGCAAATAGCAACTGAAGAAGTACCGCTCTCATTTTTAGAAGTTAACCGATGTTTTGTATTTTTTTGTTTTGCCGTCAGCGTCAACCACTGTCACGGTAACTTGCCAAGTACCTCTCATACAAAAGTTGATAGACGCTTTATAAATGCCGTCCTTGCCTTTTGCCTCTACCTCTTCGCCCATTTCAGGCATTCCCGGCATCTCCGGCATAAATACTTTTAGCTTTACCGTTTTTGCGGTTAGCGGTTTGCCTGCTTTTGCGAGGTTGATTGCAAAGCCGTTTTGTCCGACGAACGGGTCTTTTTCGGATTTGACTTTTACGTCTACGTCTCCGGCTTTACCTGATATATTGATTGGCGCCGCAAAAGCCGCTGCGCAAAGTAGTGAGGCTAGAAGTAATTTTTTCATTGAAAGCTCCTTTTGGTTGTTTTGCGGATGATACAATCTTATCGTGCAAGCATCGTGCAAAGTCAAAAAATCAATCGAAACTTACTTCCGGCTCCATCTTTTTCGACGAGTTCTATTCTTATTTTGTAGTCGTCGCATATAGTTTTTACTATGTATAGTCCAAGACCAAAACCTCCTCCTGCGGCGGTGGCTCTTTTGAACTTTTCAAATATTTGTGATTTTGAGGCTTCGTCGATTCCTATTCCGTCGTCATCTATCTCTATTTTGTTTTGAGTTACCGTAATGTGAACGTTGCCGTTTTGTTTTGAGTATTTGATTGCGTTTGAGAGCAGATTATCGATAAGTCTTGCCGCCGCAGTTGTATCGATGCAATACAACAAGCTCTCGCCGTCTAGTGAAACGGAGATATTTTTTGCCGCACCTAGTTTGCCGTAAAAAGCTGCCTTTTCTTTGCAAAGCTCGAAAAAATCTATCCACTCTTCGTTTTTTCTTTGCGTCTCTCTTTGCAGATAGTACGTCAAGTCTTCATGTATTTTGCTGAGCATTTTGGCGGAGGCTTTGAGGTACTCTATTTTTGAGCTATCCTCCACCTCTTTTTTTAGACTGTCAAGGCTTAGTACAAGGGCAGTTATCGGCGTATTTAGCTCATGTGCGCTTGCTTTTACGAAGTCGTCTAGCCTGTCTATCTCTTGCTTGATTGGAGCTAGAAATTGTCTTGAGAGCTTAAAAGCAACGGCAACCACAAAAACGATGGAGACCAGCCACACAAATACCGCTATATAAAGCGCTTCACGTTTTTGTTCGGATATGAGTTCTGACGCTACTATCACATATTTGACCCCGTGGTGCAGCCTAGCTGAGCCGTCAACTATCCAAGACAGTTTCTCGCCGTCGTATATGCCGAGCTTTAGCGGTGGTATCGAGGCTAGTTCTGAGTATATTATACTGTCATCCGAGCCTATGAGGGCGACTTTGAACTCTTTGTTTTTTGGTATCTGGTAGTTACCGCCACGCATGTGTGAGTCTATTATTTCGGCGGATATGGAGGATGAGAGATTTTTTAGCTTTTGCCTCTCTAGCTCGGCTATGTTTTCTATTTTTATGAAGTATAAAAGCGATGCGATAACGGTTATAAAAACAAACGCCGAGCCAAGGTATAATCCTAAAAATTTTGCAAGAGATTTTTTTTCATACTCGCTCAAATAGGTATCCTACGCCGCGCTGACTTTTGATGAAATCTTTTTTTAACGCTTTTCTGAGGTTTTTAATATAGGAGCGAACGGTTGCCTCGTCCGGCGTGTCGTCAAAACTCCAAAGAGCTCGAAATAGCTCCTCGTAAGAGATAAATCTATTTTGATTTGCCAAAAAATAAGACAGTAGCTTTGCCTCCATCGGCCTTAGCTTTGAAGTGCCATCGCACGAGATAATTTGCATAGCTTGCGGAATATAGGTCGTATTTTCGCCAAGCTCGACACTCTCTTCTTGTTCAATGCGGTATATTTTTTTGATGTGCTCGATTCTAGCATCTAACTCATCAAAATCAAAAGGCTTTTTGAGGTAGTCGTCACACCCTATTTCAAATCCACGTTTTACGTCCTTTGCGGTTGCGGCGGATGTCACAAATATCGCAGGAGTTTTATCCTGATAACCCCTAAGTTCATTCAAAAATTCAAACCCATCTCCGTCCGGCAAATTGACGTCAAGCAGCATCATGTCAAATTTCTTAGAGCCGCTGTGACCTAGCGCCTCGGCTAGGCTCTTTGCCCACAGGGTCGTATGTGTTTGGCTTAAGTGGTCGTTTATGAGGCTACCTAGATTTTCGTCATCCTCCAAAAGAAGAATGTTCATTATCTTCTTCTAGTGGCCTTTACCGCTTCTATTAGTACTTCAAACCCTTTTTTGCTTGATTCTTCAACGCCTCTCATCGTTTTTATGCCGCTTTCGTAAGTAGAAGCATCGGAAAACTCGGAGACGGCTTTGCTAAGTCCTTTGTGTACTTTTGCATGGTGGTCTGCGACCTCGGAGACCACTTTTTGATTGTTTGCAAGTACTTTTTGTGTGGCTGTGGCAAACCACTTCCCAAATCTACAAGAGTGCTCATCCATAATGTCTTCTTTTGCTCCATCAAGAGCCGTTTTGTAAGCTTTTAGTTTGAGGTGTATGTGGTCGATTTTACCGTTACTTACGGATATTCCGTTGGTTACGTTTGAGCACTCCGTTGCTATGCTTGTGGCATTGCTATTCATCTGGGTTAGGCTTTTTTGGAATTCAGATATAAGATCCATAGAGCTGTCGGATTCTTTTTTGAATGTTTCGCTTGTTTCTATTATTGAGTTGGAGTTTTGTTTTAGGGTGTTGATATTTACCTCTACCTCTTGGGTTGCTTTTTGTGTTCTCTCTGCAAGTTTTCGTACCTCGTCGGCAACGACGGCAAAGCCCCTGCCATGTTCACCGGCTCTTGCCGCCTCGATTGCAGCGTTTAGCGCTAACAGGTTTGTTTGGTCTGAGATGTCTTTAATTAGATTTATTATGTTGCCGATAGAGATGACAACATTGCTAAGCTCGGAAGCGTCGCCAACGAGACCTTGCGTTAGTTCTTGTATTTTGCCTAGAGAGCTACTTATTTCGCTGCTCTCTTTTGAGATAAGCGCCGAATTTTCAGAGCTTTGCGCATTTAGAGAGTTTATGTCGGCAAGCATCACCAGATTTTCTTCCATTGTCTGTTGCAGGAAGTTCATTCCGTCTTCATAGCTGTTTAGCAGTAGCTTTACGACTTCATCAGTTTTTGGTTTTTGCGCTTCTGCTGGAGTTCTTTTAGACTCTAAGTCATACATTTTTGACTCTAAATCCCGTATTTTTTGTTCTAGGTCGTCGTTTGTTCTTTTTAGGTTTTTATTTTCGTTTTCAAGTGACTCTATTTTCCGTGAACTACCAAACATAAGCAATTATCCCCTTTAATATCATTATTTTAGATTATATAGACTACAAACTTTAAAGAGCCTTACTTACTCCAACTTATCATAGCCCAATATGTGGGTTTTTGAGGTTTTTTACGAAATTCCTCACTCTCAAAAAGATTCTTAAGCCTTTTTATCTCCTCTTCGCTCATCTCCCCTATGCTCCAATATGTGCTTTCTTTGAAAGATTCGAAGCTATCCCAATTTATTTTTTTGTTTTCACTCTCGATGTAGTCGATGCTTGCGTTTATCCCCATTGAGTAGAGAATATTGATAATGTATATGTAGTCCGGTTTTGGGTGGATATGTCTTCCCATTGCTTCTAGTATTTCAGAATCGACGAAGCTGCCGCCCACTTTGTAGGTAAGATAAACTCTTTTGTTGGCTTTAGAGTTTAGTTTTGTGAGCGCTTGTTTCATATCGAAAACTTCCATAGAACGGCTGGCGACTACTATATCTGTATTTGGCAATTTGCTCCAATCATCCTCCCATGAAGCCTGTATCGTCTCTATGTTTTCTATTTTTTTTGAGGCGGCGTTTTCATTTACGCATCTTAGCATCTCCTCTGAGTAGTCCATAGCGTATACTTTTTCTAGTTTCCTAGCGAAGCGGAGCGCTAGATTTCCAGGTCCGCATCCGACATCAAGCAGGGTAGAGCACTCTTTTGTATCAACTCTCGAGAGGAACTCTTCGTTGTAGATGCTTTGATGGATGCGCGAGTCCATATCTTTGGCTTTTGCGTTCCAATCCTCTTTTGTTTTTGGCTTAAAAGTCGTTACGTTCTTTTGTTCTTTGTATAAAGCGTTGAAATCTATATCTAATATATTCATAGAAAAGCACCTTTGGTTATTTGGAGAAAATTATACATTTGTGGGGTAAAAATAAAGCATTTTACCTTGTGGGCGCACCAGTTTTATTAGCTAAAATCATAAGGGTAATATTAAATATGTATTTTTGTAATATATCAATAGCCATTTATTAATATTTATAAGGAATTGGATGCCAAGAAGGAATCTCGCCGCTTTTGCGCTCTTGTCCTGTGCCGTAGCGTCTATTGCTGCGACAGACGATAAAGCAATAAGCGAGCTGGCTAGCGACATATCAAAAATAACGCAAAAAGCCACGAAAACCAAACAAAATATAGATTATATGCCTTACATTATGTCCGTCTGGGAGGGTGAGAAGCTAGAAAAATTGGGCGCACTGACCCTAAAAGACGCTTTGATGCTTTTTGCCGGAGTGGATATATCTACAGACAATATAGGCGGTAGCTCACTAATATTTAGAGGCTCAAATCCATTTGCATACGGGCAGAGCAGGCTTCTTATTGACGGCGTGGTAGTAAACGACAGGACGATGGACGCCTATAGTGCTTATCTCTCTATGCCTATAGAGCTTGTTAAAAGAATAGAGGTAGTCAGAGGCCCGGGCAGCTTTGTGGAGGGGGCTAGCGGATATGCCGGTACTATCAATGTCGTAACATACGCCGAAGAGGGCTCAAAAGAGGGTGGCAAGGCTTGTATGGGGGTCGGCTCGCAAAAAGCTAATTTTGCAGGAGCGGTGTACAACGGAAAGCTATCAAAATGGCATTTTCATATAGATGCGTATTACTACAAAGATGCGGCCACTATAGATACAAACGGGAAAGATGCTCTAAGCTATAGCCCCATAAATGCAGCTTTTTCTCGCTCCGGCGCAGCTCAAATATGGCAAGACAATAAGGCGGTTGCGCTTAGTTTGTCAAACGAAGATTTTAGTATTTCTAGCCGTATAACATCACATAAAACTGGTAGTGCATTTGGAAATCTAAACGTTTTGCCAAACGATGATGGAAGGCAAGAGATGCCGTCTTGGTACGTCGAGGCCAAGTATAAAAAAGAGATACTGGAAGATGTTTTTGCTGAGGCAAAAATAGGATATATGGAAGATGGGTGGAAGAGCTATTCTCAGTCGTATCCGGCTGGCGTCACTATGATTACAGTGCCTCCTGGCGGAGGGGCTCCCGTCAGTGTGCTTTATCCTGACGGCTATTGGGCTGACTTGGCGCTTAGAAATAGCATTACATATGGCGGACTATCTTTTAAGTATCTTGGATTTGATGGGCATACGCCAAAAATAGGGGCATACCAAAGCGATGAAAAGAACTTGGAAGTTCGCTCTGTTACCACCAACAGAACTACTGGTACAGGCTGGTTCGATTACTCTTCTAGCGCTCCATTTTTTGACGGTCCGTCCGCAAAGCGTAAAACAACAAAGCTATATCTTAGCGACACATGGGATATTTCTGATGATGTGGCGCTGTCAGCCGAGCTAAATAGCGATAAGGGTGGCGATTTTGATAGACAAAACGACTACCGTTTGGCTGCTGTGTGGCAAGTTAGCGATGTAGATATAGTAAAACTTATGACAAGCACGGCCTACAGAGCTCCGGCGTGGCAAGAGCTTTATGGGATGAATAATCCGGCAAGGGTCGGCAATAAAAATCTGAAACCGGAACGTGTGAAGGCCTATGAGGCTCAATATATTAAGAAGCTAAGACATGAGGATTCTATAGGCGCAAATATATTTTATCTCGAAAATAAAAATCAAATTAACAAAATAAACAGCGCAAATCAGTTTAGAAATTCAAGTGACTCCAGAATAACCGGGGCAGAGATTGAATACAAAAATAAGTTTGATTTTGGCGGCTTTTTGTATCTTGGGTATTCATATATCACAGGAACTACGACGTCGGAGGATTCACTCCCTGCCGCTGCGTCTAATATGCTAAAAGGGGCATTTACCTCAAAAATAGGGAACGGTTTTTCTATCGGAACTACGGTCATTTATGTCGGCGAGAAAAAAAGGGTATATACCGACACCAGAGAAAATACTCCTGCGTACACGACGGCCGACTTGGCGGTAAATTATGATACGAAGATTTGGGGGGCGCAAGCTGGTGTGAAAAATATAGCGGATGCTACTATTTTGTATCCTAGCGAACAGCGCACATATAGCGGTGACTACCCTATAGGTAAACGCTTTTTCTTTGTAAAATTGTATGGTAGGTTTTAGTTTGCTAAGAGCCGTTTTTTTACTTTTTTTAGCCGTTTTTGCCTTTGGGTATGATGATTTACTCTTGGAGGCTCAGTCGTCCGTGGTTGCAAAAATAGCAATGCTCGACAAGGGGATACAAGGCAAGTTGGTAGGAGGCAAACTCGTTATTGCGGTTGTGCATGACGGTGATGATGTAGATGTTGCAAAAGAGGTCGTCGCAAGGATAAATGCCAAAAAAAGCGGCGCAATGACCGTAAAGGCGATTAGCGTGGAGTTTTCACAGCTTGCGAAAAACGATATGAGTATTATGTATATTCTCACCTCAAGCGCTGCAAATATACAAAAAGCTGTTAGTATTTCAAGACAAAAAGGGATTGCGAGCTTTGTCTATGACAAAAACGATCTTGCGCATGGGGCTATGCTGACTCTAAATATCGAAAGAAGCGCTATAATAACACTCAAAAGAAGTGCGTTAAAAGACTCTGGCGTTAGCTTTGTGGATTCCTTTTACAAAATAGTGAGGGTGGTTGAGTAAATGAGCAAATTTAATTTTGCACTTTCCACAAAAATTTTGGCTATTTTTATAGCCGCCACGTTTACCGTGTTTGTTTATATAGCATATTCCGTCATAGGAAGTATCAAGTCTAGCACTTATGTCTCAGAGAGCCAAAAAGCAAAGATTTTGCTCGACTTGGTAGCTACCGAGGTCGGTATGAATATGTATCTCGGTCTTGAGACGGAGGGGGCGCAAAAAGCAAAAGAGCTACTTAGTTATCAAGACGTTTTGTCTATTAGCGTTTTGGCGCCTAGCGGCAAGACTATAGCGCATTTTGATGCTACAAATATAAGTGCAGATGCCTTGCAAGATGCTATTAAAGTCAAAAAGACCGTGACGGATAGCCTCAGCGGACAAGAGGTTGCCGTACTCGAGCTGTACTACTCAAACAGAAACTACCTGCGCCTTATTAATAATTTTGAGCAGATGCTGATTAAATTTTTCGGTGTCGCAACCGTTATTTTTATGATTGCTTTGTTTTTTATCAGAAGACTTTTATCTCCGCTCTCAGACATTGCATCGAGAATGAGGGAGTATACGCCTGGAAAACAAATAGTTTTCACTAGAAAAGAGAGCGAAGACGAAATAGGTTCTATCATATCTTCGTTTGACGATATGCAAAAAAATATAGATAGCTTCCTTGAGGAGATTAGGAAAAAAGATAGCGAGCTTATGCGCCAATCAAAGATGAAAGCGCTAATGGATATGATAAACGCCATCGCCCATAACTGGCGACAACCTATAAACGCTATAGCCATTATGCTTCAAGACTTTGAGCTAGCTCACAGGTATGGTGAATTGGATGGGGAGTATATAGAGCAAAACGTTGCAAGAAGTATGGACATTATCCATAAAATGTCGAAAACTATAGATGACTTTAGAATGTTTTTTATGTCTAGCGGCAAAGAAGAGAGTATAGACGTAAGCGTAATAGCCAAAGAGGTCTTGCAGGCTTTTGAAGAGCAACTGATGTCAGCCAATATCGAAATTAAGATAGACGGTAAAGGTTTTGTTATTGATGGGCAAAAAGAGCTTTTAAGGGATGTTTTGAGCACTCTTATCTCAAACGCAAAAGATGCCATAACCGACAAACAAGAGCAAAATCCGGCATTCAAAGGCGAGATAATAATCAAGTTAGACGCCGATAAAAAAACTATAGAGTGCAAGGATAACGGTATCGGAATGAATGAGGAGGTTTTGAGCAGAGCTTTTGAGCCTTACTTCACTACAAAAGAGCAGGGCAAGGGCGTAGGACTCGGTCTTTTTATGGCTCGTACGGCGATAGCCAATATGAACGGGGAGCTAACTCTTGCAAGCAAAAAAGACGGTCTTTTAGTCTCTATTAGCTTCCAATAGCAAAGTCGATACAAAGAACGTAGGGTGTGTTGCCAAGAGAGATTCTAGCAGCGTATGTGCGACAAAGACTTCCCGACGCCAATGAAAGATATGGCTCCGTCAAATGCTTGCCGTTTATCGCATTTTTTGCCCTGATGTGATATTCCTTGAGAGAGTAGTCAAATCCGTCTTTTGTCGGTTCGTAAAAAGGTCTTATTTTGCTTTTTATTAGCGTATGTCCGACCTGTCTGTCATCATCATCTACGAGGTACAGCGCCTCTATACTAGGGTGTCCGTCGAGTAGCGGCGTTCCCGTTTCTGCCCAGTTTTTGATATTCTCAGAGTTTGCGACAAAAGAGCAAAACAAATCCTCTACCTCTTCGCCCATCTTGTGAAATCTTTTCTCTTCAAGCTGCATATTTTTTAGTATTTTTAAATACGTCTCATTGACGTCAGATACTTTTTGCCTTAGAACATCAGGGAAAACGTTTATGGCCGGTCTTGCTATGTAAAATCCTTGTATCAAGCTCGCCCCGAGTCTCATGCAGCATACCGTCTCTTCTATACTCTCAACGCCCTCTGCTAGTGGCATAGCGCCTATGTTATGGCACATTTTGCATATTGCCCCAACTATCTCTCTGTGTATTTGATTGTGCGATATGTTGCTAATTAGGCTTCTGTCTATCTTGATAATGTCAGGTTTGACTACGGCTATACGGTCGAAGCTTGATTGCCCGACACCAAAATCATCCAAAGCGATGTTAAACCCAAGGGAGCGGTAATGTTCGCAAAATATTTCCAATTTTGCGGTGTCTATTATTTCATCTTCTTTGACCTCTAGCACTACATTTTCGTAAGGAATGCCAAGTTTTTTTAGCTCACCGTAAAACAAATAGTTTCCAGGTTCAAAATTGTCTATTAGGCTAGGCTCGAAGTTTACAAACAAGATAAGTTTGTTGTTTTCTTTATATAGAGGCTCGAAAGCTCTTATTGCAAGTGTTCTGGCTAGCTTGTCCAACTCTAGCGTGAGACCGTGTTTTGCAGCTTCTTCAAATAAAATATACGGGGGAATTATGCTCCCATCATCGGCTATTGCACGTATCAGCGACTCCATTCCGAAAAAGACCCTGCCGTTTGGAGATACAATCGGCTGAAGATGGACAACTAGGCGCTCATTTTTTAAGATTGTTTCAATATCAATCGCCATTACCGCTTCTTTGTGAAAATTGTAGTTATTATAGCAGTTTTAGTGACATTTTTGTTGTCTAAAAAACAATCAATTTATCTTTTGAATAATCGGATTGAAGGCTTTTGCTCCGACTTGAACCTCATCCCCCACGCTTAGTCTAGATGCGTCATCAGAGGTAAGTAAAACTTGCACTATTTGTCCACCGACAGATATGTAAGCCATATACGCTATGTCTATTTTTTTGATTTGCAGTATCGTCCCATAAAAAGCGAACTTGCTTGAGAGTTTACTGTCAAATAGCGCTTCGCTAGGAGCTTTGAGGGATAATATTTTGCCGTTGTTTACCGCTGCTACTTTGTCTGATAAGCGAAAAACTTCCTCTTTGTCGTGAGAGACAAACAAAATTGGCATTTTAAGAGAGCTTTTGAGCCTTAGTACCTCTTCGTGCATTTTTCTCTTCACTGTAGTATCAAGCGCCGAAAAAGGCTCGTCAAGTAGCAGTATCTCAGGCTCCCTGGCTATTGCTCTGGCTATTGCCACCCTTTGCTTTTGTCCACCCGAGAGCGTATGCGGGTAGGCTTTTGAAAGCTCCGTTAGCTCCGTTAGCTCTAGCAGTTCGTCTGCTTTTTTCATACTTTTATTGTCTTGCGCAAACATAATATTCTCAAGGACATTCATATTTGGGAAAAGCGTATACTCTTGAAATACAAAGCCGACTTTACGTTTTTGCGGTTTTATATCCACCCCACCGCTTTTGTCAAACCACTCTTGCCCGTTTATCTTGATGTTTCCATCATCGGCCTTCTCAAGCCCCGCTATCATTTTGAGTAATGTGCTTTTGCCGCTTCCGGATGGACCGAATATCGATATTATTCCTATTTCATCACTTGAGATATTGCATTCAAAGACAAACTCGCCACCTTGCCCCAAAAGCTTTTTTTTGACGTTTATCTCTATCAATACCAGACTCTTTTTTTGTTAAATTTATACACAAAAAACAAAACGACAAATGAAAATGCAAATAATATCCCAGAGTAAATATGTGCGCTGGCGTATTCAAAAGACTCGACCTTATCGTAGATGGCTATAGATGCGACTCTAGTAACCCCTTCTATATTGCCGCCTATCATTAGTACTACGCCGAATTCCCCGACCGTATGTGCAAAGGCAAGCACCGTACCGGTGATTAGTGGGCTTTTGATTAGCGGAAGTTCAACTCTAAAAAATATCTCAAGCGGGCTTTTGCCAAGGGTCATAGCGGCGTTTTTGAGATTTTTGTCGACGCTTTCAAAACCGGAGAGAAGTGGATGCGTCATAAACGGAAGGCTAAAAATAACCGAACCTATGACAAGGCCCCAGAAACTAAAAGCTAATTTTGTGTCAAAAAGTGCAATCCAAGTTTTGCCCAAAAAGCCGTTGTCGGAAAAAGCCAATAAAAAATAAAAACCAAGCACGGATGGCGGCAAAACGAGTGGTAATGCCACGATACTTTCATAAATGGGCTTTAGCTTTGATTTTGTATTTGCAAGAAAATAAGCGATTGGCGCAGCTATAAACAATAGTACAATCGTCGTGATAACGGCTAGCTCTAGTGTGAGGATGAACGGAGCAAAATCTATCATATCGATTCCAAGTAAATCTCATTGGCTTTTATTAAGGCAAACACCGTGTCGCCTATCGAAAGGCCGAGTCTTTGCGTTGATTCGGCGGTAATTATGCTAGTTAGCGTTTGCGAGTCAAATTCAAGCCCTATTTCACAAAGCATTTCACCCTGCGCAATAGTTTTGATGCGACATTCTATTTGATTTGAGACGCTAATGTCGCTGTGTTTTGATTTTGATATTGCTACTTCACTCTCTTTTATCAGTAGGTATGTCTCATCCGTCTCTTGTTGGGAGTTATTTTGTGCAAATATAAGTAGGCGAAAGAGGTAGCCGCCGCAAAGCGCTTCTACTCTGCTTAGGCCGTGAGAATACTTTTGGCTGACTATTTTTGCTTTTAGTTTATTCAAGCGTAAAACCGTATTTTTTCATGATAGTATCACCTTCTTTACCTTCAAAAAACGCAAGGAATTTTTTTGCGCTAGCATTGTCCGCACCTTTTTTTGTCATAACATAGGCTTGAACCATCTTTTTGTGGGCCGATTGCGGAACTAGATAATAATCAACATCTTTTGAAATCGTAGGTTGTAATACTAGAGAGTGCGCCACAAGCGCAACATCCGCAGCTCCCGTAATTCCAAATGTCGCCGCTTGTTGTACGTTTTCGCCTTTTACTATTTTTGCTGATATCTTATCGTATACACCAGATGATTTTAGAGCTTCGACAGCCGCTCTGCCGTATGGTGCTACATCTGGATTTGCTATTGATACTTTTTTGACCTTATCTGTTAGTAGGATATTCATCCCTTGTTTTACGTCGACGCCGCTACCTTTTTTTGTTAGCATTACCACTCTACCCACAGCGTAAGGCTTTATCTCTCCTACTGCCAAGCCGTTTGCTTTTAGTCTCTCAGGGAAAGATATATCGGCCGCAAAGAACAAATCAAAAGGGGCGCCCTCTGTAATTTGAGCTACGAGTTTGCCGCTAGCCCCGAACGTAACTTTTACCCTGTCGTCTTTGTTTGCTGCTTCGTATGCTTTTACGATATCCGCAAGTGCAAATTTTAAATCCGCCGCCGCCGCTATGTTTAGCTCTCCTGCAAATAGCATTGATTTTGCGATTAGTAGGCTAAGTAGTATTTTTTTTATCATAATTATGCTCCTAAAATAACGTTTGAGGCTTTAAATATTGCATATACTTTATCACCCTCTTTGATTTTCAGCTCGCTCATCGCATCGTTTGTGATGACGGACGCCAATGTTTTATCTGCAACCGACATCTTTATCTCTGAGTTTATTGCGCCCGGTATTATTGAGGTTACTTTTGTTTCTATGACATTTCTTGCGCTTATTTTTTTCGGTTTTTCTTTTGAGAGGACTATCCAGCTCGCCTTGATAAGTGCATAAGCCTCCTCGCCGACTTCAAATCCGAGAAGCTCAACGGAGTCGTTTGTGATGACGGCAACTATCTTATTGCCGCCGCCTATGTCCAGCTCGACCTCCGAATTTACAACGCCTTTTACTATTTTGTCTATTGTCCCAAAAAGCTGATTTCTAGCGGATGTCTTCATGTTGATTCTCCTTATGTTTTTGTAAAGCGAGTCGAAACTGTCGGAATCCTCTGCGATAGAGGACATAAAAAGCTCATATTTTTTTTCAAGAGCTTTAAATACCCTGATAGTCTCCTCTCCTTTTGGGGTTAGGGTTGTTCCGCCACCGCCTTTGCCGCCCGTATTTCTAGCTACGAGTGGTTCGTCTGATAGATTGTTCATTGCATCCACGGCATCCCATGCGGCTTTAT
Organism: Campylobacterales bacterium; assembly: GCA_041915365.1. Taxonomy (GTDB): domain Bacteria; phylum Campylobacterota; class Campylobacteria; order Campylobacterales; family UBA6016; genus UBA6016. The sequence continues at coordinate 34,602 of JAYSBP010000015.1, read as the reverse complement.
AGCTCATACCCATCTCTTTGGCGGCTTTTGAGATTGAGCCGCTCTTGCTTATTAGCTCCAGTAGATGCACCCTGCCGCTACCAAGGAAGCTTTTGCCGCTCGTCTTTAGCCAAATTCTACCTTCTAACTCCACCGCCAAACCTCCATTAGATACTAACCGAAGTATACATAAAAATATAACGATGTGTCAAAAAAAGCCTGCCTCTTTTTTATGCAGGACTTAATATGACTTTTATGTCAAACGGTTTTGAGTAATACACGGAGGATGAAACTATGATGTCGGGGTGGGATTTTGCGTATGAAGAGATATTTTGAAGATTTATCCCTCCAGTTGCTATTATCGTTGCGTTATTGTTTATATTTTTTATTTCATTCACCGTTTTTGACAGCTCTTCAGTTGTGAATTTATCACACTGGACTATATCCGCTCCGGCTCTCGTTGCCGTTATTGCGTCTTCGATATTTTTTACTTCTACGGCTATTTTGTGCTCTTTTGTTTTGGCTTTTGCCATTTTGATGCACTCTTCAAGGCTCATATTTGCGAGGGCGACATATTGGGCAAATATAAGAACGCTCTCCGATAGCCCAAGTCTATGCGCATATCCACCGCCGCAAAGCACCCCTTTTAGGGCGAGTTTTTTTGTTTTGGGGATACTTTTTCTTGTGGTTGAGAAGTGAATATCACAAGAGACCTCTTCAATTGCTTTTATCATTGCGCTTGTCTGGGTGGCCACGGCGGAGGCGTATTCGAGGATATTTTGAGACGGCTTCCAAGCCTTTAACGCCGCCTTGGAGTCTCCGGTTGCCTCTAGGAGCATATCATTTTGTGTGACTTTAGCACCTGAGTTTGTATGAATAATTGTGTCAAGACCTAGCTTTTTACATACACTAGCAGCCTCTTCAGTGCCGCAGATAGTGCCGCTGTCTCTTGCCAAAAATTTTATTTTGGCCGTGCCTGATATATCAAGAAGTTCAGCCGTCAAATCAAAATAAGGCACATCTTCGGCTATAAAAGCGTCTATTTCGGCATCTGAAAAATAAATCATTGAATCCCTCAATTAGTTGTTCTATGCCCGTAGTATATTAAATAATATATCGATGTGTCAAAAAAAGCGCCCGAAGGCGCATTGCGAGAGATGATTAAGCGCTTAGAATTACGCTTGAAGCTTTGATTATTGCAAAAGCGGTTGAGCCTACTTTTAGACCCATATCTGCTATAGCGTCTTCTGTTACTATCGCCGTTATTTTTGCTCCACCCGATACTTCTAGTACTACTTCAGCATTTACTGCGCCGTCTTTTATAGCCGTTACTTTGCCCTCTAGGCAGTTTCTAGCACTGATTTTTTTAGGCGCTTCGGTAGCTAGGATTATCCAGCTAGCTTTGATAATTGCGGTTGCCTCATCTCCGCTTTTTAGACCTAGTTCGCCTGCGCCGTCATTTGTAACGACTGAAGTTATTTTGGCTCCGCCTGATAGTTCCAAAACTATTTCAGAATTTACTACGCCGCTTTTTACTTGTGTCACTTTGCCGCTTAGTTGATTTCTAGCGCTTGTTTTCATAAGATTGCTCCTTGTTTTTAAGTATGCCTAGGATTATATCACTTATAAAGGAATCTTCGGAATATAACTTTTTATATAATATAAAATTATATATAACGACTAACGTTTTGAAAAAAATTCTGGCACGCACACTGGGTAGCCGCATTCGGTATTTTTTATTTTGACCTTCGTGTCATACAAAATGCGTATAAGCTCATCCGTTACTATGTCCTTGCTACCGCCTTCCCCTATTACGACTCCGCCTTTTATGGCAATTGTTTTGCCACCTATTGCCATTGCATGTTCAGGAAAGTGGGTTGATTTTAAAAACGAATACCCTTCGTTCGATAGAGATATTATAGTCTCCAAAAGTCTTAGCTGATTTCCATAGTCTAATCCGGAAATTGGCTCATCCATGACTAGTATTTTTGCCTCCTGCGCCAAAGCTCTGGCTATGAGAGTGAGTTGTTTTTCACCTCCGCTCATTGTCGGATAAGCTCTGCTGGCTAGATGTGATATTCCCAGTCTCTCCATTGACTCTATGGCAATTTGTTTATCGGCTGTGCTTGGCGATGCAAACCAAGATTGTCTGGATACTCTGCCCATCATAACAACATCAAGTGCACTAAAAGCAAAAGCGACGTTTGAGCTTTGCGGTACATAGGCGATGATTTTTGCCCGCTCTCTTACATTGTATTTATGCAGATTTTTATCATAGACAAATATTTCGCCGTTTTTTGGTGCCAAAAGCCCCAAAAGAAGTTTGATTAAAGTGCTTTTGCCAGTCCCGTTTGGCCCAAGCAGTGAAAGGATACCCCCCTCTTTTAGCGAGAGTGATATCCCTTTTAGTATTTCATTTTTACCGTAGTTAAAATGTAGATTGTCTGCGGAGAGTACCACGCTCATGCAAACCCCTTTTTAGCGCCTCTTAGCGCCAAAATAAATATAGGTATTCCGATGAGTGAAGTGGCTATGCCGACCGGGATTTCAATGCTTATTGCTGTACGGCATACGGTATCTACAATGACCAAAAAAGCGGCTCCAAGCAAGGCGCATATCGGAAGCAAAATCCTATTGTCCGGCCCAACTAAAAAGCGTGCTATGTGCGGTATTATGAGTCCCACCCAGCCTATCATGCCGGCAAGTACGACGGTAAGAGCGGAAATTAGCGTTGCAAAAAATATGGCACTAGCCCGCACCAAAGGGACTCTTACGCCAAGTGCTTTGGCATCGTCATCGCCAAGACCTAAGATATTTAGATATTTTCCCATTAACGATAGGGTTACAACTCCTATTAGCATAGGGGCAAAGACTATTAGGGCGGTATTTTTATCCGCTGCGGCAAAAGAGCCCATCAGCCAATAGACTATTGCGGGGAGTTTGTTGTAAGGGTCTGCCGTATATTTGACGACCGAGAGGAGAGCGGAAAAAAGCGCGCTTGATATTACCCCGCCTAGCACCAAAAGAATGGTTTTGCTCGACGCCTCTTTGTATATATTGGCAACGCCTATTGCCACCAGAACGGCGGCAAAACCAAAAACAAACGCGAGTAGTTGCACCGTTACCCACTCTTCACTTATCATAATGCCAAGTGCAGCGCCAAAAGATGCTCCGGCAAGTACGCCCAAAATTCCAGGTGAAACCAGCGGATTGACAAACATAGCCTGAAATGCCCCGCCAGATACGGCTAATGCCGCACCAACTATGGCTGCGGCAAATATACGAGGCATTCTAATGTCAAATACTATATTCGAGAATAGCTCGGCATCTATCGGTTTTTGGCCTATGCCAAATAAATCAAAGGCCAGAAACTGAGCCAACTGGTCTAGCGGAATATCGTAGCGTCCAAGCCCCATTGAGATAAATATTGATAAAAACAAAGCCGTAAGGGCGATTGAAATCCAAAAAGCGTTTTTCATTATCTACCCATAATTTTTGCGGCTTGTGGTTTTGTAATATCTTTTCGTAAGTATAGTTTATAAAAAGATGCAGTTTCGTTCAAAATATCTTTTTTGAACTCTTTTGGATAGATGACAGAGGAGAGCCACTCAACGCCAAGTATTCTCATAAAAGATGGCGGTCTATCTAGTATATTTACGGGATCTTTTGGTGTTAAATATACTCTTTTGTCTTTTACCGCTTTTACGCTGGCCCATTTTTTGTCGCTCCATACACTTTTGAAGAACGCTTCATCGGAGGCAACTATGACATCTGGATTTGCCGACAGTACTTGCTCTAGGCTGATTTTTTCCATACCGACCATTGTTTTTTGAGTACATTCAAAAGCCGGTTTTACACCTATGAACTTAAATGGACTAAAGTGAAAAGAGGCTTCGCATTCCGTAGATAGACCATCCGCCCCTTCGGCATAATATACTTTTGCTCGTTTTTCTTTTGGCATAGCGTCTCTCATTTTTGCTATATGGGCAAGCCTAGCCTCCGCATCTTTTGCCAACGCATCAGCTCTTGCTTCTTTGCCTAGCGCACGCCCTACTGCTCTAATCGCTTCTGGTTCATCTTCTACCAAATCCTCTTGTATGAAAAAGACAGGAATGTTGAACTTGGCAAATGTTTTTTCCACCTCTTTCATGACAAAATCGCTTTTCCACGCTAGAATTATTTGCGGTTTTAGCGCAAGCAGGGTCTCCATATTTGCGCCTCTCGTATTGCCGTGCCAGCCACCTACTACGGGAAGTTTTGATAGTGAGCTATCTAGATATTTTGTATCTTTGTAGTAAAAATTTGAGTTTAGCGGTAGATTCATAGCGGTCATAGTCTGCGGGGCTATGATATAGCTAAGAAGCCCCATCGGTGGTGCGGAGGCAAACGAGCGTTCAACGTTTTCAGGAACATTTACCTTGCGTCCAGCCATGTCTGTGAGCTCTTTTGCTTCAAGGGAAAAAAGTAGTAAAAAGCTAAATAAAAGGGCGTATTTTTTCATTAAAAATCCTTAGCATTTGTTTGTTTTGTTCTAGTGTTGTTCCAACTGGTTTTAGCGCTATCGTCGCATTCGGACATTTGAGTTTGATGTAGTCAATATGTCTTTTGCAAGCGTCTTCATCGCCGATAATCCCAGCATCAAAGAATTTGCCGCCGTCAAAAAACTCATATCTTTCTCTAACAAGCTGCGTATATCTTTTCTCATCAAATACGGGTGATTTTTTGTATGAGGAGGCTGCTCTCATTGACTTGACGAAATGATCGATGGCGGGTCTTGCCAAGTTAACGGCTCCCTCTGTGGTATCGGCCACACAAAAAGTCCTCATAATCGTAAATTTTGGTTTATATCCGGCTATTTTTTCATATATTTCACTCATGTGTACACACTCTTCAAGCCCTAATCCTTGAGACCCCAAAAGCCCATAACCATGCTTTGCGGCAAATCTGATACTCTCTTCGCTTCCGAATGTGGCTATGTATGTCGGGATTGGATTTTGAATCGGTTTTGGCTCAATATCCGTACAAAAGAATGACACGTGCTCGCCCTTGTATGAGGCTACATCTTTTAGTAACGCCTCAATACCCTCTATCACTTCAAACATTGCACCTCTCATGTCCTCTGGAGCTACCTTGAAGTGCTTTGAATCTGGGGCAAAAGCTCCCTTTGCAAATCCTAGGTTTATCCTTCCGCCAGAAATGTTGTCAAGTAGCGATATCTCCTCCGCTAGTCTAACTGCGTCATAAAATGGAGCGAGGTATCCCGCTGCGCCGATTCTTATGTTTTTTGTCAATGAAAGGGCGTATGTAATTAGTATTGACGGGGATGGGCATACGCTAAAATCATTAAAGTGATGCTCCCCTATCCATGACTCGTCAAAACCGAGCTCATCCGCATATCTGATAAGTTCCAGCTGTTCTTTTATTGCCTTGTCGGCTCCCCCTGAAAATCTCTCAAAAAGAGAGAAGATGCCTACTTTCATCATCTCACCCTCCAGTTTTGAAGCAACGGTGTTAATGCCAGTATTGAATTCATCGTGTCTGCCGTGTTAAAAGTAGCTTGTCTTAGCGCCAAATCTGTTATGCCTAATTCTTTATATTTTTGGAGCATTCTTTCGGCTTTGTCGATACTTCCAACAAGAGCCTCGCTCTCTAAGAGCTCTTTTTTTAGCGGATTTTTAGACATTTCGTTCGTTTTATTGTTTTGAGCTTTTCTTTTTGCCGTGTCATCGATGACCGTTTGTACGGCACTTTCATTGTTGTCTTGTATTAGAAAATAGCGCGATAGTACGGTGCGTGGAGTTTTGCTTTGTTTGTGGTAGTTTTTGTAGCGATTCATTACGTCTTGTGTTTCATCTAGGCTCCACTTGTGTCCGGCCATAATTCCCATATCGTGTTCAGCCGCGTAGCGCAAAGCGTCGTTGTCTTTTGAGGCTATTAGCATCTGTGAGGTGTTTGCCTGTTTTGGGTACGCTCCATTTTTTTGTGTGGAGGACAAAAATGACATCAGCTCATTCAAATTCTCTATCATTTCTTGACGAGCCTTGCTTTCGTCTCCATCGTCGTGTAGCTCTACCTCTCCGTTTCCACCTCTGGCAAACCCAAAGCTAAATAGATTTTGGTACATATTTGAGAGCATTCCCATCTCTTCGGCTATATGCCTTGGCGCATAGTGTGACAAAAGTATTGTCGCCGCACCTAATTCAAGCTTTGTATGTTGAGCGAGATAGCTCATCATAAGAGGAATCGAAGGACAAAGACGATTGTATTTGCCGTGATGTTCGGTAAACCATAGAGTAGAACATCCCGCATCTCTTGCTAGCCTTGCGTACTCTATGCTCTCTTCGTATACGGTAGTCGGACTTTGACCTTCGCTGGCGTCAAACATCAAGATAAGCCCGAATTTCACAGCCCAAACTCCGCTTTTATAGAATCAAAAAATATTCTCTCTGGTGGCATAGTCGTCGTTCTGCGGTTTATCATTCTAATGGAGAGCGGCTCTATCCAATTCCAAAATTCTTCGATAAGTTCTTTTGGAAAGTTGACGTCTTTTAGCGTTTTTTTGTACATCATAAGCCATATTTCTCGCCCTTTTTCATCTATCGTAAAACGAAAGTGTCTCCCTCTGAGGGCAGGGTGCCCGTGTTTTGAGCTAAATATGTCGCCGCCGCCGAGAGCTTCTACAAAAAAATCGGCAGTCTTTTCGGTTCCGGCTAAAAACTCTTTTTCATCTTGTGGGAACATATCGCCAACGGAACTTTTTTTGAGGAGTGAGTGGTGGTGAAAAACCATTGCTCTTATGTTTGCTTCCCCAAATGTTTTTAGTATTTTGTTTGATGGAAATACGACACTTGGATATACAAAGTCCATTTTTGGGTCAGCCGTTCTCGGCTCTTCACCGGCCCCGACAAACTTGCTTTGTCCGCAAGAAGCGAAGCTGCTTATGTTCTGGATATTTTCATTATGCGAATGGCATCCGCATCCGTTTTGTTCTTGCTGCATATACATTCCTTTAAGGGTTTAAAATCTCATTTAACTGCACGTCGCTAAGGCGGTATTTAAAAAATTTCAAATAAAAATCAAAAGCTATTTTTTTGAGTGGCATGTCGGCAAATTTTGACGGATAAAATTTCTCTGCAGCCCATATTACCGCTAGCGGCTGTTCGGGCGTGAAATTAGTCCAAACGTGCGCTCCAGTCGGTACGGCAAAAACTTTTTTATTTTTTACTGCATTTAGGCCTTTGAATCTAGAGTCTTTGTAGATAGCCTCCACTTCACTGCTATCCCATACGAATAAAAAATCAGGATTCCACATAAGCACCTGTTCGGCAGAGATACTTGCGTGGTCTTTTAGCCCTCTTGCGACATTAATTCCACCGGCATTTTCGACCATCCAAGTGGCTGTTGATACCATCGGTAGCGATAGATTTTTGTATCTTATGTAGAGAGCCTTTGGCTTTTGCTTTTCGTTTGCTACTTTTTTTGCGACAGACTGTAGTGTTTTATCATAAAAGTCGTTGTATTCGGTGGCTGTTTTTGAGACACCCATTACATTGCCGAGGAGAGTCATTGTATTTTTGATGCTTTTGTCATCGTTCCAATGCAAAGCCACTACGCAAAAACCTTTTTGAGCCAGTGATTCCGCACTTGATTTACTAACTACGAAAGCCACATCATGTGGTAAAGAGCGTAGCGATTCTGGGTTTACGTTCCAGTCCGGACCGTTTGATGATACTACGGTGGCCGTAGCGGTTTGTGGGGCAAAAACGCTCTGGAATTTCCAGCTTTTGCCGTTCATGGAAGATGGCATCCCGTTTTGTATCGAAGATGCTTTGCCAAGAGCGAATAAAAAAGCGTTAACGGCTGGGGTTCCGCCTGCGGTGACTACTTTTTCTACTTTTGAGGGTATGGCTACCGTGCGCCCAGTCATATCTACTATCTCTCTTGTCTGCGCGGCAAAAAGAGCCGCACAGCTAAGAGCTAAAAATAATATTTTTTTCATAGCTTAAAACTTCAATGCTACCGTAGCTATCGCCGCAAAAGGTGCGCCTTGTACATACTGCATAGTTGTCCCAGCCGTTGCGTCGTCGGCCGCTTGAATTAGAGATATGTATTTTCTACCAAGGATATTTTGCAAGTCAAGCGAAGCGGAAATCTCTTTAAATGTTCCACTTTTGTTTTTCTTTGTATAGCCGACAGAGAGGTCTGCGAGAGCGTATGGGGCCACTTTTTGAGTGTTTTCTGCGTCCCCATATCTTTCACTCATATATTTGATGGTAGGCATAGCGTAGAACTCTTTGTATTTGAAAGTAGCACCAGCCTTTAGCATCTTTTTAGGGGCATCCGGCGCTTGCTTTCCTATGACAGAAATTGTTGCCCCACCAGATGTGCTTAGATCTTTTGTAAATCTCATGTCGTTATATGACGCTGCAGCAAATAGTTCTACATAGTCGGTAGGTAAGTATGTTCCGCTAAGTTCAAAGCCCCTAGCTTCTGTCTCAGCTGCATTTTGCTTGTAAGTTAGATTAACAAGAGAATCGTACGCTGTAACTTGTTTATTTTTGTATTTTGCATAGTATATTGTCGGTTCTATAGTGTAGTTTTTGGCTTTGTATTTGGCTCCTACATTGTATTGGTCTGATGTCTCAAACTTCGCTCTATTCCAAAAATCTTGAAGGGTAATACCTTTGCTGGCAAAAGTTGTTTTATTACTTTTGTATGTTTGCCACAATGGCCCTTGGTCTGGACTGGCAACACCTCTTGCATAGCTTGCGAATACATCAGTGCTTGAACTTATCGCATATTTTGCCGATAGGCTAGGTAGCCAAACTCTAAAATGAGTCTCATCGACCTTCATTGTGGGGTCTATCGTGGCTCTAGATATTGCCGTATCGTAGTCCAAATCTCCGGCAGTGTATGCTAGCGTATACCCCTGCACCTTTGGAAGATGGTAGTCTACATATCTCATACCGGCTTCTACTTTTAGGTTTTCTATTTGTTTTTTTAGCGCTATAAACGGACTATGCGTTTCTCTATTATCAACTTTATTTAGCATGCCGTATGCAGCTTGTTGGTTTGTTATAGCTACGGTATTTAGTACCAATTGGCCGTTTACTATTTTGTAGTTTTTTTGGAGTAGGGGCGGAGGTGAAGACTCTATAGACTGATACCAATATCCTATAGCCATATCCGTATCTAATATTTTTTTGTCAAATCTAGTCACGAGACCGTATTGCTCTTGCTCTAAATTTACTTTTGTTACTAGATTTTGGTTTGGTGCAGTAGTCGTCGTATTATACGAATATTTTTCGCCGCTGGTATTTATATAGTACGGTTTAAATGAGAGTTTTCCGCCAAATAGCTTTGCTTCTATATTTGCCTGAGCCATATATCCTACAAAATCTTGCTTGTTGTAGTCGTAATAATATTTGCTTGTCTTGTCATTGCTAAAGTCAAGTTCATAGTTTTTGTTTAGGTCGGATGCTTCTGCATAGCTAAGCGCTCTGTAGTCATGTTTTTTGATGTGGTTGTATGCTAACAAGGCATCTACCGTTACATTTTCACCTATTGGTGCTAGTAGGCCAAATTCGACGTTTTGTCTCTCCGCATCACCTGGGCCTTTCCATTTGTCCGTTCTTGAGTCCGAAGCCGAGACGAAAAATCTTATACCGCTACTTCCTAGCTTGCCACTATCGGCTCTGACGAATGTTCTTGAGAAATTTTCGCTTCCGAAGCTCTGCTTACCGTAAAAAGACATTTCAGACGATGCTTTTTTGGTTTGCATATCAAGCGAGCCAGTCGCATTACCAAATCCAAACCCGCTATCGGCAGGTGACGCTCCGACCGTTAGAGCCATCGACTCCATGTTTTCCATGTCCATTAGATTGCCGATAGCCGCTTTTTGGACTATTACTACGGATGGCACGCCGTCAACCGTGATGGCAAAGTTGTTAAACGTATTCATAAAAGCGCCACGCACTCTCAGTGGATTATCCTCTGTCACAAGACCATAAGTGTCTGCTTGCCCTGTTTGGATAGAGGGGAGCATATCCAACCCCTTCAGCGGGTTTGTTTGACCTGCGCCAACTCTTTTTTCTATCTCTTCTTTTGTGATGTTCTTGGTTGTAACGCCCTCCAGCTCGCTTTTCCCACTGACTGATATTTGCTCAAGCGTGTATGATTCGGCTAGTGCGGCAGAAGCCGCTAGTGATAGTGTAAAAATTGTTTTTTTCATTATGCTCTCCATTAAAACTTAGCGCTTAGGCTTGCGATTGCGTACATTCCAGGCTCTTCCGCTCTGACAAGACTTGTTGATGGTGTCGTAAGGTGCATTCGATAGTTTTTATTGAAGAGATTGTTTACCTCTAGTTTTAGGCTAGGTTCTTTTACGAATGATAGATTTGCAAATTTATACCCTACGTTCATATTTGTAACACCATATCCGGAAGTGCTTGTTTCGCCTGCTGCACTTGAGATTCTGCTTTGAGTTGCGGCAAATACTTGCTCTATCTCTCCAAAGACACCGATTTTTGCCGATTTTTTGGAAATTTTTACACTGCCGATGGCCGGTGATATGTACGCAAGTGGAGCATTGATGTCTTCATTTTTGCCGTATGTATAGTTGAATGTTCCACCTATGCTATAGTCTTGCCATACGTTGTATTCGCCCCAGGCCTCAAAACCGTATATTGTTGCGCTGTCTAGATTTTTGTATTGTTTTTGAGGCGTTCCGGATACTGTGACGCCGGTTAGTTGAAGTTCGACATAGTCTTTGTATTTACTATAGTAAGTCGATGCCCCATAGCTTGCCGCGCCAATTTTGCCGTCAAAGCCAAGCTCATAATTCCAGACTTTCTCGTTTTTCAAGTCTTGATTTGGTATTTGCGTGCCGTTTGGCGTATTGCCGTATGTTTCATTGAAGTATGGCAGACGTTCATTTTTTGAGATTTTGGCATACGGAACGAAAGCCTTTGAAAGCTCGTAGCCGTATTTTGCGCTAAAGCTTAGCAGTGAATCAGTTTTGTCGGTGTCTTTTTTTGCACTTACCCACGCATTGGTGGCAACATTTGATATTATCTCTCTTTTTACGTTTTCATAGCTTGCCGCAAGCTCTATTTTGTTTGCCCCTTTTGTGATTGAGTCTGAGATGGCAAATAGTCTAGAGTCTTCATTTCCACCCTTGATACCAGGAGCATTTGTCCACTGGCTCCATGTGTGTGAGGCCGTATAGTTTCTAAGCCCGTTTGATATGTTGGTGTGTTGATATGTAAGCGATGCTTTTAGGGCGTGGTCGTCAAGAGCTTTGAATGCTTCTATTTTGCCGCCGCCAGTATCGGATTTTCTAAAAAGTTGTTTTGTATTTGCTGCGGCGCTAATATAAACTGGGCTTGCTGATTCATATTCCGTAAAAATGTTGTATTTTGCATCGGCATAAAAAGCTTCCGCAGTTAGCTTATCGAGTATTCCAAGTTTGTCTATTTCATACCTAAGCATATAATAATCAAGCGTATTATCTGGTTTGTCGGTGAATGAGTATGTGTTGCCCACTTTTGTTCTGCTAGATGCATCTGCGGCATTTGCGATACTTCTTTCTACTTTAAATACCAAAGTGCCTTTATCTTTTAGATTCACGCCAAGCTTGATTCCGCCGTTTTGTCTATCCTCGTCTGAGTGTTTGACTTCCGTTCCATCCCCATTTTTGTATGCCCCGCTATATGCCTGCGAGCCGTATACGCCAATATATATATCTTTTGAAGTTAGTTCCGCCTTGAAACTACCTTGCTGCGCACTCAAGGCGCCGACTGACTGAGAATAAGAAGCTTGTCCGCCAACCTCATAACCGTCTTTATTTAAAAATACAGGTTTTTTATCTTTGATAATGACGGCGCCGGTAGTGCCGTGATTTCCAAGTTCTGCGCCAGCAGGTCCTCTTGTCACCTCTATAGAGTCAACATCCGCCAAAGATATGATATTTGTTGAGTCCCCATGAGCTTGATTTATTTGCATCCCGCCATAATAAACTGGAACACCGTTAAGCCCCCTGCCTCTTATGTATATTTCACTGCCAAAGCTTCCGGCACCCCTTGTTTGCACAAATGGTTCATTTTTTAACACTGTCGATAGTGTTTGTGATGACTCATCCGGCAAAACCGTTACTTTTAACACATCTGACGCTAGTTCTTGTTTTGGCTGTACGTACTCAACCCCGATATTGTCTAGTTTGTAACTATCTGCCGCATATATAGTACTGGCTGCCGCTAGGCTAATGATGCAAATTTTTTTATTCATTTATATTCTCCTTTTGATTTGTCGTATACGGCTCCGGCATCAAGTAAAAAGCGCTTCCAGCCGACTGTTTTTTGTTTTACCGCACACAGCGGGGCGAAATTTTGCGACATATAGCCATCAAGTGACTCTTTGTCCAAAAAACCTAAATACTTAAAGTGCGTATCTTGCTTGATGCAGTTTGACGCCAGCATACGAGCTTTTTCTTCGGCGTTTTTTGATTTTGTTGCATACGAGATAAGACAAGAAAACACTCTATTTTCCAGCTCTTCATCACCAGTTTTACTTTTTTTGCACGATTGTTTTCTTTGTTCTTTTTGAATACAATCAAAAATTACCGTTTCGCAGTCTGGGTCAACTTTTACGAAAAATTTTGGATACGAGACGAATTTATTTTCTATGATCTCATCAGACATCTTTTAAAGCTCCTTTTTTAAAAAACAAAGAGCCGAGGTTGTTTTGCGTGTACCTCACTAGGAGTGCCCCGGCTGATATTAATCGAAATATAAAAAACTATATAACGATGTCTGCGTCGAAAATTGTTTTCAAATAAAACGTGAAGCGAAATATATATAAATACATAACGCTTTAAGTGTCTAATTTTTAATCAGATGGATATTGACATTATATTTTTTGTTGGCTAAAATTTCGCTGTATCAAAAAATATATAACGATACAAAGCGATGCCAGTCGCTTCATGTTTCCGGTTTTTGCAAGGGATTCCGGTTTCATAGACACTCCTTTTTAGTTAACGGATACCGCTCTCTTCTCGGTATCCGTGTATATTTACGACAGGAATTTCACATTATGGATTTGACTAAATTTTTAAGCAATGCCTTATCTTATGGCGTTGAACCAATTTTATATTTTTTGATTGTTATGAGTTTTATCTCGGTTGCGATAATTATTGAGCGATTTTTTGCTTTTTACGAAATTGAACAAAAAATAGGCACTTTGACGCCGTTACAACTTCGTATTGGACTAGAAAAACGACTCGGTGTTTTAGCGACATTTGGCAATAATGCACCTTTTGTAGGACTTTTTGGGACGATACTCGGAGTTATGAACGCTTTTGCGGTTTTGGGGGTTTCAAATACGATTTCTACTAGCCTCGTGATGAGCGGGATATCTGAGGCTTTGGTTGCCACGGCAATGGGACTTTTTGTTGCTATCCCCAGTGTTGCCGCATACAATTATTTTGTTCGTAGAATGAGAAGAATTTTACTTGTGGCGGACGAGCTGTGAGCGCAAAAGTATCGGATATGGAGCTTGGGGAAATCGCAGAGATTAATATGACTCCGTTTGTAGATATCGTCCTTGTTCTTCTTATTATATTTATGGCGACGGCCTCTTTGATAGCGGAAAACAAGATAAACGTTTCGCTGCCGCCGTCTTCATCAAATGACAACAAACTTGAGGATAAAGATAAAATAGTGCTAACTATCGATTCAAAATCTACACTCTATGCCGATGGCGCTCTAATCGCTATGGATATGCTGCCAAGAGTGCTAATCGGTAAAAAAGCGGCCGTTTTGAGAGCGGACGCAAAAACAAGCTTTGAATCCGTGGTGGCCGTGATAGACGAATGCAAAAAAGCCGGTGTGGCAAAGTATCAGATAGATACGAGCCAAAAGTGAGCTTTATGAACGGACGCTTGTTTTTTTCATCTTTGACATCTATAGCATTGCATCTATCGATTGTTGCGCTTATCTATTTTTTTCATTTCGATGGTAAAGCTCCTTTGCCTACAAAAAATGATACACCGATAACGGTAAGCCTATTGGATGACGCTCCAAAAGAAGCTTTGCCTGAACAAAAGCAAATAGCAAAGCCAAAACACACCCCAAAAAACGAGCCGAGAAAAGTACAAAAAGAGCCGCAAAGGCCGCTACTAAGCGCAAAAAATGAACTCCCCGAGCCGACAAAAATTAGCAATGCAAGCGCTACGCCACCAGTTTCTCCAAAAAGTGAGCAAGTTTCGAAAGAACAGACAAAACAACAAGCGGCTATTGCAAAAAATAATCAGCCGGAAAATAACGATGAAATAAAAAAATATCTCTCAAAAATAAAGAAAAAATTGCAAGACAGCCTAGAATATCCTCATTTTGCAAAAAAGGCTAGGTTGGAGGGTGTTGCCACGGTCTCTTTTTCATTGGCTAGTGACGGGAGGGTAATTGACGGCTCCCTAAAAATAGTAAAAAGTAGCGGGTATTCTATTCTTGATAGGCAAGCGCTAGCTACGGTAGAAGACTCCGTGCCGTTTTCTACACCACCGCAAGATGGTATAAAAGTAGTTATAGGGATAGAGTTCAAATCCACTTAATCACCATATTTTTTAGGCAAAAAGCGATAACCTAAGGCACTAATGACTTGGAGGCCGCCATGCTAAAAAACAAATCAAATTTTTTTGCGAAATCGCTTTTTACGCTTATGAGCTTTTATGCGATTTTGTTTTTTGCGCTTCCGGTGGCAGTTAAGTATGTGGCCGATAAAAAGCTGGCCGAATATGGGGTAACTCTCGATGTCAAAAAGATAAACTTCGAGCCTCTAAGCGCAAAGGCGCATATCGAAGGTTTTGGGCTTAGATACGATAATAAGCCGCTTGTCTCTTTTGATTCTTTAGATTTTGACTTTAGCTATTATAGTGTTTCAAATAGAGCATTTATAGTCGACGAAATAACGATAGATGGGCTAAAGCTATTTATCCAGAGAGATAGTAACAAAACATTTAACTTCCAAAAAATTTTCCCTCCAAAAAAAGAAGAAGCAAAAAAAACAGACCCTTTTTATTTCTCGCTAAACAACATAAATCTCAAAAATACAAATATTACCTATGAAGATGACGTGCTAGGGCGCAAGTTTGAGCTTAGCAAGACCGATATTGCGCTTCCGTTCGTCTCTACCGTGCCGCATGATGTAGACATTTATACGACTCCGAGCATAAAAGGGGTACTAAATGGCTCGCCTTTCGCTTTTAGTGCAAAAAGTCGCCCACTGGCAAAAGACCTCAAAAGCTCTATTTCTTTGAGCATAAATGACTTTGATATATCTGTTGCCAATAGCTTTTTGCCGCAAGGTTTTGCACTCTCAGATATAAACGGTAAATTAGATTTTGATGTCAAAGCTGACTTTGAAAAAGCGTTGACGAACAAACTATCCCTCGAGGCAAACGTAAAACTAAAAAATAGTTCACTGTCCACAAAAGACGCAAAAGTAGAGTGTGGGGTTTTGGATGTCAAAAAAATAAAAGTCGTATTGCCGCAAAATGAATTAAGAGTAGAGTCTGTCGATGCGAAAGGGATTGACGTAGCCTATAAAAAACCAAAGAACACACCAAAAAGCGAGCAAAAAGCAGAGACAAAAAAAGAGTCAAAACCTTGGAGCGTCTATGTGGCAAGCGTTAGCCTTGAAGGGAAGGCGCACTATGAAGATGAGCTTTTTGTCGGCAAAAGAGCCTATAAAATTGATGTAAATTCATTTAATATTGACCTTAAAAATATCCAAACAACAAAAGATGAAGCGATAAAAATAGCGATAAAAGCCGATACAACCGAGGGTGGCATTGAGCTTTTGGGCGAAGCCCTGCCAATTAGCAAAAAAGCAAAAGGTGATATAAAGCTAACAAAACTCCCTTTGACTACGGTAGACAAACTTGGATTTTTACCGCCGACCCTTAGAATGTACAGTGGCGACGTGGATACGGGGTGTAAATTTGAAGCTTTGTTTGGCGGTGATAAGCCTACGGCTAGCGTAAAAGACGGATTTTTGGATGTGCGAAAATTTGGACTTTATACGGACAAGAGAAATTCAAGACTCATATCTTTTGACACCTTAAGCGTCAAAAATATCAATACCTCATATCCTGCTCTCGATACGAATATCGGCGGAGCAGCTCTTAGTGGATTTTATGCGAATCTAAAAATAGATGAAAATAAGTCACTCAACATCGCAAGACACTTTAAAACAAAAGATACGAAAGAGGTTAACGATACAAAAGCCTCACAACCTTCAAAAAAGCTATCTTTGTCTTTGGATACTTTTACTCTGCAAGGTGGTATGGTTGACTTTGAAGATAGGTCTTTGAAAAATAAATTTAAGACTTCGCTAACAGGTATCACGGGTAGCATAGGTACTCTTGCACTTGACAAAAACCGCTCCGCTCGTATCGAGCTGAAGGCAAACAGCGGAGTATACGGACATATTGCGATAGACGGCAATGTGGTGCCTGATAAGGAAAACTTTTCGCTTATATTGAAGGCCAAGACGATTGACATAGCTATGAACCAATTTACCCCTTATACGGAGAAATTTATCGGGCAAAAGATAGATAGCGGCAACCTAGGGCTGGAGCTTAGCTATACCGTGCTCGGTCGTAAACTATCGGCCGAAAATAAAATATCGCTTTTCGGGTTTAATCTAGGTGAAGAGGTGGCGTCCGAGGGTGCCGTGAGGCTGCCTTACAATCTGGCTCTTGCAATACTAAAAGATGATAAAGGTAATATAGATATAGAGCTGCCGGTGCAAGGAAGCCTTGATGACCCTGAAATCAAAAGCGGCGCCGTAATTTGGAAGCTAATCAAACAGCTTGTCGTAAAAATAATAAAATCGCCGTTTAGTGCTCTTGCGTCTATGTTTGGTGGAGGAGATGAGCTAAGCTACGTCGTATTTGAGCCAGGAAGCTCGGCAATTAGTGATGCGCAAAGTGAAAAACTCAAAAAAACGGCAGAGATAATCAATAAAAAACCGTCCCTAAAAGCGACGCTTACTGGCTTTGTGGACGCTGCGACGGACGTGGATGGTTACAAGCAAAAAGAGTTTGAAAAACGTCTACTAGCCGCAAAGGCAAAAGATCAAAAGAGCAAAAATCCAACGCCGGTAACGGAAGCGGAATACGAGAAATATCTAAAACTTGCGTACAAAGATGAGAAGTTCCCAAAGCCAAAGAATTTTTTTGGAGCCGAGAAGTCGCTGTCGGCTAGAGATATGAAAACCTTAATTATCTCTCACATAATTGCGGCAGAGGAGCAGATGCAGGGACTAGCTAGTGCTAGAATGGCTGCGGTAAAAAAACTACTTGTCTCTTATGGTGTTGCCGATGATAGGGTTAGTATTTCGACAAAACCGCTATCTGCACCTGAGACAAAAGAAAAAGTAGCAAACTCTAGGGTTGAGATAGGGTTTGCTCGCTAGAGCGGTAAAAAAGCATAAAAAACAGTGCCGCAAAGGCAAAAATGGCAGAGTATAAAAATATATTTTGCCCATACAAGGCTCCGGACAAAAGAGAGCCAAAGAATCCGCCAAGGCCGTAAGAGAAGCCATAAAAGTGCATTTGCGCCCTTTTTTTGTCCTCATATCTACTGTAAACGAATAAAAATGCGGCTGTCGTGAAAAGCGCAAAATTAAGGGCGTGTGTGACTTGCGCTAATGCGGCAACAATGAAATTGCCCTCAAAAAAGTGGAGCAAAAACCACCTAATTATAAGCGATACGATGGTTAGTTTGATAACAAAAAGAGGTTTTATATTTTTTAGTATTTTGCCTTGAAAAGCAAACATAAAAATTTCCGCAAGCACCCCTATGCTCCATAGATAAGTGATGTTTTCCAGACTAATCCCGTGCTCGTGCTCAAAGACAGTAAAAAATCCGTAGAATGCCCCAAAACTAAGCTGAACCATTATCATGGCAATCCAAAAAGGTGTGTCGGCAATATATCTTTTCAGGTCTCCGCCAAGTGTTTTTTGCGGTTCGTTGCCACTTTGCTTGCTCTCTTTTGCGGCTAGTAAAACCCCAAATACGGACATCAAGGCTACAGAGATGAGATAGTGAAAAAACACTGTTTCTTTGTCTAGCTCCATTTTACCTAGCATTAATGCCGCACCCATAAAACCTATCGAGCCAAAGAGCCTAACAAGCCCGTATTTTTCTTTGCTGACCTCCCTTAGAGCTACCGAATCGACGTATGGGAGGGTGATGGTGATAAAAAGACCGTATAAGAGTGTATTTAAAAACAAAAGCCAGAAACTTTGGTATGTCAGCACAAAACAGGCAAATAAAATTGTAGAAAAAATGAGAGAGCAATAAAAGGTCTCTTTTGTAAGTTTGAACTTTTTGGTAAACAAAAAAGGGGTTGCAAACCGTATAAGGGGCATTACCGATAAAAGTATTCCTACCTGCGTTGTATCGTAGCCTATGTCAAGTAATGTTTTTGGGACAAAAATTATAAAAACGGCAGTGGCCCAAAAATAAAAAAAGTAAAAAAGAGAGGTGAAGACGGCGAAACGGCTAGGCATCCTTGGTTTTTTCACCGATATCACGTACAACTACCGTACCTGAAAATCTATCCGCCAATGTTTGTCTACGCTTAGAAAAAAAAGCTATAAAAAATCCGATACCCAGACTAACCCAGCAAAGAAGCCAGACGAAAAATCTAAAAGATGCCCTAGCAAAGCTAATTTTTTCGAAGTTTCCGATAGTGACGACGTACATCCCGAATGCTTTCTTGCCTGGAGTTTGTCCATTTTTGGATATGAGGTATGAGGTAACTAGCCATACGGCTACTATTTCTATCGCTATGAGATACGGTTTTGGGTTGTCGGTTTTCATTTCATGATAGCCAAATATTATCCCCCAAAGCATTGCGATTGGGGCTACGATGATAAACGAATCAAGCAGAAATGCGCTGAGGCGGAGTAGGGGATTTGGGTATACAAATCTCCTCTCTTTATCGAGATACACCTAGTTGCCTCTGCTTCCCGGTTTTATAGCTACACTGCCGTTTTTACATAGTGGGCAGTTGTCTGGAGTATACATTTCAAAATCAAAGTCTGTCAGAGCAAAGAAAGGCTTATCTGCCGGGAGTTTTGCTTCAGGTTTTCTCTTTGCTTTGCCACCGACTCTTTCACAAAATCCTCTGTTGGCCAATGCGCCGAAAGCGACTACTTCGCCACCGAGAGCCTCTACTGCTTTCATAGCTTCGACGGCACTTCCGCCAGTTGTGATTATGTCTTCGCAAATGAGTAGTTTTTCGCCTTTTTTGACTTCAAAACCGCGTCTTAGCGTCATCTCTCCATTTACTCTCTCAGTGAAAATAAATCTAACGCCAAGAGCGCGAGCAAGCTCATATCCGGCGAGTATGCCGCCTAGGGCAGGGGAGCATACAGTGTCGACTTCGATACCGCTTGCCTTTATTTGTTTTGCAAGTTCATCGGCTAGTACGCCAGCCACTTTCGGGTCTTCTAGTACTTTTGCCGATTGGAGGTAAAACTGCGAATGGTTGCCGCTAGATAATAAAAAATGCCCCTCCAAAAGCGCATTTGCGTCTTTATATATTTGCGCTACGTCCATCATTATACCTTTAGAAGTTCCGCTTCTTTTTGCTCACATAGCGAATCTACTTTGGACACGAACTCATCCGTAATTTTTTGGATTTTATCTTGTGCTCTTTTTGAGTCGTCTTCACTTATCGCTTTATCTTTTTCAAGCTTTTTTACTTTGTCGTTTGCATCACGTCTCACGTTTCTTACCGCTACTTTTGCATTTTCGCCAAACGCCTTTGCCTTTTTGGCATTTTCTTTTCTTTGCTCCATAGTCATAGGCGGGAAAGATAGCATTACGCATTCACCGTTGTTACCTGGGTTTACACCTATATTTGCTATTTGGATAGCTTTTTCTATCTCTTTTAGCATAGATTTTTCCCAAGGCGTTATCGTAATGGTAGTTGCATCTGGTGTGCCTAGGTTGGCAACACCGTTAAGAGCCGTAGGTGTACCGTAATAATCTACTTTTATGCTATCTAGTATCGAAAGGCTTACTTTGCCGCTTCTGATAGTTCCAAAATCTCTTTTTAGAGACTCAAGTGCTTTGTTCATTCCATCATTGGTAAAAGAGTAAATTTCTTCAATCATATCTAGTCCTTTTCTATAAGTTTAGCTCGGTATGTATGCCCTTCGCTGTAAAAAATGAGTTTTTGTTTGCTATTGACTTTTGCCATATCTATTTTTGCTTCAAATGTACCGTTGTTAAGTTCCAGCGTTCTTACGTCGCCTTTTGCTACATACATTTTGATTGTTTTACCAGAGTAGTTTTGGACGCTACCTTTGATTATCTTTTCGCTATCACCGATAGGTTTTTGTAGGGTAATATCAAGTGGCTTTACGCCCAGCGCTAGTTTAAAATCCGTCCCTTCGTCTATGGCTATTCTCTCTAGCTGATGCACGTCGCTTGTTGCGTTGACGGCTCCGGCATCAACGGTCATTATCGCTTCAAAACCGCTGGCTTTTAGAGAGTTTTTGACAGCTAAATTATAAACCCCAAAAGGTATCGCATAAAACTTTGGTTTGTAGCCCATATTTTTTTCAAAACTAGATACACCCTCCGCCGTGTCTTTTTTTAGTTCATCCGCCGTTAGTTTTGTGAGGTCTTTGTGGGCGTGAGAGTGTAGTTGTACCTCTCCGTATTTTGACACCTCTTTTACCTGCTCCCAAGTCATATAATCTTTGTATTTGTTGTTGACGGCATCGGTATAAACAAAGAGTGTAAAAGGTATTTTTTGGGCTTTTAGGATTGGAAACGCATGCTCATAAAATGTCTTGTAGGCATCGTCTATGGTAATTACGATTAGCTTATCGCCAATCGGTTTTTTGGATTTTAGCGGTGCCACAATCGAGGCTAGCGAGGCAAACTTGTATCCTTCGCTTTTTAGTGTCTCTATCTGCTGTAAAAATTTTTTTGCGGAGATATTTGTGTGTTTGTATTTTGGTTTTGGGTCGTCGAACCTATGGTAGCACAGTATGTGCGCATCGGCAAAAAGCGATGCGCAAAATATAAAGAGAAATAAGAGAGGTTTCATTTTGTCGGCATATTTTGAGTAGGGGTAAGTACTTTTACCGTGTCGATTACCGATTTATTTTTTTCTTTGTTGAAAGAGTATGTTAAAAATACCGTGTTTATGATGAATAGACTAGCTACGACAAACGTCGCTCTCGATAAAAATCCAGCCGGTCCTTTTGCCCCAAATACGGATTCGTTGCTTCCGCTGTAAGCCCCAAGACCTATTGATGAGCTTTTTTGAAGCATAACGGCTATAGTTAGAATAATGGCCAAAATAAATTGTATTGCTATTGCGAAACTTATCATATTTAATTTCCTTGACGCTTCTTTGTGGGTATAATAAAGCCTGAAATTCTAGCCAAAAAAGTTTGAAAAAAAGTAATGCCAAAAAACCAATTTGACAGGTATGCTCTGAGCTATTCAAAAAATAGAGACATTCAGGGTGAAATAGCAAAAAAACTACTATCCAAGCTACAAATACGAGATTATAAAAAAATTATAGATATAGGGTGTGGCGACGGAGCTTTGTTTGAGCTTTGCGGCGATATGCAAGATTTGTTTGTCGGCGTTGATGCAAGCCCAAGAATGTGCGATTTGCATAAACAGCGTGGGGCGTGCATCGTTGTGCATGGCGATTTTGACGACCTAGGGCTTGCCAAAGATATATTTGGAAGGTTTGGGAAGTTTGATATGCTCTTGTCTTCATCGGCGCTCCAATGGTCAAAAGACATAGGGGGTTCGATAATTAGACTATCTACTTTATCTGATAATTTTGCTATTAGCGTATTTACGAGAGGGACTTTTTCGTCTATTCGTGATTTTTTAAATGTCGATAGCTTTCTGCCTACGTTATTGGAGTTTGAAAAAGCTATCGGAGGTTTTTGCGTCGAGCAGTTTTGGACAGACACGTTTCAAAAAGAGTTTGAAAGTTCAAAGGAGGCCGTAAGATATATAAAACACACGGGGGTTTCAAGCGGCGGCAACAAAATAAGTTACCAAGAGGCAAAAAGATTGTATGAAAACGGTCCGAAAATCTTAGAGTTTGAAGTTGCCTATGCTATAGGAAGATTTGCAAAAAGAGATTTTTCTATGTCGTAAAGCTCGTATCTTATCTTTTTAAATACCTCGGCTTCGTCTGCGTTAAAAAGCTTTAGCGTCTCTTCAAGCACTCTTGCGGACTCCTGAGCCCTTTTAAAATTGGCTATCAACAGTGAATTTATATCTTCTCTAGATTTTTCGCTTGCGGTTGATTTTTTGAGTATATCGCCAACGATGTCTCTATGTGACAAGGCTTCAAGCAGATAAGATGTTTTTGCGGAGTGTCTGATTGATTTTAGTTTTGAGGCTTCGTGTTTGAGTTCGTATACAAATCTGCACACGTCCTCTACGACTCTAATGCCCTCTTTGAGGCGATTTAGATTGGCGTCGACAAGCCTAAGAAGGCTTGCCTTGTCGCCGTTATTCGTCTCTGCCGCCAAAGATACCAAGTATTTGAAGGAGTGAAACGAAAAGGTTTAGAAAATCAAGATACAGGCTCGCCGCTGCGCTAACAGGTGAGTCATAAGCCCCCTGTATAATATTTTGCGTGTCATACAGTATAAAAAAGCTAAATAGCAATGCGCCGGCACCAGCTAGGATTAGCTGAAGTATCGGGCTCCCCAAAAAGATATTTACTATCCCGCCCACTACCATTACTATGAGGGCTATGAAAAGCATTTTGCCCATCATCGTAAAGTCTTTTTTGGTGTTCATGGCAAACATAGTAAGAGCACCAAAAGCCACAGAAGTCATCAAAAAGGCATTCGTAACTATCCCAGCACCCCCAGGCATGTGGAGTATATTGCTAAGAAGCGGCGTGAGCGTAAGGCCGCTTATGAATGTAAAAGCGAACAGTACAATCGCATTGATGCCCGGTTTGTTTCTGACGAAGTGCAAACCGAAAATAAGGGCAACCTCCAAAATTACAAGAGGCCAATAAAAGCTTTTTATCGTTGCCGCAGCCTGCATGCCAGCATAAGCTCCAGCCGTACCGGCAAGGAGCGATGCCGCAAAATAAGAATAAGTCGTTTTTACAAACGCATTTATGTCGCTTATGACGTGTGTCTCTTCCTCGTTTGTTTGATAGTCTATTCTCTCAAGACCGTTGTTTGTCTGAGAGCTTCTTGTGTAGTCTCTATCATAAAGTCCCATTAAAGATTCCCTTATAGATTTAAGATTCTGCCCTGTAACCCACAGAGTTTGAATGATTCTAACGGAAATTTGTTAAGAAAATGTTGTTGTTTTATTTCACTTATATTTATTTTTATTTAATTTCTGATATAAAATTACAACATATTATTTAATGCGGAGTTTCGCCAATGAGCGTCAGACAGCCTGCTGTAGCCGGTATGTTCTATCCACAAGAAGAAGATAAGCTAACACAGTTTGCCGAGTATGCAATCGAAAGTTCGCCAAACTTTGGATACAAGCCTCGCATTATTATCTCTCCTCACGCAGGGTTTATTTACAGTGGCTATACCGCTGGATACGCATATAGACAACTACAAAACCTAAATCAAGAGATGTCTTATAAAGTTTTGATTATGGGGCCGTCGCACAGGGTTTATTTGGAAAATGCGGCCTTAAGCCCCGATAGTGTTTTTGATACACCGATAGGCAAAATAGATGTGGATACCGATGAGTCGCAGCGTCTAATAGATAAGTTTCCAACCCTTGTGTCAAATGCCATCCCGCATCAGCTAGAGCACTCGCTTGAGGTCCAACTTCCTTTTTTAAAAATAGCTTTGAAAAACTTTAGCATTGTGCCATTGGTATACGGAAATATAGGGAGCGATGAGCTACTCTCTATTTTGGAAGAGTTTTTGCTTGATGATAGTAGAATTGCGATTATTAGTAGTGATCTTAGCCATTATTATCCGCAAAAAGAGGCTATGGCTATCGACTCGTACTGTGTAAAAGGTGTGGAAGAGCTTGATTTGTCGATGTTTCCAAATTGTCAGGCGTGCGGAAAACCTGCGATAATAGCATCAGTTCAATATGCTCTTAAACATAACTTAAAATCAAAAACGCTAGACTACAAAACAAGCGGCGATACCACTGGCGACAAGGATAGAGTGGTGGGGTACGGGAGTTTTATGTTTTATAAGGAAGGGCAATGACAGAGAGCGAAAAGCTGACGGCTTTGAGGCTTGCCAGAAATGCGATAGAGAGCGAACTGCTTAGAACACCGATTGCAAGAGCAGATCAGCTTCCTGAGGTATTTGGGCAAAAAGGTGCTGTTTTTGTAACGTTAAAAACAAAAGAGGGTGCCCTAAGGGGATGTATAGGCTCTTTGATAGCACATAGAAGTTTGCAAGAAGATATAGTTGAGAATGCTCTAGCAAGCGCATTTCACGATCCTAGATTTCCACCCATGAATATAACAGAACTCCCATTTATCAAACTAGAACTATCCTTATTGCATGAGCCAGTTGAGCTTACATATACGAATGCCGATGAGCTTTTATCTAAGATTACCCCTATGGAAGACGGAATAATCATAAAATACGAAGAGTATCAAGCTACATTTTTGCCGTCAGTATGGGAAGAAATACCGTCAAAAGAAGATTTCATCTCCCGCCTTTGTCAAAAAGCCGGATTGGAATCGGACTTTTACAAAAGCGGAAAGCTAGAAGTCTACGTATACAAAGCGGAAAAGATTAACGAGAAATAAACTCTAATTTATAAATATCGATTATCTCTTCTGCCGTAAGCTCCTTACTTTTTTCATCAGATTTTGCTTTTATTATTTTCCCAAAACAAGCCTGCTCTTCCTTACTCATTTTTGCCCCCAAGTATTCCTCGATTATAAAAGCCGCACCCCCTTTGCCGGATTGTGAATTTATCCGTACAACCTTTTCATATCCTCTTTTTATATCTTTTGGGTCTATCGGCAAATACGGCACTTCCCAGTGTGCGCCGTCCGTGTTTTTGTGCGCATCAAGTCCTTTTTTGATGGCGTCTTGATGCCCGCCGCTAAAGGCTGTGAATATCATATCTCCTGCGTATGGATGGCGAATGTGTGTGGCTATGCCTGTGATACACTCCGCAAACCCTTTTACCTCATCTATATGAGATAGGTTCAATTCTGGATGTATCCCTTGCGAATAGATATTAAAAGCGAAAGTCACCAAGTCCAAATTCCCCGCTCTCTCGCCGTTGCCAAATAGCGTTCCCTCGACCCTGTCTGCTCCAGCCAATACCGCCATTTCCGCAGATGCTACGGCCGTCCCCCTGTCGTTATGCGGGTGGACGCTGACAATGATGGAATCTCTGTTTTTCAAGTTTTTACACATCCACTCCACTCTGTCGGCATAAATGTTTGGAGTGCAGGCTTCCATTGTGTTTGGCAAGTTGATTATCATCTTGCGCTCTTTTGACGGCCTTACTTCATCTATTACTGCATTGCAAATTGTTGCGGCAAACTCCAATGAAGTTTGTGAAAAACTCTCAGGCGTATATTCAAACATAACCTCCCCCTCAAAATCGGCCGTAAGTTCTTTTAACGCCCTTATACCATCCACTGCCATAGCCACTATTTCGTCATCAGACTTGCCAAATACCGCTTTTCTTTGGAATTCGCTTGTGGGGTTGTACAAGTGAAATATAGCCATTTTAGCCCCTCTCATCGCCTCTACACTTCTCTCGATAAGCTCACGGCGCGCCGGAATAAGCACCTGCAACCAGACATCGCTAGGTGCTATATCTTCTTCGATTATTCGTCTCGTGAACTCAAAGTCGGTGTCTGATGCACTCGGATAGCTGATTTCAATATGTTTAAACCCCATGCCGACTAACACTTTGAAATACTCTATTTTTTGTTCTACGGTAAGCGGATTTTGCAATGCCTGATTGCCGTCTCGCAAGTCCACAGAGCAGTACATCGGTGCTTTTGTTATTTGATAGTTCGGCCACTCTCTAGCTATATTTTTTACAATGGGATATGCCCTGTATTTTGTATGGTTCATTGTTTTGTCCTTAAAAATTTATACATTTTGTTTGTTATAAAATTTTTATTCATTCACTAAGGCTTCACCATGGGTGCCCCAAAGCTGAAGCTTTGACCCTATGGTTGCAGAAGCGTTCATTTCGTCAAAAATTCTTATAACAAACTTATTGACCGCATTTTGCGGCGCAGTTTTGACAACGGATTAAAAAATTGGCTGTGTTTTACAGTAGTGTTGAGAGGCAGAGCAGGAGCAGTGCAGACATAGCTTTTGTGTAAGTTTGTTGCGTGTTAAATGTGTTTCGCATTTTCTGCTCCTTTTTAGTTTTAGTGGCGAAATTATACCGCCCTTTTGTATAATTTGTCAAAATTTTTTCATAGGACAATGTAATGAGAAGCGATACAATCAAAAAAGGGTGGGAGAAGACCCCGCATAGAAGTTTGCTAAGAGCAACGGGACTAAAAGACGAGGATTTTGACAAGCCGTTCATCGGTGTGGCAAACAGCCATATAGACATCATTCCTGGGCATTTTTTCCTCCAAGAGTACGGCAAAATAGTCAAAGAAGCGATAAGGGAAGCGGGCGGCGTCCCTTTTGAGTTTAATACCATCGGCGTGGATGACGGCATAGCTATGGGGCACGACGGGATGCTTTACAGCCTCCCTAGCCGTGAGCTGATAGCGGATAGTATCGAGACGGTGATGAATGCGCACAAACTAGACGCTCTCATCTGCATCCCAAACTGTGACAAGATAGTTCCTGGGATGATAATGGGCGCACTTAGGGTGAATGTACCGACGGTATTTGTATCGGGCGGTCCTATGAAAGCGGGACATCTCAAAGACGGCACGCCTATCGATCTTGCGACTGCATTTGAAGCGGTGGGCAAAAAAAATAACGGCACGATAAGCGACGAAGAGCTATATGAGATAGAGTGTCAAGCATGCCCAAGCGGTGGCTCATGTAGCGGGATGTTTACTGCAAACTCTATGAATACGTTATGTGAGGCTATGGGTATAGCTCTGCCTGGTAACGGTACGGTACTTGCCATGACTCCTGAGAGAATAGAGATGATAAAAACTGCAGCAAAAAGAGTCGTGCAGATAGCTCTCGACGAGAGATACAAAATCAGAAATATCCTCAACGAAAAAGCGGTGCACAACGCATTTGTTGTAGATATGGCAATGGGTGGAAGCTCAAATACGGTACTTCATATGTTGGCAATCGCAAAAGAGGCAGGCGTAGACTTCCCAATAGCGCATATCAATGATATAGCCGGAAGTGTGGCGCACATAGCCAAGATAAGCCCATCTCTAAGCACGGTGCACATGGAAGACATCGGCAAAGCTGGCGGTGTAAATGCGGTCATGAAAGAGGTAAGCAAAAGAGGCGAAATCCTGAAAACAGATGCATTAACGGTCACGGGCGAGACTATCGGTGAGAGAATAGCTGGCGCTGAAATCAAAGATACGAGCATCATCCACACGAATGAAAACGCATACTCTGCGGTTGGCGGACTGGCAATACTATTTGGCAATCTGGCGGAGCAAGGGTGCGTCGTCAAGACTGCGGGCATACAGCCAAGTATGAGAAAGTTCACAGGCAAGGCGATATGCTTCAACTCCCAAGACGAAGCGATAGCTGGTATCATGGGCGGCAAAGTAGTTGCGGGACATGTCGTAGTCATAAGATATGAAGGCCCGAGAGGCGGCCCAGGTATGCAAGAGATGCTCACCCCTACGAGCCTGATAGCGGGTATGGGACTAGGCGAGTCGGTAGCACTCATCACGGACGGTAGATTCTCTGGCGCTACGAGAGGTGCATGTATCGGTCACATCAGCCCTGAGGCGGCAGAGGGTGGACTCATCGGACTGCTCGAGGATGGTGACGAAATCAGCTTAGATGTCGATAGCCACATGCTTCACGCTAATCTAAGTGAAGAGGTCATCGAGGCAAGACGAGAGAGCTTCAAAGAGCACAAAAAACATATCAGCTCAAAATGGCTAAAAAGATACGGTCTGCTTGTAACAAACGCAAGTAGTGGAGCGGTGTTAAAAACCGAACTATAAAAAGGAATTTATAAATGGCTGTTCCTGATTTTCAAACGATAATGTTGCCTTTACTGGAATTTTTTTCTGACAATAAAGAACATACAACAAAAGAAACATACGAGTTCATAATTAAGCATTTTGAGCTTGATGAAAATGACTTGAAGATACTAATTCCGAGTGGGAGTCAGGAGCTTTATAAGAATAGGACTGGCTGGGCAAAAACATATTTGGCAAAAGCAAATCTATTGCAACCAGCATCTAGGGGTGTATATAGAATTACAGAAAAAGGTAGAGACTGCCTAAGGGAAAAGCCATCAAGAATTGATTTGAAATATTTGTTTGCCAAAGAACAAAGTGCAGTTGCTAGTATACCAAGAAATAGTCAAGGCTCAAACAGTACCGACGTGGAAAGCCAACAAACACCAGAAGAAATACTGGAAGAAAATTACAACATCATAAAGTCATCTCTCGCTTCGGAGCTATTGGATACTATAAAGACATGTTCGCCAGCGTTTTTCGAGCGCTTGGTTGTTGATTTGCTGACCTCCATGGGATATGGTCGTTCTATCGGTGAGAGCAGAGTTGTTGGCAGAAGTGGTGACGGCGGAATAGATGGCATCATTAATGAGGATAAGCTAGGCTTGGAGTCTGTGTATATTCAAGCCAAAAGATGGCAAAACACGGTTGGCGATGTAGAAATACGCAATTTCATAGGCTCTTTGCAACTTAAGGGCGCAAGAAAAGGTGTTTTTATTACGACTTCGGATTTTACAAGTCAGGCTAGAAACAGCGCCGCAATGATAACTGGCACAAAAATAGTTTTGATAGACGGACTAACTCTAGCAGATTTGATGATAGAGTATAATGTTGGCGTATCTGTTAAAACTAGCTATGAGATAAAAAGAATAGACAGCGATTATTTTGAAGAGTAAATAAATGAAACTATCCCCAAACTCGAAATGTCCGTGCGGCAGTCGGCTAAAATACAAAAAATGTTGTTTTGTGTATCACGATGGCGCAAATGCAGCGGACGCACTAAAGCTCATGGTGACTAGATACTCTGCGTATGCGGCTGGGGATGCAAGCTACATCATACGCACTACGCACTCAACAAACCCAGATTATAAAGACGACAGAAAAGCGTGGTCTGAAGAGATAGATAGATTTTGCGAATCTACCGAGTTTATGGGGCTGGAGGTGCTTGATTTTATCGAGGGCGAAGATGAAGCTTTTGTGGAGTTCAAGGCGAAGCTCTCGGACGGCATACTGCACGAAAAGAGCCGCTTTGTCAAAGAAAACGGCAGATGGCTATATCATAGCGGCGAGTTTATCTAGCAGCAGTCGTACTCACATTTTCTCATGATTTCAAGCCCCGGTTCGTACTCGCTATCCTCAAATAACTCTTCTATATAAAATACCGAAGCACACACTAGATATAGCACTTTTTCATCGGGTGCTTTGTTGTAGTAAGCTTCTGGTATTTTTGCCTTGAAGGCATCCCAAAAAGGGTTGTTGTATTTTGGGTCTTTGGTAACCTCTATTATGCAATCTATAACTTCGGAAGCGTGCTTGTAGCAGTCTATGTTCATAAAACTAACATATCTGTCCTCTATGCCTGCATCATGTTTGCCCATTTTTTCGCCTTTTGTCAAGTTTTTGTGATTGTATAATAGGCAAAACAAAAACGTAATGACTTTTTGTGAATAAAGGTTGACATTTTGCGAACAAAAAAAGATAGAACGGTTGCCGCCGAAGCTTTATGGCATATATTGATGTTTTTGCAAAGAGCTTACGGCTTTGATGCAGAGAAGTTTCTAAGCGATAGGGGTAGCTCGTCTCGTGCGCTCCAAGAGCCAAATGCAAGAGTTAGAGCCTCTTTTTTGACTGAGCTATTTGAGGCGGCTACTATCTTCACTGGCGACGTCAACTTGTCATTCAAGCTGGGAGAGTGGGCAAATCCTCATTCGCTCGGTATTTTGGGCTACTTGCTACTACACTCAAAAAACATCGGGGAGACGCTGCAAAAGCTATGCAAATACTACCCGCTCATAGGCGCTACGCTAAAACCAGTGCTGGCTGAGACGAAAAACAGATACAAACTAAGCTTTTATATCAAAGACGGCTCGGAGTGGCTACATCTCGGTAAGTATCAATCTGAAATTCATCTCTCATCTGCCATTAGTCTATTAAACAAAGTTGCATCAACCAAAATAACGCCGGAGTATGCAACGTTCAGACACGAACAGCCGATTGACATCAGCGAATATAAGCGAATATTTGGCGAGAAGCTGTACTTTGGCGAAGAGGAAAATGCGGTGATATTTTCAAAAGAGGCTCTTGAGATAGAGACGATACACCAAAATCCGTCGCTTTTGAAAATATTTGAGGCAGAGGCGGAGAAATCGCTCGGCCTTTATTTCCATGGTGGCATAAAAGACGAAGTGGCCGGGCTTATACTGGCATCTATGGATGGGTTTGAGTTTTCGCTTCAAGATGTTGCCGCAAAAATGGGGATTCACCCTAGGAGTTTGCAAAAAAAACTACAAGATGATAACACGAGTTTTGCCGCTATACTGTCGGAGGTGAGACAAAAACTATCTCTCCACTATCTCTCAAAGGGTGCAGATGCGACAACTATTGCCGTGTGTCTTGGGTATTCCGAGCTTAGTGCTTTTCTCAGAGCTTTCAAAAAATGGTACGGTATGAGCCCAAGAGAGTACGCAAAGACGATAAATAAAGACTAAAGTCTTATAATGGTGATAGGCATAGATTGCCACGATTTTGCCATATAATTTGGAGACTAAAATGAAAAAACTCACATGTTCGCTAGTTGCCGCCTCTTTTCTTGGCTGTGCGGCTTTCGCTTCCAATTTTGATTTGAGCTTGTCAGGTTCGGACAAGGGTATAAGCGGATTTTCTCTCTCTGTTGGGGAGTACTACAAAGCACCTACCGAAGAGATTAGAATAATCAAACGCTCTTTATCGGAAGATGAACTGTCCGTGGCTTATTTTTGGCTAGAAAATCAGGAAAAAATCCGGATTATATAGCTAAACTAAAAACAGACGGCAAAAATTGGTGGGATATCACAATATCTCTTGGATTGGACCCAGAGAGAATATATGTCGTTCAGCAAGAAAAACGCAAAGGGCCTCCGTATGGCAAAGCTTACGGCTATCACAAAAAAGGTCAAAAACTAAGAGATGCTGAAGTAATCGAAGTTGTAAACGCTAAATTCTTTGCATCAAAATACGGAATGAGTGAGAGCGAAGCGATAGAGTATAGAAGAGGCGGCAAAAGCTATGCCGATATGGATAATGACTTCAAAGGCAAGAAGTACAAAAAAGAGAAGCACAAAGGCAAAGACAAAGGTGACGATGACGATGACCGCCAAGGTAATGGGAACGGTAACGGCCATGGTCACGGAAAAGGCAGAGATTAATACCTTTTTCATTTTCCGCCATATGCGAGGGCTTGAGTCCCCTCGCCATCTAGCAATTATCTTTTGGCGTTAAACACACCCTGCACCGCTCTTTGAGCTGCGTCAGCACCCGTTAGACTACCTGCAAATGCCCCACCTACCGCATTGGCGCTTGAGCCATAAAACTTACCTTGCAGCTTTAGCACATCAGCAGTATTTACGCTATTGCCGACACTCGCCGCAAAGCTTTGAGTATTGGTGGATAGATTTGTAGATATGGAGCTTGATTGTGCCGTTAGATTTGAGCTTTGGCTATAGCTCCATCCTTGCTGCGTGTCAAACGACATTTTTGTCACCGATACGGGATTTGCATTTGCAAAGTTGATGCTCATATTAAGAGAGTTGTTGCTATTTAGCAGTATCGGGTCTATGCTGCCGCTTGCATTGTATGTATCCCCCAGAACGTGACCGGAATAGCTATAATTGGCACTATTTGTTATCAACTGTTTTACAACACTTGCATCCGTAGGTGTTCCGCTTGTCCACCATCCGTGGTATTCAAGTGCTGGATTGTTGGCTGTAGCGTCTGCCTTTGCCTCCCAGTATCCCCATGATACATATTGATTTGTGGTCGATAGGTTACCTGTAGCATCTACGGTATCGGGTAGAGTTTGAAAACCTATAGTGCCTACGCTGGTATTTCCATTGTATTTAATCGACACTTGTCCCAAAATTAGCTTGTCGCTAGATGATGTATAAGAGGCTGTCTGGTTTGTCCCATCATACTGCACAAAGTCCATTGTAGTAGTGGAGCTATTTAGTCCAGATACGACGGATGATAGTGATGTGCTAAGTGCTCCGTTGAGTTCTCCGCTATTTGTGGTCAAGCCAAGTCCGCTCGCTACCCCTTCTTGGGAGAATATCATAGAGTTTATGCCGCCAGATACTCTGTTGCCGCTCATATTGGAGTTTTCATATCCTACGAAGTATCCATTGTTTATCCCGCTATGATATGGGAGGGATGTATAGCTTGTATTGGTGTATCCGTAGTTGTATTGGTATGTATTTACCCCACTCGCTGCCCCGCCTACTAGCAGTATATTTCCGTTTGGCAACATGGCGGCATTACCTCCATACCATGTGAAAGGCAGAGATATTAGATATTGCCAGACGTTTAGAGACGGTGTATATTTTTCTACACTACTCAAATAACTGCTAGTGCCGTTTCGTCCCCCTATGGCCAGTACGCTTCCGTCTTGAAGCACAATGGCCGCCAAATCCGTTCTGCCGGTACCGAGCGATGCCATTGTTGACCATGTGTTTGTTGTTGGATTATATTTTTGTACGGTATTGTAATAGAGGGTGCCGTTAGTCCCGCCTATCGCTAGAGCACTGCCATCTTGAAGTGTAACGGCCTTCAGGCCATAACGACCAGTACTAATCGATGCTACTGTTGACCACGTGCCGGTTGATGGATTGTATTTCTCCACGGAGCTTATAGCGCCTAAAGACACCCCTCCTATTAGCAGCACGCTTCCGTCTTGAAGTGTAGTTGCGCCAGCGACCACTCTAGCAGTATTAAGTGAGCCTGTATATGTCCAGACATCCAAAGTAGGGTCATAAATTTCTACAGTACCGAGATAGGAGCCATTTAAGTAGCCTCCTATTGCCAGTACTCTCCCGTCTTGCAGCGTAGCTGCGGCTAGCGAACCTCTTGCCGTGTTTAATGAAGATGACATTACAGTCCATGTATTTGACACAGGATCATACTTTTGTACATCTGTAAAGTAGACGCTGCTAAATACCCCTCCTATCGCCAATATGCTTCCATCTTGAAGTGTAGCAAGGCCAAAACCGCCTTTATTGCTCACTAGACTTCCCATTTGCGTTGTAGCGCTTCCTGAGACAGTCGGCACGCTGTATGTTGTTGCGGATGAGAGGCTGCTTGTTAGCGAAGCCGCCTTTGTCTGGTAATCTGTGTAGAAGTTATAGCCGCCTACGTCAATCTTCATCGTAGTAACACTCGATAGCTGACTGATATTTCCGGCCGCATCCGTAGCGCTTGCCGTTAGCGTATATGTGCCGTCATTTAGCACGGTAGTATAAGTATACGAAAAAGCTCCAGTTACGGCATCTGCCGTTACCGTAGCGATTAGAGTACCACCGTTATATATTTTAACGGTGCTTCCAGGCTCTGCCGTTCCTGATATTGTCGGGTGATTATTGCTACTTGCGGTTACCGATGTGATAGTTGGAGTGTTTGGCGATGTGGTATCAATATTTAACGTAGTAACACTCGATAGCTGGCTGATATTTCCGGCCGCATCAGTAGCGCTTGCCGTTAGCGTATAGGTGCCGTCACTTAGCGTAGCGTTATAAGAGAAAGCTCCAGTTACGGCATCCGCCGTTACCGTAGCGATTAGAGTACCGCCGTTATATATTTTAACGGTGCTTCCTGGCTCTGCCGTTCCTGATATTGTCGGGTGATTATTGCTACTTGCGGTTACCGATGTGATAGTTGGAATATTTGGCGATGTGGTGTCAATATTTAATGTAGTAACACTCGATAGCTGACTGATATTTCCGGCCGCATCCGTAGCGCTTGCCGTTAGCGTATACGTGCCGTCACTTAGCACGGTAGTGTAAGTATACGAAAAAACTCCGGTTACGGCATCTGCCGTTACCGTAGCGATTAGAGTACCGCCGTTATATATTTTCACGGTGCTTCCAGGCTCTGCCGTTCCTGATACGGTTGCATTATTGCTGCTTGCGGTTACCGATGTGATAGTTGGAATGTTTGGCGATACGGTATCAATATTTAACGTAGTAACACTCGATAGCTGACTGATATTTCCGGCCGCATCTGTAGCGCTTGCCGTTAGCGTATACGTGCCGTCACTTAGCGTAGCAGTATAAGAGAAAGCTCCCGTTACGGCGTCTGCCGTTACCGTAGCGATTAGAGTACCGCCGTTATATATTTTCACGGTGCTTCCGGGCTCTGCCGTTCCGGATATTGTTGCACTATTACTGCTTGCGGTTACCGATGTAATAGTTGGAA
>JAYSBP010000014.1:0-60640 GCA_041915365.1 Campylobacterales bacterium | reverse complement strand
TTCTACAAGACATATAGCCTCTTTTTGAGCCGCAGCTTATCATTGGATAGACAGTTGCATATACCCAGTAGTATCCGCCGCCTTGAACGGCGTTTTTAACAAAGCCCGTCCATACCTTACCTGCTTTAACGGTGTCCCACAGGTCTTTAAAGGCTGCTTTTGGCATATCCGGATGTCTTACTATGTTGTGAGGCTTTCCGAGAAGCTCATCTCTTTTATATCCGGCTATTTCGCAAAAATCATCATTTGCAAATGTTATTACCCCTTTCTCATCAGTCTCTGAGACCAAAAAGGCGCCTTCGGATAGGGTGTATTCTTTTTCCATCTAAATCAACTCCAAAAATAGCTTATGCTACAATTTTTACAACCCTTAATCAAACAATAACTCAGATAAAAAACCCCTTAATTGGTTATTGATGTTTCACTTTTGTTTACTGAATGGTAAACGATTGTCCCATATTTTTTCGATAAGTGTTTGATTATCATCTGCTGTATTGTTGGCTCTGGTGACGGAACAAACCAAGCGTTGTTTGAGATGGCTATCATATATTTAGGACTTCCCTCATACATTCTCTCGCTTGTTGCTTCGTAACATATCGCATTTCTAAATGGTGTCTGTTTGATTTCAAAATCGCTCGGCTTGTCAGCTGTTTTATAGTCTTCAGCGCCGCCAAAAAACAAATCATTGACTATCTTTGACATAAACTTTGGAAGTGGGTTTACCTCTCCAAATGGCACGGCAACCACTTTGTCAAATATGAACATCTCCCCGTTTTTGAATAGATAAGTCGAGTTATAAGTCGTATTGCCGTCTAGCTTTAAAGCCCCGGCAATGATGGCAATACCTAAGCTTTTTTCTTTTAACAGCTCTATGACATCCGGCGCTAGATTTAAAAAATATGGAAATGCGGTTTCCGGTAGCACGACTACGTCATAACCTTTAGAGATAGCTTTGTTTATCGTATTGATATTTTGCGCTGTTATTTGGAGTTTGAATTTTTCATCCCATTTTTCGTTTTGCTCGACCGATGTTTTGGTTAGACTTATTTTTAGCGGCGGAAGCTCTTTTGTCTGCACATTCACAGAAATGGCAAAGGCAAGCGGCAAAAGTGCCGTTAGTTTTAAAAAGCTTTTCATCTTTACGGCCATGGAAATGCCCAAAAGAATAGCTATGAGTTCTAGTTTTGATGCGCCAAAAAGTGAGCCTGAATATACTATCTCGGGTCTCAACCAGTCAAAACCAAGAGGTGCTAGATAGTCAAAAATGAATGCGACTATGATAATGCGAAGCCAAAATAGCTTTTGCGACAAAAAGCCGACAAGCCAAAAAAGCAACCCGTAGTAGAAAAAAGCAAATGCCAAAAGTAGCGGAGCAAGCCACAAAAGCTCGTAGTAATAAAGCGAAAAACCGACCCAGTAAAACCACAAAATTCCGCTAAATGCGCCAAACCAAAAAAGCTCTTTTTCGTTCAACAAAAAAAAGCCGCTAATGGCAGTTAGTGCCAGTGCTGTAAAAAATAGTTTTGACTCTACTCCAAGTGCCGTAAATATGACAGGCAAAAAAAGAGCCGCAGAGGCCAAAAAGCCTTTTATAATGAGGCTTTTGTTAAAATCAAACCAAATCGCTATTTTATTTTTAAGAGGTGTTATCAAATGGAAGCCATCGTTCAAATTTTACCTTTAGCCGTACTTTTCGCAATTATTTATTTTCTCGTTATCAGACCTCAGCAAGTTCAAGCAAAAAAACACAAAGAAATGGTTGAGTCTCTAACAAAAGGTGACAAGATAATAACTGCAGGTGGTATCCACGCTGAAGTTATTAAGGCTGAAGATGATTTTATCAAAGTGAAGTTAAACGACGAGGGTACGACAGTCAGACTAGCTAAAGACTTTGTAGCTAGAAAAGTAGAAGATACAACAGCCGCTTAATCAAAAAATAATACTATGAAAAAAACAAACATAAGACTGTGGATATTTGCAGTCACCACATTTATGGGGGTACTTCTTTGTATCCCTTCATTCAGCGGAGCCGATTTTTTTGCAAAAGTAAAACTCGGTCTTGACCTACAAGGCGGACTTTATACCGCTCTTGGCGTAAAAACTGAAGAGGCGGTTGAGGCAAAGATAAAATCTACCGCTCTTGGCTTCAAATACTACGCCGAAAAAAATGACATACTTATAGACTCTCTAAAAATTGAGCAAAGCAAATTTAGTTTTTCGCTAATTGACAAAGAGGCAAAAGCCAAGCTTGATGAGTATTTCAAAAAGGATAGTGGACTAAATGCCTCTTATAACGGGGAAAACGTAGAGGTATCGTTAACACAACAAGAAATTGCGGCGACAAAAGAGTTTGCTGTATCTCAAGCCGTGGAGACGATAAGAAACAGACTTGACCTATTCGGTCTTGCAGAGCCTAGCGTTACACGTTCCGGTGCTGACAACATAATAGTCGAACTCCCTGGCGTTAAAAGCCAAGTTGAAGAGCAAAGAGCTAGGGAGCTTATCGCTAAGACCGCAAAGCTAGAGCTTATGGAGGTCGACAACGGTAGGGCTGATGCTTTGAACATGGGGGAGAGCGAGCTAAAAGAAGCCGGTCTTAGGGTGCTTGTAGACTACAAAAATCCAAATGAAAAATTTGTCGTAAGAGATGTTCCCGTGTTGGATGGCTCAATGCTTACAGATGCGAAAGTGGGATATGACAATAACAATCAAGCAGCCATAGAGTTTAAGCTAAATTCCCAAGGGGCTTCAATTTTTGGTGATTTCACGGCAAAAAGTGTGGGCAAGAGGCTGGCTATCGTGCTTGACGGTAAGGTGTATTCTGCCCCGTCAATTAAAGAGAGAATAGGCGGCGGAAGTGGGCAGATAACAGGGCATTTTACTCCTGAAGAGGCAAGAGACCTTGCTATTGCGCTTCGCTCTGGAGCACTTCCGGCCGGTGTTGTTATGCTTGAAAAAAGAAGCGTAGGACCTTCTCTTGGCGCAGATAGTATTCACGCCAGTCTTATGGCATTTGTGACAGGTGGTGTTTTGGTATTTGGTTTTATGGCGGCTTATTATGGCGTTGCGGGAATGTTTGCAAATATTGCCCTTATATCAAATATTGCGCTTATTATCGCCGTAATGGCTCTTTTTGGGGCGACAATGACGCTACCTGGTATGGCGGGACTTGTCCTTACCATAGGTATGTCGGTGGATGCGAATGTCATTATAAATGAGCGTATCAGGGAGCTTTTGAGGCAAGGGATGCCTATCAAAAAAGCTATTGAAGAGGGATATAACAACGCCATGAGTGCAATCGTAGACTCCAACGTAACGGCGGTTATAGCCGCAATCGCAATGTATGTTTACGGTACTGGCCCTATCAAAGGGTTTGCGGTCGTTATGGCCGTCGGTGTTCTTATATCAATGCTTACCGCTATTGTAGGTACTCACGGATTGTTTGACGCATTCCTATCAAAAATAGAAAAAAGCAAAAATATTAGATTTTGGTTTGGTATGCCAAATAGCTACCTAAAAGGCGGCAAATAATGGAACTGTTTAATAATAAAAAAACCTATGATTTTATGGGAAAAAATAAGATTATATTCTCCATATCGGCCGCTGTTATGGCCTTTTGCGTCTACTTTCTTGTATTTCATGGGTTTAAATTAGGCGTTGATTTTGCCGGCGGTACGGTGGTGCAAATAAAATACGACGCAAAGCCAAATACTGAAAAGATTAGAGAGCTTCTAAAAGAGAGTGATTTCAAAGGTGCCGAGATTCAAGAGTTTGGCAAGGAAAATGAGATACTTATCCGCTTTCAAACAACCAATCAAAGCGTTACAAAAGATACGGGCGACGCTATATCTAAGCTTTTAGCCTCAACCGGTAAGTTTGAAGTTAGAAGAGTCGAAATCATAGGCCCCAAAGTAGGCGACGAGCTGAGGCAAAAAGGGATGATGGCGATGCTTATCTCATCTCTTGGAATACTATTTTACCTTGCGTTTAGATTTGAGTGGAGATTTGGTCTAGCCGCACTTCTTGGCGTTGTACACGATGTTGCCATAACGGCTGGAGCGGTTGCCGTATTGGGTGTTGATTTTGACTTAACCGTTCTTGCCGCGCTCCTTACACTCATGGGGCATTCCATCAACGATACTATCATTATTTTTGACCGTATCAGGGAGCACGTTAAGGATGCAAAACCAGATTCACACGGCAAGTATAACTTTCCTCAGATAATCAATGAAGCTATCTCAAGGACGCTCTCAAGGACTATACTTACAGTTCTAACACTTTTCTTCGTTATTCTCACGCTCTATCT
This sequence comes from Campylobacterales bacterium, assembly GCA_041915365.1. Lineage (GTDB taxonomy): Bacteria > Campylobacterota > Campylobacteria > Campylobacterales > UBA6016 > UBA6016. Next base: position 56,334 of record JAYSBP010000014.1, on the reverse strand, counting down.
ATTTGGCGGAGAGATTATCAAAGGGTTTGCGTTTACGATGCTTATTGGCACGATTATTGGAGCATATAGCTCAATATTTATCGCTTCGCCGTTCTTGATTTGGTTCGGGTATAGCGTACAAAAAGCAAAAGAAAAAGATGCGGAAAAGCTCAAAATCCAAATTGAAAAAGACAAAATGAGAGCCGAATTTGAAAAAGGGACAATCTAGGAAATGAGCTACGACTTTAGAGATGTAGAGAAAAAATGGCAAAAAGAGTGGAGTGATAAGAACGCCTTTGAGCCAAGTGACGATACGAGTAAACCAAAAAAATACATTTTATCCATGTTTCCATATCCTAGCGGACGGATACACATGGGGCATGTGCGTAACTACACTATAGGCGATGCATTTGCCAGACACTACCGAAAATTGGGCTTTAATGTCCTCCATCCAATAGGATGGGACGCCTTCGGTCTACCTGCCGAAAATGCCGCCATCAAACATCAAGTTCATCCGAAAAAGTGGACATACGAAAACATCGACTACATGAGAGCCGAGCTAAAAGGTCTTGGACTCTCTTTTAGCGCAAAGCGTGATTTTGCGACTTGCGACGCCGAGTATACGAAGTTTGAGCAGGGTTTTATCATCGATATGTGGGAAAAAGGGCTGATCTACCGTAAAGGCGGACTTCTGAACTGGTGTCCGCACGACCTTACCGTCCTTGCTAACGAGCAAGTAGAAGAAGGTAAGTGCTGGAGATGCGGTACTGAGGTAGTTCTTAGAGAGATGAACCAATACTATCTAGCTATTACCAATTATGCCGCAGAGCTTTTGGAGGATATAAAAACTCTTGAAAAAGGCTGGCCAAAACAAGTTCTTACTATGCAAGAAAACTGGATAGGTCAGAGCGAGGGTCTTGAATTTAGTTTTGAACTATCGGCTGAGTCAAGAGAGAAGCTGGGCGGCAAATTTGACTCCTTGTCTGTATTCACCACTCGTGCCGATACCGTATATGGCGTGACATATTGTGCTCTTGCGGCGGAGCATGAGATAGTTAGATTTATGCAACAAAGTGCCCTTTTGGATGCCGACAAGGCGGCAAAAGTTGCGGCAATGCAGAGAGTGGCTCCAAGGGATAGAGGGGCTGCTCCAAAAGATGGTTTTGACACTGGACTTACGGTAATTCATCCGCTCAGTGGCGAAAAACTACCTCTGTGGGTTGCAAATTTTGTTATCGCAGATTACGGTAGCGGTGCTGTTATGAGTGTTGCTGCGCACGACGAGAGGGATTATGAATTTGCAACCAAATTCGGCTTGCCGCTAAAAGCCGTCATTAAGGCTCCGAAGGGAGTAGAGATAAATGGCGCATACACTGGCGAAGGCTTGATGTTTTGCAGTGGTGAATTCGACGGTATGGGCAATGTGGAAGCAAAATTGGCTATTATCAAAAAGTTTGAGTCTCTTGGAGTTGGTAACGGAATTAAGACTTACAGGCTTAGAGACTGGGGAATCTCCAGACAAAGATACTGGGGTACGCCTATTCCTTTTATCCACTGCGATAAATGCGGCGTAGTGCCTGAGAAAAAAGAGAATCTACCTGTGTTGTTGCCTGAAGATGTCGTGATAGACGGAAGCGGAAACCCGCTTGAAAAACATACTGGCTTTATGAAGTGTACTTGTCCAAAATGCGGCGGTGAGGCTAGACGTGAGACAGATACACTAGATACTTTTGCCGAGTCTAGCTGGTATTTTCTTAGATATGCCCAAAATCCTGCAAACTTCTCAAAAGAGGCATTCTCAAAAGAGGCAGTAAACTATTGGATGCCAGTAGATAGGTATGTTGGCGGGATAGAACACGCAATACTTCATCTTTTGTATTCTAGATTTTTTACAAAAGCTCTTAGGGACCTTGGATATGTGAACGTCGATGAGCCGTTTGCAAATCTCCTTACGCAAGGGATGGTGCTAAAAGATGGTGCCAAAATGTCAAAATCAAAAGGGAATACGGTAGACCCAGATGAGCTTGTCAAAAAATACGGTGCAGATACGGCAAGATTATTTATACTTTTTGCCGCTCCACCTACAAAAGAACTTGAATGGAATGATAGCGCCGTAGAGGGTTGTTATAGATTTTTGAGACGTTTTTTTGAAAAAAGCGAAAACGTAAAAGGCGGCTCCTCAAAACCGATAGTAAATACCGGCGCACTCTCAAAAGAGTCAAAAGAGGCTAGAAAAAAAGTATACGAAGCGCTCAAAAAGAGCTTGGCGGTTTATGATGATTCTTTTGCTTTTAATACCGTGATAGCCGCATGTATGGAAGCCCTAAATGCCCTTGACGCGCAAAACGATGAGGGAGTATGGAGTGAGGGGTATTACGTCCTTACAAATGTCCTTGAGCCGATAGCGCCTCATACGTGTCACGAGATAGCAAATAGACTTTTTGGGTGTGCTAATTTTGCAACGATAGATGTTGATGAGAGCGCTTTTGATAGTGATACCGTTTTTTATGCGATTACTGTTAACGGTAAAAAAAGGGCGGAAATTAACGCTCCAAAAGACGCCTCAAAAGATGAGATTTTGGCATTGGCAAAAGCTGAAGCAGGAAAGTGGCTTGAAGGCGAAATAATAAAAGAGGTTGTAGTGCCAAACAAACTTATTAACTTCGTTGTGAAGGGATAAAAATTGAAAAAACTTCTTACTCTCGTTGCTTTTGCGCTTATTTTTGCCGGATGCGGCTACAAGCCGTCTTCGTATTACTCCAAAAAAGCGATTGGTGACAAAGTATACGCAAAAGTGGAGATGTTAAGGAGCGACCCTGAAAATACGGTTGTCATAAAAGATGCAATTAATGAGGCCGTAATTACAAAGCTGCAATCAAAATTGGTAAGCGAAAACGAGGCCAATACGAAATTATTTATAAAAGTGGCTTCAGTAGGTTTTTCTGCCGTCCAGTATGATGCAAATGGGTATGTAGTGCTTTATAGAGCTACCGTCACAATGCAGACGGCGGTCGTAACAAAAGACGGAGCAAAGCACTTTAGCACCTCTGGAAGCTACGATTTTCCTATAGAACCGAACACAACCATATCAGACTCAAAGAGATTTGACGCAATCAAAAATAGCGGCGTAAAAGCTATAGATATGTTGATTTCCCAAATATCAGTACTAGGGGCAATAAGTGAAACTGGATCAAATAGCGGCAAGGGCAATTAAATCTATAAAAGAAGAGCACAAAGAGCTTACTCCAAGCGAGTTTGAAAGAGCTTTTTGTAAAGAGCTAAAAAAAGAGGGGATAGGCCACGAAGACTGCGATAAGCTTACTAAATTCATATCTCGCTTGGATGATGGATACCAAAAGCTAATAAAAGGTTATGCTCCAAAGACGATAGACGAGCTGATACAGTTTCTTATTTCGCAGGTGAACAGACTCAATCCTTCAGAGGCTAACGAGTACTTAAGCGCCCAGTATATACTGATTCAAAAAGTGCTAAAGGCTATGAAACAGTCAAGACACAAAGACGGTGCCAAATTAGCCTCCAATACACTTGATAAAATAGAAAATACAAAAAACAGCGAACTTCTGATGAATTTGGCAAAAGAGTGGGACTCTATAGTCGCAAACTATAAGCCAAATGAATTTTCCAGGCTTGAGCAGTACACGCAAATTAAATCGCACTTTTTGGACGAGGTTGCCGCCGAGTTGAAGCTTGCATTTGAAAAGTCGGCGCTGAATTTTGATGATTTGATTATATTGATTTTGGAAGGGCTAAAACCGTCTTTTACCAAAGAGATGCAAAAAGAGCTTGAGGTATTCAGCAAAAATCTACTCAACGACCCAATTCAAATATCGCAAAAAAAAGTTCAACACGAAATAAAATCACTCGTCTCAAAAAGGGTTTTTCTCGATAACAAAGCGATAAAATCAAAAATATCAGAAATAGACTCAATAGTCACTAGGTGTTATGCCAAAATATCTGGCGTGGGTGAGGTTGGCGCAAAAGGGGCTCAAAAAGTCGGCTCTATCAAAAAGCTGATAGAAAATAGCAACGAAGGTGATTTTGAGGCTGTCAAGGTGAAGCTAACTGCTCTTGTCTCGGCACTGGATAGCGACATTAAAGAAGCCATTGACGTGATTAAGAGTGAACAAGGTCAAATGGAGAGCCTAAAACAAAAGATAAAAACCCTTGAGAGTGAGCTTGAAAGCGCAAAAGAGGAGGCCGGAGTAGACTTCCTTACCAAGGTGGCAAACAGAAGGGTTATAGATGAGGAGATGGAGAGGTTTGAGGAGCTTTTCCTTAGATTTAACGACAGCTATAGCATTGTGTTTTTCGATATAGATTTTTTCAAAAAAATCAACGATAACTATGGGCACATGGCTGGAGATGTCGTGCTGGCTTCATTTGCTCAGATACTTAAGAAAAAATCAAGAGATATGGATATTGTCGGTAGATTTGGCGGGGAAGAGTTTATTACGGTGCTGCCAAAAACGGATATCGAAGGTGCAAAAGCTTATGCGGAGTCCATCAGGGCGGCAGTTGAGAAAACAAAATTTATCTACAAAGAGACAAGAATAGAGGTAACGGTTAGTTGCGGATGCGCCGAGAGAAAAGCCGTCCCAAATTTAAAAGAGCTGATAAAATCTTCAGATGAACAACTATACAAAGCCAAACAAAGCGGCAGAAATAGAGTATTTCCTGCGTGAATCTAAGCTCTTTTTTGGAGGCAAAAGGGGTTGAATACACCCCGTTTGACCCAAATAGATTTAAAAGCTTCATTTTAGCTCATAGCGATTTTGCAAATACGCTTCCAAGAATAGTCCAAGTAGTTGGCACAAACGGCAAAGGGACAACGGGTCGTTTTTTGGCGCAAATGTTAAAAAACGGTGGGTTAAAAGCTGGACACTTCACATCACCGCATATAACATCATTTACCGAGCGTTTTTGGCTTGATGGCAAAGATGCTAGCACGGATGAGCTTGAGGCCGCATTTGGCGAGATGTACTCCATATTTCAAGATGAGTTAAATCCGCTCAGTTATTTTGAGATTTTGACGCTGCTTGCGTGTTTTTATTTCAAAAATAAAGCTGATATTGTTGTGATGGAGGCCGGTATAGGCGGTGAGTATGACTCCACCACGTCGCTAACAAAAGAGCTTTTACTCATAACGCCGATAAGCCTTGACCATACGGATATGCTAGGGAGCAATATAGAAGAGATAACGAGAACAAAGCTAAAAGCTTCAAATTGCAAGACGATAGTCGGATTCCAGCCAAATGAGACGGCAAAACGGATAATCAAAAGCGAGTTTGCTCGTGATAATGTTGTTTTTTTGGAGGAGATTATCTCAAAAGAAGAAATGGCTCCTGTTGATAAGTATATTACGCAGAACTCTTATGCGTCATATCTTTCTCAAAATCTAGCTTTGGCATATATGGCGGCAAAAAGCATTGGGGTAACGCCTGTTTTTGACAGACTAAAGCCACTAAACGGGAGGTTTGAGCGGATAGCCTCAAACGTTATTTTGGATGTCGGGCACAATGTGGACGCCGCAAGAAAAGTTGCCATTGAGCTTGGTGATAAAAAAGTAAATCTGATATTTAACTGCTACGCCGACAAAGACCCGCAGGGTGCACTAGAGGCTCTAAAACATAATATTAAAACCGTAGAAATCATTGATATTGCAGGCGAACGATTAATCAAAAAAGATAAGTTAATAAAAATTTTAGATAAAATAGAGATACCCTACCGAAACTTCGACAAAATTGAAAAGGACAACGACTATCTAGTTTTTGGATCGTTTAGTGTAGCGGCTGAGTTTTTGAGGAGAGAGTTTGAAGAAAAAAGCTAGATCTTTAAACGATTCACACTATAAAAACATAACTATCCCAGAGCTAGAGAGACAAAAGGCAAAAAAAAGAGATATTAGACTCCAAATGCCAAAAATCACCCACCCAAAAGCCACCCCTTCAAGAAGCCATGCAGCAAATACCACCGTAATAACCGTATCTACCCCTTTTGGGCTCAAAAGCTTTGCGCTAGGGCGGATGAAAAAGCGTGTTTTGGTAAGTTTTACGGCATTTGCGGTGCTATTTTTGATATTCGGCTCTTTTGGGCTATTCGTATCTTTGTCTAACAATATGGCGCTTGAGAGCTCGCTTAGCAAGACAATGGAAGATTACGGTATATTAGCGGCTCAAAACAAAGGTCTTCAAAGCATAGTCGATGAAGAGAGGGCAATCAAGGAAAAAGAGACAAATCTAGCCAATATGGTTAATTACAGAAGTGAGACGCCTAGCGAAAAGGCGATAGAGCTTTCTAGTATAAGCGTAGAGCAAAAGACTATGCTTTTAAAAAATATACCAAACGGCTCTCCGGTGCCGTATCAGGGGATTACTAGTGACTTTGGGTCAAGGAATCATCCTGTGCTTGGAAGAAGTATATTTCACGAGGGACTTGATCTTAAAGCGGCCACGGGGACAAAGGTTTACTCCTCCGCTGATGGTATCGTAGAGACAACAAAATACAATGGCGGCTACGGAAATATGCTTATTATTCAGCACGCATACGGTTTTAAAAGCGTGTATGGGCATCTGTCTAGGTTTGCCGTTCAGCCGGGGCAGTTTGTAAGAAAAGGTCAGCTTGTGGCATTCAGCGGCAATACAGGACTTACGGCTGGGCCGCATCTGCATTATGAGGTGCGTTTTATAGGCGACCCTCTAAATCCGGAGCCGTTTTTGAAATGGAATTATTCTAATTTTGCATATTTATTTGAAAAGGAGAAAAAGATCAGATGGGCATCTTTGGTAGAAGCAACAAGGTGGCAGGCGCAGGCGGAGCGTCTATCATCTCGTCAGGGACAAAAATCACAGGTCAATTAGCATTAAGAGACAGTTTTTATATTGACGGAGAAATAGAAGGGGATATAAACTCCGAAGCTCTCGTTACCGTCGGTAAAAATGGCCTTGTAGTGGGCAAGCTCGTCGCAAAAAATATAATTATAGGCGGCGAAGTAAAAGGCAAAGTAGAGTGCGAAAACTGTGAAATACTTGCCGGTGGAAAAATAAAAGGTGAGGTTTATAGTGCGTCACTTGTGATAGAGGCTGGCGGTATCCTTGAGGGTTCTAGTTATGTAAAAAGTGGAGAGCCGACTATAAAAACTACACAAAAAAGCGATAGCGAGTAATATTGCAAAGTTCGTTATTTGAGTTTCTAGGCTCCAAAAATTGGGGTGGCGTTTCGCTTTGTATTCTCGCCCGTGACACAAAAGACGCCACAGCTTTAAAATCGGTATCCGATTTTTGCGGTTTTGAGAGTTTCGTATTGCCTGATTTTCGGGCGGAGTTCGGAGATGATTTGCGAAGCTTCTCTGATGAGACGAGAGAACTGTTTTGGGTTTTAAATTCATTTGTAAACTCCAAAAAAAATAAAAAAATCCTCATATCCCCATACAAAACACTCTTGCGTCCACTTCCTGCTCCAAAATATCTCAACGGGTTTGAATTAAACTTTGCCCAAAAGGTTGACGTCGAGGCTCTAAAATCAAAGCTGTATGCCTATGGGTATGAGTTTGTAGACATAGTGGCACAAGCCGGAGAAGTATCATTTCGCGGCGATATTATGGATATTTTTGCCCCTGGGTGTGAGAAGCCTTTTAGGGTGTGTTTTTTTGACGACGAGATAGAGTCGATACGAGAATTTGACATTGACACACAAAAAAGCGATAAAAATGAACTTGAAAAGGTTTATATAGCTCCCGCATTTCTTGCTTTGGATGTGGATGAGTTTGAGAGGCTAAATTCCCTTGCCGCAAGCGGAGATTTTGACGGATTTTTCAAAGATGCTCACTCATTTGGTCTCTGGTGTTTTTGGGATAACGTTGATTACAAGAGCATTTTTGAGACTTATCGTACTTTTAGTCCGTCTTTTATAAAGGCCGAAGAGGATGACGAACGGCTATCCGCAGAGCTTGTGTCCATCGTCTCATTACCAGAGCCAAAAGAGTACAAAGAGCATCAGATAATAGATGTCAAAGGGGCTTTGGACTCCCATAAAGACAAAAAAATAACGGTAATAGCCGCAAACGAAGCATTATTAAAGCAAGCCGGAATATATGAGCTAAAAGACTCTTTTAGGCATTTGGAAGCCGCTTATGTGCTAAATATCCAAAGTCGTGAAGAGCTAATAATATCACTTAATAAGCTTGAAAAAAAGGCAAAAAGTAGACCCAAAAAGGCTCTCGCACTAGACGAGTTCAAACTTGGTGATTATATAGTTCATGACAAATATGGTGTTGGGATATTTGACGGACTTAGACATCTTACGGTGCTTGGGGCTACAAAAGACTTTGTGGAAATCCGCTATCAAAACGACGATAAGCTGCTGGTTCCAGTTGAAAATCTAGGGCTCATAGATAGATTTATCGGTGATGGCGGTGCTGTGCCAGCCATTGATAGACTGGGTAAATCAAGCTTTATAAAACTAAAAGAGTCCGTACGAAGCAGATTATTTGAGATAGCGGGAGAGATAGTCCGTCTGGCCGCCGAGAGAGAACTGCAAGAGGGGGTGAAGCTAAGCACTCAAAAAGCGGAAATCGCCGTATTCCAAAAAGACGCAGGATTTGAGTACACGGCAGACCAAGCCCGCTCGATTGACGAGATATTTGTCGATTTTGAACGTGGCGTGGCTATGGATAGGCTTCTTAGCGGCGATGTCGGCTTTGGCAAAACTGAAGTTGCCATGAACGCCGTATTTGCAGCGGCTATAGGCGGCTACGCATCCGTCGTGCTAGCTCCTACGACCCTCCTTGTCAATCAGCACTTCAAAAGCTTTAATGAGCGTTTTTCAAAATACGGGATAAGGTGCGAAAAAATAGATAGATTTGTATCCGCAAAAGATAAAAAAGCAAGTCTTGAGGGATTAAAAAACGGCTCTTTGAAGGTCGCCATAGGGACTCACGCCCTTCTTGACGCAGAGGTAAAAGACCTAGCCCTTGTCGTTGTCGACGAGGAACACAAGTTTGGAGTGAAGCAAAAAGAAAAATTAAAGGCCATCTCAAAAACGGCGCATATCCTATCTATGTCGGCGACCCCGATACCTAGAAGTCTAAATATGGCGCTTTCTCAAGTCAAAAGTCTAAGCGAAATCAATACGCCCCCAAGGGAGAGACTTCCTATCAAGACCTTTGTCAAAGAGTACGATGAAAAGGCGCTCAAAGAGGCTATTATGAGGGAGCTTAGGCGTGGCGGGCAGGTATTTTATATCCACAACCGCATAGCAAGCCTTGAAGATGCCAAAAAAAGGATACTTGATATTATCCCATCTCTTCGCATAGCACTTTTGCACTCCAAAATAGGCTCTGACGAGACTGAGAAAATTATGATAGATTTTGTGGAAGGCAAGTATGACATGCTTCTTTCCACTTCCATCATCGAATCTGGCATCAATATGCCTCGTGTCAATACGATAATGGTTGATTCCGCCGATATGTTCGGTATGGCAGACCTTCACCAACTGAGAGGTAGGGTGGGCAGAGCCAGTACGCAAGGGTATGCTTATTTCTTTGTAGAATCAAAAGATGAGCTAACCGACGAGGCTAAAAAAAGGCTTGTTGCTTTGGAGTCAAACTCATATCTTGGAAGTGGGGCGGCGCTTGCCTATCAAGACCTTGAAATTAGGGGTGGCGGCAACATAGTCGGCGAGGCACAGTCTGGGCATATTAAAAATATCGGTTATGGCTTATATCTAAGGATGTTGGAAGATGCCATCAATGAGTTAAGCGGCAAAAGCTTTGAAAAAGAAAAAGAGGTTGAGCTAAAACTTAGCGTATCTGCATTTATTTCACCTGAGTTTATAGCTGAAGATAGGCTAAGGCTTGAGGCATACAGAAGGCTCAGTCGTGCCGTCGAAGTGTCTGAAATATATGAGATAGAAGAGGAGCTAAACGACCGTTTTGGTAAACCTGACTTGCCCACAAAACAGTTTTTGCTACTCATTGAGACAAAGGCTCTTGCCCTAAAAGTTGGTGTATCTGCTATCTCAAACTATGCCCAAAATATCACGATAAACTACGAAGACGGTAAAAAAGAGTACATAAATGCGCCTAGCAAAGACGATGACGACGTGCTTGATAGCGTGTTGAAGTTTTTGAGGGCAAAAAAATGAGAGTTTTGTTCGTCGGCGACATCATCGGAAGCCCTGGGCGGGATATGATAAGACGGCACTTGCCGGTTGCAAAAGAGCGTTTTGGCGTGGACGTGGCTATTATCAACGCTGAGAATATAGCGGCCGGTTTTGGGATTACTACGAAGACGGCGGCGGAGATGATGGATGCCGGCGTGGATATGATGACTAGCGGCAACCATATTTGGGATAAGGCCGAAGTCGCTGAAGTATTCAAAAAATATCCGCTCATTAGACCCATCAACTATCCTCCTGAGCTTAGCGGCGAAGGGGTAAAAGTCATTGATGTTAACGGTAAAAGACTAGGCATTGTCAATCTAATGGGGCATTTTTCTATGCCGATTTCCGATAACCCGTTTAGACTTGCAAAAGCTGCCGTTGACAGGTTAAAAAGCGATGGGATAGAAAATATTTTTATTGATTTTCATGCGGAGACGACGAGTGAAAAAGAGGCTCTTTGGAGGTATCTGGAGCAAGATGTGTCTTTTGTCGTTGGGACTCACACTCATATCGGCACAGATGATTTGCGCATCACAAACGGGTGCGGCTTTTTGGCTGACGTCGGGCTTAGCGGTTGCAGGGACGGAGTGATAGGGGTCGGCAAAGATGAGCCGATATACCGCTTTTTGACCGGGGCGAACAAACGTTTTGTAGTTCAAAAAGATTGCAAAAAAATCTTTCAAGCCCTAATTTGTGATATTGACGGCGGCAGATGCGCAGGGGCTTTCAAAATAAAAGCTTACGATGAGGGTGAAATTTTTGTCTCCATGGAAGCTTACGTTGAATAGTTTTTGGCTCTTCAAAAAGCTTTTGGAGTTGGAGCCTGATTTGAGCCGACGAGACCCGTATTGGTGGCCTAATAGCGGGACTTTTGAGGTGTTGGTTGGCGTGATGCTAACCCAGCAAACAAAGTGGGAAAATGTAGAAAAAAGCATAGCAAATCTAAAAAAATTTAATCTGCTTTCGCTTCAAAAAATAGCGGAACTAGAAATTGGCATTTTGGCGGAAGCTATCCGTCCAAGCGGCTTTTACAATCAAAAAAGTGTGCGGCTAAAGGCTTTGTGCGGGGCTATTTATGAAGAGTTTGGCGATTTTGAGAGTTTTATATGTGGCGTAGATAGAGAGTGGCTCTTGTCTCAAAAAGGTGTTGGGCTAGAGTCTGCGGACAGCATCCTCTTGTATGCCTGTCGCCGAGAGATTATGGTTGTCGATGCCTACACGGCTAGGATGTTGCGCGATAAATGCTCTATGGAGGTGATGGAGTACGAAGAGATAAGAGAGTGGCTAGAGGCTGGTATATATAGCGAGGAAGGTGGGGCGTGTGAGCTTGTAGATGGTGATATTGTCAAAGTCTTTAGCCTTTTTCACGGCGCAATAGTCGAATATTCAAAAAAATATACAAAAAAAGGTCTCCTCGGAGGGCCGCTTGTCTTTGAATGAGCGTATTCATCGGCTAAAAGAGGGCAAAAAAAGCGGCACAACCGTCTTGTATTGGATGAGCAGAGAGCAAAGAGTTGATTACAACTTCGCTCTTTTGGCGGCAAGCCAGTACGCAAAAAAGCATAATTTATCGCTCGTTGTCGGATTTTGCGTTGCGTCCGAATTTCTAGGGGCTTCGCCTGAAGCTTTTGCGTTTATGGGTGATGGGTTGCCGCAGATTGAGATGGCTCTTGTGACAAAGAATATCCCGTTTTGTTTTTTAATGGGGCACCCTCCAAAAGAGATTTTAAATCTTGCGAACGAGATAGGTGCGCAGACTGTATTTGTGGACCAAGACCCGCTTCGTATCAAAAAAATGTGGTATAGCGAATTTGCAAATGAGTATGACGGAAGCGTGTTTGAAGTTGACTCCAGGTGCATAGTTCCGGCTCGTCTAACGAGCCAAAAAAAAGAGTTTGCGGCATACACGATAAGGCCAAAAATAAACAAGCTTTTACCAAATTTTTTACTACCTCCGCCAAAACTTGAAACTCAAGGCGGCAAACAAAATTTTTTTACTAATGACTTTTCAGTTTTTGATGATTTACCGAAAAGCAAGCATTTTATAGGTGGTGTAGACGCTGCAAGAGAGACACTTGATGAGTTTTTGAGGGACAAGCTAGATGGCTACGCCGCATACAAAAATGACCCGACAAAAGATTTTTGCTCGGATTTGTCGCCGTATTTACATTTTGGACAGATAAGTTCATTGGAAGTTGCTCTTGCTGTCAAAGAGGCGAAGGCAAACGATGATAGTAAGGCCTCTTTTTTGGAGGAACTAATCGTCCGCAGAGAGCTTGCGGAAAACTTTTGCCTGTATTGTGACGAGTATGACAACGAAAACGCACTTGAGCCGTGGGCGAAAGCAAATATGCAAATAACGGACGAAGAGCCAAGGGAGTATATATATTTGCCGGATGAGTTCGAATCGTCAGCTACGCACGACCCGCTTTGGAATAGCGCTCAAGATGAGCTGAAACTAAAAGGAAAAATTCACGGCTATATGAGAATGTATTGGGCAAAAAAAATACTCGAGTGGACGCCTAACACAAAAGAGGCTTTCAGGGTTGCCGTGTATCTAAACGACAAATACGCCATTGACGGCAGAGACCCAAACGGTTATGCTGGGATAGCGTGGAGCGTTGGCGGAGTGCACGATAGGGCGTGGCCTTCTCGCAAGGTATTTGGCAAAGTAAGATACATGAATTACAACGGCTGCAAATCAAAATTTGACGTCAAAAAATATATCATCAAAATAAAAGAGCTGGGCGCCGGTGGACAAAGACGACTTTTTTAGAAGTTGAAAATATCGTCCATGTCGGTAGATAGTGCTACTGGTTTGATGAAACCGCATATTATTTGAATATTTGACGTAACTGTCTCCGTGAAGTGATTTACGGACGGCTTACCGGCTACCAAAACTTCGTTTACCCATCTCTCAAAGTCCTCTCCAAAAGCAACCAAAAGAGAATATATTGATGATGTTTTGTTTATTACGGTGACTTTATTTTCATGAAGTTCCGTCGATAGGTGTTTTAGCGATACGGCTATATCGTATATTTCTGTGTATGGCATCAATACGGATGAGACCTTTGCTATCTCCTCTGAGAGCTCCACTATATCCTCGATTTCTGTGCCAAATCTAAACCTAAGAATGGTTGAATTGATAATATTAATATGCTCGTGCAGGTCGGTTAGCGAGTAGGAATCGAATGATTTGTGGACGTTTGAACTCGGTGTTTTTGGGCGATAGATTTTTGGGGCTTGAATTGATTTTTTTGCTATTTTGCTTGATTTTGTCTTTGGTATTTTAAAAGACAATCTCTCTTTTTTGTATAGATATTCACCAAAGAACGCCATCTCTTTGATTTTTCTACTTACGGTGATGCTGTCAAAAATTTCGGATGATTTGATTGTAATAAATAAATCTTTCTCGCTTTCTTCGACCGCTATGATTGATTTTTTTTCGTTTCTGGCTATTTCATATACGCACTTGACACACTCCAATAGTCCATCAAAATCACATTCACGTTCTATTAGGTAGTAGCTCCAAAAGTCATTTAGAGATGATTGTTTGCTACCATTGAAAATGGTAAGCCTCTCAAAAATATTTTTGCTAAATAGATTGAAGTAATTGCCCGTAAAATACTCCTCTTTTTGCGCAACATCCAATTTGTGCCCCAAATACTCTAAGCTCACGTTGTCGTCCTTGCTTTGATATATATTGCTATAGCTGCTCATCTTTATCGCATCCCGTAAAAAATTTTCATGATTATTACATTCTAGAGTAAATGCGTCGTTAACGGTCTGTATATTTTTTATTGCTTTATTTTTGATATGGTTGTCGTATTAAATTTTATGTATAATAAAGGCTATTTTCATGAACTAAAATATTTTTTAAGAGAGGAAAACATATTGGATCCCGATAGTCAGTCGATTTCTATGTTGTTATTTGCATTTTTTTTAGTACTGCTGAACGGCTTTTTCGTTTTATCTGAATTTGCGATAGTAAAAGTCAGACGCTCAAAGCTCGAAGAGCTGGCAAAAAGCGGAAAAAGAGACGCCGAATTGGCACTTAAAGTTTCATCTTCACTAGACACTTATCTGAGCGCTACTCAGCTCGGCATTACACTTTCTTCATTGGCACTTGGTTGGATTGGAGAGCCCGCTCTCGCAAAATTGCTTGAACACCCGTTTTCTATTATGTTTGGAGACAATCAGGTATTGCTTCATACGGTTAGCTTTGTGCTTGCGTTTACCATTATCACGCTTCTTCATGTAGTGCTAGGTGAGATAGTTCCAAAGTCTATAGCGATAGCAAAAGCTGAGCAGATGGTACTCCTTGTTGTAAGACCGCTTTATTGGTTTTGGATTGTATTTTATCCGCTGATTAAGTTTTTTGATATTTTGGCGTCGTCGGCTCTAAAAATAATAGGCATCAAGCCGGCAAGCGAACACGATATGGCGCACTCCGACGAGGAGATAAAGATTATCGTGGGCGAGAGCTTAAGGGGTGGTTTTATAGACTCTTTCGAGGGCGAAATCATCAAAAACGCCGTTAATTTCTCGGATACGGTGGCAAAAGAGGTCATGACGCCCAGAAAAGACATAGTGTGCATAGATGCGGAGATGACTTACGAGGAGAATATGAAGGTTGTCACGGGGACGAGACACACGAGGTACCCATATTGCCATGACAACAAAGACAGTATTACCGGAATGATTCATATAAGAGACGTACTAAACAATATGCTCTCCGAAAATCCAAAAACACTATCGGAGCTTGAGAGACCTATCATTTTTGTGCCAGAAAACGCATCTATTTCAGGGATACTCGTACAGATGAACAAAGAGCGTGTGCATATGGCTCTTGTGGTGGACGAATACGGTGGTACGGCCGGACTTCTTACTATGGAAGATATACTTGAAGAGATTATCGGCGATACCTCAGATGAACACGATGCCGAGAGCGCAAAAATAATTCAGATAGACGAAAATACCTACGAATTTGATGGAATGGTAGACCTTGAGAGTGTGGCGGAGACTATAGGGATTGAGTTTGACGACGAACAAGCGGTTACGCTAGGTGGACATATTTTTAACATCCTAGGTCGTATGCCTGCCGTTGGAGATAAAGCACTTGATGGAGAATATGAGTACGAGGTTCTTGGTATGGCAAACAATCGTATCCAAAAACTACTCTGCAAAAAAATCCAAAAAGAAAATAACTCGGAGTAACGCATAATCGTTTTGCACCGTAATAAGGAGAGCTATGCTACAAGATAATAAACCGATAGACACGGTCTCAAAACCGCTAAAGAGATTTTTACATCTTGAGGCCGCAAGCGGAATTATGCTCATCTTGTTTACGGTGCTTGCTCTTGTTTGGGCAAACTCCCCGCTCAAAGATAGCTATTATGGGATGCTGCATACTGAGTTTACCGTAAGTGTCGGCAGTTTCTCTTTTTCGCATAGCTTGCAGCATCTAGTCAATGATGCCCTTATGTGCATCTTCTTTTTTATTATCGGACTTGAGCTAAAACGTGAGTTTGCCGACGGTGAGCTAAAAAATCCAAAATCAGCCGCATTGCCGATATTTGCCGCAATAGGCGGGATGATTGCGCCTGCGATTTTGTTTTTGTTTATGAATGACAGTGAGGCGACAAAAGGCGGCTGGGGTGTCGTTATGGCGACCGATATAGCCTTTGCGGTCGGCGTTATGGCTCTTCTTGGTAGTAGAATATCAAACGAGTTAAAAATCTTTCTTTTGACACTTGCCGTTGTCGACGATATAGGGGCGATAATAGTAATAGCCGTGTTTTATTCCGGTGATATAGGTTTTTCAAGCCTTGGTTTCTCTTTGTTTTTTGTGCTACTTATAGCCGCTTTTTATAGGTTGGGCGTTAGAAATCTATTCTTTTTTGCGATTTTGTTTGCCGTATCTTGGTTTTTTATGCTTGATTCTGGAATACACTCTACAATACTAGGCGTTATACTGGGGCTAATGGCACCATCAACGCCGGAGCACTCCAAGGAAAGTTTTTTTGAGAAGATGGAGCACCTAAAAGAGAAGTTTTTTCACGCCGAAAAAAAGGACGACCATCATCAAAAGACGGTAGCGCTTCAAAATATGTCAGCCCTTAGCTTTTCATCAATGTCGATGCTTGAAAGGCTTGAGATGTTTTTTCACCCTTGGAATATTTTTTATGTGTTGCCTCTTTTTGCCCTTTTCAATGCCGGATTTGAGCCAAACGGCGATTCTATGTTTTCTAGTCTCTCTATTGCGATAGCTCTATCACTTTTTATCGGCAAGCCTCTGGGTGTCGTGTTATTCTCATATCTAGGCGTTATCTCAAAAGTGGCTTCTTTCCCGTCAAATACTAGCTTCAGGCAGATTTTGGGTGTGGGCTTTTTGGCTGGAATAGGGTTTACGATGTCTATTTTTATCTCGGCTCTTGCCTTTGGAGATGGGGCTTTGGCCTCTGAAGCAAAAGGCGGTATATTTATGGTGTCATTGCTATCTGGGCTTGTGGGATATTTTGTTTTGAGAGGAGGTGGCGATGGAGCACAATCTAACTACTAGTTTTATAGGGATTTTCTCTCTTGCTCTGTTTTTTCTGGCTTACATAGCGATAGCGATGGAGGACAAAATAGGGGTTAACAAGTCAAAGCCGGCCCTTTTTGTCGGTACTTTTTTGTTTTTTCTTATAGGCATTTATTTTGTGGCCGCAAACGGCGAAGTTCCGCATAGCCTTGAAACTACCGTTGAACATGTGATTTTAGAAATTTCAGGGATATTCTTTTTTTTATATGTTGCAATGACTTATATAGAGGCTCTCATTGAGCGAGGGGTTTTTGACGTTTTAAAAAGCAAAATGACAAAAAAAGAGCTAACTTACAAAAAACTATTGTGGCTTAGCGGGATTATGACGTTTTTTATTAGCGCCGTCGCCGACAATTTGACTACGGCACTCGTATTTGCCACGCTTCTTATTACGATAGAGCGTGAAGATAAGAGCTTTTTGGTTCCAGCAGCCATCAATATCGTTGTAGCTTCAAATGCAGGCGGGGCATGGTCACCTTTTGGGGATATTACAACCCTTATGATTTGGAATGCTGGCAAAGCGCCGTTTTTTGACTTTTTTCACCTATTTCCAGCCTCTTTTATAGGGTGGGGCGTGACTTGTTATTTGCTATCTCTTTTCTTGCCGAAAGGGGCTATAAAAGTACAGGCTTCAGATGAAATACAAATGAAAGAAGGCGCACAAGGTATCGTTTGGCTAGGGTTTTTGACTATAGGACTTAGTGTTTTTGCGCACCAAGTTCTCCATCTTCCTGCGATTATCGGGATGATGTTTGGACTCTCATTGTTGATGGCATACGGCTATGGTCTCAAAAAAAGGAAAAATGTAGACATAGGTGTATTTAGCAGTATTTCAAAAATAGAAAACGACACGCTTCTTTTCTTTTTTGGGCTTATGTCGGCCGTTGGTGCTCTTACTTATCTTGGGTATTTGTCTCTTGTGGCAGGCGTGTACGATAGTATCAACCCGAGCGTTGTTAATATTGCCGTAGGGTTTTTGTCGGCTATCGTAGATAACGTACCGCTTACTTATGCCCTATTGAAAGCAAACCCTCCGATAGGCGCGGACCAATGGCTGCTTGTGGCTCTTACGGCGGGATGCGGCGGTTCTATGATAGCTTTTGGCTCTGCCGCAGGGGTTGGCGTTATGGGCAAAATGAGGGGAATTTATACTTTTGGCTCGCACATCAAATATGCGTGGACGGTCGTGGTGGGCTTTTTGGTGTCGGTTGCGGTTTGGTATGTGCAGTTTGAGATTTTGGACCTTTATTAGGCCATCTCAAACCAAGATAGTTTCGTTGCGGTATATCTGAAAAGGACGTCGTAGAACTTTGCAAACGCTTCGGCGTTGTCTTTTGTTATTTTGCTTTTGTTGATTTTGAACGAGAAAATCATAGTGTTATCTTCGGCGATTTGTATCTCTTTTTGCATCGGTGTCTGCGTAAAATAACCAACCTCGCCGAATACCTGATCTTTTGCAAGCTCCACCTGACTGTCTTGCCCGAGCGGCATAATAAGGGAGCCCGATATGATGTAATATATTCTATATCCGTCGTCAACGCCTATGCTAAATATGTCGCCAGCTTTGTATCTATTGATTTTTATTTCAGAGGCTATACTAAGAGTATTCGCCATCTCTATGTCATCAAACAATCTAACGTGTTTTATGGAGTGAAATAGCTTATCTTCTTGGCTTACAGCCGCAACTTTTTTGTTTTTTGAGCCTGCGGCTATTAGTTCGCTAATCTCTTCTTGCGTATAAACTACAAACATCCACTACTCCAATGTCGCCAAAATCTCTCTAAGATAGGTATGCCACCCTCTGTCAAAAGTTTTTTTGAGGTCTATATTTCGCAAGTAGTATTCGATAAATGTTTTTGTGTCATAGTTGCCTCTTATCCCCGCATCTTTAAAAAACCTTCTTATCTCATTACTTCTCTCTGCTTTATACCAAAGCAGTTTGTCGAGGTAATAAAATTTGATATTTGCGCAAAGCTTTAGCTCGTTTAGGTAGTACTCTTTGTATTCTTCAAACCAACCTAAAAACATATCCCTAAAAGTATTCTCTATCTCTTCAAGTTGGGCATAGGCTATAGGTATGCCATCTCTAGCTTCCGCAAAAAAGTGCGCCGCCTCGGCATATCTTGATTTTAGCTGGGCAAACTCTTTTTTCTTTTCATCCGTATTGAGGTTTAGCTCTAATGCTTTCATCGAGCCCTCAAGATAACGCATTTTCATCTCGTAGCTATTTCGCATAGATTTTAGTTCTTCTATTTTGAATACCAAATCGTTGTACGGCTTTAGCGTTTTTAGAAAGTCACGCTCAAATACGAGAGCCGGCATAGCGACCTTTGATGAAGCCGTTGAGTAAAAAGTATATAGCGCCATAACGTCTCTATATAGCTTATGAACAAGTCCCGTTAGTATGTTTGCGTCTATTGACCGTAGATTTCTGACGGCTGTTTCCAAAAATCTTTTTAGCTGAAAATAATCGATATTTGGCGGCTCAAGACCGTTGTCTTCTATAAAAGCCTGCTCAAACTCGACAACCTCTCGTATCTCTTTGAAAAAATCATCAAGAAAGGCCCTAGCATACGCTTCGGCCTCGGCGTGGTTCATTTGAAAATCGCTCATTCGCCTCTTCTTTTGTTGTAAAACTCTTTTTTAAACTCTTTAAACTCTTTGTTTAGTATAGCATTCCTGACTTGTTTTACCAGATTTAGGTAGTAATGCAAATTGTGTATTGTCGCAAGACGAAAAAAAGTGAGCTCTTTTGCACGGAAAAGATGGCACATATAGGCTCTTGTGTATCTGCGGCATACTGGGCAGTTGCACTCTTGGTCGATTGGACTTTTGTCTAGTATGTATTTTGCGGCTTTGATGTTTACTTTTCCAAAGCTCGTAAAGAGTGTGCCGTTTCTAGCATTTCTTGTCGGCATTACGCAGTCAAACATATCGACACCGCGTTCTATATTTTCTACCAAATCCTCTGGTGTCCCCACTCCCATTAGATAACGTGGTTTATCATCCGGTAAAAACGGAGTAGTCCATTCCACCGTGTCATACATAGCCTCATTTTCTTCACCGACTGACAAGCCGCCGATTGCAAACCCGTCAAATCCTGCCCCGTCCGCTTCCAAAGAGACAAGCCCATCGGCAGATAACTTCCTAAACGCTTTGTCGGTACCGCCCTGCACAATGGCAAATAAATTATTTGTTTGGGCTTTACCTTTTGATTTTTGCTCCATTTGGTATACGAGACTGCGCCTCGCCCACTCAGTTGTCCTCTCGACCGATTTTTTTATACGCTCTTGCTCCGCTGGAAGGGCTATTAGATCATCTAATACCATCATAATGTCGCTGTTTAACTCGTATTGTATATCAAGTACTTTTTCTGGCGTGAAGTAGTGACTGGAGCCGTCTATGTGGCTTTTGAATTTTATTCCGTCATCGGATGCTTTTGAGATGTCGCTGAGGCTAAATGCCTGAAAACCGCCGCTATCGGTTAGAAAATTGCCTTGATATGTGGTAAAACCGTGCAGCCCACCCATCTCATCCACAACCCCACTTCCTGGGCGAAGATATGTATGGTATGTGTTCGCAAGGATGATTTTTGCCCCAAGCTCCTCGATGTCGGCCATATCTAGCGCCTTGACGCTAGCTACCGTACCGACGGGCATAAATACGGGAGTTTGTATCTCGCCCCTTGTTGTTTTGATGGTGCAAGCCCTAGCCGACCCATCCGTCGCTTCTACTCTAAACTCAAACATTATTGCTTTGTCTTCCGTTTTTTGGCGGTATTATGCCCAAAGTTGCCATAGTGTGATACGAGCCAAATTCCGAATGAATTTGAGAGAGTGTATAATCAAAAAATATACAAAATTTTTTTTTACTAGCGGTAGTTTTGTGGGCAAAAAATATTTTAGAGTTTACCTTTTTGCATTTGTTTTGACTGTAGTTGCTTCCGTTATGTACTTTGCGTTTCAAGATAGGGGCAAAAAAGAGATATTGTTCGTCGGTAGCGCACCTCTATCTGGGCCGGCTAAGCAGCTCGGGGTTGAGTATACAAGCGGTATAGATACGTATTTTAGGTATGCGAACGAGACTGGGCTGATTGGGCAAGATAAGGTGGTTTTTGAGGCCATGGACGACCAGTATGAGCCGTTTTTGACTAAGATGAATATCGCAAAGGCGATAAAGCAAAAAAATCTATACGGAGTTTTGGGCGTGGTCGGTACGCCGACGGCAGAGCAGGCCGTAAAGATAGCACTAGGCGAGGGCGTTGCGTTTTTGATGCCTCTGAGTGGGGCTGAGTTTTTGTATGGGGGAAATCCGCTTATCTTTACACTTAGGCCAAGCTACAAAAAAGAGGCCGAAGCAATGGTAAGGTATATGCAGGCCAATAATATCAAAAGTGCGGCTATAGTGTATCAAAACGATAGCTTTGGACTAACGGCTCTAAATGCCCTTTCAAAATCAATAGAGGGGACGCAAGTAAAACTGGTCGCAGAGGGTGTATACAATAGAAATACGCTCTCCATCAACTATGCTTTAACGGAGATAATAAAACATTCGCCGCAGGCTGTCATAATAGCCGGCACGCAAAAACCGACGGTTGAACTGATGAAAAAAGCGGCCGAAAACAAAGCTGATACGTTGTTTTTTAACTTTTCGTTTGGCGGTTATGAGCCGATACTGGAAGAGGCTCGCAAAAAAAATATAAATCTAAACAATGTCTTTATAGCTCAAGTGGTTCCGAGTTTATCCGCAAACGGTAGCGAAGACGCAAAGCTATTTTTGGATTTATATCCGAAATATCATCCAAATAGCAAACCAAATTCAATAGCTTTTGAGGGTTTTTTGGCGGCAAAAATTATTATAAGCGCACTAGGGCAAGATAGAGACTCAAGAGAGGGTTTCATAAAGGCCTTGTCGGCTATCAATGTGGAGCTTGCCGGTAAAAAACTATCCTACTTGCACGACCATAACGGGTTAAAAAATACATATCTGCTTAGGTTAACAGATACGGGCGGGGTGGCTATAGATGAATAAAATCTCGACCGTTATTAATTATCTACTATCACTATCTATTAGTATCAAAATCAGATTTTTAATATTAATCATCGCCCTTGGAATGCTATTTATAGGTTTTATCGCCGGACTTATGCTGTTTGGGATGAAAAATAGCTTCGACTCTACTTTTAATAACAGGACGCTATCAATCTCAAAACTGCAAGCCATAAAAGATGTCCATACTCTAAATATAGTCAATACGTATAGAGATATATTAGAACGAAATACGAAGTTAGAAGACGCCCATGAGGTGGTGGAACTGCTCAAAAAAAACCTAATAATTAGATGGGATGAGTATCTTGGTTCACGGACAAAAAAAGAAGAGCCTAGCGTTTTTGAGGGTATCAATGACGCAATACTCCACCTCACCTCAATACAGGTGCAAAATACCGTAGTCATAGATGAGCAAAAAGTTAACGACAAAATCTCCGCTAATATAAAAAAGCTCGAATTCCAGCTGGGTGTCATAACTTATCTGCTTGAAAACGATATGCAAGGCGAGGCGAAGCATTGCATCAAGACAAATTTGTTCCCCGTGATAGACTCAATGAACATATATCTTGAACAGCTAATCAACTTTCACATGCAAAAAGCTATGTTTGAAAAAGAGAAAGCGGATAAGCTGTTTGAGCTTGCTATTATGATTGTAAGTGGACTTTTGGGTCTTGTCCTAGTTATATCCATACTGCTTGCAAATTTGATACTGGGCAACATAAAAACTCTTCACAGCTCTCTAGAGGAAAAGGTAAATGAAAAAACAAAAGAACTAACGGAGCTAAACCTATCGCTTGAGCAAAAGATAGAAGAGGAGATAAACAAAAGCAGGCTTAAAGACGAGATGCTTCATAAACAGATGAAGCTAGCTTCAATGGGTGAGATGATAGCAAATATAGCGCACCAGTGGAGACAACCGCTCAATGCTCTTACTATTCTGATTCAAAGTTTTGAGACAAAAAGTATGGCAAATAAACTGACGAAAGAGTTTATAGCCAAACAAGTAGAAGAGGGGCTTGTTTTGGCCGCAAATATGTCGGATACCATAGAGTCTTTTAGGAGCTTTTTTAAGCCTGATAAAAATAAGGAGTTGTTTACTGTAGGGGATGCGATACATAATGCGGGCTTTTTGGTTGACGGACCCATCGGAGCATCTGGGAGCTCTCTTGTTATATCCGTGGATAAAGATATACACCTTCTCGGGTTCAAAAATAGTCTTGTGCAAGTCATCGTAAATATACTAAACAACGCCATAGATGCGGTATCTGCCCTTAATGACGGCAAACGTATTATATTCATAAAGGCAAGCGCAAAAGGCTCTTATGCGACGATAAGAATCATAGACAACGGCGGCGGTATAAGTAGGGATGTGCTTGGCAGGCTTTTTGAGCCGTATTTTACGACAAAGCACCAGATGAGCGGTACCGGAATAGGGCTTTATATGAGTAAAAAGCTAATTGAAGAGCATTTTTGCGGAACGATAACCGCAAAAAATATAAAATTAAATTTGGATAAAAATAAATATAATTGTGCAATGTTTAAAATAACGATACCAATAGGCGACGAGGTGAAAAATTTTGTATAACGATTTGAATAAATATTCCGTGCTAATCGTAGAGGACGAGGAGCAAGTACTAAAGCAGATGCGCATAGCGGTAGAGGATTTTATGGGAGATGTCTTCACTGCAAAAAACGGCGAAGAGGCGATAGACGTATTAAAACAAAATAAGATAAATATACTTTTGACTGATATTTTAATGCCGAAAATGGGCGGTTTGGAGCTTATTAGATACATAAGAGAGCATAATATAGCTGTAGACTCAATCATGGTGACATCGGCTCATTCTGAGACAAACTATATGTTGGATGCCATTAGACTTAGGGTTGACGGTTATTTACTAAAGCCGATAAACACAAAAGAGATGCTAGAACTTGTCCAAAAAACGATAATCGTCAAGCAAAAAGACGAAGAGATAAGGGTTAGGGATAAGTTAATAGAGGCGATAAGCACTTTTGTCGGCGGTAAAAAAATAGAGATTATCAGGTATCTATTTGCAAACGCTAATGAAGAAAATATCTTCAACGGCTCATACGAAGATATTATGGCTGAGCTAAATATCAGCAAGCCGACCGTCGTATCTACTTTTAGACAGCTGATGGATGTCGGGCTAATCAAAAAGCTAAAAAACACCGTATATCAAATCAATATTTCAGCGCAGTAGTCACAAATGAAAAGGCTTGCAGTCTGTTTTGCGTTTTTTTTGCTCTCAACCGCTGTTGCGTTTGAATGCAAGGCTACTGATTATGCAAGCGGCAAAGAGATAAGCGGCTTTGAGACGTACGAAGACAAAGACAAGATATTTAAAATTATCATTCCAAACGGTTGGAGCAGATACGAATCTAGATTTGACTATGTCGGCAATGATGATAATGCTACCGGTATTAAGCTGCAAGGGCCAAAAAATAATCTTGGCGTAAGCGCAAAAATTTCTGTTATATATTATAGATACGGCGGTTTTTTTAGTAGCTACAAGGAGTACATCTCTCTTGTGCAAAACTCGCCGACAAGAGAAGAAATCCCAAAAAAAGAGCACTATAGGTATATAGTGATTGACGGTAGAAGAGGTGTTTGGTTTGACATAAAGTCATTTGAGCTTGTATTCGAGGAGTCCATTCATAATCAGCCAGATACCGGAGCCGATTATAAATTTGTACCGCCGTACAAAAAAGTTCCAACCAGTGAAGAATATGTAATCGTCGGTGCAAAAAAAGGTTTTTTTGTATTTTCCTATGAGGCACCGATAGACATCAAAAAAGAGTGTGCTCCGATTTTTAAAAAAATTATAGATTCCGCAAAGTTCCAAAGCAACGAGCCTTGGAATAAATAAAATTTATTTGTTAAACTATAAAACAACTACTTTGGAGGCTTAAGAGATGGACACGTCTGGTTTTATTTGGATTTTGGTGATGCTGATGTGGGTTGTCCCTCTTGCTCTTTGGATTTGGGCGATATTAGACATCATTAAATCAGAATTTAGGGACCAAACCATGAAAATTGTCTGGCTTCTTGTTGTTATATTTTTGTCTTTGCTTGGGATGATGCTTTATTTTGCCGTTGGCAGAGGGATGAGGATTCCAAAACAAGAAATAAAATAACAACCATTTTCTTTTGATTCAAAAACCAGCACTAAATTAGCATATAAATGTGCAATAATATTGTATATTGTTAAGAAATATATTGGTGTAAAAGTTATCAAGGAGGAGTTGCTACGTGTCGACATTTAAAAAATAGGGATTTTCTTTTGCGCTTTTATGTGCAATAGGGGTATCAGCCCTTGCATCCGATACCGCATTAAATCAAAAATCACTAGATGACGCTGTTGCGCTGTACAATCAGGGCAATTATGCAAGTGCATATAAAAAGTTTTACGACCTGTATGAGCTAAAAAGCGATGAACCTGTCGTAAACTTTTACCTTGGTAGGTGTGCAACGGAGCTAAAAAAGTACGATGAGGCCATCTTGGCTTTTGAAAGAGTCGTCGCAGTAGATCCAAACCACGCTAGAAGCAGAATGGAAATGGCAAGGGTATACATGGAAGAAGGCAGCTATGATATTGCCGAGGTGGAATTAAAAAATACCCTAGAATACAATCTTCCGGAAAATATTAAAGTGCAAGTATACACTCTGTTGTCGGCAATAGAAAAAAGCAGAAAAAAACACTCTCTTGACCTTATAGCTATAGGCGGAATAGGTCTAGATACGAACGTTAAAAACGCAAGCCCCTATCTCAATACCGTTGATGGCGGGCACAAATACGACTACTTATTCAATGAAACGGCGATACTAAACCACACTTATGCGATTGATAAAAACCTAAAATGGCAAAACAGCGCCGTTGCGTACGGGCAACAATACAGACAAACAACCGATGCGAACGTATTGTATTTACAACTAAATTCTGGAATAGCTTATTCGACACAATCATACCAAGTATCATTAACTCCGATGCTAGAAAACCTCAAATATGGTATGACGCACGAATCTGGCGGAGTCGGTAAGCTATTTTTGCAAGATAGAATGCAAGATACGATGGATGGCGTTGGTATATCTCAAAAACTGAATTTTGCAATTGCGGATATATTGGTGGAACAAACGGCTAGTGTTAAAAAGCAATTTTTTAGCAACTACATGCTTGATGCGACAGTCATGGACGGCTCATTAGGATTTAAAAAATCTTTTACAGGAAATAAGACCTTGTCAATGGTATTGGCAGTATCAAAAAACATTGGAACTCACAATGATGTTTACGTCAATAGAAGCCCTCTTGCAAACTATATCGCAAGGTCGGCAAAAATAGAATTTGCAACCCCTGTTATGGATATGTTTAACATAAGTGCAAACGCCACATTCAAAAACCAAAACTATCAGGATGCCCCAGCTGTCATATATTCCGACATGAGAAATGACTATCAAAAATCACTTGGCATAAACGCAAGTAAGCCTATAGGTAGCTCAATGCTGCTTGGTGCATCACTCAACAAGACATATAACGGCTCAAACTATGAAGAGACGAAATATAATAAAACCACCTTTGGTGTAACGTTAACCAAAGTATTTAATATTCTATAAGCCAACACAAGGGGAAAGAAGTGAAAAAGATTGTCATATTATTGCTTCTGCCGTTTGCAATACTATTTGCAAATATAGGCAAGCTAACAGTAGTTTCAGGCGATGTCTCTTTGATTAAAGGCGGTAAATCGCAAAAAGCGGTGTCCGGAACTCAGATAGATGAGCAAGACCAGCTAATAACCAAAAGCAATTCGTCTACGCAGATTATATTTAAAGACGGTACGGCTATCTCTTTAGGTGCCAATACAAATTTCAAAGTAAGCGAATATCTTTTTGAAGACAACAACCCCAAAAAAGCAAGCGCTAGATTTGGCGTATCGGAGGGTGCTTTCAAGGCTATAACCGGCAAAATAGGCAAAGTGGCTCCTGATAAGTTCAAGATGGAAACAAGAACAGCAACCATAGGAATTAGGGGTACAAGGTTTATCGGTATGGTGCCTAGAATGGGACCTGAGATGATAGCTTGCACGAGAGGAAGTATCGTTGTTGCCATAAAGGCTCTAGAACAAGGGGTTCCGATAACGCCGAGAGAGGTTAAGGCTGGACAAATTACCACGGTGCTAAATAATGCAGTAGGTGCGGCAAGAGAGTATACGCCAAGCGAACTCAGGGATCTTGACAATGCATCCGGCCCAGTACTTGGGTCTGCTAAGCCAAATAATGCAAACCCTCAAACTGCCACAACAACAAATTCAGACAGCGCACAACAAAATCCAGTTGCACAAAACACAGCAAACGAAAATACAAATCCAATAGCAACTACAAATAACATTGTAGACTCTGTGCAAAACATCGTTTCCACAGTTTCTGATGATGCAAAACTTTCTACGACCACTGGCGCAGCTTATACTGGACCTCTATATGGCGTCTCTTTTGGATATAGCGAATCAACCAATGAAACTTACGCTCAATCATACGAAACATATATCTCCTCTGGAACCGGCTCTAGGAGTAGGACATACTACAATTTGGCAAATACCGGATACACATTATCAGGCACAAGTGCCACTTGGAATTATGTAGGCAGTACTGCTTCATCATCGGAAAGTGTGTCATATACGCATGATGACGAACTTGGAAACTATACATATACCAATTACTCGTCGGCAGCTACTGCGCCGACAGTGGTATCCGGTAGTGGTAGTTATACGCTATCCACACCGATAGTAACAAGTGCTTCTTCGACATTTACCGGATACAACAATATCAATTTGGTAAATCAGGCAGCTACATATGCCTACGACGGCAACGGCGTTGATACCTACTACAAGACCTACTACAGTCAGCCACTCATCTATAAAGGGTATATGCTAGACAGTAAAGGCGAGATATTTGTCTCTTATGACTATACGAACAACTATTCGCAAGGCTCGATAGAGACCGCCACGGACTATACCTTTTTTGATAATTACTCGATTGCAGCCAACTATAACCTGCTAGGTAAGCCAACCGTCGCTTCTACATTCTTTACAAACAATCCAACAGCTATAGGTAAAGTATATGGTTTTGTAGGATTAAAAGAGCTAATACAAGTCAGCGGCGGTGAAATCGGTAGCAGTGCTAGTATTACTTCAATGTTAGACTATAGCTTAGGTAGCATAAGTTATAGCGATGAATCCTATAGTTTGAAGAGATTTATGTTTGGCGGTGAACTGGAAAATATTAATACGGCTGGCGGGTCAAATTATCTGTGGTATGAGTACTTCGGTAGCAATAACCAGTTTAGCACGCCAACTATGCTAGCGAGGGTATTTCCTACGAGAATATCCGTTTTGGATTTTAGTCTTGGTAGATTGTTTATCGGGACGTCTACTACAGATCAGTACGGCAATCTCGGCATAACGGGAAAAGAGTATTACTCCACGTACAATGATGATGGTGTATCTTCCTCAACATCGGCATCCCTTAGCGCAACACTTCTAGGCTCAGAGGCTCAGGCGGTAGCTGGTTACAACTATGATTCTTTATCTGGCTCATACAGCTCATTTGGCGCACTCAGAACAACAAATCCAGTTTCAACGGCTGACAAAACAGGCATAAGCACAATTTCAGGCTTTGCCGTTGCATCTACTTTTGGAAACAATTTTACACCTGTGACTTATGATTATGCAACCCCTGCAATTGCTCTCACTGGCAATGATACCATTACGGCTACGGTCAACCACGATACCGGAGCCGTTAGTGCAAATATTACACATAACGGCACATCGTATGCCTTGGGTAGCAATACAGACGTATCGCAAAGTGCATATATCAACAATAATATATTTGCGGCGGCTAGTTCTGACGGCAAAGCATTCATGTATGCGTTTGATGCCCCTAATGCGGCAGACTATGTATCATGGGGATATTGGAGCGTAAATACAGGCAGCAGTACAACAAGCGTGATGCCTTTTTCTACATGGGTAGCCGGCGTTGAGACGCCTACGCTTGTATTGCAGTCATTGGCAACAAATAATGTGTCATATACATATAACGGGGCTTTACGTGGTGTTCAATACGACATGGCAAGCGGCGTAGCAAGTGCTATTTCAGGCTCTAACAATACACTTAGCCTTGATGTAAGCTTTGGCTCCGGGCAGATAACAGGCGGCTCTTTGACTATTCAGGGTCTGAGTCTAGCTACGTTAAGTGGAACTGTAAACACTTCAGCAAATAGCTTTGCGGCATCTGGAGCTGGAGCTGGTTTAGTTAATGTTCAAGGCAAATTTTATGGCCCTAGCGCAGAACAGGCAGCCGGTACTTTTGCCGCCAGTTATGACAGCGTCCAAGCCGCAGGTGTATTTAAGCTAAAAAGATAACAATCTACATACTCGTAGCTTCAAAGCTGCGAGTAGTTTTTTATTCATAAAAGTCTGTTAGTGTAAAATGACACAAAAAACAGAAGCTTTAAATGATAGACAAAAAACTACTAGATCAGCTCTCCACAGAAGACAAGAAGCTATTTCTAGACACGCTAGATACGCTAATAAATCAAACATACATAGTAGAAAACGAATATAAAGACCTAAAAGCCTCATACGAGGCTCTGCACAAAATACTCAGCGAAATAATAGAGTTTTTGCCAACCGCTATTTGGGTGCTTGATGAACAAGGCAAGATATTTTTGCAAAACTCGACGGCAAAAACGCTCGGTCTTGACTATCGAACGTTCAAAAACAATGGCGAGGCAGAGATAGATGACCGCTCTTATCTTATCAAATCTGTCAAGCTTGGCAATAAAACGATAGTCTCGGCCACGGATATCACGGAGCAAAAAAGGACACAAAGACTAGCCTCAATGGGTCAGATGGCGGCACATCTGGCACACGAAATCAGAAATCCCGTCGGAAGCGTAGCGATACTGGCGTCAACTCTGCAAGGTGTGGTAGCGGATAACATCAAACCTGTAGTTACCGAAATCAAAAAATCTATTTGGCGTGTTGAGAGAATCATCAAGGCTACGCTACTTTTTACAAAGGGGGTAGCAATCAAAAAAAGCCCGTTTGGCCTCAGAAAATTGGAGGAAGAAATGAGGGCTTCAATAGGTCATTACTCATACTCCAAAGATGTATCTTTCAATTTTTATTTGCCAGACATTGATATAACAGGGGATTTGGAGCTAATTTCTATGGTTATGCAAAACCTTCTTTTTAATGCCATAGATGCCATAGAAGAAGACAGAGAAGAGGGTGGAATCGTTGAGATATATTTTGAGGAGGATTCCGAATATTATAAGCTGAAAGTAAGAGATAGCGGCGTTGACGTAGCTGATAAAAGCATGTTGTTTGACCCGTTCAAAACAACAAAAACAAAAGGAAATGGTCTAGGCCTTGCTCTTTCTCTGCAG
This sequence comes from Campylobacterales bacterium, assembly GCA_041915365.1. Taxonomy (GTDB): domain Bacteria; phylum Campylobacterota; class Campylobacteria; order Campylobacterales; family UBA6016; genus UBA6016. The sequence continues at coordinate 26,088 of JAYSBP010000014.1, read as the reverse complement.
ATAGCCGCCGCACATGGCGGTAAGATAGAGATAGAAGAGCCAAAGGCTTTTGTGTTATCTATCTCTAAGTTTATTTGACGTATCTAGTTTTCGAGCCGTCGACTAGGCTTTTTACGGTTGAGGCGATACTCTCTCGCATAAATGGCTCAAGCTCTTTTTTTATGCTCTCGGCTTCAAAAGTCGGTTTTATCCACTTTTCTTCGTTATATTTGTAGTTTTTTGTGATAGTTTGGGTTTTGTCGCCTATCTCAACCGATATGCTCATTGCTAGCTTCAAGTTTTTTCCGGTTAGCTCATCCGTTATATATTCCGCTTTTAGCTCGGTAACCGACATTTGATATGAAAAATCGGCGTTTTCCATATTTGATATTGGGGCAAACCCAGCCGCTCTCATCTCTCTCTCAAATGCAAGGCCAAACCACGTTGACAAATCCTGAGACGTTGATATAGTGGTTTTTAGCTCGCCATTTTTATTTTTTATTATCCCGACCGTGTTCTTATCGCTTCTTACATCTTTTGTAGCTAGGATATGGGCTTTTGAAAACGCTTTTTCACCCATATATATAGAGGTCGGCTCTGAAAAATTGATATTATCGCCTTTAAACGAGCAACCGCAAAACGTGAGAGCGGCGCAAGAAGCGGCAAGAATAAGTATTTTTTTCATATTTTTTATTGCCTTGAAAAGTATTTGTTTACTAGCTGGGAAATCTCAACAGGGCTTGTTTTTGGTAAGAAGTGATCGGCTCCAAGCGATATGGCCATACTTCTGTTTGAGTCGCCGCTCATTGATGAGTTTACCGCTATTGGAATATTTTGTAGGTTGGATTTACTTTTTAGCTTTTTGATTACTTCAAATCCCGATACTTCAGGCATTTCAAGGTCTGTTATAACGAGCGCGCATCTACTCATTTCGCTTTCATTTTCATCTATGAATTCGAGAAGTTTTTTTCCGTTTTCAAAAAATCTACTTACAACGCCAAGTTTATTTAGTATCTCTTTTAGTATTTTTGTGGCTACTACGGAATCCTCTGCGATAAGAAGGAATTTGTTAGTGTCAAGCTCGGTAACTTCTATTGCGGTGTTTCGCACCTCTTCATCGATGAAAGGGAAAACCTCGGAGACCATCTTTTCTATATCTACTATCTGCACCAATGAGCCGTCTATGTAGTAGGTATGGTTATTGATTTTTTTGTTGCTATCTCCGCCCATATTCATGGATGGCATCACTTCATCCCAGCTTTTTGTCAGTATTCTGTCGGCTTTAAAAATCCTAATTCCGACGAATACACCGGAGAAGTCACAAAGCATAACTTGCGAGTTTTTTTGATCAAGTCCGTTGTGGCTCAAATCCACATGAAGCCCAGGCTCATAGGCAAACCATTTTTTCAAATCTACCAGCGGAACTGTCATATCACGCACGGTTATTAGCCCCTCCATCAATGAATCGTTTTCGTATCCTATGAGTGTCGGTTGCTTGTCATACTTGATAATCTCTTGTACTTTAAAAACATTCACCGCAAAAAGTTCCCCGCCGTCCTCAAGTCTGAAGCAGAGATATTGAACTTCGTTGTTCTTGTGTAGCTCGGTCATCCTGTCGATAGAGTTCATATAACTAACCTATAAAGATAATTTTCTCTTACAAATACGAGTTTACATTATTTATGCTTTTTTTGTAGTACAAAATATGTCTTTTGTTTTAAAACCTTAGTGTTATAATCACCCCCTCAAACAAAAAATAATTAGGCTACTTTTTAAGATGATACAACTATTTGACGAAGATGATGAGCTATTTGGCGGAACGGTAGTCGGCAAATTGGTTGATATACTTGCCAATGCGAACAAAAACTTAGTCGAACTAGAAATGGAAAGACTACTTACGAGAATGGCGGCTATGGAGACGATACTTGAAGAAAGAGGCGTCACAGAGGCACAGATAAAAACCTTTATTTTTGAAAATAGCGATAGCTTAAAAGAGATTTCAAACTCTCTTGCTCTCACTTTGACGGCGGACATAGTCACCCAAAATGAGTAAGATTTTTGCGCTTTTGTCTCTCGTTTTTTTGCCGCTTATGGCGGCCGAGGACGGCGCAATATCGTGGAATTACAAAAATGAAGTTACGCTCTCAAAAGACCAGTTGGCTAGGTACGAGATAGCCATAGACAATAAGATGTACACCCTTGATTTTAGGTGGACTCTATATGTCAACAAGGGGCTTGTGATGCTGTATAAGTATGGAATAGAAGATCCGAAAAAGAAAATTTCGAGATTTTCTCACCAAAACATACTTTACAAAGACCATAAGCTAAATAGCTTCAAGATAGAGCTAAAAAATAGGGTTCCAAGCGCTTTTTTGTGGCCTTATGCTCTCGTAGTTTTCAAAGATTTTGACGAAAAAACCAAAAAAGCGACGTTTGACGTATTGATGAAAGACGACGCTAGACCCGTTCAGGCGGAGAGAGTTTTACCCAAGGCTGATTAGGTGTTAGACAAAGTAACGAACGAAATAAATAAGCTAATAAAGTCGCTCGGCAACGACGACGTTGAGAGGCTTTTTGGGCAGGTGAGCGGGGGCAAAATGCTCCGTCCTAGACTGATGCTAAAAATAAGCCAAAATGAGAGAGTGTGTGAGCTTGCAGCCATAGTAGAGCTGATACATATAGCCTCCTTGCTTCACGACGACGTTATAGACGCCTCCCTTTTGCGCCGCAAAAAACCGACCGTAAACGCTACCGATGGCGATAGAACGGCTGTAATGATGGGCGATATACTCTACTCAAAAGCGTTTTCAAATCTAGTTTCGTTCTCCAGTGAGATAGCCTATAAAATTTCAAACGCCGTAACCCTTCTTAGTCTAGGCGAACTAGAAGATGTTGAGATGTCAAAAGAGCTAAACACCGATGAGGAAAAGTACATCGAGATGCTTTACAAAAAGACTGGTTCTCTGATAGAGGCGGCAGCCGTATCTGCGGCTATGCTTGAGGGGATGGAGACTTCCGGTGTGGAAGGTTATGCCAAAAGCTTAGGTGTTGCGTTTCAGCTGATAGACGATTTGCTAGACATCACGGCAGATGAAGCCACGCTGGGTAAAAAACCATTTAGTGATTTTACAGAGGGGAAAACTACGGTTGCTTATATGCACCTTTACAAAAACGGAGACGAGAACGCAAAGAACTTTTTGAGAAGTATCTACAAAAAAGATATTAATGAGGACGAGAAGGTAAAGCTAATGTCGTTATTTGGCAAATACGACTCACTTGAGTACTCTGTCGCCTTGGCTAGAGCCATAACAGACGAAGGGCTTTTGGCCTTGCAAAACTCAAACATCGATGAAAATCTAAAAGCAGAGCTGACGCAGACCGCCAAAAGCCAGCTTTCAAGACTATTTTAAAGGCAACGGATGCACTATCTTACGGTAAGTTTTTCGCACAAAAACAGCGATATAGCAGTCAGAGAAAAACTTGCATTCGATGAGGAGTCAAAAGAACGCTCGCTCAAGATGCTTACGGACACAAAAGTAATATCCGAGGCGGTAATAATATCTACTTGCAATAGGGTAGAGGTATTTGTAAGCGCAAAAGACGCCGGGCTTGCTATGCCATTTGTTTTTGATGTTTTATCAGAACACTCAAAACTTTGCCAAGATGAGCTTGAAGGGCGGGCTGACGTATTTGAAAACGAGGGGGCTGTTCATCACCTCTTTGCCGTCGCAAGCTCTCTTGACAGTATAGTCATAGGTGAGACGCAGATAGCGGGACAGATAAAAGACGCTTTTAGGTTTGCAAAAGAAAAAGGATATGCTGGTAATAAAATTTCAAGGGTTATGCAGTATGCCTTCAGGTGTGCGGCAGAGGTGCGAAACCAGACGGAAATAGCAAAAAAGCCGGTATCGGTGGCAAGTGTGGCTGTCGATAAAGCAAAAAAACTACTCGGTAATCTAGAAAATGAGTATGCGGTCGTCCTCGGCACTGGCGAGATGGGTGCTTTGGCCTGTAGATATTTGTATGATGCAGGTGCGAAAGTAATAATTGTTAGTAGGACATTGGAAAAAGCAAAAGCTATGGCTGAGGAGTTTGGCGAGAACGCTTCTGGGGCTGATTATTCAAGCGTAAAAGAGCTTGTAAACACCCACAAGCTTGTATTTTCTGCAACCGGTGCGCCGCACCCCGTACTCGAAGACTTCATTGTTGAGAAAAGAGACTTTAGAAGGATTTGGTTTGACATCTCCGTGCCAAGAGATATAGAGATAAGCGAACATCACGGTATAGAGGTCGTTACGGTAGATGATTTGCAAGATATAGTCGTCCAAAACCAGATGCTCCGTGCCGAAGAGGCTAGGACGGCGTACAGTCTTGTTGGCGGTTATACAGTGGAATTTTTCAAATGGATTAGCGCTCTTAGCGTTGACCCTATCATCAAAGAGCTAAGAACAAAAGCTCAAGATATAGCCGAAAAAGAGATTAAAAACGCAATCAAAAAAGGGTTTATTCCAAAAGAGCTAGAAGAGGAGGCGTCAAAACTTCTACATAGCGCATTTAAGAAATTTATGCACGAGCCTACCGTAAACCTAAAAGCTATGGCGGACAATCCTAGACTTGAAAGCATCGTGGAGTCGCTAAAGTATCTCCACAATTTGGAAAGCGAGGCTCTTGTGAGCTGTAAATACGAAGAAACAGATTTGAAGGGTGAGCAATGAGATTTTCACGAACATTGATTAATACTATAAAAGACTATAAAAACGAAGGTGATGAGCAAGGGCTCAGAAGTCAGGAGTATCTAACAAGAGGTGGCTTCGTCCTTCAAATCGCAAGTGGTATATATGATTTCTTGCCGCTTGGAAAAATGATGCTCGATAATATTCAAAGCATCATCAAAGAAGAACTTAGCAATGCCGGATGCGTTGAGGTGGATCTTGCTTTCGTATGTCCGGAAGAGCTATGGCAAAAGTCTGGGAGAGCCGAGAAATACGGCAAGGAACTATTAAGGCTTGACGACAGAAAGGGGCAAAAATTTGTCCTATCTCCCACTTGCGAAGAGATGATGGTGGAGCTAGCAAAATCGAAAATTACGAGCTATCGTCAACTGCCAATGAATATCTACCAAATAAAACTAAAGTTCCGTGATGAGGTGCGCCCTAGATTTGGACTTTTGAGAGGTCGTGAGTTTGTAATGAAAGACGGGTATTCTTTTCATGAGAGTGAAGAGGATATGCTAAGAGAGTTTCACCTTATGGAAGAGACATACAAAAAGATATTTAGACGCCTCGAGCTTGATTTTAAGGTGGTGGAAGCAGATAGCGGCGCAATAGGGGGTAGCGGCTCAAAAGAGTTTATGATACTTGCAAATGCTGGTGAGGATACGCTAGCTATCTGTAAATCTTGTGAGTATGGGGCAAACGTCGAAGCGGCTAGAAGAAAAGCCAAAAAAAGGGCAAAGCTGACTGCAACAAATAGCGAGGAGGTGCATACTCCAAACGTAAAAAGTATTACACAGTTGACCGAGTTTTTTGGCGTTGAGGCCGGTAGATTCGTCAAAGCCGTCGTCAAAGAGGCACTGTATGAAGATGCAACAAAAAACACCCCTGTGGTCTTTTTTGTTGCCGGAGATGATGAGCTTGAAGAGACGAAGGCCCTTAATGCTTGCGCCGCACTTGCCCTTGTCGACATAGACGAAGCCGGTCTAAAAGAGCGATATTCCAGCAAGAATATTACGTTAGGTTTTGTGGGGCTTGGCGTAGAGTGCGAGTATTTTGTGGATGCGGAACTGCTTGATAGAAACGATATGATAACGGGCTCGAATAAACTTGATTATCATACAAAAGGGGTCAGCGTCAAAGCGCCTATCGAGAGGGTAAAAGACTTGGTACTTGTAGAGGAGGGCGATGCTTGCCCTAGATGTGAAGCTGACCTCTCGTATGCCAAAGGTATAGAGGCTGGGCATATTTTCCAGCTTAGGACTAAGTACTCAGAGCCGCTTAACGCAAAATTTCTTGATAAAAACGGCAAAGCACAACCGTTCATTATGGGGACTTACGGCATAGGTGTAAGCCGCCTAATCTCTGCGATAATAGAGCAAAACTCGGATGAAAAAGGGTGCATACTTCCATCGTCTGTTGCCCCTTATCAAGTAAACATCATAGTATCAAACATAAAAGACGAAGCTCAAAAAGCGGCGGCCGAGGAGGCCTATAAAGCTTTAAGGGACGCTGGAATTAGGGTGATACTCGACGACAGAGACGAGAGATACGGGCATAAAATGGCGGATTTTGAGCTAATAGGGTTTCCGTATGCACTAATAATCGGGAAAAACATAGCCGAGAATACGGTAGAAATAGTAAGCAGGAGAGCGCTCGTCAAAGAGCCTATGAGCCTATCCGAGGCTATTATTGAGCTCGATAGAAGAATTTTGGGTAGGAGTGAGTGATGAAAAAAATAGCTTTTCTTTTTGCGGCATTATCGACGCTTGCCGTGGCTGTGAGCAACAAAGAGATTGAAGAGTACAAAATATCGCTTTTCAAGAATCACAAACAAGCCAGTATAAAATCTGTCAAAGTCATATCAAGAGAGCCGATGGACGGTTTTGCTGGTTGGGAAGCGGTGATTATAGCCATTGAGGCCAGTCTTGACAAAGGCGGCGGCAAAAGACAAATCATCAAATTCTCGGATGCGATATTTGCAAACGGTGACATAATAGCTGACGACATAGCAAATCCAAAAAAACAAAAAAGCGCAAAAGAGAGCTACAAGCCAACCCCTGACTCGTCTTATTATGATAACGAGCATTTGGTTGCCGGCAATAAAAATGCAAAAAACAAAGTTTTGGTGTTTAGCGACCCGCTTTGCCCATTTTGTAGAGATATGGTTCCAGACATCATATCTACGGCGGTCAAAAATCCGACAAAACTAGCCGTTTATCACTACTCTTTCCCGCTTCTCACTATCCATCCGGCATCTGAGTTTATAGTAAAAGCGGAGCTTAGCCAAAGAGCAAACGTAAAAAATAAGGCTGAGCTTTTGCTAAAACTATACGGTACGGACGTCGCTCCAGCTGAGACCGATGAGGCCAAAATAGCCGCAAAACTTAGCGGTGAGCTTGGGCTAAAAATCCAAAAAAGCGATATAGAGAGAAAAGACGTGCTAAAAGAGTATGACGAAGAGCAGCACAAGGCCTTTAGAGTGCTTGTTAGGGGTACGCCTACGATATTTGTCAACGGCGAGCCAGATAGTACAAAAGCTAAAATTCAACAACTACTAAAAGAGATGAAATGAAAAAATTAATTATCGCCACCCGTGCATCAAAGCTTGCTCTTTGGCAATCAAACCACATAAAAGCAGTTCTTGAAGCGGCACACTCTGGGCTTGAAGTAGAGCTAAAACCTATCAAAACAACAGGGGACAAAATCCTTGATACCCCACTTGCGCTAATAGGTGGAAAGGGGCTTTTTACAAAAGAGCTTGAAGAGGATATGCTAAGTGGCGGCTCGCACATGGCCGTCCATAGTCTAAAAGACGTTCCGACAAAATTTCCAGAAGGTCTTGTGCTTGCTGCTGTGACAAAAAGAGAAGACCCTCGGGATTGCTTTTTGTCTTTTAAATACGAAAATCTAGAGAAGCTGCCAGAGGGCGCGGTAGTCGGAACTACTAGCCTTAGACGAAGAATGCAGCTAAAAAGTGTTCGCCCAGACCTTACTATCAAAGACCTTAGAGGAAATATAGATACTAGGCTTAGAAAGCTAGAAGACGGCGAATTTGACGCTATTATTCTCGCGACTGCGGGGATTAAAAGACTTGGATTGATTGATGGCGTAAAGTATGCCGTGCCTATCGAGAGAGATGTTATGACTCCGTCAATGGGGCAGGCGGCTCTCGGTATTGAAAGTATAGATGATGACGAAGTAATAGAGCTTTTGTCGGTGCTAAATGACGAAGATGCGATGATTGAGACCACCATAGAGAGAGACTTTGTGGACACGCTAGAGGGTGGATGCCAAGTGCCGATAGGTGTTAATGCGAAAATTATGGATGATGAGACTGTGGAGGTTCTAGCCGTAATAGGTATGCCTGACGGCTCTGCTATGATGAGTAAGGCCGTGACTGCCGATATAGAGGATTTTGAGGAGATAGGCGAGGAGCTTGCAAAAGAGTTTTTAGCCGAGGGCGCCGATAAGTTGCTTGCGGAAGCTTGCAAAATGGGCGAAGAGATACTCAAAAAATAAGGCCTTGAGGTGAAAAATAGACTTTTGGAGTTTTATTCGTCCAGAAAAGTATTTTTGGATGAGCTAGACTCCAGTCTTATCGATAGGTCGCTTGTTTATGACAGAGAGTTTGGCTTTGTGGATGGTGCCGTTATGCTAATAGGCGAGGCTCCAGGGGAGAATGAAGCAAGGGAGGGTCGCCCTTTTTGTGGGGCGGCTGGGAAAAACCTTGCTAAACTCATAGAGGCAAGCGGTATAGATAGGAAAAAACTGCTAATTACAAATGCTTTTGCGTTTCGTACTTTTGAGCCCTCAGAGAGAGGGATCAAAAATAGAACTCCAAATACCGCAGAGCTAACGCTCGGGGCATCAATGCTACTGCAAGAGATAGAGATAGTAAAACCAAAAGTTATCGTGCTACTAGGAGGTAGTGCCGAGAAAGCCGCAATGAAACTGCAAGATTTGAAATTAAAGACCGCATTCAAATCACTGCAAAAACACGAAATCAAAAATATATCAGGGCTCTATCTAGCAAAGACACACCATCCAAGTCCGCTAGTGTTTAATAGGGCAGACAAGAGAGCCGAACTTTATGAATTCTTCGACAGACTCAGCAAGCATCTCGGAGAGTAAAGATAGGATTATCGGGCTTTTAGCCTCGGTAATCATACACGCAATTCTTGCGGGGCTTGCTTTTTTGCTTTTGAACACACAAAAAAGTAGCACCCCAAAGGTAGAACGCAAAACGCTAAATCTTAGTCAATTCAAAAGTCAGGCCGACGAGAGCGCAAGGCCGAAAGAAGAGGCGAGACCTGCGCCTGATAAGCCTCAAAAACCAACCAAACAAACAAGACAGCAAAAACCGCAACCAAAAAAAGAGCTTCCGACAAAAAAAGAGCCGATAAAACAGGCAAAACAAGTAGAGAGAAATACAACCGCAAAAAGCACCCCACAGCCCGCTTCAAAACCGAGCGGAAGCTCTCTTTTGTCTGCTCTGAATACGCAAATGAAAACCGCAAAAAAAGAGGCCGGTGGGCCAATCAGAAAGCTATACGGAGAAGAGTTTGACAGGCTTGGTAAAGACGAGCAAAAGTTTATTAAAGACAATCTAGGCTCAATAGGCAGAATCACGGAAAAATATATGAAATATCCGGAGATAGCATTGCAGTTTCGCCAAGAGGGGACTAGCCTCATTGAGTTTTATTTGTATCCAAACGGCGATATTAGCGATATGAGATTGCTAACGAGCTCAGGCTATAAGACACTTGATAAAAGCTCAATGGAGACTATCTGGATAGCCTATAAAGACTATCCGAGACCGAGCGTAAAAACGCTCATTAGAATGTATGTCGGATACGGTATTTATTAGGTTTTATATCTCTATTCCAAGATAGTGCTTTACAAACCACCCTATCGTAAACGATATTGCGGCGACACCAAACGTGATAAATAGCATCTGATAAGTTCTTGTGGCAAAAGGTTGCCCTTTGGCCACCGAGATGTAAAAGCTATAAGCTACGATACACACAAAGGCCGCCGCAAACATCACCGCCAAAGATGCCCCAATAGATGAAAAAATAAAAAACGGTATAACTAAAATAAATGTAGTCGCTATGTATGAAAAGCCGGTGTACGCCGAATAGACGGCAGGAGATATGGCACTGTCTGTGTTTTCTTTTGCTTCCAGATATGCCGAACCGGCCATCGAAAGAGAAGCCGCTATCCCCATAATCATCCCTGTGATGCCGACTGCGAAACTTCTATCAAAAGCTAGCGCAATACCGCTAAGCGTTCCGGTTAGCTCTACCAAAGCGTCATTCATCCCAAGCACCACCGCTCCGGCATAAACTATCTTTTTATCCTCTAGCATATCTATTAATGAGGCTTCATGACTTGCCTCTTGCTTGTATATTTTGACGGCGGCTGGGTATGTCTTTGCTATCTCTTCATAAAATTCCTCAGATTCGGACTCTCTACCTTCAAGGAGTTTTAACGCAAAAGAGCTACCAAGCAGAGTGATAAGCATGGTATAAAATACCACAACGACGGTGGAAGGCTCTACCTCTCTTCCTGTTATATCCTTCCAAAACTCATAATGAGATTTTTCCTCCCTAGCTATTTGCAAAAATATCTCTTTATTGTGTTCGTTTGTCTCTTTTTTTGCAAGCAGACTGTAGACAGCATAATCGTTTATTTCATTTTGCTGTTGTCTTAAGGCTCTATTTGTCGCATTCATACAAGTTTCCTTCGTAAAATCTGCGGATATTCTACATTATATTTTTGAGCCTTAGTGGATACAATTGAGGATTTTTGGCCAAATCTGCCAAAATCTGGAACACCCTTTGCTCCTAAGCCCCAAAAAACATAGGGGGCGGAATGCAGATAGGCGGCGTAAATTCATTTATCTCACAGCTTTCATCCTTGCTACAAAAAAAGACTACAAACGACGGCTCATATACTCCACCAAGCGGCGAAATACTGATAAACTCAATCCTTGAGAAGTTATCGATTGACAAAAAAAGCGAAGCAAAACAGCAAGAAATAGAGAGAAGCCTAACGGGCTTTGGTAAAGAGAGCGATGAATATGTAAAAAATATCTCAAAATCCAGCGCAGAGATTTATCGTGCGACTTTGGAAAACGACCTAAAAAATAAAATCAAAGAGCTAACTCAAAAAGAGCAACTAAGTAAAATCTCACTCTATCAAAACACGGCAAACTACACGTCAACTAATACATCTTCGGGACTTAGCCTGTACTCATAGCGGAACGCAAAGTGCAAGAGTCATATAAAAATAAAAGGGCTTTTGCATGGTTATCGAATTTTATGAAAAACCAGGTTGCGGCGGCAATGCCAGACAAAAAGAAAAACTGATAAAAGCCGGCTGCACTCTAGTAGTAAAAAATCTACTTGAGACAAAATGGACATCATCCGAGCTTCGTGAGTATTTTGGGCAAAAGCCGCTTGAAAACTGGTTTAATATGACGGCTCCATCTATCAAAGACGGCCTTGTGAATCCTGCATTGTTAAGTGCAGAGGAAGCTTTGGAGGCTATGATAAAAGAGCCGATACTAATCAAAAGGCCGCTTATCAAAAAAGGGGACGTAAAGTTAAGCGGATTTGATCCCGATGAGATAAAAGAGAAGCTTGGCATTGAAGTAGGTGAAGCGCCATCTACCTGCAACGCATCAGACCCCTGCCAACAAAACAAATAAAAAGGAAAACAATATGACGCTTACGGCAACTGCTATTTTTGTAGACAACATAGAGGTATCAAAAGAGTTTTATGAGGATGCTTTGGGGCAAAAAGTGGTTATGGAGTCTGATGGGGCTTATGTCGCTTTTGAGAGCGGCCTTGCAATATGGAAGACGCAGATGGCGACCGAAACTATATTTGGAGCGGCGAAGAAATTTAACGGACAGAGCTTCGAAATTTGCTTTGAATCTGAAACTATAGAGGATGATTTCAAAAAACTAACGGAGTTCGGTGCCGGAGTCATATCAAAGATAGAGCCGCAGCCATGGGGGCAAATGGCGTTTAGAGTGTTTGACCCAGATGGGCATATCGTAGAGGTTGCCGAGCCTTTATCGCATACGGTCGAGAGACTCCTTGACGCTGGCTATACACACGAGCAAGTATCGCAGATGACTCACATACCGCTAGAGATGGTAGAGCAGTTCAGCGCCGAGATAGACTAAGATTGCAAATAGCCCTCAAATTCCGGCGCAAACCTAGAGGGCGTAAACTCAGTTACAGTGTAGGACGCCACGTCTGCTACAGAAAAAGGGTCTTGATGTACGAAGGCTTGTGCCTCATCAAGGCTCCAGAAGCGTCCTATTATGACCCCTCCGATTCTTGGATTTTGAGCTCCCGATAGCATTAACGTTCCGTTTTTTATGGCACTATCTAGAAAGTTTCTGTGCGCCTCAAGATATTTTTCTACTTCTGTTAACGGTTTTGTGTATTTAATTACTATCACAAAAACATTTCGCATTGCTCTCTCCATAGGCTTTTTATCGTTAATGATACTTAGCTCATCCTTATACGTTGCCCATTTTTTTGTTCACAATTTTTAAGGAGCCTAGTTTATAATATATGAACAAATATTCATATATTCATATAAGGAGTCAATTTTGAGCGAATACAACTGTGATTGTCATATCGTACACGATGATATAGTCTCTGTCGTCAAAAGCAAGATGCCTAAAGATGAGAGGCTCTTTGAGCTTGCCGAGCTGTTTAAGGTATTTGGCGACACGACAAGAGTCAAGATATTGTCTGCGCTTTTTGAGTCAGAGATGTGCGTATGCGACATAGCTACGCTGCTAAATATGAATCAATCGGCTATATCTCACCAACTTAGAGTGTTGAAGATAGCCAGACTTGTAAAGTATAGAAAAGAAGGGAAAACCGTATTTTATTCTCTTGATGACGAACATATCAAAAATATATTTGACCAAGGGCTGGAGCATATAGATGAGTAACGAAATAAAATGCTGCTCGCATTGTCATCCACATGAAGATCATTGCCACGATGAGCACGGGCACGACCATCATCATGAGCATGGCGGGCTAGATAAAAAAGATATATGGATGTTTGCTTTGGGCGCAATATTTTTTGTTGCGGCACTTTTGAGCGACAAAGGTAGCGTGTATGAATTACCGCTTTTTATCATTGCATATTTGCTAGTCGGCTGGGAGATACTTTACTCTGCCGTTCGCAATATGATAAGGGGTTCTTGGTTTGACGAGAATTTTCTTATGTCAATAGCCACGGTAGGGGCTTTTGCTATCGGAGAATATCCAGAGGGCGTAGCCGTGATGCTGTTTTTTCGTATAGGTGAGTTTTTTCAAGATATGGCTGTCGCAAAAAGTCGCCATTCTATAGAGGCTTTGATGGATATACGCCCTGATTATGCCAACCTAATAGTTGACGGTAATAGTATCAAAGTGAATCCGAACGATGTAAAAGTTGGCGACACGGTGATAGTAAAAGTCGGCGAAAAAGTTCCGCTTGACGGGGTGATAATAGACGGTTCATCGTCTCTTGATACCTCTGCGCTTACAGGGGAGGCGCTCCCAAGAGAGGTTGGTATTGGAGATGAGATATTATCCGGTTCTATTAACAAAACGGCATTGCTAACAATAAAAACAACAAAAACATTCGATGATAGTACCGTATCAAAAATACTTCATTTGGTACAAAATGCAAGTGCAAAAAAGGCAAAAACAGAGAATTTTATTACGAAATTTGCAAGATACTACACCCCGTTTGTAGTTTTATCGGCTATGGCTCTCGCATTTTTACCGCCGCTATTTATTGAAGGGGCTTCGCTATCCGAGTGGTTTGGAAGGGCACTCGTATTTTTGGTAGTCTCTTGCCCTTGCGCTCTTGTAGTCTCGATTCCGCTTAGCTTTTTTGGTGGAATAGGCGGAGCATCTAGGGCCGGCATATTAGTTAAGGGTGCGGCATATCTTGAAGCGCTAAAAGCGGTAGACACGGTTGTATTTGATAAAACCGGTACGCTAACAAAAGGCATTTTTGCCCTTTCATCTATGGAGGCCGTAAATGGCTTTAAGGAAGAGACATTACTTAGATACGCTGCATATGCTGAGCATCATTCCAATCATCCGATAGCAATGAGTGTTGCGCAAGCCTATAAAGAGCCGATTGACGAATCACTAATAGGATTGCACGAAGAGTTATCCGGCTACGGTGTAAAAGCCATAGTAGAGGGCAAAACTGTGCTTGCCGGAAACGACAAGCTAATGCTTCAAAACAACATAGATTTTCAAAAATGGCAAAAAGACGGCAGCGTCGTATATGTTTGTATTGACGGTGTATTTGCTGGCGTGCTGAATGTTAGCGACGAGATAAAAGAGGATAGTCAAGAGAGCATACAAGCTTTAAAGTCGATGGGAATAAAAAATATAGCCATGTTAACCGGAGATAACGAGCGTTCGGCAAAAGCCGTTGCGGATAAGCTGGGAATAAATAATATTTATGCGGCTCTTTTGCCACATCAAAAAGTTGAGCGTCTAGAGGCTCTAATGGCGAACTCGAGCGGCAAAACTATCTTTGTGGGCGACGGTATTAATGATGCCCCATCTTTAGCAAGGGCAGATATAGGTGTGGCAATGGGAGGCGTGGGCAGTGACGCCGCTATAGAAGCGGCAGACGTGGTAATAATGGCTGACGAGATAAATAAAGTAGCTACTGCGGTAAAAATAGCCAAAAAAACAAATGCCATAGTATGGCAGAACATATTTTTTGCCCTAGGCATAAAAGCGCTCATTATGGCAATGGGTGCTTACGGAACAGCTACGTTATGGGAGGCTGTATTTGCCGATGTTGGCGTAGCTCTTATTGCCGTACTCAATGCCACAAGGGCACTTAAGGTAAGTTAGCTCCTTGTGGGATACGGGACTTTACCGGACGGCACCGCTTTTGAGGCGGTGTCCAGATGTACGTCTTGGTCGTCAAAGAATATATGAGGGCGAAAGGCACTAAGTACTTTTGCCTTCTCCACCCCTCCTAGAAAAAACGCCTCATCTACATATACACCCCAATTTCTAAGGGTTTTAATTACCCTCATCTCGGCTGGGCTATTTCTAGCGGTCACTATTGCTATTCGTATCGGCGAATACTCTTTACGAATCGGAAGTCTGTCTTGTAGGCGAGATAGCTTCTTTAAAAATGAAGCGTAAGGCCCCTCTGTTAGTGGAGTATCTTGGTTTGCGTCTTCCGCTTCGTGGAAGGCCTTTAGTCCGTCTTTTTTGTAGACTAGCTCACTGCTCTCATCAAAAAGCACGGCGTCACCATCAAAGGCTATGCGTACTTGTCCTTGCGAAATCTCAGCGTTTGTGCTAGGCGGCTCTTTTACTATTGCGGCGGCGCATGTGCGGCTATCTATGACGGCTTGTGCGTCTTTGGCATCGGTTGTGAGGAATAAATCAACGTCAAAAGCATCAAGATAATCAACGACAGTCTCTCCTGCCGTGAAAGCGGAGCGAGATATAGCAAGTCCTTTTTTGCGTATCGTGTTTAGTATCCGAAGCCCTGTCTCAGGGCTATTACGAGACATTACGACTACCTCCACAAGCGGCGAGCTTGAGCCGTCTTGGTAGCGATTTAGTTCCAAAAGCGCCTTGACTAGCGGATATCCGGTTCCCTCCGGTAGCTCGTCATCTTCACGCTCAAGCATATAGCGTCTATACTCTTCTATCGCAGTATCTGGATTTGCCTCGAATGTGCGGCGAAATACGCTATCGGCCTCAGCGAGGTCAAAAAGCGCAGTTGCGGTAATGCCTATAACGAGCGTATCGGATAAGTCTAATGCCATCTTGGCTCCTTAGCCGTTTACTACTTTATTCGCAAGTTCTTCGTTTGTTGCCTCTCTAATGTTTGTTACCGTGCAAGAAAATACTATTTCGAGTCCTGCAAGTGGGTGGTTGGCATCAAGCGTTACTTGTCCGTCATTGATATCTCTGACTACATATAGCAAAGCATCCTCATCGTCACCTTGTGAAAACTGCATACCAAGCTCTACCTTGCCGTCAAAAGCGCTAGCATCCTCCACCTCAATAAGAGTTTCGTCGTACTCTCCAAAAGCATCCTCAGGAGCAAGAGTAATATCAAGAGAGTCGCCCACACTTTTACCATCAAGCGCCGCTTCTATCTTTGGAAAAATGCCCTCATAGCCGCCGTGTAGATATATTATCGGATTTGCCCCCTCGTCAATCAAGCCGCCGTCTACACCCGCTACGCTATAATCAAGAGTTACGACGCTGTTTTTACCTATTTTCATTTAATATCCCGTATGTTTTTGCTTTATTCTACAAAAAAGAGGATTTATTGCCACAACTAAAATACGTCGCCCATTATCCGGAACATATAAAAGAGCAAGTTCGCCGTCTAATAGATGATGGCAAACTAGGCAAATATCTGCTTGCAAAATATCCCAAAAAGCACGTAGTTACTACCGACAAAGCATTGTATGACTATGCGATAAAACTAAAAAACGAGCATATGCGAAAAGCACAGCCGCTATCAAAAGTAGCCTATGACGGCAAGATAGCCGAGCTTCATGCCGCACTCGGCCTTCACACCTTTAGCTCTCGTGTTCAAGGCGGTAAGCTAAAAAGCAAAAGTGAAATCAAGGTCGCTACAATCTTCAAGCTAGCTCCTGAGGAGTTCCTTAAAATGATAATCGTGCATGAACTAGCCCATCTCAAAGAAAAAGAGCATAATAAACCGTTTTACGCCCTTTGTCAGAATATGGAGCCAAATTACGGACAGCTGGAGTTTGACGTAAGGCTTTATCTCACGTATTTGGAGCTTTTTGGGGAGCTTTATTAAACAAATCGTAAAATATAAAAAATAAAAGGGGAGGGCGATATGGCAAACATCATTACTACACGAACCCTTCCTGTCGCTTCTCTTATCTGGCGCTAAGCGCCGAAACTACACCCACAAATACTTAACCATAACATCTTATATATAAGCACAAAAATAACAACAAGGAAATAATAATGTCAACACTGGATTTGGACAACGTAATATTTATCGGGCGCACCTATGAGGAGTATCTCTGTATGTTTGGACTAAGAGAGGATGAGCTTGCGGGCAAGCGGATACTTGATTGTCCCTGGCGGGGCGTGCTCGTTTACGGCTCATGCTAATAAAGCAGGAGCAAAGGCGGTAGCCGCTGACATACTCTATCAAAAAAACAAAGATGAGCTACAAAGACTTGGGCTAATAGGAATACAAAAAGTCTATACGAATACGGCATGGATGAGTGAGCATAACTTCGGTTTTTACGGTGATTTGGATGGGCACCGTGCGGCTAGGGAGTCTGCGCTTCGTGATTTTATAACCGATTTCTCGCATGAGAATTATCTATATGCGAAGTTTCCGCATCTACGGCTTACCGGGCATTTTGATTTGTGTCTTAGCGGGCATTTTCTTTTTACATACGATGATAGATTTGACTACGATTTTCACCTAACGAGTATCATATCTATGGCGGCCTTGGCTGACGAAGTACGGATATTTCCGCTTGTCGACATGAATAATTCAAAGGTGGCAAGCAATAGGCCGTTTAGCCCGTTCGTATACAGATTACTGGACGAATTGCCTGAGTTTGGACTGAGCGCAGAGATAGTGCCCGTGGATTTTGAGTTTCAAAGGGGAGCTGGGTTTGTGATGAGAGTGGAGAAAATATAGCATTTGAGCAGAGGCGATTATACCTCTGCTTTATCTATCGAATACCATTTTTTATATTGCTTGATAGTACGTAGCGCATCATCGACACTTTCTTGAAGCTCGCTTCCCATCTTTTTTATCTCTTCCGGAAACTCATCTTTCATTAGTGTCATCAAGGCGTACCATATAGGTTTATATTTTTCTTTCAATTCATATTTAGGTATTTCAAAAAACTTTTTCGCCTGATAATACTGTTCTTTTGCAATTAAAAAATATAGATATATACCAGCGAATCTATCTTTATCAATATCAGTTTCAAAATTCATAGCTTCTGCAAATTTTTCAAAACTTTCCAAAAACTCATCATTCCAAAGCAAGGCAAAAGTATAAACTTGTACCACACTAGTCTTGTTAATACTATTTTGATATGCCATTCGGGCATATTTTAATGTTTGCACTGGATTTCTTTGATTTGCAAAACTTACAATTGCAATAGCTTCCATTGCTTTGGCATCTCCACTTTCGGCTTGTTGAACATTGAGACTATATGCATTGTTAAGAAACTCCATGTCTCTCACGAGAGATATGACACTGTTGGATGGTTTTTTGATCCGCTTAAATAATCGCAAGGCAGCATCACTGTCCCCATTCACAATAGCTTCTGTTGCTTTCGCATCACACTCTTCATCACTCATTGATAGTTCGTTTGCCAATGGTGATTTTTTGTTTACAAGAAATTCTTTGGTAACGGACTTCAAGGAGTGCTCCATTTCAATTCCGAGATAACCCAAAGCCTCTGTCATAAAAAATGCATGATTTGGAGTTACTTTGCCTTGCTTTATTGAGCCAGCAAGCTTTTTGGCTCTCGCCTCAAGCTCATCAGTAGAGCACCAACTCTCCAAAAATCTCACAAGCCACTCCACTCTCTGCCTATCTTTTTTGCGTCCAAAACGCATCAGATACCAGATATTAAAAAACCGCTCTTTGATTTTGTAGATTTTGTTTTTGCCAACTGATTCCGACTCTACTAGCTCATATTTTTCAAGCTGTTTTAGCTGTGCAGATACGGCTTTACCATCCAGTTTCGTCTTTTTGGCTATATCTTTGGTTAGCATACCGTCCCAGTTTATCGCTATCGTATGGACTATGTCTTGGAGTTGCGGCGGCAGGTCGTCCATCCTGTGCTTGTACAGCGGTGTTACATCGTCTAGTATCTTTAGCAAATCATCAAAAGCGCTTCCCTCGTCACGCACCAAAATATCAAACAAAATCACAAGTGTTCTAGGCACCCCACCAGTTAGCTGTCTTAGGGTCTCTATTTTTTGCGGGTTGTTTTTGATAACTTTTTCTATCTGTTTTTTTTGCACACCTTTGCCGATGGCTCTTAGAAAAGTTAGCGTCCCTTCTTTGTTAAATCCCGTCAGCTTGACAATTTTAAAAAACTGATAAAAAGGCTTCCCGTAGTCGTGATGCTGCTCTATCATCTTCGTAGAGCCGCCGATGATACGAAACATAGAAGATGTTAGCAGTATCTCACGAAGCCTTCTTTGCTCCTTGTCGCTTAGCTTACCTAGTAGCTCGTCTATGTTATCTATGAGAAGGAGTAGCTTTTTGCTTTTTGCTTTTACGGCATTTTCTAATATAGAGAAGCATTTGAGGTCATAATCGTCATCGTCAAAAGACTTTTCCATCTCATCAAGTATATCTCCAAATATACTGCCGTAAATAGATTGCAAATAATCAGCCACCTCCTCCCATAGCCTGCATAACGAGCGTATCTGGTACTGCTCCTCGGCAAATTTGACTGGCAATAAAAACTTGGATAGCTTCTTATCTTTTGCGACTTCTATCTGTATTTTGCGAAGAAGCGTAGTTTTGCCTTGCCCTCTTTGTCCGACAAATATATAGTGCTGTGTTGGTTTTGAATAATCTGACGATTGTATGTCCTGAAATATATCTTCAAAAATATCATTTCTAACGACAAATCTCGCCAAAAACTCTTTTTCTTCTATCTCGTCAGGGGTGTATTTGTATCTTGCGTAG
Source organism: Campylobacterales bacterium (assembly GCA_041915365.1). Classification (GTDB taxonomy): domain Bacteria; phylum Campylobacterota; class Campylobacteria; order Campylobacterales; family UBA6016; genus UBA6016. The sequence continues at coordinate 6,648 of JAYSBP010000014.1, read as the reverse complement.
TTAATTTGCGACATATTTATTCCACCAAATTCTAAGGATTGGAGAGTTAAATCTATATACTTTCGCATTGTCGTTATTATTGATATAGCCATCATATACCAAAGAGTGAATCGCCTCTTTTGCGTCGTCTTGGTCTAAGTCGTGTTTTGCGGCAAGGTTGCTTATCTCTGACGAGCTTATTGTGCTGTTTTCGGATGCTATATTCAAAATCTCTTTTGCAAAAAGGTATTGATTTTTATCAAAGCCCTCTTTGAGCTTGCTTTGCCAGTGGTCAAAGTGATTTTTATGCTCAATGGCTTTATTTATTGCGGCGTCTATGTCGGAGTTTTCAATGCCTGCTTTGCATGTTTGTCTACTAAGTGTTTTGAGTTCTTGAACGATAAGCTGAATATAAAACGGTATTAGCCATTCTATTTTTTCGAGCATAAAAGCTACTACTGCCTCATCTGCTTTAAGCCCAACCCATTTGAGTAGCTCCAAAGTAAAAATAGTAGCCTCATCAGCGTCAAGCGGCAGCACTTTTATACTATTGAGGTCATTGATGAGTTTTGTAGCCCCTATTTTGCCAACAACACTTTCAAGCCCGATAGAACCCGCATATACAAATGCGACTTTGGATGATATTTTTGGATTTTGCCTCAATGCCCTGTTTGCATTCAAAAAGCTTTCCGCACTTTTTGCCGTATCGTATTTGATGATATTTTCAACTGTCTGGGCGAACTCGTCAATCATTATGACTATTTTTCTATCACTATCCAGCTCTTTGATAAAATTTTCGAAGATGGCGTAATAATTCAGCTCATCACTATCGTCAAACTCTACACCTGATGTCGATATTTTCTTTATTTTTATATTTTTTAGTTTTTCGAGAGCCGCTTTTGAGTATGTCTTGAGTCTATTTGCAAACTCCTCCTCCGTCAAAGCATTAAACAGCTTTCTCCAAAATTCATTTTCACTATCCGCCGACTCAATATCGAGATAAACGACAGCATATCCTTCAAGCGGGTTGTCTTGTAGATGAAACATAATAGATGTTTTGCCAACACGCCTCGGTGCGGCAAGTAAAATATGGCTGCCCGTCTCTATAGCACTCCATATTGCGGCAAGTTCATTTTCTCTTTTCCAAAAGTTGTTACCCCTAACGGCTTGACCGACACAATTTTGCATTTTCTATCCTTGACAAAAAATTTATTGTCATTTTATCTGACAAAATTTTTATTGTCAACTTTTATTACAAAAATTACTTTCTCATCAACAAAACCTTAATTCACAAACTGCAAATTAGCATCTCTTTCGAGCTTTGTATCTATTTGAACGTACTTTGTTATGAAGGTTGCGCATACGTAGCCGTTTGCCTGTAGTCCTTTTTTGCTATAATTTTCGCCTTAATCTAAAGGGCTAAAAAAGTATGCAAAAGATAGTAGTTATCGCTGGAGGCAATGTCGCAAACAGATTTTTGCAGAGGCTAAGCAATGCCTCCGGCGACTCTATTTTTTTTGAAATTGCGCTTTGCGATGAGCCCGATGGTGAGCTACAACTACCCAGAAACTGCTCCGTAAAAGTATTTGACCCGACCAGCGAGCATAAACTAAAAGCATTGTCTCTCAAGGAGGCTAGGGTTGTATTCGTGGCTCTTGACGATATGGCTGATACCAAAGTCGTAGCCTCGCTTGTTAGAGAGGAGAATATGGGGGCGTCCATAGTAGTTCTCGATAGCGAGGAGCTTCCAGCCGAATTTATCGAAGCTCTAAAACTAAAAACAATCAACACTAAAGACGTACTTTCAAATGCCCTTATGAGCTTCATGCCTCACATGCCGCTAATAGCTCAAAATATCGGCAAAGGGCAAGGCGAGATAATGGAGGTAATGGTTCCATACGGAAGCAAATACGTATTTCGCCATATCTCACACATAGAGCAAAAAAACTGGAAAATAGCGGCAATATATAGAAATGAACAGCTGATACTTCCGAAGCAATCGACAATGATACGCCCTCAAGACGAGCTAATACTGGTCGGCCAGCCAAATATCCTAAAAGACGTCTACAAAGCGATAAAAAGCGAAATAGGGCACTTCCCGCAGCCGTTTGGCGCAAACTTGTATTTATCTCTTGATACCTCGATAATGAGTGAAGCAAAAGTAAGAAGAATCGTTGCGGATTCGCTTAGTTTGCATGAAAAATTGAACAACAAAAAGCTCTTCATAAAAGCCTTTAACATCAATTCATCATCTGTCCTTAACTATTTGCGCTCAATTTGTGTTGATGATGTTATAGTTGAGTTTGATTACCGTATCGGCGACGCTAGTGAAATCATCAAAAACGACGTAAAAAAATATAATATAGGTTTTGTGTTATGTGACAAAGATATGTTTGTCGGAGAGTTAAAAAAGACGTTATTCGCTCTCAAAAAACCGGTGTTAAAATTTGGCAAACAGAGGCTTTTTGACGGTTCATATTCTGCGCTTGTGGCTACAAACGACCCTGATTTGGAAAAAATATCTTATGTGTTTTTTGACTTATCTTTGCAGTTAAAACTAGCTTTGAAGCTCTATCAATATGACCCTGAAGAGAGCGACAAAAATAGTATATCTGAGCATTATATGTCGCTTTCGGATGTCTATGGGGTGAAGCTTGAGCTCAAAAAAGAGTCCAAAAACTTTTTCAGAGAATATAGGGGGTTTGGCAACTTCATACAGTTTTTGCCGTTTACAGAAGAGCAAGTCTCGTTTAAGCTAAAATATTTCATTACGCCTGCCAGTAGCGGGCTTTTTGCTCTTTTGAGAGACAGCCACCAGTTGTTTATACCTATAAGTGATATGTGATAAAAGGATAAAGATGAAAATCAATGTTGACCTCAAAAAAACTGTAGACGATAGCTATGACGTTGAGATAGCGCCGCTAAAAACGATGCGATTCAAAAAAGCTTGTATCGTCACCAACCCGACGGTCGCTGGACTACATTTGGAGTATTTGAGGAGCGTTGTTGACGCAGACGAGCTATGTATAGCTACCGTGCCTGATGGAGAAGAGTACAAAAATATCGGCACAATCGAGGATATACTCGCTGTTTGTTTTGAAAACAGACTTGATAGAAGCTCATATCTTATAGCCTTTGGTGGCGGTGTTATTGGCGATATGACAGGATTTGCGGCTTCTATTTATGAGAGAGGATGCAATTTTATTCAGATACCGACCACTCTTTTGAGCTGTGTAGATGCGAGTGTCGGTGGTAAAACAGGGGTTAATAACAAATACGGCAAAAATCTCGTCGGGGCTTTTTACCAGCCAAAAAGGGTTTATATCGACCCTCGTTTTTTTGAGACACTGCCTGATAGGGAGTTTGCGGCTGGAGTTGCCGAGATAGTAAAGATGGCGGTGATGTTCGACAAAGATTTTTTTGAATTTTTGAAAAGCGCAAATCTAAGAGCCGATAAAGACGCATTATTAAAAGCGGTTGCAAAAAGTGTAGAGCTAAAAGCTTCCGTTGTGGCACAAGACGAAAAAGAGCACGGAGTGCGAGCGGTGCTAAACTACGGACATACTTTTGCTCATGTCATCGAGAGCGAGACCAATTATACTGGATACTTGCACGGGGAGGCCGTGGCTATCGGTATGGTGATGGCAAACGCTCTTGCCGTTAGGCTTGGAAAGATAAGCACGGACGAAGCAAACGAGGTAAAAAATCTCCTGTTGGCGTACAATCTTCCAATAAGTTACGCTATCAAGGATACCGAGGCTTTTTATGATAAGTTTTTCCTTGACAAAAAAACAAAAGAAGGTACGATAAAGTTTATTATTCCAAACGGCATCGGCTCTTACGAAATAATCAAAGATACCCCAAAAAATATAGTGATGGAAGCTTTAAATGAGTTTTTGGCTTAGGATTTTATCTTTACTTCTTGTTCTTACGATATTTGCCGACGCAAAGCAAAAAAAAGAGCTATCAGAGGGTGACATCGCCGCTCTTGAGCAAAACATCAGCAATACAAAAGGGAAAATAGCGTCGATAGACGATGGTCTGCAAAAAAATATCTGGAATAAAAGATACGTTGATTTTAAAACTTTGGGAGAGCCAAAAAGGGCAATATTCGGCGAACTGATAAAAGTCGAAGATATAAGTCACGTTCCAAAGGTGGAGAGTCCATTTGGAGTTTTTGGGGCGCTCTCATTTATCAAGGAAACATCTTCAAAAAAAGATATTTACGACACGAGAATATCAGAACTCGAGAGACTAAACGACGCCCTTATCGAAAGAAACGATTTAAATACACAGCTTGTTGAACTATTAAAACAAAGGGGCGACAAAGACTCTTTATCCGAAATAGACGAGCTGAAAAAAAAGATTGAGCTTGAAAGTACGGCGCTAGCACGTCTGAAAATTGAAAAAATAGAATTTACAAAAAATATAGAAGCCTTCAAGGCAAAAGCAAACGAAGAGACGCAAAAGCTGCAGATAGATATTAAATACCAAATGATGAAGCTGTTTAACATCATGCTAGTCATCCTCGGTATCCTAGCGGTATCTATTTTCTCAAAAATAATGATAAAAAAATACTCGATTGCAAGCCATGAGAGAGCATACATACTAGCCAAAACGGTCAATATCGTAACAATCGCCCTGATAGTGCTAATTTTGCTGTTTTCTTATATTAATGACGTAGGCTACTTGGTAACTATCCTAGGTTTTGCCTCGGCCGGTATCGCTATTGCGATGAAAGACTGGTTTATGAGCTTGCTTGGGTGGTTGGCAATTGTGTTTGGTGGCGCTATCAAAGTCGGTGATAGGGTAAAAATATCCTCCAAAGAGGGTGTGGAGATTCTCGGCGATATTATCGACATTTCCCTCCTTACAATCACATTGTATGAAGAGGTTTCACTCATTAGTTACTCCAAAAATAAAAGAGCGGGAAGAATAGTGTTCGTTCCTAATAACTACATATTTACCCATATATTTTTGAACTATTCACACTCAGGTCTTACTACGGTGTGGGACAATGTAAACATACGAGTAACATTTGATTCGGACGTGGATGAGGCAATCCGCATAGCTACGGATGTTGCCGTAAGACATAGTAAAGTATTTTCAAAACTAACGGAGCGCTCAATTAGACGCATGAGGGCAAAATATAGTTTCGGCGAGGTAAATACCGAGCCTAGAATATTTAGCTTTGTAGAAGAAAACGGCGTAGCTATATCGGTCTGGTACCCTACGCACTCTTTTTCCATACTAAAAACAAAAAGCGTCGTTTCAAAAGATTTGCTCTCTAGCATAAAAGAGAGCGACAGGGTCAAGATAGCATTCCCGACGACTTCTATCGTTATTAATGAGGATTTGAGAAAAAATGATTAGAGAGTTTTTGTCGCGTCACAAAAAACCGCTTGGCGTTATTGCCGTTTCTTCATTTATTTTTATTATACTGGGTCTTTATGCCGCACTACGAGACAACTCCGTTCTTATAAATTATGATAAATTAAATTCGCTCCTCGTCGCGAAAGAGGTGAGCAAAGCCGTATCTAGCGGCAAGTACATATATCTTTATTCAGCGGATGTCGTCTACTCCGTACCAAAAACAGATAAGGCTGAAGAGCTTGTGCTGGCTAGTTTGCCGATAGAGCATAGCTTTGATTTTGTACCATTTTTGCTGTTTTCTGTAGTGTCTCTTTCTGCTTTTATGCTCATTTGGAAAATTGCCAGTAGCTACCTCAATAAGCGTGCAGCTTACGGCGTCATCAAGGCTTCTGCAGCAAGGGGCGGTGATGAGATGCCAAAAGAGTTGGCGTATGAGATAAAGAGCCCGTTGAAGTTTACGGATATAGCTGGAGTCGACGAGGCAAAGGGCGAGCTGATTGAAGTTGTTGAGTTTTTGAAAAATCCAAAACTATTTAAATCAAAAAATATACACATGCCAAAAGGTGTTTTGCTGGTCGGCTCCCCAGGGGTTGGTAAAACCCTTCTCGCAAGAGCCGTGGCAGGCGAGGCCGGGGTACCTTTTTTTTATAAGAGTGCGGCCACTTTTGTGGAGCTGTATGTTGGCGTTGGAGCGAAGAGAGTGAGCGAGCTTTTTGCCGCCGCAAAGAAAAAAGCCCCTTCTATCATTTTTATAGATGAGATAGATGCGATAGGAAAGAGCAGGAGTGGCTCAGGCTCTGGCGAGAGAGAGGCTACGCTAAACCAATTGCTAGTCGAGATGGACGGCTTTGAAGGCTCAAACGGTGTTATCGTGATAGCCGCAACAAATAAAATAGAAGTATTGGACGAGGCTTTGCTACGTGCCGGTAGATTTGACAGGCGAGTATTTGTGGAGTTGCCGAATGTGAAAGGCCGAGAAGAGATTTTGAGGATATACCTCAAACATAAGACACACACTCTAGACATCTCGTCTCTTGCCAGAAAAACAGCCGGTTTTTCAGGTGCGGCGATAGCAAATCTAGTAAACGAAGCTGCAATAAGCGCACTCAAGAGAGGCAGCGAGAGTATAGACGAGATTGATTTTGTAAATGTTCGCAACAAGGTAATGTACGGAACAAAAAGGGTGCAGATACTGGAGGAGAGAGAGCTTGACATCTTATCGGTGTATCAGGCCGCAAAGCTTTTATTTGCATATGAAAACGGGATAAAAATATCATACGTCTCACAGGTGGAGCT
>JAYSBP010000013.1:0-68425 GCA_041915365.1 Campylobacterales bacterium | reverse complement strand
ATAGCAAACATAGTAAAAACCATAGACCAAATAGCTTTCCAAGTAAACCTTCTAGCTCTAAACGCAGCCGTAGAAGCCGCAAGAGCGGGCGAGCACGGTCTTGGATTTGCCGTTGTTGCCGATGAGGTTAGAAACCTAGCCCAAAGAGCCGCAAATAGCGCAAAAGAGACGGGCGTTGTTATTGAAGAAGCTGTTACACAAATCAAAAAAGGCTCTGAAATAGCAAACCTTGCCAGCAATTCGTTTAGAGAGATTGACGATAAGGCCAAAAAAGTTTCAGACCTAATCGGTGAAGTAGCCCTCTCTAGCAGAGAACAAGCTGAAGGTCTAAACCAGCTAGGTATGGCTATGAGCCAAATAGATCAAGTTACCCAGCAAGTTGCGGCAAATTCAGAGGAAGCTGCTGCGGCAAGCGAAGAGCTGAATGCTCAGGCGGTATCTGCATTGGAAGCTGTGGCAACTCTTGCTAGGATAGTCGGTATAGATGTAAACCAGACAAGTGTACATCAAAGAACACAAACACGTACAAAGATGGAGCTAAAAAAAGAGGTAAAACATATACCTTCAAAACCAGCACCAAGGCCACAGGCGCAGAAGTCAAAAAATGCGGATGAAATATTCCCATTAGATGAAAGTGATTTGAAAGAGTTTTAATATGCAGATTGACGGTGATAGACTAAATATATCTCTAGATTTAAAATACGATGAGATAGAAGAGTTAAAAAAGTTTGTACTCCCTAGGCTTGAGTATATAGAAGAAGTGGGCTTTGAGGGTACCGATGATGATTTTCCGACTTCGTCGGCCATCATTGCGTTTCTTATTAGTCTCAAAAAAACAAAGCCGTCCCTAAAAATAGATATGCTCGACAAAAAAGAGTATTCCTTTAAAAAATTTGGTAAAGCTAGTTGGATTTGCTATGAGTAGAGAGCAGTTAAAAGCGATTTTTATCGAGGAAGCCGGTGAGATTATAGAGAAGCTCGACGCCGACATAATAGATTTTGAGGAAAACCCGAGTAACAAAGAGATTATGAACGAGCTATTTAGGGGTGTTCATACATTAAAGGGGAATGCAAACGCTTTTGGATTTACTAGGCTCGGCGGCTTTGTGCATCATTTCGAGGATTTACTTGACCATTTTCGCTCATCCGATGCAGCTTTGCCTGATGGAGCTGTGGACGTACTTCTAAACGGCGTTGATATGATTAAAGAAACCATGGGGTATGAGGTCAACGAAAAAGAAGGCGTACCTGATGCGTACGACGATTGTTTGGCTGAGATTATAACACTCCTTGAGCAAAAGGGTACGGCTGTGCAAAAGCCAGCGAGTCAGTCCCTTCATGATCTTGCGGCCGAGTTTGGTGAAGCACCCATTGCCGAGACGGCAGCTATAGCACCTCAAAAAGAGTGTGACAAGCACATGGAAGAGGGCGTAAAAAACTCAATAGGCTCAAGCGTGGCAGAGGGCGGTAAAGGGGTGTATCTTGTAGAGCTATCTTTTGACAAAGATATATACTTTAGAGGCTACGACCACAATCTATTCTTTAGAATACTCGGCGAGATGGGCGAAATCAAAGAGAGCTATTGGAACTGCGAGAGTATTCCAACATTGGAGACTTTTAGCTCTGAAGAATCTATGTTCTCAAATGTTTCTATTATTTTTTCATCAGAAAAGAGTCTGGCTGAGATAGAAGAGATTTTTGAGTTTTTGTTTGATAACGAATATAAAGTCTCGGAAATAGAGAGCAAAACAGCTGTCAAATCAAATAGCGAGCCTACGGTAGCACAACCAAAAGCGGAGACTGTACAGCCGACCAAGCAAGAAGAGCGCAAAGCCCCTGCGGTGACGGCGGCAAAAAATGATGAGCCAAAAGAGAAAAAAGAAGAGATTGTTGCCGCAAAGTCATACATCAAGATAGATACGACAAAGCTCGATGAACTCTTCGATACTGTTGGTGAGCTTGTTATTGCCCAAAATTTCATAGCACAAAATGAGAAAATAAAAGAGATAGGCGATTCAAACATCAACAAGACGATAGAGATACTGTCTAAAATAACAAAGGCTATACAAGACAGAGTTATGTCTCTTAGAATGGTTGCAATTAGGGATACCTTTGAGAAGATGAAGAGGGTGGCTCGCGATACGGCCAAAAAGACCGGCAAAGAGATTAAGCTTGTTATTCAAGGTGAGGAAACCGAAATTGACAAGACGATGATAGATTCGCTATCCGACCCTATAGTTCACATGATAAGAAATGCAATAGACCACGGCCTTGAGGCGAACGGTGATGAGCGAGCTGAAAACGGGAAAGAGCGAGAGGGTACGATAACCCTTAGAGCTTATCATAAGAGCGGAAATATCATCATTGCTATATCTGATGACGGACGTGGCATTAATAAAGCGGCTGTTTTTGCAAAAGCAGTGGAAAGAGGGCTTATTGCCGCCGATGATGCCTTGAGCGACCAGCAGATATACGGGCTTATTATGCAGCCGGGCTTTTCTACGGCAAAAGTTATTAGTGATGTATCTGGTAGAGGTGTTGGGCTTGACGTTGTTAAAAATTCTATTGAAAAGCTAAGGGGTAAAGTAGAGATTACATCTGAATTTGGAGTCGGAAGTACATTTTCTATTATCCTCCCGCTTACGCTTGCCATTATTGACGGAATGCTTGTGAAAAGCGGCGAAGATACGTTTATTATCCCAACGCTTAGCGTAGTGGAATCGTTTGTTCCATCAAAGGATATAGTCCATATGCTAAAAGGAAAAGGCGAGTTTGTCAATCTAAGAGGTGAGCAAATCCCAGTAGTTCGTCTTGATGAAGCGCTTGGTCAAGGCGGCGAGGATAAAGCTCCTATTTGGGAGAGTACGCTTGTGTGCGTAGAAAGCGAGAGAGGTAGAATAGCAATACTTGTAGATGCCCTTCTCGGTCGTCAGCAAGTCGTTATAAAAACTCTCGGCCGCTCAATGGCGAAGATAAAAGAAATCTCAGGCGGGGCAATACTTGGTAATGGTGATATAGCCCTTATTTTGAATATTGACGGGCTTTGTGCTGACGTTACGGAAGCCGTGAGGTAGCATGTTAAATATCGAAATAACTGCTGAAGAATTCGATAAAATCAGGAACTTTGTCAAGTCAAGAGTGGGCATATCGCTATCAGATCAAAAATCCACAATGGTAAGAGGGAGACTTCATAAAAGACTTCATGAGCTCGGAATGAGTTCTTTTACCGAATACTACAGGTATCTAAGCTCTCCCGATGGAGAAGAGGAGATATCCACTTTCATAAATGCCATATCTACAAACGTAACCTCTTTTTTTAGGTCGCCTCATCACTGGGCATACCTTAAAGAGAATATGGGCGATATTTTTTTATCCAAAACAAATAAAAAAATACGGATCTGGTCTGCCGCCTGTTCTAGTGGTGAAGAGCCTTATTCTATTATGATATTTCTAAGAGAGAATCTAAAAGATTTTGATAGTTGGGATATAAAAATACTAGCAACTGACATATCGCACAAAGCCTTGGAAAAGGCTATACGTGGGCAATATAGAGAAAAAGATATAGAGTCCATGCAAAAAGCAGTTGTTCATCGTAATTTTACGCAAAAAAAGACGCCGACCGGCATCGTGTACGAGATAGACCCTATTTTAAAATCAAAGATTATGTTTAGAACTTTTAATCTTGTAAACGATAATTTTTCAGTATTCAAATTCCATTTCGATATTATTTTTTGTCGAAATGTTATGATATATTTTGATTCTGAGACGAGAAAAGCGCTTATATCACGCTTTGCAAAGCTTATAAACAAGGGTTCTACGTTTATAATAGGGGATTCGGAGGCAATTACGGAAAATAAAAATGAGTTTGCGCTCATAAAATCATCAATTTATAGAAGAATCTAAAAACCAAAATGGAGCGAGCGATGGAAGAGCTAGAAAAAATAAGCGATATAGAGCTTTTGGCTGAGATACAAAGAAGATTTGATGAAAAAAACAAAACGCTAGGCGAGATGGAGTTTTTGAATAAAAAGCTCATAGACCTCAATAAAAGACTCATGGAAGTTGACTCCGTAAAAAGCCAGTTTCTATCGCTCATAAAAAATGAATTTAACAACCCTATTTCATCGGTACTTAATATATGCGGACATCTAATATCTGGCAAAAAACCGGAAAAAGCGCATGAGCTTACCGAGATGCTTCATATGGAGATATTACGCCTTGACTTCCAAATCAAAAATATTATTGCCGCAAGCGAAATAGAAGCGGGCAAGACTGAAAATTACTATATGAAAGTCAATTTTGAGACTATAATGGATGATGTGAGACCATCGTTTATATATCTAATAAAAGACAAAAATCTGCAAATAGATTTCAAAGATTCTACGCAAGGTGATGTATTTAGCGATGCCGGAAAGATATATCTGATACTTCTAAATCTTGTATCTAACGCCTGTGAGTATACATTTGAAAATGGTCATATCTGGGTTGAGGTCAAAAACGACGACACAAACCTATATATTGACGTAAAAGACGACGGCGAGGGAATATCTGTAGAAAATAAGCTGCTCGTATACAACAGATTTACGCAGTTTAGCAAGGGCACAACAAGAGCAAAAACAGGCCTTGGTCTTGGTCTTAGTGTGGTAAAAGGAGTTGTTGAGGCCCTTGGTGGCGATGTTGATTATGACAGTGAAGAGGGAAAAACAGAATTTAAAATATTTATACCGCTACCTAGCGAGGATCTCATCAGTAGCGGCAGTGGCGGCTCTAATGATATACTTTTTGAAGATTTTGATGACGCCTTTGAAATGTAAAAGGGTCTAGGATGTACGAAAAAGTTTTTATTCATGTAGGGCAGATACATATAGGCTTTTCGCCGACCGAGATTTCGACCGTTCTCGGCTCTTGCGTCGCCGTTTGTCTGTTCGATAAATACAAGATGGTCGGGGGGATGAACCACTATCTTTTGCCTCTTTGGAACGGCAATGGGCTTCAAAGTCCAAAATTCGGCAATGTATCCGTTCCTAGAATGATACAATCCATGATGGATATAGGGTGTAATCCGTCAAATATGGAGGCAAAAATATTCGGCGGAGCTAGCATCAATATATCTTCTTCGGAGGATATGATGATAGGTAAGAGAAATATACTAACCGCAAAAGAGATACTAGCCGAGTACAAAATACAAGTTACCGCAGAGGATACTGGCGGGGCGAGCGGTCGACGTATTATGATGAGAAGTGATACTGGTAAAGTGTTTATGAAATATGCTGGACAAGGTGGAGGACAATAATCTTGAGCATTAGAGTTTTGATAGTAGACGATAGCGCTACGGCTAGAGCGGTTGTTAGAGAGGTGTTAGAATCGGACAAAGAGATAGAGGTTGTCGGTGTCGCCCAGGATGCTTATGTTGCTAGAGATAAGATAGTTGAGCTACGTCCGGATGTCGTGTGCTTGGACGTTGAGATGCCTAGAATGGACGGTATCACTTTTCTTAAAAAGCTGATGGCACATATGCCAACCCCAGCCGTGATGATATCTTCGCTTACCCAAAAGGGGGCGGCTACTACCCTTGAAGCGCTTGAGGCCGGAGCCGTTGATTTTGTGCCGAAGCCGCACTCAAATATCTATGACGGCATAGACGATATCAGAGAAGAGATAATATCAAAAGTAAAAGCTGCCGCAAAAGCGAAAGTTATACGCAAAAAAAGTGCGGCAGTGGTGCAAAAAGTCAGCTATTCCGCCCTAGCCGAAACAACGGACAAAGTAATAGCAATAGGGGCTTCAACTGGCGGTACTGAAGCAATTAAAGATGTTCTTATTAAGTTGCCTGCCAATATCCCCGGGATTATCATAGTGCAGCACATGCCGCCGAATTTTACAAAATCTTTTGCCGATAGACTAAACGAGATATGCGCCGTAGAGGTAAAAGAGGCAAAAAACGGAGATTTTTTGGGTGTCGGCAAAGTGCTTATAGCGCCAGGGGATTATCACATGGTTCTTCGTCGCTCTGGGGCTAGGTATTTTGTTGAGATAGGCTCAGGGGAGAAAGTATCTGGGCACAGACCTAGCGTTGACGTGATGTTCAACTCCGTCGCCAAAACTGCGGGAGCAAACTCAATAGGTGTAATACTTACTGGAATGGGTGCGGACGGCGCAAAAGGTATGCTTGCCATGAGAAAGACCGGAGCTAGAACTATAGGTCAAAACGAAGATAGTTGTGTGGTCTACGGTATGCCAAAAGTAGCTTATGAGCTTGGCGGCGTAGAGAGGCAATACGATTTGGATAGAATAGCCGAGGCGATAGTGCGTACGGCAGAAGAGATGAAATGAAAAAACCAAAAGCGGTATTGCTGGACTATGCTACGCTGGGCGGGAGTGCGCTAGATAAAATAAAAAAGCTTACTCAGCTAGACGTTTATGAGCTTACCAAAAATGGTGATGTAGTATCTAGAGCGGTCGATGCCCAAATAATTATTACAAACAAAGTGCAGATAGATGAGCAGATAATATCCGCCTTGCCAAATCTAAAGCTGATTTGCGTAGCGGCAACAGGGGTTAATAATATAGACCTAAAAAGTTGCGAAAAACACGGCGTAGCTGTTGCAAATGTCAAAGGGTATTCTACAAAAAGTGTATCGCAGATAGTTTTTAGCTCTCTGTTTTTTATGGTTTCAAAAATTTCTGACTTTGATGGATATGTCAAAAAAGGAAATTATGCAAAAAGCGACACATTTACCTGTATGGCGCCGCAATTTTGTGAATTATCCGGCAAAACCATGGGAATTATCGGTTTTGGTGAGATAGGGCAATGCGTTGCAAAAATAGCCAGAAGTTTTGGGATGAAAGTCGTATATTTCTCCACAAGCGGCAAAAATGACAAGAGAGGATACAAGAGAGTATCGCTTGACGAGCTATTAAATATGAGTGACGTGGTTTCTATTCATTGCTCTTTGAATGAACAAACAAAAAATCTTATCAACAAAAAAGAGCTTGCGAAAATGAAGCAAACCGCTATTTTGATGAATTTTGCACGTGGCGGGATAGCTGTGGAGGCCGATGTTGCGCTTGCGATAAATAGCAAAACTATAGGCGGCTACATCACGGATGTTTTTGACGGAGAGCCTATATCGCAGTCATCGCCGTTATTTGATGTAAAAGATATGTCAAAGCTAACGCTTACGCCGCATATCGCATGGGCAAGCAAAGAGGCTAGAGATAGGCTGGTCGGCGGTATCGCCACAAATATAAAATCGTTTTTTGATGGCAAAAATACAAATAGAGTGGTATAAGAGGGTTCTTACCAGAGCCTTCTCTTTTTTTGGCTCGGACATTGCCGTATATAGCGGCTCTATGAGTTTTATAAGCATATTTTCTTTTATACCGTTTATGATGCTTGGTATTTTTATTGCGGTTAACGTCTCTTTCTTTGCTGACTACTTTAGCTTGTTTCAGGATTTTTTGTATGAAAATCTTTTTGAGGGAAGCGCCGATGCTATTATAGAACACATTAAAGTATTTTTGCACAACTCCTCAAAACTAGGAATATTCGGTGTTGTGTTTGCGCTTTACTCCGTTTTTATATTTATCAAACAGCTAGATTATTGCATACATAAGTTGGCTGGAATAGATGATGTCTCATTTGGACTTAACCGTTTCTTGAAATACTTTGGGATTATGGGATTTGCTGTTTTTTCGGTCTCTCTTAGCGCCGTATTTGAGGCGATGGGTGGTTTCCTTGGCTTTGGGATAGCGGCTTTTGTAGCTTCAGTTGCCCAAATGTGGCTTGCGTTGCTGCTTTTGTTTGTCGTCATATCCCCAATAAAACACAACATCAAAAAAGCGGCAAAATACTCGCTTTTGACGGCATTTGTATTTTCGATATTCAAAAAACTTTTTGTTTATTATGTTTTGTTTAGCGCGTCTTATAGCACTATATACGGCCCATTTGCTACGTTATTTTTGTTTTTTGTTTGGCTCAACTTCTCTTGGTATATCTTTTTTGCCTCCTTCAAGCTGTATCTAAAATAAGTGGAATATCTTTTGCTTTAATATCTCAAAAACAGAGGTTTTATGGATGGCAGGCGCTTTTTCCTCGGTCAAGATTACTTCTAGTGCTATAGTTTTGAGGCTTGATGCAGACGATAGGTTTTTGGAATATCTAAGAAACACAGTCAAAAAAAGCTTCTCCACGGCTATGATTATGCGCCACTCTATATTTATTTTCTCCAGAGAAAACGAGAGGCACAGGAGAAAAGTATTTTTGACGTGGGCGGCAAATCTTCTCTCAAAAGAGCTCTCTTCAAATAGAAAAAATCTATTTGAATCGATGTTTCTCTCGTGTGACCTCCCTATAAATATCCAAATAACCTCAAAGACAGCAATGCTAAGTGTCAAAAAAGCCTATGCCTACTTTAGCAGCGGCGTTTTGTCGATAAAATGCTACGGCAGAGAAGCCCCTCTTTTTTCATACATTAGGGCGTCGCTCAAAGGCAGATGCGAGATGGATCAGACATTGTATGAGCTAAAGATAAGCTCGCTTGACAGAAACGGTGTTTTTTATATCAAATCGATTTTTTCAAAGAAGATAATTCTAGGGATGGAGAGCTATGACATAGTCTACTCTAGGCCCGATTTCGAGCGTTTTTTGGCGGATATTTGCGCTTTTGGCTCAAGTTATGTGGATACGCAGGCTACTCAGAGGGCGAAGATGCTCTCTTTGCTCGGGCTTGGAGATATGCTAACACCTGAAAATATAAAAAAACGATACTTTGAACTGGCAAAAAAATACCACCCAGATTTGCACGCAGACAAAAGCGAACAAGAGAGGGCAAGCCTGTCCGCAAGGTTTATACAAATCAAGGAGGCTTACGAGGCCTTAAGATGAGCTTTTTTTGATACAATAGTCACACGAAGTAATATTATATCAAGGAAGCGGTTTGCTCGGTGGCGACATAACTAAGGGTTTTTTGCAAGACCAAGACGGAATACGAAAATTTAGCATACGCTTTATGTCTGCCGTTTTTTTCGTCGTATTTGCCGTTATTAGCGGATTTTTCTACTACTCATCTATAAAAACCTTCGACGATGAAAATGCAAAAATCAAAAGAGAATATGTAGAGTTCCAAAAAAGCGTACTTAAAAGCAGAGTAGACCAAGCCTATAGCTTTATACAAAGCATCAGGCACTCGTCGGATGCAAAACTTCAAGAAACGGTAAAATCAAGAGTCAAAGAGGCGTACAGCGCCGCAAAATTTATATACGATAAATATAAAGATAAGGAGTCTGAGGCCGCAATCAAACAGCGTATCGTGGATGCACTCGAGAAGATGAGATATGACGACGGTAAATCGTACGTTTGGATAACAAGCTACGATAATATGGCAATCACATATCCATCAAACAACGCTATGGTTGGCAAGTATATAGGTGATTTCAGGGATAGCGAGGGCAACTATACCGTCAAAAAACAAACCGAATACGTTAAAAGATACAAAGAGGGGTATCTGCGGGATTATTACGCAAAGGCCGGAGAAGACCCAAAAAAGCGTTTTGAACAGCTTGCGTATGTGAAAGACTTTGGGCATTACGGCTGGTATTTCGGTAGCGCAGTGTTTTTGGATGAATACACGAGAAAGCTTCAAAGTGAGGTGCTAGAAGCACTCTCTATGCTTAGGTTCGATAATAACTACATATTTGTTGATACGGAAGACGGATATGCCCTTATCCTCAATGGTGTAAAACTAGCAAAGCCTGAATATGTTGGCGATATGACGGACAAAAACGGTGTCAAAATAATCAAAGAGCAGCTAAAAGCCGCAAAATCATCAAAAAACGGGGGATATGTCGAATATATATGGCACGAAGTGCAAATGGATAAGGATATGCCGCATATCTCCTATTGCAAGATGGTTGACGATTGGGGATGGAAGATAGGAAGCGGCCTTTATTCCGGAAAAATCAACGACGAGATAGAAAGAAGAGAAGAAGAATTTCGGCAAAAAATAATGAATGACACCGTTATTTTGGCTGGACTTCTTGCGTTGTTATCCATCGTTGTTTTTGTTGTCGGTGTGCTAGTTGATAAGAAAATAATGGGGCTGTTTTCGGCTATGAACAACAAAATCGAGTCTCATGCAAAAGAGCTTGTGGAACTCAATAGAACGCTTGAAGACAGGGTTGAAAAAGAAGCTGGGCGCAGAGTGGAACAAGAGGCTTTGGTGATACAGCAAAGCAAGATGGCGATGATGGGGGAGATGATTGATACGACGGCGCACCAGTGGAAACAGCCACTCTCGTCGCTGATGATTATGGTTGACGAGCTTTGTATGCAGCAAGAGTATGGAGAGCTTGGCAAAGATGAGCTAAATGAGTTTGCGACGAACTTTAGAGCGCATATTCAGTTTATGGGGCAGACGATTGACGATTTTAGGGATTTTATGAAGCCTTCAAGAGAGGCGGAAGAGGTCAAAATAAGCGCTATCGCCGATTGGGTCGAGACTATGTATGCAAAACAGCTACGACATAACAACATAGAGCTAATCAAAGATATTGAGGACGGACTAATCGTAAAAGGCTATAAAAATGAGCTTTCACAAGCCATGCTAAGCATAATATCAAACGCCAAAGATGCCCTAAGAACAAAAATAGGAAACGGCGAGATATTGATAAAAGCCCACAAAAATGGCTCATCCGTTGTTATAGAAATAAGCGACAACGGTGGCGGAATAGACGAGAGCGTGCTGCCGACAAAATTATTTGAACACAGGGTTAGCACAAAAGGGGATGAGGGGAGCGGGGTTGGCCTATGGCTAAGCTCTCTAATAGTCAAAAAACACGGAGGAGAAATCAAAGCCTACAACAACGACGAAGGGGCGGTATTTGAAATCGTGTTGCCAGCCTGCTGACGTTGCAATGATGGTGCTGGCTGCAGACGAGGCCGCAAAAGGGGTGCTAGCGAACAAGGGAGGGCCCTTCGGTGCGGTGATAACAAAAGACGGTAAGATAATATCAAAAGCATCAAATGAGGTATTAAAAAGCTTTGATCCTACAATGCACGCAGAGATAAATGCTATCAGAAAAGCATCAAAAAAACTAAAAAACTTTGATTTGTCGGATTGCGTCTTATATACCTCTTGCATGCCGTGTCCGATGTGCCTTGCCGCTATCAAGTGGGCAAACATAAAAGTAGTTTATTATGGAGCTACCGCAAAAGATGCAGATACGGCCGGCTTTCGTGATGAGATATTTTACGAAGAGCTAAACATAGACAAAATCACAAACCTAACGCTAATACAATGCGAAAGAGACAAGTGCCTTAAACCGTTTGAAATTTGGAAGCACAAGGTAGATAGGAGAGAGTATTAGATGCAAGCCAATATCTCAAAGACCCTTTTTGTTTTCCAGACTTCTAGGAGGGTGCAGGGGTTTTTGTTTGAAAATCAAAACAAACTTGTCCACACCTCTAGCTTTTCTGACTTTATGGATAAGGTCTCCCTTGCCAAAGGCTCAAAAATATCGGCCTCCGCCAGACTAGCTATTCTTGCTGATGTAAGTTCAAGAGTTGATACCGAAAAACTAGGCTTTGGGCGTAGCTTTTTGGATTTTTTGTCAAATAGTGGTTTTTTGTTTAGCTTTTTTGATGAGCTTATAGCGGAACAAAAAAGCATAGAAGACATTAGGGGCGAGGATGTATATGCGGCTTTTGAAGACCATCTTGGCATCCTAGAGCAGCTCTTTTTTGAGTACAAAAAAGAGCTTAATCGGCTTGGCGTGTATGATTTTATATCCGTCGACGAGTGGCATATTAATACCCCATATCTTGAAAACTTCGATGAGATAGTTGTTGAGTCGATGGGGCTTTTCACGGCGCACGAGCTTGGCATTTTGGATAGGGTTGGCTCTTTCGCTCCGCTCAAGCTGTTTTTTACACTTGATAAATACAACAAAAAAATGGCAAAAAAATTTGAGCAGATAAGTATCGACGTCGGCGACGCAACGGGGAGGTTGTATATAGACGTATCCGCCAAGAAGCTTATATCGGCAGAGCCTTTGGAAGCGGATATTTCAAAGAGTGCGGCATATAGACTCAAAAACAGAGCTTATGAGGCGGCCTTTGCCCTGAGTAAGGTGGCTGATTTTGTGGAAGCCGGATATGAGCCTGAGCGGATAGCTATTGTCTTGCCGGATGAGGGATATGCGCCGATACTTCGACTTTTTGATAGGTATGGTAATCTGAATTTTGCTTTTGGCGAGCCGCTTGCAAATACAAAAATATATGCCGCCCTCGATACGCTACTAGCCTATGCGTACGGCGAAAATGTCTACCAAAAGCTGGAGTCTATGTCGTTAATCGTACTTTGTGACGCATTTGACGGACTTTATGAGCATGGCGGCCTTGAAGGTTTTGCCGCTAGCATGGAGGCTTTTTTGAGCCATTCGCTCTGGGAAGGTACGGCTTATGATGCGCACAAGGAGATAATGAGGCGGGCGCTTTATGCTTTCGGTAAAGAGTCTTTTGCGTATGAGAAGATGAGAAGCGTGGAAGTCGGCAGAATATTTGCCTCGTCCATCGCAACCGAAAAAATATCAGACATTGGCGGTGGACGGGTCAAGGTGATAGGGGTATTGGAGAGCCGAGGAGCGGAGCTTGACGCCGTGGTAGCCATAGATATGAACGAAGAGTTTTTCCCAAAAAAAATAGACAAAGATTTGTTCTTGAATACAAAAATCAAGGAACGGACGGGGATGCCGACGGTAGAGGACAGGCAAAACCTTCAAAAGCACTATTTTTATGAGATGATGAGAAGCGTTAAGGAGTGTGCCTTTGCCTTCGTGGAGAATGATGAGGCGGCTCCGAGTCCATTTTTGTTTGAGATTGATAGTGGGTTTGTGGATGTCGACGAGGATGCGCTTGAAAATCTATATTTTGACAAAAAAGCTTTTGCCCACTCTGAACCAATACCGTTTGACACTAGCCTGAGTCTATACCGCCAATACCTGATAGCAAAAAACAAAGATGCCGTTAGCGTCAGTGCATTTTGTGATTTTCTGGCATGTGACAAGCTGTTTTATCTAAGGCATATACTTGGGCTTCGCAAGAGTGAAGTGGAGGGCGAGGATGAGAGCGCAAAGGAGATAGGTACGGCCTTGCACAAGGCTTTTGAGCTTGCGTTTGACCCAAAAAATGCTAATAGGTTTGGGAGTGCGGACGCTCTTGCTCGGTTTGTCAAGATAGAGGCGCTAAGAGCTTCGCCGAATCTCGAGGATAATTTTGAATTTTTGTTTGCGTTTCGTCAAATGGATAAGTTTTTTGATGAGGAGATAAAAAGAGAAAAAAGCGGACGCAATGTATTTGCCGTTGAGATGGAGATAAAAGGGGAGATTGAGGGGGTCTCTTTCGAGGGGCGGATAGACAGGATAGACGAATACGGTGATGGATATGCCCTGATAGACTACAAGACGACAAAAACCCAGATAAAAGCCGAGAGTGAAAAATCGGCCGCAAACTCCAAAAAATACCAACTAGCAATATACGCCGCACTACTGCTCAAAAAAGGTTTTGAGATAAGCAGGGCGTCCTACTATGATGTACTTCGAGGTTCTCTTGTGGATGAGGGAAGCATCGAAACAAAACTCTCAATGCTTCCACGCCATATTGAACGCTTTTTGTCAAATTTGACATTTGCGGGCACGAGCGACAAAAAGAATTGTAGATACTGCGATTTTGCCGATATATGTGGGGTGCATACGCAGACAGAAGAAGATGGGGAGGGTATCGATGAATAACTTCCAAAACATTCTAGCCATCAACGCAAGCGCCGGAAGCGGCAAGACCTATCAGTTGACGCTTAGATACCTATCCCTGCTGTTTCTAGGTGCTCATCCGTCCAAAATCCTAGCCGTGACCTTCACCAAAAAAGCGGCAAAGGAGATGAAAGAGCGTATAGCCCAGACCCTGATGCGGCTCAGTAGCGGCGAGATAGCGGACGATGACGCCCTGATGTGTGCGATTAGGCAGGTGTATGACAAGGATATACGCCAAAAAGCAAAATCCATACTAGCCCTTTATCTATCGTCTAACAACAAGATTTCGACTATCGATAGTTTCGTCCATCAGATACTCCGTAAGTTTTGTTTTTATGCTTCCGTCCGCCACGACTTCGGGCTTGTGAACCTCGGCGACGGTGAGCTGAAAGCTAGATTTTTGGAACTTATGGACAGGGAGCAAAAAGAGAGATTTGCAGATTATTTGTATGTTAGGGGCGAGAGTATCGACAAGACGCTTTTGCTTTTTGCGTCGCTATATGAAGAAGAGAGTGATTTGGGGCGGATAAAGAGTCGATTTGCCAGCTATGATAGGGGCGAGTTTTATGCCGCTAGAGCCGCTTTTTTGAGTGCGGCGAATAGGTTTTACTCTTTTTTGTGCCTAGCTAAACCGCAAAAGTTCACGCCTAGAGAATTTACGAGCGTAAATGAGTTTTTGAAAACAAATAGCTTTGAGAAGCTGGTAACGGAGAGAGAAAATCTAGCGGCGCACAGAGACTATAAGGCTCTCTCTTCGGCGGAGTCCGAGGGGATGTTTGCCGATTTGAAAGGCGCCCTTGCGGATTATTATGAGGCTAGCTCCAAAGACACGATAGCATTTTTGCTAAGTGAGTTTGAGTGGTACAAAAGGGCAAAAGAGAGCCTAAACCGTGAAAAAAATGGTCTAGGCTTTGACGATGTGGCAAAAATTGTCAAGGAGTTACTAGAAGAGGGACGGCTGGATAGCGACTTTTTGTATTTTAGGCTTGATGGCGAGATAGAGCATATCCTTATAGATGAGTTCCAAGATACGAGTATTTTGCAGTTTCGTATTATTCGCCCACTACTTGACGAGATACTTTCCGGTGTCGGTACCGGAGAGTTTAAGAGCTTTTTTCTAGTTGGTGACCCCAAGCAGTCTATTTACCGTTTTAGAGGTGCGGCGGCTGGGATGTTCGAGAATGCGACAGGATACATCAGAGCAAAAGCCGAAGACAGATACAAAGAGGCCTACCTGGACACCAATTACAGGAGCGCAAAAACCCCTGTAGAATTTGTAAACTCTGTATTTGCAAGGCCATACGGGGATATATTCAAAGCGCAAAAAAGCGCATCCAGCGAGGTTGGCTTCACTGAGGTCGTATCCGTCTTGCCTGATGAGATGACAAAAAGCATAGTGGGCAAAGTATCTGAGTATATAGGGCTAGGGGCAAAGGAGGAGGCTATCACTCTGCTTTGCTATACGAACGACGACATAGAGGAGCTATCAAAAGCCCTTGAGGCCGCTGGAATAAAAACACAAAAAGAGAGCTCAAAAGCGCTGATAGATGATGATAACGTGAGGGCTGTTTTTGCCGTTATGGAGTATCTGCTTTTAAAATCTCTAGGGTTGGACGCTAGAGTTCAAAAACTTGCGTTTTTGTCTATCGTCGGCGCTGGCGATGAGGAGTTTGAGCGTGCGGTATCGACGCTTAGGGCTGATATGTCGCCGCCGAGCATCGTATTTTCCGTTGTGGATTCGTTTGGGCTGGCAAATCCGAATACGGTAAAACTGATAGAGCTTGCGATGGGTTTTGCCGATATTCATACGTTTTTTACTTCAAAAATAGCTCAAAATGAGAAAAAAATCTCGATAAGACAACCGGGTGTCACGCTAATGAGCGTTCACAAGTCAAAAGGGTTGGAGTTTGACTACTGCATACTCTGTGATACGCTAAAGAAAAAAGATACGGCAAGAGGGCGACCGATACTGCAAATACATAAAGACTTTGTGCTTCAAGAGCTTGTGGTGACGGGCAAGAGTATGGCGGCAATGCTTCCGGCCGTCAAAAGCGCAATGGATGCTGAGAGCGAGATGGAGGATAGAGACCTACTAAACGCTAATTATGTAGCCATGACTAGGGCAAAAAAAGGTATGTGCGTAGTGCGAAAAAGCGAGGGCAATTCCAAACTATCCGGACTATTTGTCAAGGACGGTATCGTAGGCGAAAAACTCTTTTGCGAGGAAAAAGCTGATGAACAACCAAGCAAAAGAGTGTATAAGGGCAACAAGCTAAAATCAAGGCTCGGCAAGCAAGAGGACTTTGCAAAAGAGACGGTGTACAAACCTGGGGATTATGCGGCAATCAACAGAGGCCTTGCTTTGCACGCTTATTTTGAGCTATCTGGAGAGAGGGTCGGGGCAGCTGAGACAAAGACGTATATCCAAAACAAATACGGTCTTTTGCTAGGCTCTGCTATAGATGATATTGTCTCTTTGGCGTACGGATTTGATATGTCGGCTATCTCAATCGACAAAACTGCAAAAATATACAAAGAGATAAGTGTTTGCACCCCTGACAAAAACGGCTCTCGCTTATACCGTATAGACTTTTTGGCAGTCTGCGACAACAAAGCTGTCCTTATAGACTTCAAAAGTTCGCACGAGGCAAAAGAGGTTTACAAAAAACAGCTCCAAAATTACGCAAAAATAGTTTCCGAGATACTCTCTCTTGAAACCGAGACATATCTTGCGTTAAACAAAGGCGAGCGGCTGGAATTGCTTAGAATTTAACACAACTTTAAGTAGACTTATCGCCTCAAAATAAGGGTTTTTAGTGGTTGATAGGGTTGAAGATATAGGTTATTTGTTATTGTTTGTGTATAGCTTTGGCGGGGGACTGATAGGTCTTGCCACCGCTGCGGTTTTGGCTAGTGTCGGCAAGCTAAATCTGGTACTTGCGATAGCACTCGCCGGCGGCGCAAACTTCATAGGCTCTAGCTTGCTATTTTATTTTGCTAGAAACTCAAAAAATGACGCTAGCACATATCTAAAAAAACACAGAAGAAAGCTGGCTTTGGCTCATATACTGATGAAGCGTTGGGGCTCATCCGTTATATTTATTCAGAAGTTTGTATATGGGGTCAAAACGCTTATCCCGCTTGCGGCAGGAATTACAAAATACGATGCTTTCAAGTTCATATCGCTCAACCTTGCCGCATCTTTTGTGTGGGCTCTTGTAATAGGACTTGGCTCTTATATGCTTGGCGACGTGATACTAAAAGCACTGAAAAGCTTTGAAAACTATCCATTCTTGGCACCAGTGGCATTGGTATGTATAGTCGGTGGAATTTATTTTTATATGGCAAAAACTACAAAAAAGGAGAATAGAGTATGACAAAAGAAGAATTCAAAGCAATGACTGAAGAAGTTAAAAAAACAGCAGGGTACAGAGAGCCGATAGGGTTTGGTATTTGTCGTGTAGATAGAGGGCAGCTGGACAAATCAAAAATACTTCAAGCTACTTTTCCGATAATCAACTGGAAAGAAAACTTTGGCTCATTTGCCGTATACGTTAAAGCGGCAATAGAGAGTGGAAACACTATCGACTTTGGCGCTTCGGAGGCCGTAATACCTGCTACAAAAGCGTTTGTCAAAAGTGCTATGGCATCTTTCGAGCCGTTTGTTGGTGAGGCTGTCGGCGATGCGCACAAAAACGTTCAGCTTGTAGCCGCTCTTGCAAGCCTAATCAAAAAAGGTAAATTCTGCGATAGAGGCTATGAGTTCGTAATGATATTTGACGATGTGCCGGTAAAAAGCGTTGAGGCTGGATATCTAAAGCTTTACGCTCTTTCCACGGGCAAAGCGGCTCTCAGAAGTCTTAAACTTGACGGGATATTCGGTGCGCTTCACAACTGTGCTTGGTCTGCGGGTAAGCCGTATGAGCTAGATTATCTAAGGGCAAACGAAATAGAAATGAAGCTTGAAGGGACATTCCCGCATGTTGAGTTTGTAGATAAGTTCCCAAGATTCCTGCAACATATCATTCCCGCCGACAATACGAGGATACTTGATACGACTAAGGTAAGATTTGGCGCTCAACTAGGAGCCGGTACAACGATAATGCCTGGAGCTAGCTACATCAATTTCAACGCCGGAACACTCGGCAAGTCAATGATAGAGGGGCGTGTATCAAGCTCTGCTGTAGTTGGCGAGGGTAGCGACGTCGGCGGCGGCGGCTCAATTCTTGGCGTTCTTAGCGGTACGAACGGCAACCCAATCACGATAGGCGAAAACTGCCTTGTAGGCGCAAATGCCGTGTGCGGTATTCCTATGGGCGATGGCTCTATCATAGATGCCGGCATTGCGATTCTTGAGGGGACAAAAATATCTGTACCTGCGGCCGAACTTGAAAAAATCAAAGAGGCAAACGGCGGCGAAGCACCAAAGGGTGAAATGAAAGGCGATGAGTTTATCACAAAAGGTATGGATATAGGTGGCTTCAAAGGTGTTCACTTTAGACAAAACAGCACAAACGGCAAAATAATGGCGTTTAGAAGCAAAAGAGAGATAAAGCTCAACGCGGCTTTGCACTAAAAAGATGGCAAAGAAAAAACAGAGCGCCCAAGGCTCAATGTCCACTATGTTCTCCGATGTCGGTAGATTGCTTGAGATAGAAATATCCAAAATCGCAAAAAATCCGAAACAGCCTAGATTTGAGGCGGAGGCTTGTGATATAGACGAGCTAGCTTCCTCTATAGGCCGACACGGACTTATTCAGCCGATAGCCGTCTGTGAAGATGGTGATGGCAAATATACGCTAATAGGCGGAGAGAGAAGACTTCTGGCCGCAAAACAGCTCGGCGCAAAAAAAATAGAGGCATTTGTATTCGCCTCTGCTTTAGATATTGATAAGCTTGGGATACTTGCCCTTGTGGAAAATCTCGACAGAAAAAAGCTTCATCCGATAGAGGTTGGCTTTGCTTTTGAGGAGTTGCTCGGCGGCGGAAGCTATGAAAATCAAAAGGCTCTTGCCGAGGCTTTTGGCTATTCTGATGCTACGGTAAGCAAACATCTCTCATCGGTTAGGTTGCCAAAATTTGTTATAGACGCCATAAAAATGGCAGACTATAGAGACTTGGAAGTAATATCGGCTCTAAATTCACTTGAGCCGGAAGATGCCTTGAATGCTTTTAATAAAATAGCCGGTGAAGGTCTTAGTAGGGAAGAGGCTATTATGTTCATAAGGCATTTGCGAGCGGAGGGGAGAGTGGAGCCCGAGCCGTTTATCCTAAAAGAGCGTGGTGGTGTATATAGATTTAGGATTAACGCAAGAGGGCTTAGCGAGGAAAAGCAAGAGGTGCTAAAACAAAAGTTAGCAGAGATAGAATCTTTATTTGAAGCGAGGTAGTTTGAGATGAAAAGTTTTATGGAAGCGATGAATTTTCGCCATGCGTGCAAGCTTTTTGACGATACTAAAAAGATTTCAAAAGATGACTTCTCTTTTATTCTTGAGGCTGGACGTAAATCTCCTTCATCGTTTGGGCTTGAGCATTGGCACTTTCTCGTGATCACAAACGATGCAGTGAAAGCCACTTTGAGGCCGGCTTGTTGGGATCAGCCGCAGGTGACTACTTGCTCGCATTTTGTTGTATTGCTTGCCAAAAATGCAAGCTGGTTTGAAAAAGGTAGCGCATATCTTGATAAGTCATTTGGCAGAAGGGCGGCTGGCAATGCTGAGACTCTAAAGAGGGTCGAAGGGGTATTTGAGAATTTCAAAGCCAATGAACTAAAGCCTAGCATTGATGATTGGTCAAAGATGCAGGTATATCTAGCAAGTGCCAATATGATGACAGCTGCCGCTACGATAGGGATAGATAGTTGCCCGATTGAAGGATTTGGTTATGAGTTGCTTCGTGATGCTCTTAGGCAAAACGTTTCAACATTTGATGATAACAAATACAATATAGCTTATGTGCTGGCGTTTGGGTATAGAGTAAAAGAGCAGAGTAAACAGCTAAGAATGGAGCAGGGCGAAGTCGCTACTTTTGTGGAGTAGGCAAAAAGCCTAATTCCACTTTTTACCAGCTTTATTTTCTTTTCGTAATCTATAAAAAAACATTGAGAGTAGAATGGTTAGCTTAAGTAGCTCGTTAGCCTCTTTTATACTTGCTTCCTCTCTCTCTAGCTTCTCTATTTTTGCTACGGCATCTAGTATAGCCTCTTGCAAAAATTTATCTTTGAAAGCCGCTTTTATCGCTTTTTGATCGGCGTAAGATATTTTATAATCCTCAAAGACTATCATAATAATCTCTTTGGCCTTTTCCGACACGAGCGAGCCTAGCGCATCTTTTGGCGTATTTGATAGTTTGATTAGGCTGTTTGAAATCGCAGATATTTTCTTCAGTAGCTCATCTTCGTTTTCGCACGATTCAAGAAGCTCCAAAAATCTCACTATCTTGTTGTGTAGTTCAAAATACAAGCTTACATGCCCCATCATCTCATCTTGCGATGCGAAAGCTATATCTTCTAGTGCAAGCTCAACTAGTTCTTGCGGAGTTTTGTGGGTTTTGTTGATAATCGAGCCTATATGCAAAAAAAACTCGTCAAAAGTATCAAAAAAGGGTGTTTTTGATTTAAAGTATCTGTCCGCTTTGACTAAGTATGCCGATGTTAGAGCTGTAGTTTTTAGTATGTTTTTCACTTTTTATGATGCCTTGTGATTTTCTTAGTATTTTATCAAAAAATTGGTTGCATTCACAGAAAAATCACATTGAGCCGCTACAATTTCGGCCAAGTATCACAAGATACAAAAATTAAAGAAGGATTTTCTAATGAAAAAAGTAGTTGCTCTACTAATCGCTCTTGGTCTTACATCTGTATTTGCTTCTGAAGCTAACGCTACTAAAGCAGAAAAAAACACAACTAAAAAAGTTGAGAAAAAAGCTAAAGCTAAAGCTAAAAAAGAAAAAAACGCTACTAAAGCAGAAAAAAACGCTACTAAATAAGTGCGATATGGGTGCCTTGGGCACCCAGCTTTTATTCCTTACTTCTTTAAGCTCGTAATATAATCCGCCAACGCTTCTATTTCAGAATCAGTATTCTTTAGAACTTCAGACTTCATTACTTGTCCCATTCCGTGCTGACTTCTTTTACCGCTTCTATAATCTTTCAAGGCTTTTACTATCGTTTCTTTTGGCAAAGATGATATTTGTGCCGTTTTTCCGGCTACGTGTTTCTCGCCCTTTGCGCCATGGCATTGTTTGCAATATTTATTAAATAACGCTGCGCCATCAGCTGGTTTTTCAGCCGCAATAACACTACAGCATGTGATTATAGATGCAACAGTCAGACACTTTAAGGCTCTCATTTATATTCCTTTTGTAAAGATTTGCTAAAGATTATAACCAAAAGAGTTTAACTTCGCAATATAATTTTCTTTAATTTTTCAAATATTTTAAGCCCCTATGTGCATTACGAAACAATAGGCCTTTGCTGGATAAAATATACTAATTTTCAGCTCTTGTGCTAAGTCTAATTATAAACTCTACGCCACCCTCTATATTGTTTACATCTATGCTTCCGCCCATATTTTGCTCTATTATCATTTTTGCCATATATAGTCCAAGCCCAGTCCCTTGTGAGCTATGTTTAGTGGTAAAATACGGGTCAAATATTTTTTCGATGATAGACTCTTCTATCGGTGCTCCGTCATTTTTGATATATATTACACACTCATCTTCAATATTTTTCGTTGTGATTGTTATTTGGCCGTTTTCGATATTGCTTTTTTGGATTGCATCTTTTGCGTTTTCTATTATACTAAGCATCACTTGTCCAAACTCATTTTCATAGCCAAAAACGCTTGCGTTGTCGGATATATTTAGTTCAAGCTTGATATTTAGACTAGATAGCGAGGCTATGATTATCTCCGCCGTTTTATTTATGATATTTTTGATTGAGAAAAACTTTTTTTCATGCTCTGGTCTGAAGAAATGAGCAAGGCTATCTATGGTGTGAGACATATAGTTTATTTCGCCCATGCTTCTCGTGACTATTTTGTCTATATATTCTGATGTCAAGCAATTATCGTCGTATGTGTCCTTAACGTCTTGCACCATTATCGCTATCGCATTTAGCGGCTGTCTCCATTGGTGTGCTATGTTGCTTATTAGTCCACCGAGGGCTGCTAGACGTGAGCTTCTGACTATCAATGCGTCCTTTTCTCTATTTTTTGCCAACTCCTCTTGTATGCGCTCTTCCAGCTGCTCATTAAGCTCGTGTAATGAGCGCTCAGAGTCTTCCAGTTTTCTATAAAGCTCTTTTTCCTCTCCTATATCACGGAAAGAGACTACGGAGCCTATAAGTATCCCATTTTCAAATACCGGTGCGGTGGCTATATGCACATTTACAAAAGAGCCGTCCTTTGTGACAAACCACTCTTCACCCCTAAAGCTAATTCCGTGATTTGCCGCCATGTGTATCGGGCAAGCGTGTACGGGATATATGGCATTGTTTTTGTGTTTGTTGTGAAATAGCTCATGCGTGTTTTTGCCAATGACTTCGTATGATTTAAATCCAAGAAGTCTGCAAGCGCTTTCGTTAATATATGTACATACGTTATCAATATCGATTGCATATACACCCTCGGCTAGGTTTTCAAGCATTGCGTGGTGTGCTAGCAAAATCTTTTTACTGGCTAGCTGCTCGCTAATATCCCTTGAGGAGGCGAAAATAAGATGCTCATCGTCAATCTCTATTCCCCTGGCGTTTATTTCGACATCTATTTCGCTGCCGTCTTTTCTGGTGTGTTTTGTCTCAAATCTGACTAACTGTCCACGCAATCCTTTCATTGTCGAGCGCATTAGTTCCGGCTTGTAATATTTGTCTATATCAAAGATATTTTTGCCGAGTATTTCTTCCATTGTGTAGCCTAGCATTGAGGCAAATGATTTGCTACACATTTTGAGATTACCGTTTTCATCGTGGATGTGTATTCCGTCTGCCGATGTGGACAGTATGCTCTGTATATGTTTTTTTTTGCCTATTTTCTTTCCGCATCAAAAAGAAATATCTAGTTGCAAACAATACGCTTACGGCTACGAGAATAGCAAAAAAAGCGATAATTGGAATACTATATCTCTGAAAAAACTCTTTTAGCCCAAATGATTTGTTGTCATAGGGATAGATATGATATTTTTGCATCAAGTCACGGGTTGATTTGTATGATAGCGGTATGCCAAATTCGTGATAATCTGGACTATCATTTGATTGTATTTGATAAAGGGATGTCATCACAGATCTTACGACGTCAGGCGCCGGTCTTGTCGTTGATATGACCGCCCACTCAGGATAGAGTGGGGTCGATAGCAGATATGGAAATTCGCTATTGTCTTGCTTGTTCAAAATCGTTAGCTCATCTGCCGCCAGTTTACCGTTAGCGACCATCTCTTCTATATATCCGGTTCTGAAAAAACCTATCTCTGCCTTTTTTGCCCTAAGCGCATTAAGTACATTGTCTAACGGTTGCCCGGTATAGAGTATTTTGCAGTCTTTTGTGATGTCTATCCCAGCTTTGTCAAAAATATCTCGTTGCATCAGTATCGAGCCAAGCCCGCCTTCGTGCGTGATGGCTATTGTTTTACCTTTTGCGTCTGTAAGGCTGTGAATTGTCTTATTGCTAGATAAAATGGCTATGACGCCTCCGTACATAGAGAGGTGTTTTCCATTGGTTGTTGCCTGCCTTGTTATTGAGGCTATGTTTGAGACCTCGTATTTGCTCTCCATCGAGACAAATGCGCCCGGATGAACGACGGCAAAATCCAGTCTATCTTTTTTTATAGCCGTATCTACATCTGCCTGTATCATTGACGTGATATTAAAATCAAATTGTGGGGCAAATTTTTCAAGTTGTTTTTTTAGCGGCATCCAATGTTTTTGATTTTCATCGATGGACCTAAAGGATAAAATACCAATATTGATTGTTTGTTTTTTTTGTTCTTCTTCGTGGGCAACGCCGTATTGAGCACTTACAAACAGTAAAAATGCAAGAAGCCGACATATAAGCTGAGCCATTTTATTTGCCTCTCAATATTATTTTACAAAGCCCTCAACTATTTGCGCCCACATACCCTGAGCTTTCCACACTTGCTCTATCATCTCTCTGGCTGCACCATTGCCACCATTAAATCGACTTATTAGGTGCACCCTTGATTTGACTTCATCGTTTGCATCGGCCGGACATACGGCGAAACCGCAGCGAGTCAGTATCGGCAAGTCAATTAAATCATCCCCAATGTACGCTATCTGGGAATCATCAACACCATACTGAATTTTGAATTTTTCGTATGCGTCTAGTTTTTTTGGCTCACCTTGCACTAGATAATCCATTTTTAGTTCCGCAGCCCGCTTTGCGACAAGCTCGCTACTTCTACCTGTAATTATGCCGGTTATAAACCCTTGCTTTTTTGCCTCAACTATCGCCCAGCCATCTTGGATATTAAAAGCTTTTGCCTCTTCGCCGCCGTTTGTGTATATAATTTCTCCGCCAGTTAGTACGCCATCAACGTCAAACAAAAACGCTTTTATATTTTTTTTATTCATTGTTTCCTCCGAACACGGCAAGAGCCTCAGCCAAATCCTCTACGGTGTCTATCCCAAAGCTTTTTGTAGATACTTCCGTCATTTTTATTTTTAATCCGGCTTCAATAGCCCTTAGTTGTTCTAGTTTTTCGGTATTTTCAAGCAACGAAACCGGCAAGGCGCAAAACTCTTTTAGGCTTTTTACGTCAAATCCATAAATTCCAAGATGTCCCTTGTAATCAAAAAAACCACCTTCTCTATCATATGGAATAGGGCTTCTGGAAAAATACACGGCATACCCGTCTTTATCCGTTATTGCTTTTACCATATTTGGATTTTCTGCCATATGTTTGTCTATTTGGCGGTAGCAACTAGCCATTTTGAAGCTATTTTTTTCATTTGCGATGAGATTTTTGACCGCCTCTACTATGGACGGCTCCAAAAAAGGCTCATCGGCTTGTACGTTTACTATTATCTCATCGTTGCTCATGCCGAGTAGACTTGCCGCTTCATTTATCCTATCCGTGCCGCTATTGTGCGTTTTGGAGGTTAGCACCGCCTTTATACCGTGGCGTTCGCATAACTCCTTTACGCTCTCGTCGTCGCATGCCACGGACACGTCATCAACGCCATGCAGGTTTTTTGCACATCTAATTACCATCGGTAGCCCCATAACGTCAGCTATTATTTTGTTTGGAAACCTAGTGGAGGCTAGACGTGCGGGAATTATTATCATTTGCCCCACCTTTTTAGTATATCGCCGTAAGCGTCTATACGTCTATCGCGGAAAAAAGGCCACCATCTTCTGACATTTTCGCTTCTTTGTAGGTCGATTTCGCATACGATAATTTCCTCTGTATCCTCTGAAGCATGCGCCAAAAACTCACCCTGAGGCCCTGCTACAAAGCTATTACCCCAAAAAGTTATTCCGCTGCATACACCCGCAAAATCAGGCTCGTGTCCGACACGGTTTATGCTGATTACGTTTAGGCCGTTGGCTACGGCATGCGCTCTTTGGGATATTATCCACGCATCTCTTTGTCTTGTCTGCTCATCTTTCTCGTCATCTGGATTGTAGCCTATGGCCGTTGGATAGATTAGTACATCGGCCCCGTTCATGGACATTATTCTAGCACCCTCAGGATACCACTGGTCCCAGCACACGAGTACGCCAAGATTCCCAACCGATGTCTTTATCGGATTAAAGCCCATATCTCCTGGTGTAAAATAGAACTTCTCATAAAAAGCCGGATCGTCTGGAATATGCATTTTGCGATATGTTCCGGCTATCGTGCCGTCTTTTTCCATTACGACTGCCGTATTGTGGTAGAGTCCTGCTGCCCTTTTTTCAAATAAAGACAGTACGATTACGACCCCAAGTTCTTTTGCTAATGCGCCAAATTCTTCCGTAGAAGCACCCGGAATACTCTCAGCCATATCAAATCTGTTTACATCCTCGGCTTGACAAAAGTATACACCCGTATGAAGCTCTTGTAGACATACTAGCTTTGCCCCTTTTGCGGCGGCTTCTCGAACCATTTTTTTGGTTTTTTCTACCGTCTCAGCTCTATTTTCCGAGCATGTCTGCTGTATGAGAGCCACTTTTAGCTTGTTCATATTACCCCTTTTGGATATTGCATAGTAATACAGTGTATCGAGCCGTGCCACAGTATGAGCACACTAGCGTCTATCGGCACTATATCCTTATCGGCAAATGCCGTACCTAGCAAGCGAAGCGCTTCAATATCGTTTTTGTCGTTATATGTTGGCACCAAAACAGCTCCGTTTATGATGAGGAAATTTGCGTAGGTTGCCGGAAGCCTATTGCCTTCAGAGTCATACTTTGCTTCAGGCATCGGCAACGCTATTAATTTATAAGGTTTGCCGCTTGCGGTTTTCAGCTCCTCAAGCTCTTTTTCCATGAGCCGTAACTCTATGTAGTGCTCATCGTCTCTGTCGTCACAAGCGACGTAGCATATAGTTTCTTCATCACAGAATCTAGCTAGAGTGTCTATATGGCTATCCGTGTCATCGCCCGCCAAATAGCCGTGTTCAAGCCACAATATTCGTTCAAAACCGAAATATTTTTTGAGCTTTTTTTCGATTTTAGATTGTGACATCCCTTTGTTTCTGTTTTGAGACAAAAGACACTCTGCTGTCGTAAGTAGAGTTCCGCATCCATCGGTCTCTATGCTGCCGCCCTCAAGAGCAAAGCTAACGCTTTTTATTTTAGTTTTTTTGAAAAATTTTGCTTTTTTGAGGTTTTGTGTAATCAGATTGTCTTTATCGGCTGCAAATTTTAGTCCCCAGCCGTTAAATACGAAGTCCATAACTACAGGTTTGCCATTCTTTTCTATCGTGATACCGCCGTGGTCTCTTGCCCATGTGTCGTTCGACTCTGTTTCTACTATTTTGACGTTTTGCATATTGACACCAAATCTTTTTAGTTTGGATACGATTGCTTCATCATCGTCTGCTACTATAAGAAGCGTTTGGCGTTTTGCTATCTCTTTTGCTACATTTAAAAATACGGGCTCTACCTGATCCAAAAAAGGACCCCAATCGCTATTTGCGTGCGGCCAAGTCAGTTGTACGAAGCTTTGTTCTTCCCATTCGGCAGGCAATCTAACATTTTTCAAGATATCCCTTTATTTTTTGTTGTCGTTTTGCTTGCAATTGTAAGCAAAAAGCTCTTACAATTTGGGACATAAGAAGGATTAAACAGATGAAAATAGGTAATTTTTTTGAAATAACAAACGACGATATGTTTTTGTTTGCTGGCCCTTGCGTGCTTGAGAGTAGCGAAATAAACGACGAAATATGTGAAAAAGTAAAAAAAGCATGCGATGAACTTGGCATTAAATATGTTTTTAAAGCCTCATTTGACAAGGCCAATAGAAGCTCGATAGCTAGTTGCAGAGGCCCTGGGATAGAAGATGGTCTACAAGAGTTAAAAAGAATATCCGATAAGTTTGGCGTACCGACGGTTACCGATATACACGAGAGTTATCAGGCAGATGTAGCTGCAAAATATGTAGATATTCTTCAGATTCCGGCGTTTTTGGCTCGCCAAACAGACCTGCTAATAGCGGCTGCAAAAACAAGCAAAGTCGTGAATGTGAAAAAGCCACAATTTATGTCCGGCGAAGATATGAAAAATGTCGTCGCAAAATTAAAAGAGAGTGGGGCGGCGGATATTATGCTAACGGAGAGGGGTACGATGTTTGGCTACAACAATCTAGTAGTTGACTATCGAAACTTACTAGATATGGCCGAGTTTGGATTGCCGCTTATTATGGATGCTACCCACTCTACGCAAAGACCTGGAGGTGAGGGCAATAAAAGCGGTGGCGACCCGAAATATGCTCCATATCTTGCAAAATGCGCCGCAATATGCAATGTAAAGGGTTATTTCTTTGAGGTTCACCCTGAGCCCAAAAAAGCTCTCTCTGACGCCTCTACTATGATGAGTCTAGATGGTTTTGTAAAATTTTTGCCTTCTCTTAAAAAAATAGTAGAAACTGCAAAGAATTTATGATTAACGGCAATTTTTAAGTGTTCTTTTGGGTTATTTTGTAGTAAAGTGGTGCTTATGAATAGAAGTAAAAAAACGCTTATTGCGTTTGCCTTGGCATTCGTATTATTAGAAAGCATTGTGGTATTGCTCAGCTTGTATGAAAACTCTAGCGTCGGCAGTTTGGCATTTGGTGCGGTATTCTTTTTTAAAGTCGCTTTTGCGGCTGTCTTTATATTTTTGTCGTTGTTTTTTATCTACAAGAGCAGAATGTCTGCCCTGGAATTAAGAGAGCAGATAGACAAAAGCTCGCAAATGAGTGACAATCTTAGAGCTATAAACAAAAACTTTTACGGTGTTTTGAATACTATAAATGCGATAGTGTTAATAAATGATTACAAAAAAAATGAAGTAATATACGCAAACAACTATGCGATTGCAAAATTTGGCGAGGTAGTCGGAAGACCGTCTTTGATATCGCAGCCAAATAGCACAGATAGCTCCACAAAAAAAGAAAACTCTTATGAATACTATAGCGAGACGACGCAAGAGTGGTATGCCGTTACGGAGAAGATGACATCTTGGATGGATGGAAGAAGTGTAAAGGTAACAATCTGTCTTGACATAACCGACAGAAAGGTTGCCGAGGAGCAATTAAGAGAGATTAACGAACATCTCGAAGATAGAATAGAAGATGCCGTCGGGGAAATCAGAAAAAAAGATAAGCTACTCGTACAGCAAAGTAAAATGTCGGCGATGGGTGAAATGATAGGCGCTATAGCTCATCAGTGGAGGCAGCCGTTAAATGCTCTTGGTATCGTGGTTCAAGACTTTAAGGTGGCATATCAACTAGATGAGCTGAATTCAGAGTATGTCGACAGAATGAATAGCGAGGCAATGGGGCAGATAAGGCATATGTCAAAAACGATTGATGACTTCCGTAATTTCTTTAGGCCGGACAAACCTAGGGCGGAATTTGTTTTGCAAAACAGCATCGTAGATGTTTTAAATATTATTTCTACCCAGTTTGCCTCCGCAAAAATAAAAATTGAAACGAGATTTGATACAAAGCCAATAGTTGTCGATGGATACGAAAATGAATTTAAGCAGGTTGTGCTAAACTTGATGTCAAATGCCAAGGATGCGATACTTGAGAAGAGTTTTACTGACGGCAAAGGTAAGGTTGTTGTTGGGGTTCATGGCGATGAGAGTGTTGGCATTGTAAGTGTTTTAGATAACGGCGGCGGAATAAAAGATACGGTTATAGAGCGTATATTTGAGCCGTACTTTACCACTAAGGAACACGGAAAAGGAACAGGGATAGGGCTTTATATGTCGAGAATGATTATAGAGGATAATATGGGTGGTACAATTCTTGCTTCAAATATAGGAGATGGGGTTGAATTTCGAATAGAGCTTGCTATAGCTAGGCATGGAGAAGGCAAATGAGCGATAAGAAAAAACTAAAAATTCTCTATGTGGAAGATGAAGGTATAATCAGAGAGACTGTAGGCAAGGCGCTCGGCAGGATTTACGAAGAGGTTATACTGTGCGAAAACGGAAAAGATGCTCTTAATGCCTTTTATGAAAAAACTCCTGATATAATCTTGAGCGACATAGAGATGCCGGTAATGAACGGAAAAGAGTTTATTTTAAAGGTTAAAGAGAGTAGCGATGTGCCTTGCATTATGCTCACGGCCTACAAAGATCCACAGTATCTGGTTGACAAGGCCGACAAGACATTATTTAAGCCTGTTGCATTGTATGATTTGGTTAGCACAATCGACAGCTACTTTGAAACAACTTAACAAACGGGAATACGCTTGAATATAGCAAAGGGAAAACTACCTATTAAGCTTTTGTATGTTGAAGACGAAGCTATTATTAGAGAGCAACTTGAGAGACTCCTTAAGAGAGTTGTTAAGGATGTTGTAACGGCTAAAAACGGTGAAGAAGGGCTAAATGCTTTTAAGACCGAAGCGCCAGATATGATTGTTACCGACATCAAAATGCCGCAAATGACCGGTCTTGAAATGTCCAGAGAGATAAGAAAGATAGATAGAGATATACCTATTATTATCACTACTGCGCATAGTGAATCTGATTTTTTGCTTGAGGCTATAGAGATTAGTGTTAGTGATTTTTTGCTAAAGCCAGTTGATACGGATAATCTAATAGGCGTGATTGAGAGAAAGAGCCATGATATTATCTTGGAAAAAGAGCTTATTAAGCAACAAAGACGTTTTGAGACTATTCTAAACTTCCAAGATAATATGATTATTCTGACTGACGGGACGAATATAATAGAAGCAAATAAGAGCTTTTATGATTTTTTTGCGACGGACAGCATAGAAGATTTTAAAAAGCTATACGGATGCGTTGATACGCAGTTGGTTGAAGATAATCGTACAATTAGAAAAATAGACGGTGAGAGCTGGATAAAAAATCTTCTAAGCGGTAAGTTTGAGCGAAATATAGCAAAGATTGTTAGCATAAAAACTGGCGAAACCCGTACTTTTATGGTTAAGGCTACAAAGTTTCCGGAAGAGGAAGAAGAGCTTTATATTGTTTCTATGTCTGACATAACAGATATGGAAGAAGAGGCAAAAATGCTTGAAAAGCTTGCCACGACAGATCCTCTGACCAAGATATACAATAGGCTCAAATTAAATGAGCTTTTGGCTTTCGAGATAAAAAAAGCAGATAGATATAAAATGCCACTCTCTTTGATTATGTTTGATATAGACCATTTCAAAGATATAAACGATACATATGGACATGATGTAGGCGACGAAGTTCTTGTAAAGTTGTGTGATACGGTGTCGGCTAGCATTAGAGAAACAGATGTTTTTGCTAGATGGGGTGGGGAAGAGTTCATGATAATGCTTCCGAATACTTCAGGCGCAGGTGCGCAAGTAATGGCGGAAAATCTAAGAAAAGCTGTCGAGCATACTAATTTTGGGGCTGCCGGTATTGTGACTGCAAGCTTTGGTGTCGGGGAGTACTCTCCTGAGGCAAACATGAGAGAGCTTTTAAAAAATGTAGATGACGCTCTATATGAGGCAAAAAGAGGCGGCAGAAACAAGGTTGTTCTTTTATAGTCTTACTTGCCTAAAGCCGCATGTTTGGCACATTTTTTCCACTAAGACACCATTTCTAAATCCGTCTATCATTGTTGTGGCTTTTTTGGATGTAACGACGTCTGAAATTGCCTCGTAGTTTGCGTCGCCAAGACTCATATTTCCGCTTGCATCCAGACAGCAAGGAGTGACTCTTCCATCAACTAAAAAACCAAGCTGTGATGTTATGGCATGGCAAGTTCCATTTTTGTATAACGGCTGTTTTTGTATGTTCGGCCATTCAAACATTTTGTCTTTAACTACTATCGTGTAGGGCGCTATTTTGCCCTTATTGTTGACGTATATCGGTTTTGAGAGTTTTGCTTCCAATATCTTTTCTACGTCTTCATTGAATGCTGCATAGTTTTTATCTCCAAGATTCCACAATCTCAAGTTTACAAACCTCTTTGGATTGGCGGCGCTGAATTTACAAAATTCTATTATTTCACTCAAGTATTCTTCTAGATTTATACCAGCATTTTTATTTGAAAAAAAAGAGGATATTGAGAAGTTTATTTGTTTTATGGCTTTATGTAGTAGGGTATTTTTGTCTATATTTTTAAGATAGTGTCCGCTTGTAACAATATCCACCTTATGTCCGTAAAAAGCGGAAATATCCAAGTAGGCGTTTAGATTTTGGACACTCAGTGGGTCGCCTAGTATATGGTATGCTAGTGACCTTGTTTTTCCTAGTAGTTCTTTGTTGATTTTATCAAAGAGAGCCAATTCCATTTGAGCCGGCGGAGATTTTTTCGGCTCGCAAAAATCACAATTTAAGCCGCAGAAGGTCGTTATTTCAATATACGCTTTTGCAAGCATTATGCTTTTAGTAAACCCTTTTTGCTATCAAGTCTTGCGAATTTGTATCCATTTTCAAGGCCATATTGGATGACTAGCTCTATCGCTTTTGCATCTGGGTCTTTGAAGTGAAATAGTGGAACATTGATGCTCTTTAGATGTTTTGAGAAATATTTAAGTTGGTCTTGAGGGTCTTTGTAAGCTTTTACTCCGTACCCTTCCACTGTTGAGAATGATAAGTCCATATTCCACCACGATGTCTTCCAGCCCTCATCTTCAATCATTTTTTTTGTCGCCGGTTTTGTCTCTTTGTTACCTGTATCGCCATATGGGTATCTAAAAAATTTTATTTTCTCAAATGTTTCTGTTCCAAGAGCATTTGAGACGCATTTTTTGTATTGTTTGAAGTCCGAGGCTATTACGCTCTCATCTATTTTTGAAAGTTTATGGTGATTATAGGTGTGTGAGCCGAGCATATGCCCTTTTTCTAACGCTTGTCTCCAAATGGCGGGGTCTTGCTCGATTACCTTACCTATGATAAACAAATTCAACGGCACTTTGTAGTGGTTTGCCATTTCTATGATTGATTTTTTGTGATTCCAGCCGTCATCAACGGTCAGGTATATCTCCACATCTTTTTTTTCAACTAGGCTATCATCCGCAGACAGCATGGTTGCTGCCCCGCCTAAGCATAGTTTCGCAAAGGTTCTTCTGTCCATTGTTTGCTTATTCGACTCCCAAAGATAAAAAATTCACAAGAGCGTCTTTTTTTGCTACCAGCATATACACAAGCCCTTTTGATGAAACGTTGTATGTACAGCTTTTTGCCTGCTTGCCCTCTCCGCAATATATATCAACCCTTCCAGGCCCCTTAATCGCTCCGCCTATGTCATGAACTAGCATAAAACTTTCATATCCGCTCTTTTTTTCATCTTGCTCAACTTCCGTAGCGGCGGTTTCCTTGCTTTCGGCACCTGTATCATTGCTGTCTTTGCTTTTTACGTATATCAAGCTTCCAACGGGTGTTACACTCATATCCATCGCAGCGCTAAAGCCAGGTACAAGCTCTGTAGATAGTGATCCGAGAGCTTTTGTCTCTGTGACATAAAATACGGCTTTTGATTTTGGAGCCTGTCTAGTCTTTACTATTATTGTTCTTTTTTTGCCGTTTCTCTTAACTACTTTTTTTATTGTTTTTCTTTTTGCAAGTTCATCAATGGCAAGTTTTCTGCCTGCGTATTGTAAGTTTAGAGCCGTTCCATCGTCAAGGGACAATACGGCCGCACCTTCCATTTCCATCTTTTTGATGTCGGTTCTGGTTTGAACATAAAAATCGGGCTTAGACGATTTTATTTTGTTTTTAGAGAGATAGAGCGGATATTTAAATAGTTTTGATTTGACTTGACTTGCTTCTATCTCCGGCGTGTAGTAGCCTGTAAACTTTGAGTATTCGCTTCTTGCCTTTGGTGTGTAGACGTCGAAGTGTTTTTGTAGCTCAGCCAAAAAGTCTGCATACGGCCTCTCAACGGCTATTAGTTTTCTGAACATTATAAGTGAGTGAAGCATTTGCAATGGCGTGTATTGCTCATCCCCGTACGAAAATAGTTCATCGGTAGATAGTATGCTTGAGTAGAAATTGATTGAGCTGTCAATTGCTTTTAGAAAGTTCTCATCGTGTCTCAGGTCTACGCTGAATATTCTTGACAAATCCACTTCATCGGAATTTACTTTTTCAAGATAAGAAGACCTTGAGCCGTTATCTGAGGCATCGTCGTCAGCATATAAATTGCAGTTTACGAACACAAAAAGGGACAGTAAAATAAACATCAAATGCTTCATTCAAAATCCTCCTTTTTAATTACTATTGCTTTTTATTGTTACTTATATTTTACACATTGATAGCTAAATCATTAAAAAGCTATTTTTTCATCTTTAATATAATAAGTACGGCTATAGCCGTTATTATAAATATAGCAATTTGGGTTCCGTCCATTCCCTCTAGGCCTTCCAAAGCATTTGACCCCATTTTGTCCCCTATCTATTTTGTAGTGTTTTATTGTAGTGTTTTTTAGCAAAGAAACATATTTTATCGGGCTTTTGCCAATATAAAATTAATAAAACTACTGCAAATGATTGTTAAATATGATGATGAAATCTTAAAAAATGTAATTTTGTTTTAAGCTTAACGGTATTAAATTATGTTAACTTAATTATTTAAGATAATTATTTTATTCAATAGGCCAACGGTCTTTTTGTTTTAGCGACTTCAAACAAAGTTGTGATGTATTTTATAAGGAGTATTTATGGCGAGAGTTGTAGTTTTGGGGGCTGGTGTTGCTGGTCATACGGCCGCTACGTTTGCGGCTAGCTGGTTAGGCAAAGAGCATGAAGTGGTAGTTGTAACACCGAATGCTAAGTGGAATTGGATTCCGTCAAACATTTGGGTTGGCGTAGGCGAAATGACAAAAGAGGATGTTACTTTCGAGCTTGCTCCTGTCTATAAAAAAGCGGGCATTACTTACAAGCAAGCAAAAGCGGTAAGCATAAATCCGGAAGGCGGTGCATCAAGCGACAAGCCATTTGTAACTATAGAGTATACCGGACAAGGCAAAAACGGACAAAGCGAAGAGCTTGCTTATGATTATCTTGTTAACGCTACAGGTCCAAAGCTAAACTTTGGCGCAACACCAGGTCTTGGCGAAGGCTCACAACTTGGCGAATATACTGTTTCGGTATGTACGGCTGATCATGCTGAGCATGCGGCTCACGAGCTAAAAAAATGTATAGACAAAATGAAAAAAGGTGAGCGTCAAAAAATTTTGGTAGGTACGGGGCATGGTATGTGTACTTGCCAAGGTGCGGCGTTTGAATATATTTTCAATATCGACCATGAGCTTAGAAAAGCTGGCGTTAGAGATAAAGCCGAAATAAAATGGATTTCAAACGAGTCTTTCCTTGGTGATTTTGGTATGGGTGGACTTCATATGAAAGTCGGCGGATATGTTGTTAGCTCTAGAATTTTTACAGAGTCTCTTTTTGCAGAGAGAGATGTAGACTATATCCTAGGCGCCCATGTGAACAAAGTAGAAGAGGGCAAAGTAAGCTATGAGCAACTAGACGGCACAATGCACGAAGAGAGCTTTGACTTTGCTATGCTAATTCCACCATTTGCTGGACAAGGACTAAAAGCATACAACAAAGCAGGTGATGATATTACCGACCAAATATTTGCCCCTAACGGCTTTATGAAAGTTGACGGTGACTATACGCCAAAACCTTACAATGAATGGAAAGCATCCGACTGGCCTAAAAAATATCAAAACCAACTATATAAAAATATATTTTCAGCAGGTATCGCATTCGCTCCACCGCATATCATCTCAAAACCTATGAAATCTCCAAACGGCACGGTAATCAACCCTACGCCACCAAGAACAGGTATGCCTAGCGGTATTATGGGCAAAGCCGTTGCTCATAGTATTTGCGATTTGATAAACAAAGGGCCGAATGCACATCTACACGAAGCTAGTATGGCCGAAATGGGTGCCGCTTGCGTTGCATCTGCGGGTAAAGGCTGGCTTGACGGTCAAGCCGCGGCAATGACCGTATATCCTGTTGTCCCTGACTTTGACAAATACCCTGGTACTGGTCGTGACACGGACTATACATTTGGTGAGATAGGTCTTGCTGGACACTGGATTAAGCACATACTACATTACTTGTTTCTTTACAAAGCGAAGCTCAAACCGGGCTGGACGCTAATACCTGAATAATTTTGGAGGATAAAAAATGAAAACAGAAGAAGTAAATTTCGGAAAAAACGATAAGTTCAACACGGCAATGATCCCTGGGAGAGGTGCTAGATTTCTTAGGACTTGCAAAATTTGGCAATTTATTAGATTTATTATTATC
Organism: Campylobacterales bacterium; assembly: GCA_041915365.1. Taxonomy (GTDB): domain Bacteria; phylum Campylobacterota; class Campylobacteria; order Campylobacterales; family UBA6016; genus UBA6016. The sequence continues at coordinate 32,715 of JAYSBP010000013.1, read as the reverse complement.
AATCTAAAAATGCTAGTCGTGGTAAGCAAAAGCCATTAACCAATTCACGAGCCGGCTTTTGTCGGCTCTTTTTTATACTATCAAGAACACATGCAAAAAGAAATAATCAAATACCCAAATCCATCCATTAGACTAATAGGTGCAAATGTACGTTTTTTTGACGACGAGCTAAAAAGCCAGATTGAAGACATGATTGATACCATGAAAGCTAACAATCTAAATGCTCTTAGTGCAATACTGATAAATATTCAGTACAACATAGTGGTTATAAAAAGCGGAGACGATTATATTCCGTATATCAACGGCCGCATAATAAGACATAGCGGTATGGCTACGGCTACGGAACGTAGTATTTATTATGATGGAATAAGCGTAGACGTAGATAGATATGAGCGCATCACTGTGGCGTATGAAGATGAAAACGGTGTTGCAAAATATGTTGACTTTGAAGGTGATGAGGCAAGGACTTTTCAACATTATTTGGATTATTCGTTCGGGAGCACATTTGTCGATAGGGTCGATAAGGATGTTAAGCAGAGGATAGATGGGCATCTTGAGTTTGGCCTAGTCAAGGACAGTAGGGGCAATGAGCAGTGCCCAATAGTTTTATATAGGGAATATTTCAAAAAAGCCGCAAGATATGTAATGATGTTTCTCGTGGCAACATTTATTACCCCGCTTTTCTTCGACCATGACGTCGTAGTCAAAATATACGAATTTGACAAAAAAATCTCCCTCTTAGTTCCGATTTTGGTTGTTGCTTATTTCTTTTACGCAAGATATGAAGCTGAAAAATTCAAGCAATGCACTAGCTGTCAAATAGGCAATATCATAGGCTCCATTTTTATATTATTAGTACAATTTATTATTGTGCTCACGATTGTTTTTCTATGGATGGGTCATTAGTTTAATTTAATTAAAAATAAATACCCATTATGTTATAGTTTACAACCAGTTATAGTAATTATTCAGGAGTGCAACTTGAAACATACCCTATTTGCTTTGCTCATTCCATTGGTTGTAATGGGTAAAGAGTATGATTTTGATGAGATATTAAACAAAACGTTAACCAACAATAAAGAGCTAAAAGCTAAAAAATTAAGTCTTGAAATTGCGAAAGCAAGAGTCAGAGAGATAGGGTCGAAAAAATTTGGCGAAGTGACTATAAACGAAAATTTTTATAGGACAAATAATGCCGGACACGTGTTTAATTCAAAGCTTTCCAGTCGTGAAGTTACATCTGAGGATATGATGATTGACGACATGAATAATCCAAAAACAAGAAACAATTTTGAAACTACGGTTGAATATAAAGTGCCGTTGTTTACGGGCTTTATGCTAAGCAAAGAAGAAGATGCCGTAAAAAATATGGAGCAAGCCTCTGTGTTTATAGCAAAAAAAGATGAAAAAAAGATGGCTATAGAGGCGCTAAGAGCTTACAATTATTCAGTTGCCACAAAAAGATACCTTGAGGCAACAAAACTATCGTATAAAAGCGTCGAAATGATAGTCTCAAATACGAATGAGATGTACAAGCAAAAACTAGCTTCAAAAACTGACGTTATGGAGGCCGCACTAGCCAAAACTACCGCTGACGCTAGGCTATTTGAGGCCGAAAAACAATATAAAACATCTCTTGAGTATTTGAAATTTTTAACAGACGATGAGAGTGTTGACGGCGTAAGCGGTTTTTATGAGGTGTCTCTTTCCGGTGGAAGCTATGAAAACAGAGATGAGCTAAAAGCGGCGGAGTATGCAAAAGAGGCAAGCAAAAAAAAGAGTGATGCTTCGATTTCCGAGTATCTGCCAAAAGTTTTTGGATATGCGAAATATGGCTACAACGACGATGTATTGACACTATCCGGTTCAAAAGATTTTTATATGGTCGGAGTGGGCGTGTCGTATAGCCTGACCGATTTTGGCGGTGGAAGCGCTAGAAGAGAGGCAGCTAGGGTTGAGTTTTTGAAATCGTCTTTTGAGGCTGCGTCTATGAAAGGGTACGCAAAGTTTGATGCAAAGCAAAAAGAACTTGATATGCAGCAAAAAGAGAAGCTGGTCGCCCAAAGCAAATCAAAAAGAGAATTAGCTACTCAAATATTTGAAAACTATAAAATAAAACATCAAAACGGCCTAACAAATATCACCGAACTAATAAAAAAAGAGGCTGAAGCCCTAGTTTCGCAAGCGGAAGAGATAGAGGCAAAAGCTATGTATCTTAACTCAAAAGCAGAATACAAATACGCCGTTGGGCTTGGAATAAAGGATTAAGAATGAAAAAGATTATTTTTATAGCTACGGCATTATCTTTGTCGCTTGCGGCTGCGCCTAAGCTGTATACGGTCGGCAGCAAGACCTCTCAGTCGGAGCTTTCGGCGGTTGTGTACTCCAAAAACGAAAGCGCCATAAGCTCCAAAATAAGTGGTTATGTCAAAAAAATATACGTCGAAGAGGGCGATAGCGTCAAAAGAGGCACACCTCTTTTTGAAATTGACGCCACGGGAACGGAAGCGGCGGCAATCAGCGCAAACGCAAACTATCTAAGCGCCAAAGCAACCGCCGAAGATGCAAAAAAAGACCTAGAGAGATACAAGAATCTTCTTGATAAAGGCGTTGTTAGTGAAAAAGAATACGAGAGAATGAAACTAAACTACGAGGTAAAATCTCAAATGCTATCTTCATCTTCGGCAATGCTTAAGCAGGCTAGGAATGAGCAGGGCTATTCGCTTGTACGTGCCCCAATGGATGGAGTTGTGCTAAAAAAATACCTAACTACAGCCTCTCTTGCTATGCCTGGTCAGCCAGTCGTACTTCTTAGCGGCAAAAATGACCTCAGGATAAGAGCTGATGTATATGTCGAAGAACTTGATAATTTCAAGGTCGGACAAACGGTAAGCTTTAAAAACGGTGCCAAAGTCGTAGATGCAAAGGTAGTGTCTCTGACACCAAGCGGGGCTAACGCTAGAAACTTTTCACTTAGGGCAGAGCCTTTGAGCCAAGAAGGGCTTTATAGCGGCATGTTTGTTAAACTACTTACAAAATCGGCGCAAGGACAGCTTGCAATACCGGTAAATACAGTCACAAAAAGAGGTGGGATAGTCGGAGTATTTGAATATGCCTCTGGGATTGCTAAATTCAAGGCTGTAAAAATCAAAAAACAAAATGGCGATACCGTTGCCGTAGACGGCATCAATCTTGGGATGAAGCTAATAGAAAATCCAAAAGAGAGCCTGCAAGACGGTCAGAGAGTGGAGTAGGGTATGCCAAAAACATTTGAAAATGAGTTTGACAAAGAGCATATAGAAAAAAAGCTCGAAAAAACAGAGCACGAGCTCCATGAACTAGAAGAAGAGGTTCGTCTAAATTTTGCGGGGAGAATGGCAAAAACCTTTTTGCATAATCCTCTTACACCCATAATCGCGGCTTTTGTGCTTGTTCTTGGAATTTTTGCGTTTATACTAACTCCAAAAGAGGAAAATCCACAAATAGACGTGCCATCGGCAAGTATTATAGTGGCATACCCTGGTGCAAATTCTGCGGATGTGCAAAAAGTGGTGGTGGAGCCACTCTCTAAAAAACTAAATGAGCTTACAGGGGTAGACCATATATTTGGCATAGCTCAAAATGGTTTTGGCGTAGTTACCGTACAGTTTAAGGTTGGTGAAAATAAAGAAAATTCGCTCCTAAAACTCTACGATAGAGTTATGCAAAATATGGACTTATTGCCAAAAAATGCCTCTCAACCGCTTGTTAAGCCGATGGACATAGACGAGGTGCCTATATATGCTATCTCAATTAGCTCAAAAACTATAGACAATGGAGCTTTATTTAATACCGCAAGAGAGATGAGCGATGAGCTTGCACAGGTAAAAGACGTGTCTGTAGTCGGTATTAAACCGGAAAACAAAAGACAGTTTAATATCTGGTTGGACTCGGCAAAGCTCTCCGCTTACAATCTAAGCGTGTTTGACGTTCAAAAAGCCATATCGTCTGTCGCCTCTTCTCTTCCTGCCGGTAAAATCGAAGGTGAAAAACTAAGTGTAGAAATAGGATTTGAGGGGTATCTCAAAAACTATGAGGATTTGGGTGAGATAGTCGTATCGGCAAGGGGTGGTAGACTCGTATATCTCAAAGAGATAGCTACTATAGAAGATGAAACCCCGTCAAATATGAAGCAAAACGCTTATGTAATAAAAGGGCAAGCATTTACTGCCGGAACAGGCATTGGCGAAAAGGATGAGCAACTAACCCTTTTTGTAGCAAAAAAAAGAGGCTCAAATGCAGTTGTAGTCGGTAAAGCTATAGATGCGAAACTAGCTGAAATCAAGGCAAAACTCCCGCAAGATGTAGAGCTTATTACAACTAGAAATGATGGATATAAAGCTGGGCACGTTGTTGGAGAGCTTACATTTCACCTTGCTATATCAATAGGTATTATCGTGCTCCTGCTGTATTTTATGCTCGGATTAAAAGAGGCGGCTATTGTTTCTATTACGATTCCGTTGGTTTTTGCTCTGACGCTATTTGCCGGACTTCTCATAGACCAAACAATCAATAGAATTACGCTTTTTGCTCTCATATTATCTCTTGGTCTTTTGGTGGACGACGCTATCGTTGTTATTGAGAATATTCATAGACATTTTGCTCTTGGAAGAGAAAAAGACAAGGCTAGGCTAATTATTAGAGCCACAAACGAAGTCGGCAATCCTACATTTATAGCCACCATTGCCGTTGTAATGGCGTTTATACCTATGGCTTTTGTTACTGGAATGATGGGGCCTTATATGGGGCCGATACCGTTTAACGTTCCTGTTGCAATGTTTTCGTCTTTGATTATTGCGTTTGCTTTTTCGCCTTGGCTTGCTTATAGATTTCTAAAGCCACATCACAGTGGGCATGATTTTTCTTTTGAGAGCACAAAAACATATAGATTTTACGACAAGTATGTAAGACCGATGCTAAGAGAGCGTAAAAAAAGATATATGTTTATGTTCTCAGTTATAGGTTTGTTTGTTTTGTCTTTGGCTCTTCCTGCTGTTGGACTTGTGAAAGCGAAAATGCTTCCGGCTAGTAATGTAGATACCTTTAATATTACTATTGACCTACCTACGTCCGCATCGCTTGTTGAGAGTAAGAAGACAACGGAGTGCGTCGAAAATGTGCTTAAAAACGAGAGAGATATAAGGGATTTTGAAAGTTTTGTTGGAACTACGGGTATCCCTGACTTCAACGGCCTCCTTCGTGGAACTGCTATCAAAAATGGTGAAAATGTAGCAGAGATACGTGTAAATATGAGAGACAAAGCTGACAGAGAGCTTCAATCCAGTGAATTTGTAAGCTATGTCCGTCCAAAAATAAAGCCTTGCGAAAATATATCTTCCGCAAATATCAAGCTGGTTGAAGATCCTCCAGGGCCTCCGGTGCTTGCGACTTTGGCTTTCGAGATATATGGTTCAGATAAACTCTCTCGTGAAGTTTTGGCCGATAAAATTCAAAATATCATGAAAAAAACAGAGGGTGTTGTAGATACTGATGTTCTGGGTGAAAAACCTATGATGAAATACTCGCTTAAGCCTGATTTTCAAAAAGCGGCGGCGCTTGGCGTGTCTGTCGAGGATATAGCGGCTACTTTGATGCTTGCAAACGACGGCGGTAAGCCTGCCGTTGTGCTTTCCGATGCAGACAAGTCTCCCGTTGACGTGTTTGTTAGGCTTGATAAAGATTCAAGAAAAAGCATAGATCAGATTTTGGAGTTAAAAGTTCCATCAAGAACTACCGGCGAACTTGTCAGTATTAAAGAGCTGGCCTCTGTAGAGCTTGTTACGAAGGACAAATCTATAACCTCGAAAGACCTCAAAAACGTCACCATCGCTACCGGCGAAATGGACAAGAGGGGAAGCGTATATGCTCAATTTGAGATAAGAAATAAGCTCTTTGAGATGGAAGGCTTCAAGGCTGAGTGGGATGGCAGCCCTAGATTTAACGTAGATTTGACAGAGATAGCTACAGGTAAAAAGTATCACATCGTAATGGATGGCGAATGGAAAGTAACTTTTGATACGTTCCGTGACCTTGGAAGCGCATTCGGTGTGGCCGTACTTATGATTTATCTACTTATGGTGGCTTACTACAAAAGCTTTAGCGTTCCTGGGATAGTAACAAGCGCAATTCCTCTTACCTTGATAGGTATTATGTTTGGACATGCGGTAATGAATATTGTATTTCCGACATATTTTACGGCTACCAGTATGATAGGCTTTATTGCCCTGGCGGGTATTGTCGTGCGAAATGCGATTATGCTTATAGACTTTACTGATGAGCTAATAGCAAGCGGCAAAACTCTTGAAAATGCGATACTTGAAGCGGCTGCGATTAGATTTAGACCGATACTTCTAACGGCGTTTGCAATAGCACTTGCATCGTTTGTTATCGTACTTGACCCTGTATGGAACGGTCTAGCTGTTTCATTGATTTTTGGGGTAATGATTGCTACAATTCTGACACTGGTGGTTACGCCGCTTATGTATTGGAGACATCTAAAAAATAATCCTAGGAGAATTGATGGCATACTCAATGAGCGACCTTAAAAAGGGTCTCAAAATAGAACTTGAAGGCATCCCGTACAGGGTTGTGGAATATCAACACGTCAAACCTGGCAAAGGTGCGGCTTTCGTAAGAGCAAAAATAAAATCTCTAATTGACGGTAGAGTTCTTGAGAAAACTTTTCATGCGGGCGATAAAGCAGATGAGCCAAATCTGGAGCAAAGAGTAATGAATTTCTCCTATGCGGATGATGATTATATGCACTTTATTGAGCAAGAAAGCTATGAAATGTATCCGCTCACTCACGACCAAGTCGGCGATGCAAAAGACTATATAGTAGACTCGACTGAGGTTGAGGTATTGTTTCACAACGGCAAACCTATTACAGTAGACGTTCCTGCGATAGTTGAGCTACTTGTGGTGGAGACACCGCCTAACTTCAAAGGTGACACGGCAAGCGGTAGCAGAAAACCGGCAAAACTTGAAACAGGTCTTACGGTTCAAGTACCTTATCACGTCGTTGAAGGTGACAAGGTAAGGGTTGACACAAAAACTGCCGAATATCTCGACAAAGTTAAATAATCTCTCTAGGCCGCCCTGTGGCGGTCGACTTTATAACCCCTAACATATCCCTTTACTATTCTCTCCGCCATTGCCTCATCTATCGACGGTTCATCTAGTTCTAGTATCGCAAATATTTTCTCTTCTTCGTCTAACTCTTTGTTTTTAAGTATTACCTTTATCTCTATCTGTGTTTGCGGTGATAATTCGTTGCCCATCAATGCTTGCATATCCATTCCTTTTTTGCAAAATCATTCAACGATGCCTAACTATCTCAGTACAATTATCGTTCCAAAACCCTTTTTAATTTAAAGCCAAATGTTGACCCCATGGCTATCTTGCTCTCTATCGTAAGCTCCGAAGAGTGTAGTTTTAGAATGTAGCTTACAAGCGCTAGACCAAGCCCGAGCGAGTTGTCCCAGCTATTTTTTGAGAGGCGGTAGAATTTTTTTGTTATGTTTTCTATCTCTCTCTCAGGTATTCCGAGACCGAAGTCTTTTATGTCCACCTTTACATCTTCGTTTTCTTTTGTGATTTTGACGATAATACTCTCCTCAGAGTATTTGAGTGCGTTATCCATGAGGTTTACGAGTACGAGTTTTATCATTGTTTTATCTGCCGTGACGGTGGCATTTTCGCCCTGAACGCTAATCTCTCTTTTTGCGTATTTATGACCAAGTTGATTTTTTGCGTCTTCAACTATTTCAAGTATAGAAAACTGCTCAAGTGACGGGCTAAGAGAGTCGTTTTCTAGCTTCAATGAGAGCGATAGTCTATCTATCATAGAGGAGATTGTTTGCGAGTTTTTGTATATCTTAGCCAAAAACTTTTCGCTTATTTTTTTGTCTATATCCATATCGCCCAGTAGTGTTTCGGTGTATCCCATTATTGCGGAGACTGGATTTTTGAATTCGTGACTAATGGCTTCTATTATCTCTGTTGTCTGCTTGTTTTTGAGTTTTAGTTTTGCCGTATATTTTCGTTTTTGACGCTCTTTTTTTTCTAGTTTGAGGGCAAGTATCTTGAGCATTTTTGCGATAGAGAAAAACTCAGCCGCAAAAGCAGGTTTGATTTCCGCTTTGAAGTTTTTTGCCTCAATGGCCGTTAGATAAGAGGTGATTTGTGATATTTGAAATTGAATTTTTTTGTTGACCTTGTATGAGAAAAAGACGCCAACCAATCCCGCCAACGCAAATATTATGGCTATTTTTAGCCAAATAGGATATAGATAGTCATCCACTATACTCGTGTGGTAGGCTATACGCAAAAATACTTTTTGCCCTATTAAGGTGCTCGTTTTTGCGTGATAAATATAATTTTTGCTTGTCGTAGTGGAAAAACGGACACTAGTCCCCTTGCCCTCTCTCATAGCCTGCATTATTTCCGGCCTGTTGGCGTGGTTTACCATCTCTTTTACGTTCTTGTCTGTTTCTATCAGTACCGTACCGTTTTCATCAACGATGGTAATCCTAAGCCCCGTATCATTTTTTATTTTGTTAGCGGTTTCGCCTACTTCAAGAAAAGTTTTTTCCTGCTGCAATAGATTTTCTATGAGGGTCATGCTTTTTGGTAGTTGGCTTTTGATTGTTTCAATGTCTATCGTCTTGATGTAGTAGTAGCTAACGCCCATTACGGCCGTTAGAACTATAAAAAGGAGAGCTATAAGATTTACTAGGAAAATATGGTGGAGTTTTAGCAAAGCTTGTATCCAACCCCACGTACCGAGGTTATGTAGTTTTTGCTTTTATCTGGGTCGATTTTTTCTTTCAATCTTTTGACTGCAACATCGACGGTTCTGTCTTGATAGAACTCTTCTTCTTTCCATACGGATGAGAGTAGAATGTCTCTACTGAGCACTATATTTTTATTTTTAATAAGCTCTGATAAGAGATTGAACTCAAGCTTTGTAAGGCCAACCTCTTTGTCTCCGACAAAAACTTGCTGAGAGTCCAGCATCATAACTATATCTCTGTGTTGTAATGTCTCTTTTTTGTTTGACGTTCTACGGATAACGGCCTTTACCCTTAGAAGTAGCTCACTGATATTAAATGGCTTTACTATGTAGTCGTCAGCCCCAGCTTCAAGACCTTCTATTTTATGCTTATCATCAGTCTTTGCCGTCAAAAATATAACGGGAGTTTGAAATCCTTTTTTGCGAAGCCCTTTGACGAATTCGACACCTTCCGTGTGTGGCAAATTTCTATCCATAATAAGCAAATCAACGTGTTCACTACTAAGGAGGCTTTCAACGCGAGACGGCTCCAAAAACCCCTCTACATCGTAGCCGTCTTTTTTTAGTGAATACTCGACAAGCTCAAGAATATCAAGCTCGTCTTCAACTATAACAACAAATTCTTTCATAGTGAGTAACTTTTGTATTTATATATTAACGCTAATTTTGCCACCCTCTTTTGCGTAATGCAGCAGTTTTGCTATATTTTCGCAATGGTCGGTTACCCTCTCGTGCTTCTTAATTGTTTTTATTAGTCTGATATAAGTGCCTGTTAGCCCATCCGCATTTAGGGAGTTAAGAACCTCTTTTTGAATGATGTCGAATATTTCGTCGCTTTTTTCTTCTTCTATATGTATAGCCCTGTACGTTTCCTGCGAGAAGGATTTGAATCCCTCTATTACAAGCTTGATTGATCTAATTGAAACGGAGTGAAGTTCTATTATATATTGTTTGATAGCGCTTATGTCCGAGCCGCTTTCTACAATCTCCTGCATACCTCTTGAGAATTTTTTTGAAGCTTCCGCAATTCTGACAAGTTCGTTTGTTATTTTTAAAAGCGCTATCATCTCTCTTAATTCGCCAGCTTCAGGGGCATACAGTGCAAGAGCTACTATGATGTTATTATCAACGCTGTCCGCCATATAAGTAAGATGTTTTATATTTCCTTCTCTCGCAGCTTTTAGGTGGTCTACATTTTCTTCTTTTATACCGTGTAGCGACTCTTCAAACGATGAAAGTACAAACTCGCCCATCGTGATTATGTCTTTTCTTATTTCGTTCGCTTTTTGCTCAAAGTTTGGCAACATCGCTAAATACCTTTTTGATAAATTTGTGAGTGTTTTGTTACAATATTAACCGTCAACGGTTACGGCTTTGTTACAACAAAAATCATATTTCGGCGGCTTCGCCCTATGTCATTTTATTGTAACACACTCTGTTTAAAATGCCAAGACCCAAAACAACAAGAGGAGAACTACTAATGAGAAAAGGATTTTTATCCCTTTTTGCGGCGGCTGCGCTCGCAACAGGCGCAATGGCGGCAGACAGACTAAGCGGAGCGGGTGCAACATTTCCAGCGCCTTTGTATTATGATTGGGCGCATAGCTATGCGGCTAAAACTGGCAATCAAATTAACTATCAATCAATAGGTTCAGGCGGCGGTATCAAACAAATACAAAAAAGAACTGTAGATTTTGGTGCTAGCGACAAACCTCTAAGCCCGCAAGAACTTGCAAAAGACAACCTTCTGCAATTCCCCGCGGTTGTCGGAACAATCAATGTAGTATTCAACATCCCTGGTGTTGCAGACGGCTCGCTAAAGCTATCTAACGATGCTATAGCTGGTATATTCCTTGGAACAATCGGCACTTGGAATGACCCTGTTATCGCAAAAGACAATCCTGGCGTGAAACTTCCTGCAAACAGAATTACTGTTGTTCACAGATCTGACGGCTCAGGTACTACTTGGAACTTCGTGTACTGGCTTGACAAAGTAAGTGCTCTTTGGAAATCAAAAGTTGGCGTAGGTACAAGCGTTAACTGGCCTGTAGGTATAGGCGGCAAAGGTAACGAAGGTGTTGCAAACATAGTAAAACAAACACCAAACTCTATAGGTTATGTAGAATTTGCTTATGCAAAACAAAATAAAATGGCATCTGCTCAACTTATGTCATCAGCAAAAACTTGGGTAGCTCCATCGGTTGCTTCTTCAAAAGAAGCTGCTAAAAACGCTAAATGGACAAAACAAGACCACTTCCACGAAATCCTTGTTCTTGAGCCAGGCAAAAACTCTTATCCTATAACTGCCGGTACATTCATACTTCTTCCAAAAGAAAAAGTTGACAACAATAAAAAAGTAGTATCTTTCTTTAGCTATGCATTTGAAAATGACGCTGCAGCAGAAAGACTTGGTTATATACCACTTCCTGATGATACTGTTAAGCTAATCAAATCATATTTCAAAGACAACGGTCTTTAATAAAAACGCGGGCGTAAAAGCCCGCATCATCCTCAAAAACTTCAAAACAATTACGCCGCACTATCAAAAATCATTTTTTTTGTTTGCCCAATAGTTACCATAGAGTAACAATTTTGCTATATTATTAAGCATAATTATCTTTTAATTAAACGAGCGGTAAACTCGTCTTAAAGAGAGTTTTAGACTTTTTAATAACTCAAGGAAGGCAAACATTTTGGAAACTCTGCATGCTACAAACATAGACCCTAAATACTCAAAAAAAATAGCTTATTTTTCTATGGAATTTGCGATACATCAAGCCCTTAAGATTTACTCCGGCGGACTTGGATTTTTGTCCGGTTCACACATGAGAAGCGCACATGACCTAAGACAAAACGTAGTTGGTGTAGGTATTCTTTGGAGTTTTGGTTATTATGACCAATCTAGAAACGAAGACAATACGATGAGCGTTGCATATAGACGCAAATCGTACTCATTTTTGGAAGAGACAGGAATAATAGTAAAAGTACGCATTAGCGGTGCGGAGGTATTCGTAAAAGCCTATCTTCTAAAACCTGAAATATTCGGTACCGTGCCAATCTATTTACTTACGACAGATATACCGGAAAATGACTATTTGGGTAGAACAATTACACATAAGTTATATGAGGCGCACGAGGAGACTAGGATAGCCCAAGAGATAGTTCTCGGTATCGGTGGGGCAAAAGTACTTGAAGAGGCAAACATAACACCTGAGATATACCACCTGAATGAAGGCCATGCGCTTCCTGTGGCGTTTCATCTGTATTCAAAATTTGGCTCGCTAGACGAAGTTAAAAAAAGAATGGTATTTACAACGCACACTCCAGAGGCGGCTGGAAATGAAGAGCATGATTGCAGTCTGCTTCATAGAATGGGATTTTTTAACGGTATGACGCAAGATGAGGTAAGAGCCATTACTGGACATGAGAGTGGTAAATTTTCCATTACCGTCGGCGCATTAAGAGTCTCAAAAATTGCAAACGGCGTATCAAAACTACACGGAGAAGTGGCAAATAAGATGTGGGAGAGCTATCCCAATATCTGCCCGATAATATCAATTACAAATGCTCAAAATAAAAAATTCTGGGCTGATAAGCCGCTTCAAAATGCGTATGACGAGTATGATGATTATGGCTTACTTGCACGTAAAAAACACCTCAAGAGAAAACTGTTTGATATTGTTGCGGACCAAACGGGTAAGATGTTTGACCCTGAGGTTTTGACGATAGTATGGTCAAGAAGATTTGCGGAGTACAAGAGGGCTGGGCTTATCAAAAGAAATTGGGAGAAGTTTCATGAGCTTGTAACTAGAAAAGACAAGCCAATACAAGTCATCTGGGCTGGCAAACCGCACCCTGCCGATGTGAACGCCATTAAGCTTTTTAATGAGCTTGTTTATTCTACTGAAAAGCTAAAAAGATGTGCAGTTTTGGTGCGTTATGAGATAAATCTCTCTGGAATGCTCAAAAAAGGGGCTGATATATGGCTTAATACGCCTAGAGTTACAAGGGAGGCATCCGGCACAAGCGGTATGAGCGCCGCCATGAATGGAGCCGTTAACTTCTCTATTAATGACGGCTGGCATTTGGAGTTTCAAAATCATGGCGTAAATAGCTTTACTATCTTTCAAGACGGCGAGCAAGATACTATTATTCAAGACGAGGAAGATTCGTTCAATCTTATGAGTATTCTTGAGAATGAGATTATCCCGACGTATTATGATGAGCCTGAAAAGTGGCTAGGGATAGTCAAGAACTCAATGACTGACATTGCTCCTTATTTTGATACGGGAAGAATGGCAAACGAATACTATGAAAAGCTCTACAAATACAATTGCTAGTACAAAAGGCCGATAATGAGAAAGACGAAAATAGTCGCAACGATAGGACCCGCCACAGATTCAGAGGAGATGATAGAAAAGCTGATACTCGCAGGCGTTAATGTTTTTAGGTTTAACTTTTCGCATTCAACGCACGAGTATCACGGCAACAACCTGCTAAAAGTTCGTAAAATAGCGGATAAACTAGGCGCTTGCGTGGCGGTGCTTCAGGATATATCGGGGCCAAAGATAAGAGTCGGAGAGGTATCCGGCGTTATGGAGCTTGATGAGGGTGATAAGCTAAATTTTTATCCGAGTGCCGACTTTGATGACAAAAGCGGTGTAACTATCAATTATCCGCAGATATTGCCGTCACTAAAGGTGGGAGATCTTATATATTTGGCTGATGGTAGCATAAGATGCGAGGTTGCGTCCAATATTGACGGTGTTGTCAAAACAAATGTTCTTGTCGGAGGCGATCTTACTAGTAGAAAAGGGGTGAATTTCCCGAATGCTTCTCTGCCGATTTCAGCTATAACCGAAAAAGACAAAAAAGATATGGAATACGGCGTCAAAATAGGCGTTGATATGATGGCCATCTCTTTTATTAAGTCAAAAGCTGACGTTGAAGAGGCAAAAAGAATAGTCGCCGATTTTGGCGGCGACTGCCCTGTATTTGCTAAAATAGAAAAAGGTGAAGCGGTAGACAATCTATCCTCAATTGTGGATGTTGTCGATGGTCTTATGGTTGCAAGGGGCGACCTTGGCGTTGAGCTTGGGCTCTCAAAGGTGCCGATAGCACAGAAAAAAATAATAAAAGCCGCAAATCGCAAAGGGATTCCAGTCATAACTGCAACACAAATGCTAACATCAATGATAGATTCTCCATTTCCAACAAGAGCGGAGGTGAGCGATATAGCAAACGCCGTTTTGGACGGTACGGATGCAGTTATGCTCTCTGATGAGACAACGGTTGGGAAATATCCAATTGAAGCTATAAAGGTGCTAAATGAGGCAATATCAGAGGTGGAGACTATCTATCCGTTTTACAAAAGCCTAGACAAGATACACAACCCAGAAGATGCGATAGCCGTTGCGGCAAACAGGATGGCGGAGGATATGGAGCCGGACGCCCTTATAGCCTTTACTAGCGGCGGCGGAAGTGCGAGAAGTCTTGCAAAGTTTAGGCCAAAATCTGACGTATTAGTGCCTGTTCATACGATAGAGACCTACAGAAGACTTGCGGTCGTATGGGGCGTTAAACCTCTTTTTGTTCTCGATGAGCACGAAAGTACGGATAGAATGTTATGCGAATTTTCTATCAAAGCTATTGAGAGCGGGGCGATTAAAGAGGATGGAACTTATATTGTAACAATCGGCTATCCTACGGGGCAAAAAGGGACTACTAATCTTGTTAGGATAATGAGGGCGGCAGATATAGAGCATGCAAAGACGGTTTGTAGAATATAAAAAACTAGATTGTCACCGTATGGGACGGCTTTGTTTAGCGTAAAATATAGTTTCAAATGATAATATTTCGGATATAACTTGTGATATAGGGGTTTTGATGGCACTAAAAGTAGCGATTAACGGTTTTGGCAGAATAGGGATGATAGCGGCTAGAATAATAGCGGCAAGGAGCGATATGGAGCTTGTGGCCGTAAATGCCACTATGAAACCGGATATGCTTGAGTATCTCCTTAAATACGATTCTGTACACGGCACTTTTGATGGCGTAAAACTAATAGACGATACAACTTTTACAATGGGCAAAAACAATATAAAAATATTTTCCGATAGAGACCCGAGCAATGTAGACTTCGGTTCTTGCGGAGCGCAGATAGTGCTTGAGTGTACCGGTGCGATACTGAGCATGGATAAGGCTGAGGCTCACCTCAAAAACGGCGTTAAAAAAGTTCTAATGTCGGCCCCTGCAAAAGACGATACGCCTACTTATGTATATGGTGTCAACCATAAGGAATACAAAGGTGAGACGATAGTATCAAACGCATCTTGCACTACAAACTGCCTCGGGCCGATAGTGAAAATTCTAAATGACTCAATCGGTATAGAAAAAGGGACTATGACTACGGTTCATAGCTATACGAATGACCAAAATATCCTAGATGTAAAACACGCAAAAGATAAAAGAAGGGCTCGTGCGGCGGCCGTTAATATCATACCTACAAGCACGGGTGCTGCAAAAGCTATAGGCAAAGTAATCCCTGAGCTTAATGGAAAACTAAATGGTTTTAGCCTTAGGGTGCCAACTCCGGACGTTTCTGTCGTCGACCTTAACTGTCTTATGAAAAAAGCAGTTACGAAAGAGGAGATAAACAATATATTTAAAGAAGCGTCACTATCTGGTTACAAAGGGTTGGTAGAGTATGACGAAGACATGAGGGTTTCATCCGACTTTATCGGCTCTACGCAAAGCGCTATTTTTATCCCTGATTCTACGCAAGTGGTTGACGGCAATATGATAAAAGTCGTTGCGTGGTACGACAATGAATGGGGCTACACTTCTAGACTTGTAGATATGGCAAAACACATAGGGGGATAATATGATTTCTACCAAGCTCTTTTTTGAAGATGCTGCAAATGAGGTAAAAGACGAGGCGATTAGTCGTCTTTTTGGCAAAATCAAAGAGGAGCAGGAGAACATAGGCTTTTACAATCTCCCGACCGACTCCGATGCCACACTTGACAAAATATATAAATTCATAATTTCAAACAATGCCGTCTATAAAAACAAAATTAAAAATCTCGTAATTCTCGGAATTGGCGGATCTAGTCTCGGTACGAAAGCCATAGATACGGCGCTCAAACACACAAAAAATCGTAACGACATAAACCTGATATTTTTAGAAAACTGCGACCCAAATGAGATACACTCATCTCTAAAGGGTATCAGCGGCAAAGATACGTTGTTTATTATGATTTCAAAATCAGGCTCTACGATAGAGACTACGAGTCTAGCAAAGCTTGTCATATATAAATTTTTTGAGACTACGGCAAATCCTAAACTAAAAAAAAGATTTTTGATAGTCACAGACGAGGGGTCTCCGCTTGATAAATTTGGGGAAGAGTTTGGGCTCGACAGATTTTATATAGCTCCAAATGTCGGCGGTAGGTTCTCGGTTCTTAGCGCAGTCGGGCTATTGCCTCTTGCGATACTCGGATATGATATTAGAAAACTATTGCTTGGCGCATCAAAAATGAAGAAAAGCTTTTTCGACGGCAATGAGACTGAGATGATAAAAAAAGCTGCATTTTATGTGCAAAACTACGAAAAATATCCAATCAATGTTCTCTTTTCGTATTCAAGCTCACTAGAGAAGCTAACTGCTTGGTACATACAGCTATGGGCGGAGAGTCTTGGTAAGATAAATAAAAACGGTGCAAATGTGGGGCTTACTCCGATAGGTCTCATTGGCTCCGTTGACCAACATTCATTTTTGCAGCTCATCATAGAAGGGCCAAAAAATAAGACGGTTACTTTTATTCGTGTTAGGGATTTTAAAAACAACACAAAAGTGCCAAATGTAACCATCAAAAACCTTGAAAAGACTGATTATGTAAACGGATTAGAATTTTCACACGTTATAAATTCACAATGCGACGCTACGCTAGAGACTTTGGTTGAGCGTGGGGTAAAGGTTGATTTGATAGAACTTGACTCGCTAAACGAAGACAGCATTGGAGCTTTGGTATTTTATTTTGAGCTTTTGACGGCGGTTGCTGGGGCTCATTTTGAAATTAATACATACGATCAGCCTGGTGTTGAATTTGGCAAAGTTAAACTATTTGATAAACTAAGCAAACAATAAAAATAATCAAGCAGGAGTTTTTATGTCTATAGCCGTTATGTGTTCTGGCGGTGATGCCGCAGGTATGAACCCCGGTGTCAAACAGTTCGTTGAGTATAGTTTTGAGCTGGGGCTTAAGCCTTATTTGATTTATGATGGACTTGAAGGGCTAATAGACGGCGATATTAAAGAGGCCACGCATGAAAGAGTGGGCGGTATTATCCATAGAGGTGGTACCGTTATCCGCTCTTCACGCTCAAAGAGATTTTTTGACATAGAGTTTAGAAAGCAAGCATACGAAAACCTAAAAGCAAAAGGAATAGATAAACTTGTTGTATTTGGCGGCGACGGTTCTTTCAGAGCGCTAAGGCAGTTTTATCACGATTTTGGAATTAACTTTGTTGGGATACCGACTACAATAGACAACGATATATTTGGCACCGACTATTGCCTTGGCGTTGATACGGCGCTTAATGTAATTAGAGAGTCCATAGATGACATCAGAGACACAGCGGCATCTTTTAAGAGAGCTTTTGTCATCGAGACTATGGGCAGAGACTGCGGATATTTGGCGCTTGTGTCTGCTCTGACAAGCGGGGCTGAAATGGTCGTCATTCCTGAGATGCAAAACGACTTTGCCGCATTGGCGACAAGATTTAAGCAACAGATAAAAGAAGGGCGAAGCTATATTTTAGCGATAGTTGCAGAGGGTAGCGGTAAGACTGAAGAGGTATGCGAGTGGTTCAAAAGCGAAATAGGGATGGACTCTAGAGCGAGTACGATAGGGCATATCCAAAGAGGCGGCAGTCCTAGCGTGTTTGATAGATTGATGGCGTTTGAATTTGCAAAATTATCGATCGACAAGCTGATGTTAAAGCCAGATGATAAGAATGTAATCGTATATAAAGATTCGAAATTCGATTTTGTAAGTATCGACTACATAAATTCTAAAAAATACCAAATAAAACAAGACCTAATAAAATTAGCACAAAAACTCGTCGGATAATAAAATGAAAAAAAAAGTCCTAATAATAGGCGCTGGATACGGCGGCATTAGAGCCGCTCACAATTTGGCCAAAAGCAAAAATTTTGAAATAACGATTATCGACTCAAAGCCTTATCACTACCTGCAAACGGATGTGTACGACTTCATAGCCAATAAAACAACAATTACCGACATAAGCGTAAGCCTTGTAACGCTTTTTTATGATGCCGGAGTTAATTTTTTGCAACGCAAAATAACAAAGATAACGCCAAGCGAAAACAAAATCATAACAAGCATAGGAGAAGAGCTAAACTATGATTACCTTATCGTAGCTAATGGCTCTAGGACTTTTTTCCCGTCTTTTATCGAGGGGTTGTCGGAGTATGCACACGGTGCCAAGAGTCTAAAAAGAGCTTTTGAATTTAAGCAGAAATTTGAAGAGGCAATATATAAAAAAGTAGAGACGGAAGGCGTATGCGAACTAACCCCTGATTTCAACGTAGTCATAGGCGGCGGCGGTCTATCTGGCGTTGAGATAGCGGCAGCGACTGCCGAGTATTCGCAGAGGTTTTTTGCACTTGGCGGATATGTGTGCGGTGGGATAACGATACATCTTATCGAGGCTTCGCCTACGATATTGCCGGGGATTGATGAATATTTGATGCAAAAAAGTAAAAAGCGTCTTGAAGAGCTCGGGGTAAACATCATAACTGGAGATAAAATCCTAAAAGTCGACGAACATAATGTTTATTTGGGCAGCGGCAAAAATATCGCTATGAATTTTATGATTTGGACCGGCGGTATTGAGATTAGACGTATTGACGGCGATGGTTTTTCATACAACCAACGGGGTCAAATTAAGATAGATGAGTATTCGAGAGTTGTGGGCTTTGAAAATATTTTTGCTATCGGCGATTGTGCCGAGGTTGTGAATATAAGTGGCAAAATGCTTGCACCGACAGCAATGGTGGCCGAGTTTGGCGCAGATGTTGCGACTTGTAATATACAAGCCTTAGAGGGCGACAAAAAAATGAAAAAAATAGAGTTTGGCCTTCCAGGGATGTTGGTTGCTCTTGGCGGATTCTATACCGTCGGCATAATATACGGCATTAAGTTAAGCGGAATAATCGGATATTTGGCAAAAAAAGCCGTTAGCTGTATGTATAAATGGCCATTGACACAAAAATGCAAAAAAACTCTTCTAAAATCTTGCAAGAATTAAAGGATATTTCCAATGACTGAATCTCAAATCTACTCTATGCTAGGCAATTATGGCATAGCTACTCCAAGATTTGCCTCTTTTGGGCTTAATGAAGCGCCTAGCGTAGACTTTTTCCCCGTTGTTATCAAAATAGAGTCTGAAAAAGTAGTTCACAAGAGTGATTTTGGCGCCGTCAAACTAAATATAAACTCAAACGAAGAGTTGCTAAAAGCAAAAAACGAAATCATCTCAAACATAGCGGCAAAAGGCGTGACTCTTGATGATAGCGATAAGTTTATAGTCGTTGAGATGCTAAGCGGCCTCGAGGTGTACACGGGACTTGTAGATGATGAGATATTCGGCAAGACTATAGTGTTTGGAAAAGGCGGCGTATTCCTTGAGATGTATAAAGATGTTTGTTTTATCGATATATATGCGGATGACGAGGAGATAAAAAGAGCGATTAGGCTTACAAAAATATCAAAAGTTTTTGACGGCTTTAGGGGGTTTGATTACGGTATCGATATGGCCGTAGAGTTTGTCAAATCTGTTCAGGCGTTTGCAAAAGCAAACCCAGATATTGTAGAGCTAGACTTCAACCCGGTACTTATCACAAAAGACGGACTAAAAATAGTTGACGCTAGAATCAAGCGAGGCGAGCCGAAGCCTGAAAAACTGGGCACGCTTAGAAAAAATAGACCTAATTTTTTTAAAAATGAGCGTGTGGCGATAATAGGCGCCTCTTCAGACCCGACAAAAGTTGGCTATGCGATAGCGAAAAACTCACTTGGCTACACAGGGGATGTATTTTTTGTCAATTCAAAAGGTGGAGAGCTTTTCGGTAAAAACCTATTTACCGGAGTGGCTCAGATAGATGGAGACGTAGACACGGCTGTAATTACAATACCTTCTAAGTTTGTCGTAGATACGGTAAAAGAGCTAATCAAGAAAAATATCAAAAACCTAATTATCATCTCGGCTGGTTTCAAAGAGGTTGGTGACTATGATTCGGAGCGCATAATCGCAGAGCTTGCAAAAGAGCACAACTTCAATGTCATAGGGCCAAACTGCCTTGGTTATTTGGAGGGGACAAAAGGCCTCAATTTGACTTTTGGCATAGACGGACTAAAAAAAGGTGAACTTGCCTTCTTGTCGCAATCTGGCGCTGTGCTATCGGCGCTTATGGATAAGGCGTATGACGCTGGGATTGGGTTTTCACATCTAGTCTCTTGCGGGAATATGGTTGACCTCGATTTTGCAGAGATGATTGATATGTTGAATGAAGACGACTCGTGCAAATATATTTCTATCTACGCAGAAGGTATCCAAAACGGAAAAGAGTTTTTGAGGGCAATCAGAGATAGCAAAAAGAAAATTTATATATTTAAGACGGGAAAATCTGCCGAGAGTAAGAAGGCGGCGTTTTCACATACGGGTAACCTCAGTGGAAACTACGATATGTTCAAAGGCCTTATAGAGTCGGTTGGGGCAAAGATAGAGGACAATATAGAGGCGCTACTCTTCAATCCGCTAAACGAGGTAAATAATATCCTTATAGTCACAAACGCGGGCGGTCCTGCTACTATTCTTACAGATTACATCATAGACCACGGTAGAAAGCCGTACGTACTAAGCGAGGATGAGCTAAAAGCCCTTGATGAGGCCTTGCCGTCTAATTGGTCAAGAAATAATCCGGTTGACATCATAGGCGACGCAATGGCGGATAGATACGAGAAAACGCTTGAGATAGTGACGAAATTTGAAAAAGTGGATTTGATTTATTTGTTGATTACTCCGCAGTTTATGACAGACGCCCTCAATATATCAAAGCTATGCGAGAGGGATTGGGGTAAAAAAATATATCCAATACTACTCGGCGGACACGAAATGGATGAGGCAAAAAGCTATCTTAGAGCAAGACAAAAACTGTTTTTCAAGACGCTTCAATCGGCGACATCATTTTTATAAGGGGTAGAATATGCCGACAAGCGAAAATAATGCTGATATACTGCAGGAGCTTATAGCTCTTCGTGATTTTGTAGCCGATACAGACGTAAGACCGAATAACTGCAAAAACTATAAAACGCTTGTCAATATGCATCAATACTTGAGGCTACGACAAAAAGACAACACAGACCTTCAAGAGAGATTAACAAAGCTTGGTCTCTCGTCCCTTGGTCGCTCTCAACCGCATATTCTTCACTCTTTAGAGTTACTAATCGAGATACTTTCCAAATGTCAAAATAAAGAGTACGGCAAACAACAAGAAATCCTTGAAATAGACGAAGCCGAAGAGATAATGTCAAAAAGGGCGGCAATATTTGGCGGCGAAATAAAGCCAAAAAAAAGAGCCGAAACAAAAATAATGCTCACTTTGCCTTCTGACGCCGCTCAAAATCCGCAAATGATAGAAGAGTTTGCGACTGCTGGTGTGGGTATATTTCGTATCAATACAGCTCATGATACATCTATCGAGTGGGGGATAATGGCTGCAAAAATAGCACAGCTAAATCAAAATCTTCACCCGCAAAACAAACTAAAGATATACGTAGACCTAGCCGGACCAAAAATTAGAACGGGTAAAATCAGGAAGGTCAAAGGCGAGCTAAAACTTGAAAGCGACAAAAACGTATACATAACAAAACAAGACGGCAAGGAAAGCTTTGTCAAAGTGCCCAAAGACGCTTATAGACTTGAGGTAAGCGACGAGTTTTACAAAAAAGCAAAAAAAGCAAAAGAGCTAACGCTGTCAAACGGCGACGGTAAAAATAGAACACTCAAAGTAATCTCTAGCGAAAAAGGTTTTGTCGTTTGTGAGTTAAATAAAAGAGCAAGAATAGATGAAAAAACGCTAATAAGCATAGAGAAGAAGAAAAACTCTTTCGCAGGAGAAATACTAAATATTCCAGATGCGACAGAGTCTATCAGGCTTTATGACGGTGACCGTTTGTTTTTGTCCCTTGAGGAGATAGAGGGACGCTCAGCCGTTTTGTCATCCGATGGCTTTGTCACTGAGCCCGCCTGTATTTATTGTACGCAAAAAGAATTTGTGATGGATGCGAAAGAGGGAGATAAAGTCTTTATCGATGACGGCAAAATAGGGCTTAAAGTACTCTCAAAAAAACCAAACGGGCTTATGTGCCAAGTGGTTCAGGTCAAACTTAGCGGCGAGACTTTGAAAGAGGAAAAAGGGATTAATTTCCCAGATAGCAAAACACTCGTAGATGCCATCACAACAGAGGATATAAAAAACCTAGAGTCCGTGATAGAGTTTGCGGATATATTGGGGATTTCATTTGCCCAGAGCGACAAGGATATTATCGTCTTAAAAGACATTCTAAAGGCGAGAAACAAAGAGCATATAGCGATAGTCGCAAAGATAGAGACAAAAGTCGCAGTTCGCAATCTACCTTCAATACTCGAGGCATTAATGTATCACGAGTACAGCGGCATTATGTTGGCTAGAGGCGATTTGGCGATTGAGGTTGAATTCGAAAATATGTCTTATCTGCAAGAGGAGATACTAGACCTTTGCGAGGCTGCACATACGCCGGTTATCTTCGCTACGCAGGTACTTGAAAGTCAGATGAAAAACAATCTCCCTAGCCGTGCGGAAATAACCGATGCCGCCTTTGCTCAACGTGCCGATTGCGTTATGCTAAATAAGGGGGCTTTTGCTCTTAATACTATAAAAAAATTAGAATTTATTCTTGCCAGAATGCATACGATATTCAAAAAAAATAGATTATTGCTTGGAGCATGTGACATTTGGCGTATGTGAAAGTTGTAACAAAACAGAAATAAACCACATTTTTTAATCCGTTATTTAGTTAAAGAGTGTAACATAAAGAAAACAAGCATAATACAGGAGGGCGGATGAAAGCGGTAGTTATGGCGGGTGGCTTTGGGACAAGGATACAACCTCTGACGCATTCGGTTCCAAAGCCGATGCTCCCGATACTCAATAGACCTATGATGCAGCATATTATCGAGAAGGTAAGGGATGCCGGCATAAAAGACATAGTCATACTCCTGTATTTCAAGCCTGAGGTTATAAAAGATTATTTCAAAGACGGTAGCGATTTTGGCGTAAATATAGAGTACGTGCTTCCAGATGACGATTATGGTACGGCTGGGGCAGTCAAATGTGCCGAGAAGTTTTTGGATGAGGAGTTTATCGTCGTTAGCGGCGACCTTGTAACAGACTTTGACCTTAATGAGATAATCGCATTTCACAAGAAAAAAGAGTCGCTGCTAACAATCACTCTTACGCCAGTGCCTGATCCACTTCAGTTTGGGGTTGTTATATCCTCGCCGGAAGGTAAAATACAAAGGTTTCTTGAAAAGCCAAGCTGGGGAGAGGTATTTTCCGACACGATAAACACAGGTATCTATATTTTGCAGCCGGAAATACTCGAGCATATTCCAGAGGGTGCAAACTACGATTTTGCAAAAGACCTTTTCCCATCGCTAATGAAATCAGGCATCACCCTGTGGGCTTGTTCTGTGCGTGGATACTGGAGGGATGTGGGCAATCCTGAGAGTTATAGAGAGGTGCAAAAAGACCTACTAAGCGGTAAGGTATCACTTGCTATCAGAGGTGAAAAACAGACATTCGAACATGGTGTTTTGTACGCAGAAGAGGGTGCAAATATATCGGAGTCGGCTTCTGTCGAAGGGATAGTGGTCCTCGGTAAAAATACGATTATAAGAGACGGTGCAAAGCTAAAAAACTGTGTTTTGGGCTGTAGAAGTCTAATAGGCAAAAACTCGGTCGTTGATGAAGCGACAATTTGGGATGATGTCTTTGTCGATGAGAAATGTGCCATAAGAAATAGCGTCGTATGTTCAAAAAACAAAATTGGAAAAAAAGTAAAAGTCTCAAAAGGACTTATCCTAGCCGAGGGATGTGAAATCGGAGACCTATCTTCGTTTGAAAATGATGTTGTCGTATGGCCCGATAAGATAGTAGAAGAGGCGAGTATTGTTAGTAATAATATCGTATGGGGCAACAAATACAAAAACTCCATTTTCGAAGGCGGAGTCGTTAGCGGCAGAACAAACGTTGAGCTTTCGTGCGAGATGTCCATCAAGCTTGCGGAAGCCTTTAGCTCGATGCTTCCGGTTGGAAGTAAGGTGTATCTATCAAGAGATTATCATAAGTCGTCAAGGATGTTAAAAAGAGCCTTTTTCTCCGGTCTTTTGTCTTCCGGTATTGATGTCGTAGACATACATATAGTGCCGTCCAATATAGCTAGATTTGGTATTAAGGAAGGCAAAGACGTTGTTGCGGGTGTGCACTTTAGACAGTCCGTTACGAACCAGCAAAATACTGAGATTTTGTTTTTTACGAGCGAGGGTCTACACATAGATACCAATACGGAAAAAAATTGCGAAAGAATCTTTTTTAGAGAGAGTTTCAGGCGTGTAAACTTCGATGAAATCGGGCAAATATCGGAAAAAGCAAATCTAAAAGAAAAATACAAAAAAGCGGTACTAAAAACGCTTAACGGCGATGCTATCAAGCTCAAAAAACCAAAAGTAGCCGTTGACTTGCTGTTTGGTTCTACGTCTGATATATATCCTGAGATACTAAACGCCCTTGGTATAGACAATATAGTCTTGAATGCCTATGCCGACGACAAAAAACTCAATAGGCTTCCTGCTTTGATTGAAAAGTCAAGAGATGAACTGTCAAAAATAGTTAAACACCTAGGTATGAGTATGGCCTACGCCATATATCCAAACGGGCAAAAACTAGAGATGATACTAGGAAACGGTGAGGCTTGTTCGGCGCATACTCAGCTTCTTACGACACTAAAATTGCTTGATATAAATTCAAAAGACCAAAAATCAAGAGTATACCTACCCGTTAGCACGCCTGATTTTATGGATGCCGAATTTGAAAACCTGATAATAGAGAGAGGCAAATTCAGCGGGGTCAAGGCCAATAAACTAAAAGAGTATGACCTAATAGCCAATTTGAGCGGTAACTTTGCGTTTTGTGAGTTTGCCTATAGCTATGACGCTATTTTTGCGAGTATTAAAATTCTTGAAATGCTCTCACGTGCCGATATGTCACTGCAAGAGGTAAAAGAGTCGCTTCCTAACTTTTATTTCCATTATGAAAAAGTCCCTTGCGCCTCAAAGCTCAAAGGCAAAATGATGCGTAAATTTATGGAGGCATCTGTCGGGAAAGAAGCTTCGTTTGTCGATGGTGTCAAAATAATGGTAAAAAAACACGATTGGATATTGATGCTGCCAGACCAGCACTCCGACCATCTGAATATATACGTACAGGCAACGCAAGCAAGCGACGGCGAGGCTATTTTTAATGAGTTTGCCACAAAAATCGCCGAATGGTCCAAAGAGGACTGATGAAAAAGCTCCATGTAGCATTTTTATGGCATATGCACCAGCCTTATTATAAGGATGATATGCAAAATGAGTACAAAATGCCATGGGTTTTCTTGCATGCTATTAAAGACTATTATGAGCTTCCATATTATCTCTCCAAATTTAACAGTGTAAAAGCCACTTTCAATTTAGTCCCGTCGCTCATAGAGCAATTAGAGGAATATGCAAAAGGCTTTGTAAACGATGAATTCCTCTCTTGCGTTCAAAAAGAGACATCCCTGCTGACACAAAACGAGCGGATATTTTTGGCGGAGACGCTTTTTTTTGCCAATGTAAAGACAATGATACACCCGTTTCCCAGATATGTCGAGCTTTATACGAAAAAAAATAAATACAAAGAGCTCCCAAATTTTGCAAGTGAGCTTGATAACTCTGAAATTGTTGATTTGGAAGTTTTATTTTTGTTGTCATGGTGTTCAAACGCCTTAAGAGAAAACTCCCATCTTGTTCAAGAGCTAATCAAAAAGGGGAGAGGCTTCGAAGAGGCCGATAAAAAAGCTCTTTTTACTGAATTATTTGCATTTGTGGCCAGCATAATCCCTTTTTATGCCACTCTTCAAAAAGAGGGAAAAATAGAAGTTGCAACAACCCCCTTCTATCACCCTATACTTCCGCTCTTGTTAGATAAAAATGCCGCAAAAGAGGCGGACAATAATGCGTTGACACCAAAGATATTTGCCGATTTCAAAACGGATGCAATAAGGCACGTTGAGATGTCTATCGCAAAATACGAGAGTGTATTTGGCAGGAGACCGACTACCTTTTGGCCGGCCGAAGGCTCTATTAGCAACAAGGCTTTGGAGTTATTGTCAAAAAGCGGAGTTAGGTATATAGGTGCAGATGAAGATGTGCTTTTTAAGAGTATCGACTCTAGGTATAGATTTGGGATATACAAGCGCTATATTGTCGGCAAAGAAGACAAAATAGGTGTTTTATTTAGAGATAAGGCTCTTAGCGATTTGATAGGGTTTACCTATTCAAACAAAGACCCAAAAGAGGCTGTTTTTGATTTTATGAGCAGGCTAAGAGAGCTTTACAATCTAATAAACTTCGAAGCCGTCATACCAATCATATTGGATGGCGAAAACGCTTGGGAGTATTATGAAAATAACGCAAGAGATTTTTTTGAGCTGCTTTATGCCGAGCTTGAGAAGTCTGATTGGTGTGATACGCTCACCTTTAGCGAGGTTTTCGAAAAAGACGACATAGAGACCGCAACGATAGAGTCGATCAAGCCGGGTAGCTGGATATACGGCACTTTCTCGACGTGGATGGGGCACGAAGAGAAAAACAAAGCGTGGGAGTTGCTCTCTGAGACCAAAAATGCGTTTGAAGGGGCGAAAGACTCTCTAAGTGAAGACGTGCTCGCAAAAGCCAGAAAAGAGCTAATGGTTGCCGAGGGGTCCGACTGGTTTTGGTGGTATGGAGATGATCACTATACGCCACAGGCTGATGAGTTTGACGAGTTGTTTCGCAAGCATCTTTTAAATATTTACAAGCTTATAGCCAAAGAGCCTCCCGTAAATTTGTTTGAGTCTATTAATAAAACAAAAGCGGCAAAAATAAAACAAAAGCCAAAAAACTACATTACGCCCGATGTAGACGGTAAGATGACTGATTTTTACGAGTGGCTTGGGGCTGGAAGTATTGATTTGGACGCCGAATTTTCAGCTATGGATTCAAGCGGATTTCACTTTGAAAAGCTATTTTGGGGCTTTGATGATGAAAAAATATGCTTTGCAATAAGCGGTAAATTTGCAGAGCTAATAGATAAGGGGTATGACTTGCACATAGAGCTTGTCGGCACTCAGAGTATCAAAATAACACTTCCGTTTTCATCCAAAGCACACAGAATGGGGTGTGAGGAGAGCGGCGTGAGCGGCGTTATAGAGTCAGCCGTTGGCGAAGTGTTTGAGATTAGCCTTCCAAAGTCATGTCTGGAGTGTACTTGCGATATGCTCCTGCAGGCTTCTTTTGAGATACAAAAGCAAGGCAAGGTAATAGAAAAAGCGCCGCTATACGGCTCTTTGCAGCTAGAGGTTAATGAAAAATTCCTTGAAGATTGGTATATATAAAAAGGCTCAACGATGCAAACAAAACTACTCCTAGGCCTTCACTCACACCAACCGATAGACAATTTTGACTCGGTGGTATATGAGGCAATTCAAAAAAGCTACAAACCGTTTTTTGAGACTGTAAAAAATGACGACTGGTTTAGATTTTCACTACATATCAGCGGTTGGCTTTTTGAATTTATCAAAGAAAACGACAAGGAATTATTCTCGCTTATTAAGTCTTGCCATGAAAAAGGGATGATAGAGTTTTTCTCCGGTGGTTTTTATGAGCCTATTTTGGCCGCAATACCAAAAAGAGATAGGGCGCTTCAAATCAAAAAAATGAACCGTTTTTTGTTTAATAATTTTGGCGTAAAACCGAGAGGGCTTTGGCTAACCGAGAGGGTTTGGAGTGAGTCTATCGTAGAGAACCTTTGTGAGCAAGGAATCGAGTATATACTTACCGACGATTATCACTTTGTTGCCGCAGGATATGATGAGGATAAGCTAAAAGGGTATTATTTGACAGAGGAGGGCGGTGAGCGGCTTGGCGTATTTCCTATATCCAAAAAGCTTAGATATCTTATGCCGTTCAAAAAAGCTTCATCCGCTATAGAAGAGCTAGAGTCTATGGGAATGCAAGATAAGGCTGCCATTATTTTTGACGATGGGGAAAAGTTTGGTCTTTGGCCAAAAACATACGAATGGGTATATGAAAAAGGGTGGCTAAGAGAGTTTTTGGACTCCCTGAAGGCTAGCGAGAAGATAAAAGCGATGCACTATAGCGAGTATTTTGATACCGAAAAGGCTTTAGGATTGGCATATCTCCCTGAGGTTTCGTATTATGAGATGGGGGAGTGGTCGCTTAATGCCGGTGACGCAGAGTTAATAGAAAAGGTAAAACATCATACGTCGACTAGTTTTGGCGCTGAAAATGCGGATAAATTCGTAAAAGGCGGCATTTGGAAGAATTTTCTCACCAAATATGAAGAGTCGAATAGAATACACAAAAAAACGCTCCGCTTATCCGACCTTGCCAAAAAGATAGGTTCTGAGCAATTCGATGAGATGCTAATAAAAACAGAGGCAAACGATGCGTTGTGGCACGGTGTTTTTGGTGGGGTATATCTACCAAATCTAAGGGATAATTGCTATAAGCACATTATAGAATGTGAAAAAAGGCTTGGGCTATCAAAAAGCGTGGAAATATCTGACGAGAACTTTGACGGCTATATGGAGGCAAGGCTAAAAAATGAGAGTTTTTATGCTATTTTTGAGGAAAAAAACGGCGCTCAAATGACGGATTTTAGCTCTTTTGGTTTGCTGTTTAATTATCAAAATACGTTGACTAGGCGCAAAGAAGCTTATCACGCTAAGTTTTTTGAGAGCAAAGAAGCCCCAAAAGAAGCTACGGACGAGGGGATAGATACCATTCACGATATAACGATAGAGGGCGCGGAGATTCTCAAAGAAAATCTGTTTTATGACTGGTATCAAAAAAACTCGTTTGTTGAACATATTTGCGACAGCTCATTTGACGCACATTCATTTTTTGCGTGCTCGTTCGCCGAGTATGGCGATTTCGCCAATCAACCGTTCAGGCTTATAAATTCAGATAAAAAAAGCGTTGCCTTTGAAAGAGACGGCGGAATATATATAGACGGACAAAAACACGATGCAAAAATAGTAAAAAAATTCAAAATAACGGAAGATGCCCTAAAATTTGATATTACATTAAAAACACAAGCTGATACGGTATTTACTTTTGTGGAAGAGTTTAATTTTCATTTTTGCGATTATGAAACTCTTGTTATTAACGATGCGAAGCTTGGCACGGATAGATTGTCTTTCGATGGCGTAACTAGTCTAAAAATAGAAGATATGACAAACGCCCAAAGCGTACTTTTTGAACTTGACGGCTCCTTTGATGTTTTTGTTACCCCTGTCGTTACCGTCAGCCAAAACGAGCGTGGAGCAGAGCTTTGTACACAGGGTATATCGATAGCGTTTTTTGTGCGTTTTACGGCAGAGCAGAGCTTCTGCGGCAAGCTAAAAATAAAAGGGTAGGCAAATAGAGTGTCCCAATATAGATATTGCAAACTAAAAGATAACTGGGTAATAATATCCCCAAAAAGGGTTCGAAAGCCATCAGATTTTGAGCTTTCTTCGTCTGAAGCCTATGATGTGGACTCCCCTTTTGTATATGGAAATGAGCACAAAACCCCGCCGGAGATATATGCGATAAGGGAGTACGGCTCCAAAAAAGACACTCCGGGATGGAAAATACGAGTTGTTCCAAACAAATACAACGCTCTTGAAATAGAAAAAAATCCAATAACCGATTTTAACGGTATATATGAGGAGATGGATGGCTTTGGGGCGCATGAGATAATAATAGATACCCCAAAATTTCCGTCAAAATTTCAAGAATTTAGCGCAGAAGAGGTCTCATTGGTGCTTAAGGCGGCAAGAGAGCGTATCGGCGATTTGTCGAAAGACAGTAGAATAAAATACGTCAATGTTTTTAAAAATCAAGGGGCGTTGGCTGGAGCTAGCATATCCCATCCGCACACCCAGATTATCGGTATGCCGTTCATTCCAAAAAACATTTTGACAGAGATAGAACAGAGCAGAAAACATTTTGAAGCCACTTCAAGGTGTCTTTTTAGTGATATAATAAAAAGTGAGCTAAAAACTAAAGAGCGTGTGATAGAGGAGAGTGACCATTTTGTCTCCTACTGTCCATACGCCTCTTTTTGGCCTTTTGAGACTGTGGTTGCGTCAAAATCTCAAGAAAAAGAGTTTATGACGCTAAGCGATAGGTCGCTTTTGGAGCTCTCTACGGTGCTTCTGTCTTCCGTAAAGAGAATAAATATGGCGCTAAAAGATGTATCCTATAACATCTTTTTGAAAACGGTTCCGCCAAAAAGAGAAGATGTGAAGCCAAATTTTTATTACAAGCTAGACGAGTTTTATAAATGGCATATAGAGATAGTACCCAGAATCCCAGTTATAGGCGGTTTCGAGCTATCTAGCGGTATGTTTATCAATACGGTAGCCCCAGAAGAGAGTGCCAAATTTCTACGCTCTCTTGTAGCTTTCTAGTTATAAAACTTTGATATAATGAATCCAACGTACAACAAAGGGTCTGGTATGGCTGACAAAAATATATTAGTTCCTGTAGAGGCAAATCTAAGCGACGAAAGTTTTTCGTCAAATACGCACCCTGCGCTATTGTTTGCGGAAGAGGCAAAAGACTACTCCGGCGCAGACTATAAAATACCCGACAAATACAATATCGACACGCTAAGATTAATGCCTGTAAACGTCAATACCGTATTTGTATATTGGGAGATTACGGACAAGGTTGTAGGGGCAAACGTATTTGAAACTTTTGCTTTGAAGCTATTTGAAATAAATGAGAGTGGCGAAAAAGAGGTTTTAGGATTTTATTTCAAAGATAGAGTATCCAGCAAATATGCAAATGCCCACATGCCGTCAAAAAAACTTATTGCTGTTATCGGCGGCATGGATGCAAACGGTCGCTTCGTAGAATTGCTCCGTTCAAATGGCGTGATAATGCCAAATGACTCCATAAATATTATGGAAAACAACGAAGAGATTTGGATGAGCAAGCAGCCAGAGTGGATGGAGCTTATCAAAGCTAGCGTGTCACACTTTTCACATGCTAAGTCATCGATTAGTTTTGTCAGAGAGATGGAGCTTTTGCGCAAGCATGGTGAGAAAGCGTCCATTGGTATGTCTAGCTCAGAAATATTGAAAAAGGATTGAGAATGCCAAAAGGATATTTTGCCCCAGTTTTGCATTCACATTTACCTTTTGTCAAACACCCTGGATATGAGTATTTTCTTGAAGAGCATTGGCTTTTTGAGGCGATAGATGAGACCTATATTCCGCTTTTGATGGGTTTTAAAGACCTTGAGGAGAGGGGAATCAACTTTAAAATCACGGTCTCTATGACTCCGCCGCTTTGTGAGATGCTTGCCGATGACTACTTGAGAAATAAATATCACAAACACCTAGAGAGAATGATAGAGCTTTGCCACAAAGAGGTTGAGCGTACAAAAGATGACGGATATTTTAAAGAAGTAGCCGGATTTTATCTTGATAGATTTTCAAAAATCAAAAGTTTTTTTGAGGGCTTTTTGAACTATGACGTTTTGAATGGATATAGGCACTTTAGCGATTCAGGCAAAATGGAGATTATCACTTGCGGCGCTACGCATGGATTTTTGCCGCTGATGTCCTCCAATAAAAAAGCGGTCGATGTACAAATAGAGTTGGCCGTAAAAACTCACAAAAAGCATTTCGGTAAAGCTCCAAATGGTATTTGGCTACCTGAATGCGCCTATTATGATGGGCTTGACGAGATACTAAACAAAAACGGTATTAAATTTTTCTTTATGGATTCTCACGGTCTTGTGTATGCTACGCCTACGCCAAAATTTGGGGTTTTTGCGCCTATATATACACCAAACGGAGTTGCCGCATTTGGTCGTGACCCAGATAGCTCAAAGCAAGTTTGGAGTTCAAAAGAGGGGTATCCCGGTGATGTTAATTATAGAGATTTTTACCGAGATATAGGGTATGACCTTGATTTTGAATATGTAAAACCTTATATATGTCCGGACGGGACAAGAGTATTTACGGGACTTAAGTATTTTCGTGTGACGTCGGCGACGGAGCATAAAGAGGTGTACAATAGGCAAAATGCACTTTCAAAAGCAAAGGAGCACGCCGCAAACTTTCACTTCAACAGGGAAAAACAAGCGGAGTATTTGAGCGGCTTTTTGGATAGACCGCCGCTTATAGTTACCCCTTATGATGCTGAGCTTTTCGGACACTGGTGGTTTGAGGGGCCTGACTTTTTGATGAATGTGTTTGAAGAGATGGATAAACACGGTGTCATTCAACCGATAACGCCGATGGAATATATGGCCATTTACGATACAAATCAGGTGGCTAGGCCAAATCCGTCTTCGTGGGGCGATAGAGGGTATTATGATGTCTGGATAAATGGCGGAAACGATTGGATATATAGGCATTTGCACTTTATGGCCGATAGAATGACCGAGC
>JAYSBP010000012.1:0-68485 GCA_041915365.1 Campylobacterales bacterium | reverse complement strand
ACGGCGTCTGCCGTTACCGTAGCGATTAGAGTACCGCCGTTATATATTTTCACGGTGCTTCCGGGCTCTGCCGTTCCGGATATTGTTGCACTATTACTGCTTGCGGTTACCGATGTAATAGTTGGAACACTTACTGATGTGGCACTAACGACTTGTTGATATGTAGCGTTATTTGCGCTAGAGTCTATGGCATCTGATGATAAATCATTCACCACACTGCCTATGGTTGTCGTACTACTTACTACGGTCATTGTACCGCTTGCTATGCTTGATGTAGTGCTTGATGTGGTCTCACTTGAAGTAGTAATAGTTGATGCGTTCGAAGCGCTATCTTGACTTTTTGTCTCCGTTGATGAGCTATTTGATGTGCTACTTGTTGTGGATGTTGTGTCTTTGCTCTTTGTTTTTTCTTGTTCGTTGGCAGGCGATACCTGCCCGCTAAATCCGGTATTCATATTTTTTAGCTGGTCTGCGCTAAATGGTACGGATACCTCCACCCCTTTTTGTGTTGCCTTTGACATATATCCAGCTGGTATTTCAGTGGTCTTACTTGTTACATTCGGTATTGTGGAGGTTAGTACGGTTTTACCACGAGTAGTAAGCGTGGTTAGATTGCCAAGCTCATCTACAAACCCCTTAAACTCAGTCCCTCGTATCCCAAGTGTAGCCGTTTTTGTCTCAACCTTGAATTTATCAGGCGCTATTTTTCCTATTTGTCCGGTTACTACTTTGAAATAGCCTTTCTCTGCCTTAAATCTTGCATTTGGAGCTTTATTGTCATATAGATACTCCTCTACACTAAAAACCGAGCTTGCACCAACGGTAATGTACGTCTTATCGTTAAACTCTATTTGGGCTACGCCGCCTTTTAATGTTTTTATCGTGTCTTTTTGCTCTATCGTTTGTCCCGATTGAGC
The DNA here is from genome assembly GCA_041915365.1 of Campylobacterales bacterium. GTDB lineage: Bacteria > Campylobacterota > Campylobacteria > Campylobacterales > UBA6016 > UBA6016. The sequence continues at coordinate 67,568 of JAYSBP010000012.1, read as the reverse complement.
CTTGATAGTTTTTGAGTCTCTGACGATTGATACTTCAGCGTTCGTCGTTACTATCTTGCCGATGTAGGCAAAGACGGCGGCTTTTATTGCCAGTAATATGATTAATAAGCGGGATAGTTTCATCTATGTACCCTTTGTTAGAAATTGCTGATGTAATTTATGGCAAACCCTTTTTTTTGGTAAACCTTGTTTGCAAAGTTGGACTTATTGTTAGAGTAGTTTGTGCTCAGACCTATGAATGAGCTTTTAAAAATGCTTTTATATAGCCCGAGCATACAGTAGAGATTGAGATTCTTCTCTCTTTCGCCAAAAACGGCATTTGTCTCAGAATAAGCCGTTTTTTTTGCGCCGACATCAACCGACAAATCAAGACCGGAGACAATCGGCTGATAAAGGTTTAGACCTATTGTTTGTGCGAATAAACTAACATCGGTTCTTGAAGCAGAGTCGGCCTGGTCGTTTATAAGCTCTGTGTCTTTTGATAGTGTGTATGTCGTAGATATAGTGGAGTGAGTGGATTGAATGAATTTTTTTGCTCCAAAGCTAACTTCTTGCGATATAGAGTTTTTGCCGTAGTTATCGTAGTAATATAACCTTTTTTTGAGTGCGTATCCCGCATTTAGGGCTACAGAGCTTGATGGATAAAAAGATATTTTTGGCGCTATTCCTATACTCTTCATATAGTCTAGCCCGCCAAATTCCAGCTTTTCTACCGTAAAGCCGTTATTTATTTCATAGTTACCTTGTCTGTAGCCTGGGCCGCTCGTAAAGCTTATGTATCTGATATTGTTTTCGATGTAGTGTCTGTAAGTTTGAGCATAAAGAAGTGCATTGTCTTGCCAGAACATTCCGTCTTTTACGTCTTTCATGTCGTAAATATGATTTACCCCGATCGTTTGAGTGTGAAAATAATCCTCTTTTTTGACATCGCCAGTTAGCGACAAGCCCCCGTATAGCGGCACCGTATAGTCTTTCGGTCCTATGCTGTTATTGATGTTTGTGTCATATCCTATGCCAAAAGAGACATATCCGTTCGCATAGTGTCTTTGTTTTTTCGATTCGATAATTTGTTTGTGGATTTTGATATTTTCGACCACCTCTTTTGGTATGTTTTTGGTTGACAAAACCTTGTCAAACTCTACCTCTGCCGATTGGTAGTCTTTTTGCTCAAAATATGTTTTTGCAAGCTCTAGTCTTGCTCTTGCGTGGCTTGGCTCCATAATTAGAGTTCGCTCAAGAGCTAGAGCGGCCTCTTCGTATTTTTTTAGCTCAAGAGCGCACAGCCCTAGATAAAAGTTTATTTGCGGGTCGTTTGATTTTATCTCGTATAGCGACTTTGACAGTTCGTACGCTTTTTCATACTCTTTTTTATCAAACGCCAACATCACCTCGTTTAGCAATGTATCGATATTTTGTCCGCCTGTCTGAGCGTAGCCCGTTGTGGTAATAGAGACAAAAAGCGATAAAAAAAGGATAATTTTTGCACAATACTTCATATTTTCACTTTTTAAAATTTTTTTACTTTTGTATTTATTGTAACCGCATGAGGTTGCTTGGGGGTTGCTTTTGAGGGTATTTTTTTTATTTTTTTTATTAACAAAGCTAATATTTGCCATGCCGCAAGAGCTGAAAAATGGTGTGGCATCTATTATTGAGCCAAAGGCGGAATATCTGGTAGATAAGCAAGCTATTTTATCTGTGCAAGATGTACAAAAAAGAAAAAATGAATTTCTTGTCGCTAATTTTGGAGAGGCCGATGTCAATACTAAAGACGCTGTTTGGTTTAGATTTGAATTTAAAAATAGCGGCACGGACTTTGGTAGATGGATGCTTTATCACTCATTAGTTCGTGCCGATAGTATCGAGTTTTACTGTGTTAGAAGTTCCGGTGTAATACAGAAATTTATAGCAGGAGATTTAGTAGAGTTTGACAAAAAACAAGTGCCGAGCAGGTATCAAACTCTGTTTTTTGAACTACAGCCGAATGAGACGATTGAGATATTTGCCAAAGTAAAAACCAAAAGCAGAATTACGCCGAACTTTGTACTTACGTCGGCGCACGAATTTATCAAAAAAAATAGCGGCGAAAACCTCGGTTGGGGTATGTATTTCGGATTTTTTATTGCCATGATTTTGCACGGCTTTTGGCTATTTGTATCGCTGCGAGACAAGCTTTATGGCGTGTATACGGCAAATTTATTTTCGCTGTTTGCGATGATGTTTATCTCTTATGGGTTCATCCAGCCTATGCTGCCTGGATATTTGTTGCCTCATACGGATATTTTGCCTCACTTTTTTGGCGTTTTTGCGATGCTTATGCTAACTATCTTTTTGGCTTTGTTTTTTAATACGAAAAATAAATACAAAAAAATTCATTTCCTCTTGCTCGGTGCCGCCGGTTTATTCGCATTTTTATCCGTCTTATTCGCCTTTGACGTATTTAAAGGAGAGATTGCCAGACTTCACACTAATATCCTTATCGCAGTTTCGCTGTGCTATGCGTTGCTTGCAATTTTTGTGTCTGCTTTTATGATGTATAAAAAGGAGAATTGGTCTGGGTATATCCTTGCCATCTCGATTATAAACGCCGTGTGGATAGTTATATTGGTATTGACAGCCAAGGTGATAGTCGATGATTACGGCATGGTGGAGAATGTCAGTATAGTCAAAAACTTTTTACACGTCACTGTTTTGTCAGTTGTTCTTGGGCTTAGATTTTCACAGCTCAAAAAAGAAAAAGAGATTAGCGAAAAGCTTTTTGCGGAGCAGTCCAAAAGATCTATCGCAGGCGATACCGTATCGAATATCACACATCAGTGGAAGCAACCGATTGCCGAGCTATCGGCGGTGTTGTCGGCAGTTCAGGCGGATATCAAGCTATCAAAGATAGAGCCTGATGCGCTTCAAAAAGACTGCAACAAGGCGTTTTCAATACTAGAAAAGATGGCCTCATCGGTAGATTTTTTCCAAGATTTTTTCCGTTTAGAGGCAAAAAATGAAAAACTATATCCGGAAAAAATAATAAAAACAGTGCTGGATGTCTATGGACGTCCATTTGAGACATTGGGGGTTACCGTACAGCTAAGATGTGAGGATGGATGTGTAGTTTATGCCGATTCTAACGGCTTATTGCAGGTTATTTCTGCGATTTTGCAAAACTCCAAAGAGGTTTTCGAGCATAAAAATATAGATAGGCCGATCGTAGATATAGCTGTATATAGACAAGGTGGTTTTGCTGTGATGGAATTTGCAGATAACGGCGGCGGTTGCGATGAGCCGACCATCAAAAATATTTTTAATCCATTTTTTGGAACCAAAAAAAACAGTACGGGCTCAGGACTATATCTAGCAAAAATAATAGTTGAGCAAAAGATGAACGGATTAATAACGGTGGGCAATAAAGACGGTGGCTTATGTGTTAGCGTGAGGCTGCCTTTTTATTTAAGCGATAACCGATAACCAAGAGATGGGATGGATTCTATAGCGTCCTCTCCTATTTTTTTGCGTAGCTTGTTAAATAGGCTTTTTATTGCTCCATCAGTAGCTTCGTAATCATATATTTTTGCCTCTATTTCGTCTTTTTGGAGGAGTTTTCCGTTTTTTTTGACAAGGAGACTGAGTAGTGCGCTCTCTTTTTCCCTCAAAATCACTTTTTCGCCGTTTTTGTATATTGCGCCCTCTTGCGGGGCAAAAAACGTATTTTTACAAAGTTTAAACCTGAAAAATCCAATCTCTTCAAGTCTGGCGGCGCACGAATTTAGCGACTCTTCTATCTCTTCAAAAGATACCGGCTTTATGAGATACTCTACGAGATTTAGAGGTATAGCTTCGAGCAAAAATCTCTCATCTCTCTTTGCCGATAGCACTATTATCTGGGTTTCTTTGTTGGTTTCCCTGATACGCCTTATAAAATCAATTCCAGTAGCATCGCCCTCTAGTTCTATGTCGCACACGGCGATTGAGTATTTCTCTTTTTCAAGCGCCAAGATGGCGTCTTCGTATGTTTTTACGGTTGTCACCGACTTGCAAAATGCAGCGAATACCCTGCCCATATTCTCTCTTATGTCGTCGTTGTCTTCGAGATACAAGAGGCTGCAATAGGCTAGATAGTTCATATCAAAACGGCTTGACTACCACAAAAATAACGATACCTATCATAAGCAAAGTTGGGATTTCATTGTAAGCACGGAAGAATTTACCACTTTTTTCGCTCTTGTCTTCGGCTAGAAGTCTAAGGTGTCTGCGGCAGTCATAGTTGTAGGCTATCATTAGCGCAGCCAAAGTAAGTTTGGCGTGTAGCCAACCGCCGCTGTGAAACATTGCAGGATTGAGGTATATCATTAGCAGTCCCGATGCTACTGTTGCTATCATTGCGGGGTGTCCGATATAGTAATACAGCTTATGCTCTTGGATTTTTGCGACACGCACGAACCCCTCATTGTCTTTATTTTCGGCGTGATACACGAACAATCTCGGGAGATAAAAGAGCATCGCCATCCAAGAAAGCACAGACATTACGTGAAAAGCCTTGAGCCATAGATAATATTCCATCAGTTTTCTCCTATATCGTAAAATATTGCGCATCGCTGTGATGGGCGATTATTGCGCTTGTTGACGCCTCTGGGGCTATTTGGCAAGTCTCTGATAGCGTGACACCGTACTCTTCGGGACGAAGTAGCTCAAAAAGCGTCCTATTCATCTCAAGGTCTGGGCATGACGGGTAGCCAAATGAGTATCTACATCCGTGGTAGCCTGTCATTTTGACCTCGTTTATGTCGGCGCTCTCATTTCTTAGTATTCCAAGCTCAGCCCTTACCCTCTTGTGTACCATCTCCGCCATTGCCTCCGCTAGCTCAACCGCTAGGCCGTGAACTAGATAGTACTCATGATATTTGCCCGCATCAAATAGCTCTTTTTCGTACACGGCGATTTTGGAGCCTACGGATACCACGCTCATCCCAAGCACATCGTGTCTATCTTCCCTGAAGTAGTCAGGTATCGAGCGGCGAGGGGTCTTGTGCGCTCTTGGAAATGACAACACTTTGTTTGCTCTGCATCTGACCGTGTGGACATCCTCTCTGTTTGCATTCTCGTCTTTGCTCCACCCTTCATTTTCGCCAAATATCAGTAGCTCTTCACCCTCGGCTCTCGCCGGATAGTAGCCGTATATGGCGACAGGGGCAAAAAGTCCGCCCAAAAACTCTTTTTTTAGTCTTTCGTATGCAGGTTTTACGAGCTCTTCAAGCTGTTTTTCGTATTCGTTTTTTTCGATACCTTTTGATTTGTATCCCCACCTCTCTTTGAAGAGCATACGGTGATTTATCCACTCAAATGCCAGAAGCTTATCTGCCTCGCTAAATTCCCACACGTGCCTACCCCAAAACGGTGGAGTTGGCGGCTCTTCCTCTTTTGGTTTTATCAGTTCGCCCTCGGCTCTATCCTTCGCCGCCTCTTTCGCCTCCGCTCTTGCGCTTGAAGGCTCCTCTAGCGTTATGGCTTCCCCTTTTTCTATCTCCAGGAGAGTTCCTATCGCGTCGAATGCGTCACGAGAATATATTACCGCTCCGTCATACACGGGACGGCAATACTCATGGACAAACTCGATATTAAGAGCCGCCCCGCCTAGTATTACGGGGATGCTATACCCTTTTTGCTTTAGCTCTTCTAGGTTTTCTTTCATGACCTGCGTGGACTTGACAAGTAGTCCGCTCATCCCGAGTGCCACGCCGTCTAACGAGCCGTTTTCGCTCTCAAATTCTCTTAGTTTTTCAATGAATAGCTCAATATCGGCTTTGATTCCTATATTTACGACTCTAAAGCCGTTGTTTGTAAGTATGATGTCTACTAGATTTTTACCGACATCGTGCACGTCGCCTTTTACCGTTCCTAGTATCAAAGTCGTTTGACTTGTTTTTTCACTTTTTGGCAGATATGGAGCTAGCCAGTCTACGGCCGCTTTCATAGTCTCCGCCGATTGAAGAACGAATGGAAGCTGCATTCGTCCGTCTCCAAATAGCTCACCGACCTCTTTCATAGCCCCAATGAGTAGCTCGTTTACGATATTTTCAGGGGCTATCTCATCTTTTGCCGTAGGCAACGCCGCAAGTAGCCGCTCTTTGTCCCCGGCGATTAAAAGCTTTTTTATTTTTGTTGGCGTATCTAGCCCTTCCAAGTCATCTTTTGTCTTGACGCCTTCGCCGCTTTGCGCCGCAAAGTAGTTGATGAAGGCCCCTAACGGGTCATAGCCATTTTCTCTCTTGTCAAACAGTAGCTCCTCGCATAGTTTTATCTCTTCATCCGAGATTGAGTGATAGGCTAGTGTATTTTTGACGTTTACTATCGCCGTTGATAATCCTGCGGCGACTGCGTGATGGAGAAATACGGAGTTTAGTACCTCTCTTGAGTGCTTGGAGAGTCCAAACGAGATATTTGATACCCCAAGGGTAAATCCAGCTTCAGGATGTGCGGCGTGAAACTCTCTTATTGCCTCAATGGTCTCGATAGCCGCCGTGAAATACTCGCTATCGCCGCTTCCCACCGTAAATGTGAGCATATCAAACACAAGGTCGGAGGGCCTAAATCCAAAATGATTTACGGCTCTTTCATATATCCTCTCCGCGATTTCTAGTTTTCGCTCTTTCGTTTTTGCCATTCCTTGTTCATCGATGACTAGGCACACTAGCGCAGAACCAAATCGTTTGGCAAGGGAGCATACGGAGTCGAATTTTTCTACCCCGTCTTCCATGTTTACGGAGTTTACTATCGCTCTACCGCCTATGAGCTTTAGCGCTACCTCAAGAGCGCCTATTTGGGTGGAGTCTGGCATTAACGGCAAAGTGAGCTTAGATGCGTAGCGTGACACCACCTCTTTCATATCTTTTCGCTCATCACGTCCGGCAAAAGCGACGCTCACATCTATCACATGCGCTCCGCTTCGCACCTGCTCGTATGCGACGCTCATCGCGCCGTCAAAATCTTCTGCAAGGAGAAGTTCACGAAATGCTTTTGAGCCCGTAGCGTTGCTTCGCTCTCCGATATACAGCGGAGCTGGCTCTTGAACCAGCGTAAAGCTTTCAAATAGCGATGCCAGAGAGTTTGGATGAGTTCCCGTAGCCGCTTTTGGTTTGAAGCCTTTTACCGCTTTTGCCAGCTCCAAAATATGCTGCGGCGTAGTTCCGCAACACCCGCCAAGCAATGCTATGCCATCAACGTCGCAAAACTCTTTTTGCAAAGAGGCAAACTCGTCAGGCCCCATCGGATAAAAAGTAAACCCACCTCTATTTTGGGGCAAGCCGGCGTTGGCGTGGACGCTGATATGTCCGCTCCATACTTCACTCAGCGCTCTGACGTGTTTTGCGACCTCTTGCGGCCCAGTTCCGCAGTTAAAACCCAGAGATACGATGTCAAAAGGGGCTAGTATCGTTGCAAGCGTTTTTGCGTCCGTACCTATTAGCATCGTGCCGTTCATCTCGATAGTTGCGGATACCATAATCGGTAGAGCAACACCTTTTGCGGCAAATGCGTCCTGTGCCCCTATGAGTGCCGCTTTTATCTGTAAAGGGTCTTGGCAAGTCTCTAGAAGTATTATGTCGGCTTTTGCATCTATCGCCGCTTTGACTGCAAGCTCATACCCATCTTTCATCTCATCAAATTCTATATGTCCTAGGCTAGGCAGTTTAGTCCCCGGCCCGAGTGAACAGGCGACAAAAGTCTCATCTTCCAGACCTAGCTCGGCAGCCGCCTCTTTGACTCTTTTTATCCCCTCGACGGTTAGCTCGTAGCACATATCGGACAGGCCGTATTCATCAAGTACCCACGGCAGACACCCAAACGTATTTGCTTTTGAGATGTCGGCTCCAGCTTTGTAGTAGGCTCTGTGAATGCTTCTTATCTCATCCGCTGCCCTTATATTTAGTAGTTCATTACACCCCTCGTATTCACCCCATACGTCAGCGGGTAGCGTTTTTTTTTGTATCTCCGTTCCCATTGCGCCGTCTATTACGACGACTCTTTCTTGAAGTAATTTTTTAATATCTTTCATCAATTTCCGTTTAGCTTATGGTCAAATTCAGGGACAAGCTCTTTTAGCACTTCTAACTTGCACTCCGAATCATTCAATTTTTCAAGGATTTCTTCTAGCTTTGCATAGTCGCATCTGCTCTCTTTTGCGACAGTGATAGACGGATACTCGGTATTTGCGGCGCTCTCGTCCGTCAGTAGCTCTTCAATGAGTTTTTCCCCAGGCCTTAGTCCCGTAAAAACGATTTTTATCTCATTTTCTTTTCGGACAAGCTCTAGCATTTTATTTGCGACATCAACTATCCTTACACGCTCGCCCATATCAAGGATAAATATTTCGCTTCCCTTTGCTATCGCCGCCGCTTGAAGTACAAGAGCGCACGCCTCATCTATTAGCATAAAGTAGCGCTCTATATCGGGATGCGTGACTGTTATCGGCCCACCCTTTGCTATTTGCTCTTTAAATTTTGGTATTACAGAGCCGGAGCTACCTATCACATTGCCGAACCTCACGGCGGCTATCTCCATTTTTGCGTTTGGATATTTTTGTTTGATATTTTGTGCTATTAGCTCACAAACTCTTTTTGTCGTGCCCATCACATTTGTAGGTCTGACGGCTTTGTCCGTAGAGATAAGGACAAATTTTTCCACCCCATGCTCTATGGATAGCTCAAGCGTATTTTTTGTGCCGAATATGTTGTTTTTTACCGTCTCGTTGACATTTTCTTCTGCCAAAGGGACGTGCTTGTAGGCTGCTGCGTGTATGACGATTTGAGGTTTGTACTGTTCAAAAACGCCGCTGAGGGTGGCTTTATCCACGACGCTTACGAGCTTATTTACGGTATGAAACGATGATAGTTCATCGCTTATTTTGTAGAGGTTGTACTCCCCGTTTTCCACCAATATGAGCTTTTTTGCACCAAATTTTGCACATTGTCTTGTGATTTCGCTCCCGATGCTCCCACCTGCCCCTGTGATAAGTACGCTTTTGCCTGCGATAAATCTAGCTACGGCCTGCGTGTCAAGGTCTTTTGGTTCGCGAGCGAGAAGTTCTTCTATCGATATGTCTTTGATGTCGGTGTGGTTTTCAAAGAGTGATATTTTTTTGACGTTTTCTATTCCGCTTTTTTTTAGCTCCTCCATTAGCCTGCCAAGCTCTTTTGGGTGTATGTGTTTTGCTATTAAGGCGCTGCTTATTTCTTTTTTACCGGCAAAGTTTTGAAGCTCTTTCATCCCGAGCACCGGAAAACCGTGGATTATTCCGCCTATCTTGTGTTTGTCGTCTTCCAAAAACGCTACCGGATAGTATTCGCCGTTACCGCTTTTGAGGTGTGAGGCTATTAGACTTCCCTCATTTGTAGCGCCGATTATTACGCATAGGTTTTTTCTCTCAGCCTTTGCCTCCAGATAGACCCTTTTTGAAATTCGAAGAGCCCCTAGCAAAAAGACGGAAAACACAAAATCTATAAAAATAACTGAACGTGGAAAAGGGTTTAGTTCATCTGAAAAAACCAAAAATACAATTCCAAATACGGCGTATGCGAGAAAGTGAGCTCTTACTAGATTGAGCAGGTTTTGGATGCCAAAAAATCTCCAAGGGGTTTTGTATCCGTGAAATAGAAAAAAAGATGTTATCTTGAGAGTTGCGAGTATCGCAAACAAAAGCGCAAAATTTTCCATAAACAAAGATGGTATCTCAAAGTTAAAACGGAGCAGGTATGAGGCGTAAAAGCTAAAAAGAGAGAGCGCCAAGTCTGAAGCTATAAAAAATAGCGCTCTTTTGGTTTGTGTCGGGGTGAGAATGTTCATTTTTTTATTACGTCTTTTACTATTTTTGCCGCCAAAGCTACGTCTTCATCGTCCATTGATGAGCCTGAAGGCAGGCATAGTCCCCTCTCAAAAAGCATTTCGGAAAAGCCGTTTGTGAGGTGTGGGGCATCTTTGAATACAGGCTGTGTGTGCATTGGTTTCCATAGTGGTCTGGATTCGATATTTTGTGCTTCCAGAGCTTTTATTAGCTCATCTGGTGTTATTTTTAGCTTTTTGTCCATATAAAAAGCGCTCAGCCATCTGTTTCCGCTTGTTCCGGCAAGCTCCGGCATAAACTTAATCTCCGGAATATCGCTAAAAAACTCTTTGTAAAGGGCAAAAATCTCTCTTCGCCTCTCAACCCTTTGAGATAGAACCTCCATCTGTCCACGCCCTATGGCCGCTACTATGTTGCTCATACGATAGTTGTAGCCGAACGTCTCGTGTTCATAGTGCAGATACGGCTCTTTTGCCTGTGTGGACAAAAATCTAGCCTCTTTGGCTATACGCTCATCGTCCGTGACCAGCATTCCGCCGCCGCTTGAGGTGATGATTTTGTTGCCGTTGAATGAATAAATTCCGGCTTTGCCGAATGTCCCCGTATGTTTGCCGCCTACCGTTGCACCTAGCGATTCAGCCGCATCTTCGATTAGAGCAACGCCGTATTTGTAGCATATAGCGCCTATCTCCTCTATCTTTGCCGCTTGTCCGTAGAGGTGGGCTACTATGAGGGCTTTTGGCATTTTGCCGCTTTTTTTGCGTGATTCTAGCGCCTCAAGTAGCAGTAGTGGGTCGAGATTCCAACTATCCTCGTCGGAGTCTATAAAAAATGGAGTACATCTCTCGTACATTATCGGGGCAACCCCACCGATAAACGTGAACGATGAGGCAAGTACTTCATCGCCGTCTTTTATTCCGAGTGTTCTAAGGGCTAGATGAATAGCCGCCGTACCACTGGAGAGGGCTACGGCATATTTTGCCCCCGTGTAGGACTTTATCGCCTCTTCAAACTTTGTTATTTGCTCGCCTATTGGGGCTATGTAGTTTGCGTCAAAAGCCTCTTTGATATACTCCAACTCTTTGCCGCCCATGTGTGGAGCCGATAAAAATATTCGTCCATTACTCACATTGCGCTCCTTGCGGCAAAGCCGTTCGTCGCTTGATATTGGGATAAATCCCAAACCCCTAAAGCTACGCCTTTGGCGAGATTATTCATTTGTCTTCCTAAGCATAATTTTTGCGTGATTATAGCGTTTTTAGGGTTATAAGGGTCGTTTTCTAGTCAAGTAAAACACCGTGCCCACAATCACAAAAATGAGCGGAAGGACAAAATACCAATGCGCTTTTGCATAAGAGATGAGAGAGAGTATCTGTTCGCCGTAGTACCAGACTGGGGTAATGATGAGTGCGCTCCAGCAAAAAGCTGATATGAAGTTGATAAGCGCAAAAATTTTAGGGCTATACCCTGCAAGCCCTATTGATAAAGGGATTATCGTCCGTAGTCCGTATAGATACCTTTGGAAAAATATCACGACTGTGCCGTATTTTCTGAGTAGCAATTTTGCGATGGCTAGTTTTCGTTTGTGTGCAGATAGTTTGCGGACGACAAAATCTTTTTTGAAACGCCCCAGATAAAAATATATCTGATCGCCAACAAAAGCCCCAAATCCAGCCGTAGCTATCGCCGCATACAGCTGCATATCTCCGGTATGGGCGAAGAGTCCAGCCATCACAAGACCACTCTCACCCTCCAAAATACTCCAAAAAAACAATACAACATAACCGTATTGCCTCATTAGCTCTAAAAAATAAGTTTCCATGTATTTTGTGTTCGGTTACTTTTTATTTATTATTTTAGCGGGAACGCCGACAGCCGTAACGCCGTCTGGAATATCTGATATTACGGCCGCTCCAGCTCCGATTGTACACTCTTTGCCTATTTTGATTAATTGGATTACGCTTGCGCCGATACCGATATGACTCATCTCTCCCACGCTCACACCGCCTGCAAGAGCCGCATTCGGAGATATATGGACAAAATCGCCGATTACACAGTCGTGCTCAACTATAGCTCCAGTGTTGATGATACAGCCGAGCCCTATGTATGCTCCCGCATTAATTACACATTGCGGCATAACCACCGAAGCATCACCTACGGAGGCCGACGGGGATACTACGGCGCTTGGATGGATGAGGGCATGGAGAGAGTATCCGTCTGATTTTAGCCTTTCAAATACAGATTTTCTACTTTTATTGCCGCCAATGGCGATGGCAACGGCTATATTTTTTGACATTTCGACACTTCTTAGGCATGGGTAATTGCCAAATTCGTTTTTTGAAGGGTCGTCGTCCACAAAGGCCTCTATCTCATAACCGCAAGCTCTAGCTATGTCAGCTATCACTTTGCCGTGACCGCTTGCCCCATAGATATATATTTTTTTCAATTCTCGTTACCTCTGAATTTATCGGTCGTTGCCATCCCCTCTTTGCTGACCCCCTCGCTTTTTAGGACTTTTTTTACCGTCCAGAGGATGATTTTGAGGTCTAGCATTAGCGAGATACTTTCGACGTATTTTGCGTCCCATTCTAGCTTTTCACCCCAGCTTATCGCATTTCGCCCCTTGACCTGCGCTAATCCAGTGATGCCGGGGAGGACGCTTTGCCTTGTGGCTTGTCTAGTATTGTATAGCGGCAAGTATTCCGGCAGAAGAGGGCGTGGCCCCACAAAGCTCATCTCTCCTTTTAAGACGTTTAGGATTTGAGGGAGTTCGTCTATGCTAAGTCTTCTTATTAGTTTACCGACCCCTTTTAGCCGCTGTTCGTCGGGGAGGAGTTCGCCATTTTCGTCTCTCTCGTTTGTCATTGTCCGAAATTTGTATATTTTGAATATTTTTCCACCTAGCCCAGGTCTACCCTGTGCAAAAAATACGGGCGAACCCAGCCCCTTTCTTACCGCAAAATATGTCGCCAAAAAGATGGGAGAAAATAAAACGATAAGCAAAAGGGCAAGAGCAAAGTCAAACACCCTTTTGAAAAAATTTTTGTACATTTATATTTTTAACTTAAATATTTTCGCCTCAGGCGTTGATGAGACTTTTTCAAATAGGTTTTTATCGTAGTTTTCAAATACAAACATCTGTATAAAAGCGGAGTTGAACATCTCGTCATCGGCTAGTATGTATGCCCCATACGTTGGAAGGGATATGAGGTGTAATTCGCCAGTGCTTGAGCCACTCTCCGTTTTTGTTACCAAGGCCCCGTTTTTGTCGTAGTATGAGACGCTTACGCTTTTTAGCTCTATTTTTTTGCCGTCAAAACTTACGGTTTTTGCTCTTTTGTCAAACGTAATTCCGCCAAAATCTATGCTATCTTCAGTTTCGTTGTAGTGAGTAAACATCCAAAAAGATGGGTCCGAAATCTCCGTTCCGGTGTTTAGGTCTACGTTTGAAAACAGCTTGATGGTAGGTAGTATCCCAAACATTTCGTACGGTAAAAACAGATAAGTATCTCTAGTTTTTTTGCTAACTTTGTAGTTTTCCGATGCTATGGTCTCTAAGTATTTTTGGTAGTCTTTGTTTGCGATGCCGTTTTTGCTTAGCAGATATTCAAGCGTCGCGGTCTTTTGCTCTTTGCCTTGCTTGATTAGCTCTTCGTAGGCCTCGGCCGATTCTCTCATCATATTGGCCGCAGCTCTTTGGCTTGTCGAGCAGATGATAAAAGACTCTATAAAGTTGGTCGCCCCATCGTGCTTACCGCCATCAGAGTGGTTTTTGACATCCGCATAATACCTGACTGGATAACCATAATCCCACCAAGTAAATACATAATCTTCTCTTGATGCTTTTGCACCAAGCTCTGATAGTTGTTTTACTATGCCGTTTGGAAATACCGTATCGGCTTTGTAGTCGTATATATGATAAAAATTAGGTATGGAAGTGACTAAAAATGAGATTGAGGCGACCGCTATTTGCGCACGTTTGTCAAGGTTTTTTAGCCCTAAAAAAATTAGATAGAACAGCCCGAGAGCGGCGAAAGGGACGGCATAGACGGTAAATCTAAGGCCACTCATATAAGCAAAAAGACCAAGCCCGAAGATAGGGAGGGTGAGGGCAAATAATTTCTCTTTTTTGATAAAAAGAGCGTAACCGATTAGTGCCGCGATAAAAATAGGCATTGAGCCTGATATTCTTGATGCGAAAAGATTTGGATCCATCTTGCCGGCTTCTTGAACCGTTTGAACTACGTCATAATATTTTAGCTGACTTACGACCGTTAGGCTGTCTTTGAAAAGATATGCGTTTAGCGACGAGATAAGCGGAGTTAGTCCGCCAAAATACCCGAAAATCCCAACTGCCGCAAGTGCAAATGTGCCAAACGTTTTCCAGCTTGATAGCACTTTGCTCTCAAAATAGATGGATACCGCTATGATAAATGCTTTGACGACTATCGGCAAATCGCATATTGCGACAAGGCCTAAAACAAGTGTGAGGTATAGCTCTTTGTTTTTTCTATCAAAAACGATTGTGTACAAAAAAGCAAAGCCGATAGTAGCCGCCATCCAAGCGAAAGACTGCGGATAAAGTATCTTTGAGAGTGCCAAAAATGCTAGGAATAGGACTTGCCACAAGAGTTTTTTTTCTTTGAAGTAGCCGATAAGAAATGCAGCCACAAAAGGGGGCATAATGAGTGCAAACATATCGCTATCATAGTATCCAGCCATTGTTCTGTTGTAATAGCTATAGGTAATCGCCCCAAACATAGCGGCGAAAAATCCCATAGTTGTTTGTCCAAAAAATCTCGCTATCAAAATAATCGGAATAACAATCAAGGATGAGAATACTACCGGCATATAAAGCATCAAAGTCTCAATGGAAAACGGAAGTATTTTGTAAAGTATTGCTGTGGCTATTGCGACAGGCTCCGTTATTGCGCTTCTATCTCCCTCTTCGTGTGAGCCTTTGATGAGGTCTCTCGCCCCTTCGGCGTAGAAGTAGCCGTCATTTGTATTTATCATGATTTGTTTGTTGAAATAAAAGCTATCTATCTGCGAGGCGTAGCTAATCCAATAAAACCTTGCCGCAAAGCTAAAAGCAAAGGCTATAAACATCAGTATCACTACTTTTTTTGTGCTAAGTATCTCTTTTGTCATGAGCGTCCAATTTTTTGCGGCAATTATATCTTATTTAATCCCATAAATTTGAAGATGAGCTTTAACTATCGGCTTTATGTCGTACTCTTTTTCGCATGTTTGTCTGGCTGTTTTTGCTAGTTTTTGTCGCAAACCCACATCTGTTATCAATTTTTCTATCGCCGCTTCAAGCGCTTTTGTATTTTTGGTCTCAACCAAAAGCCCAGTTATGCCGTCTTTTACGACATCCCTCGTGCCGCAAGCATCGGCTCCGACTACCGCTACCTCCATACTCATCGCCTCTAGCACGGTGCGAGGTAGCCCCTCCCTGTAGCTAGGTAGGACAAATATATGAGAGTTTTGCAATAGCTCTTTGATGTCGCTTCTCTCGCCAAGATACTCCACCCCGCTATATTTTTCAAAAATCTCTTTTTTTAGTCCGCTAGGATTTCCCATATCCTCTCCGCCTACATATACAAAGCTGACATCTGGATATTTGATTTTGAGATTTTGGCATGCTTTTAGATACTCAGTCACACCTTTATGGCGGATTAGCCTCGCTATCATAATAACGGTTAGCGGCTCTTTTGCGTCACCGTCTCTTTTCCACTCTTTTGTGTCTATCCCTACGCCGTTTATTTTGTGTATTTTGGTGTTATCTATGATTCCTTTGCCTGCTAGATATTCAGGGTCGTCCGAATTTACGAACATGACGGCGTTTGAGAGCTTAAAAACACGATTATACATCATCTCTATCAGCGACCGAACGGCACGACTTTTGATGTCGTTTTCGAGATAAAAACTCCCAAGTCCCTCTACTAGATTTACGATGCGAGGCACTTTGGCTAATCGCCCAGCTATGGTTCCGTAGATATTCGGTTTCGCCGTAAAAGTGTGAAGGATGTCGAGATTTAGCGGCTTTATCGCTTCGTAGATATTTTGTATCGCTTTTATCTCTTTCATCGGGTTTAGGCTTTTACGCTCTATGTTATAGGTAACGCACTCTATCCCCGCATCTCTGATTTTTTGCAAATATTGGCCTTCCGGCGCTATGGCTATCGGCGTATGTCCAAGCCGCTTTAGTTCAAGCATGACTGGGAGTCTGAATGCGTATAGGTTGAGGTCAAGATGAGAGAGAAAGCCGATTTTCAATTTTTTGCCTTTTTGATGATATTTTGCGCCATTTTGCGAAATATGAAAATATGAAACAAGAGCATAGAGTACCAATACAGCCTTCCCATCACTCCGTGCGGATAAAAATATGCGCTTTGGTGTAGCTTGCCGTCTTTTATTATCCACTCTAACCACGCAGTGCCAGGTAGCTTCATCTGGGCAAATAGTAAAAGCCTTTTGTCCTCTTGCAAATCTACCACTTTCCAGAAGTCTACGCTGTCGCCTATTCTGAGAATTTTTGGGTCTCTGCGCCCACGAGAGAGGCCGTATCCACCGAATATTTTGTCTATTATGCCTCTTATTTTCCAAAGCGTATCATAACCGAACCAGCCGTTTTCGCCGCCAACTGTGCAAAACGTCTCAAATACTTTTTTCTCATCCATGCCATCGAAACAAACTACTTGTCTATCGATAAACACGGCGTCCGCAATACTAGAGTGATCGCTCTCCCAAGCCTCGCCGCTAGCGTCCGACCACCTGCTAATCACTTGCGATTTTTGGATCTCTTCAATCGCATTTTTGACCGCTTCCTCGTATTTTAGAGGTTTAATATTTGGAAATAATATCTTAGCGTTGTCATTTTTGACTACAACCTCGCTCTTTAGCCCCTCTACAAGAGCAGACGCGACAGAGTAGGGTACGGGTGTCATCAGGGTGAGCCAATAAGAAGATAGCTTTGGGGAGAAAAATGGGACGGGAAGTAGTGTTCTTCGCAGTCCGGCGGCTTTGGCATACCCTAGCAAAAGGTCTTTATAACTCATAGCTTGCGTACCTATATCTATTACAATGCTTTCTTTGCTATCCAGCATTGCGGCACTTGCTAGATACTCTATTACATCTCTCTCGGAGCTTGGTTGACACAAGGTATTTACCCATTTTGGGGTAATCATAAAAGGGAGTTTTTCCACTAGATTTCGCACTATCTCAAAGCTAGCTGAGCCTGAGCCGATAATAACACCTGCACGGAACCATAGAGTCTGAACGGTATCCGGTCTGGAGCTTAGTATCTCTCCTGTTTCTATTCTGCTGAGTAAATGTTCGCTGGCACTCTCTTTTTCGCCCAGTCCACCTAGATAGATTATTCTTTTGACACCGTTTTTTATACAGGCTTCAAGGAAGTTTTGGGCGCTCTTTTTGTCTAACTCACGGTAGTTTTTTGACTCCATGGAGTGGATGAGATAATAGGCCGTATCGATACCGTGCAAGGCGGCGTCGAGGCTTTCCGTATCAAATGTACTCCCTTGTGCCACCTCTACGTTGGCAAAGGTCTTTACGCTTTGTCCTTGCTTGACGAAAAGCCTTAATCTTACATCGTTCTCTTTAAGCAATCTATGTTTTAGGCGCCTGCCTATATACCCGCTAGCGCCTGTAAGCAATATGTTCATCGGCTTCCTTTAGTCTGTTTTTGATTGTAGCAAATATTGCGTATAATCGATAAAAAAGAAGTTGCTTTGGCGGTGATGAGATGATAGCGAGCTATATAGAGCCAAAAATCGACAATATAATGGAAGATTTTTTGGAAAAGTATATTATCAATATGTGCGATATGGAGTCGCACAAGCTTGATGAGTTAAAAAATAGCTTCAAAAATCTACTTCTATTTACTGTCGAGGGGAGCAGGCACAAGCTTGTCAAGGAGTATGAGAAACTAGCTAGACTTAATATCGCCGCACATACCCCATATATCGTCCTTGTTAATGAGACGGCATACCTCAAGAATACGCTTGCCGACATCCTGCTAAAAAGCGGAGCAAAAACAGAGATATATGATTTGTATACGCTTTATTTTGATATTGAAAATGTCATAGCCTATCAGTATCTAGACGACTATCTAAAAAAACTTTTGGCGGCAAATAACTACAGAATCAACAGTCTAAAAGATATGCTTGAAAAAAATGTAGTCAGATTTTATGAAGACCACTTGTCTTGGCTTAGCAATTTGGCAGTGGCAATCCAAAAGCTAGATAGCGAGAAAATACCGGAGCTAGACCCAAAACTATGCGAATTTGGAAAGTGGCTTAACTCTGACGCTAAGTCTATCATCAAAAATAACTCGAAATATACTGAAATTATAAAAATTCACAAGACTTTGCACGACCTCGGAAGTGTCATATACAGACAGCTTGACAAGAGGGAAAAAGACTTTAACGTCATAATGAGCTATCTTGAAAAGTGTGAGATGATATCTTTGGCCATAGGGGCTGAGCTCGCACTCATAGATAACACGCTTATTATCAAAAAAGCGGCAAAAGACGAGATGACAGGTGCTCTTAATCGCAATTCGCTCTCATATATTTTTGCAAACCAATATGAGTTATCGCTTGCTACTGCGACATCTTTTGTGCTGGCTATGTGCGATTTGGATTATTTCAAAAAACTAAACGATACTTATGGACACGTCGCCGGAGATATGATGCTAAAAGAGTTTGTCAAAACGGCAAAATCACGGATAAGAGATTCGGACGTTATTATTAGATATGGCGGCGAGGAGTTTGCCGTATTACTTCCAAATACAAATCTTGAAAATGCAAAAAATAAGCTTGAACAGATAAGAGCTGCATTTCAAAATACGTCTTGCACTTTTGAGGGACATGAGGTAAAAACTACCGTTAGTATCGGAGCCATAGAGATAGCTCCGGCAAATGAAGTCGACACAAAAGAGGTAAAAGTAGAGACATATGTGGCATTAGCCGACAAAAAGCTCTATGAGTCAAAGCAAAACGGAAGAAATAGAATCTCTTAAACTTAGGTGTTTTGTGGACGAAATAGAGATAATCCCCGAGTATAAAAAGGCGTTGGAGCTTGCCATCGGCGGGCATACAAGCGTATTTGTGACGGGCAAGGCCGGAACCGGAAAATCGACGCTTATTCGCTATATCGCATCATCCATAAAAGACTGCGTAATACTAGCCCCAACAGCCGCCGCCGCTATCAACGCCGGAGGAGATACGATACATTCGTTTTTCTCTCTTCCGGCTCGTCACATAGACCCATCCGAAAAACTCCGTCTAAACCCAAAATCAAGAGCGGTAGCAGAGGTGATGAGGGTGCTGGTAATAGACGAGGCTTCTATGGTGACGCCAAATATCGTAGATGCTATAGATATACTCCTGCGTCGTGCTAGAAAACGAGATGAGGCTTTTGGCGGCGTATCTGTCGTATTTGTCGGGGATTTGTTACAGTTGCCCCCTGTAATATCCACCCACGAAGAGCGGATATATTTTAGCGAGCGATACGAGACCCAGTTTTTTTACTCGGCTGACGTATTTGACGAGATAGACATTACCCCTGTGCATTTGACACGTGTGCGCCGCCAAGAAGATAGCGAATTTATCGAGGCTCTTGGATGGATAAGGGACGGCTCAAATACAAACGCCGCAATAAAATATTTCAATGCAAATTGTCTCAAATCGCATACGGATTTGTCTAGCCCTATGTGGCTAGTCGCTACAAATGCCGCCGCACACTCGATAAATACGAGACAACTAGCAAAACTTCAAGGAGAGAGCAAGGGGTATACCGCAGAGGTGACGGGAGACACGCCTGCCGATAAGTGGAGGCTATCCGTGCCGGATGTACTAGAGCTAAAAGTAGGAGCGAAAGTAGTTTTTTTACGAAATAATAAGCAAAAAGGGTGGATAAACGGCGACACTGGGCAGATAATCTCGATGGGCTCTGATACGATGCTAGTGCGAAGCGACGTAAGCGGAGAGGCTTTGGAGGTTGGGCGAATGAGCTGGGAGCGATATGCCTATACCTATGATGAAAAAACCAAAAAAATAGACAAAGAGGAAATGGGTACATTTTCGCAGTTTCCGCTTGGGCTTGGCTGGGCAGTGACGATACACAAATCGCAAGGTATGACGCTAGAATCTGCCGTGATAGACCTTGGAAGCGGGGCATTCTCGGACGGGCAGACTTATGTTGCGCTATCAAGGTGTAGAAGCGTCAAAAATATGAGGCTTGCTAGAAATCTAAATGAGCGTGATATTAGGGCGAATAAGGAGGCTTTGGAGTTTTACGGGGTTATTGGGGTTTAGCTTTTTTAAGACTTTCCAATTCTGCTTTTAGGTTTGGAATATGGTTTTTGCAAACATCAAAAATCAATTCTGCGTCGAGGTCTAAATAGTGATGTGATATTTTTTCTCTTAGTTTTATAGCGCCTCTGATATTCTCAGAGTCTATGTCTGTTTTTGAAGTCAGGCTTTTTAACATCTCGCCTATGGCTTGAAGCCTCATAAGTACCGAGTCTAATAAAATTATTGCGTCGTCATCTTTGAGAAAATCTTGCGGAGTCAAGATACATCCAGCTCTTTTTAGCACAATATCTATAGACTCTAAAATATCCAAAAGTTTATCGTCAAAAAGCTCATCAGACAAAAATTGCCTCCCGTAAGATTCTGTTTTTGAATCTTTCTTTCATGTTATCGTGCATTCTTATGAGGTCAACCTTTCTCCCAAACTCTTTTTCTAGCTCACTCTGAAGCTCTATTAACGATTTGAAGCTAGGCGGCATCTGGGCTATCACATCCACATCGCTATTTTCGGCTGCCTCATCTCTTGCCACGGAGCCAAATACTCCTATACGCTCCACGCCGTAGCGTGCGACAAAATCGCTTTTGTGACTTTCAAGGATTGAGAGGATTTGGGTTTTGGTCATTATTGGACTACGTTTAAAAGTTGTTTGCACCATAAAATAACAAAGTACGCTAATGCTACAAAAATAATAAAGACAAACACATATTGAAAACTATCAAAATCTTTAGCATTATCTTTTTTACAAGAAGGCTTTAAAGATTCTTCTATCGCTCTAGTCATAATATACACTTTTCGTTTTGATTTTGACATCGCATATAGATTTATAAACAGTAAAATTATAGATGAAAAAACTAGGATTATCCATATGGTTGCGAGCAAACTATCTTTAAAAACTATTGATTGTGGAGCTAGGAATACACCAAGAAGAGCACTGCTCAATATTAAGTATATTCCCACATGTCTTGCTGCATTTTTGCTATATATGTCTTCAATTTGAAGTAGTTTTTCCATTGCTTCCAGTTTGGTTAATTGTCTTTTTGCCATATATTGCATATCGCTATTGTCTTTCTCGTTCAATCTTTTCTTGTATTAATTTAGCTTCGTCTTGCGCTTTGATAATTTGCTCTTGACTTAAGAAAGAAGCGGCAACATTTCTGTTATTTTCAGCCTCTTTATTACCAGTGAAAGCTGCCAGTGAAAACCATTTGTATGCCTCTGTATTATCTTGAGGCGCACCTTCTCCTTTGCCATACATCATTCCTAGATTAAATTGAGCATCATGGTTTCCTTTGTGTGCGGCTTGTTTAAAAAATTCAATGGCTTCTCTAAAGTTTTGCGGTACACCTTCTTTGCCAAAATAGTATATTGTCCCTAGATCATACAGTGCCAAAACATGCCCTTGCTTTGCTGACAATTTATACCATCTTAGCGATTCTTGTATATTCTTTCTGGTAATCGAATCATCTCTAGAATACATAGACCCTAGCAAAAATTGCGCTTGAGAATACCCACCTTCGGCGGCTTTCAAGTACAATTTAAGCGCCTCCGTTTCGTTTTTATCAGTACCTAATCCACGATCATATAAAAGCCCCAAATCATATAGAGCCTCTGGGATATTTTTGTTTGCAAGCGGTTTAATTTCGTTATATGCAGCAGTATAATTTTTCTGCTGATATGCCAAGGTTGCCCTCTTTAATGCCTCTTTATCTTCACTGCTAATAAACGAAGACACCTTTGAGTCGCATCCAATAATTAATAAAAAAATCGCAATAGAATAAATAACTTTTTTCAAATAATTTCCTTTCGCGTTAATCTCTACAGCCCCATCTTCCCAGGATTTAGTATATTATTTGGGTCAAACGCTTTTTTGATTGAGCGGAAAAGGTCAAGCTCCGCATCGGTAAAAGCCATTTTCATAAAAGGGGCTTTGGATATACCGATACCGTGTTCTCCGCTAAGTGTGCCACCGAGGTCAACTGTGATTTGAAATATCTCTTCGATAGCTTTTTCGGCCATCTCTACTTTGTGTGGGTCGTTTTTGTCTGTCATAACGTTTGTGTGTACGTTGCCGTCTCCAGTGTGACCGAAGCATGGGATATTAAAGCCGTATTTTTCACTTACTTTTTTATACTCGGCTAGAAGCTGAGGAAGTACGGCTCTTGGCACTGTGATATCTTCGTTTAGCTTTTTACTTCCGTATACTTTGAGGCTTTGAGATGCATTTCTTCTCGCGAACCATAGATTTGCGGCTTCTGTGGCATCTTTTGCCCGCACAAACTCACTGCATCCATTTGCTTTGAATACACTCTCAAGCGCTGCCATTTGTAGGTCAAGGTCTTCCTCTAGGTTGCCGTCTACATCGGTGATGAGTATTGCACCAGCATCTATTGGAAGCCCTTTTTTGTGCACCTCTTCAACCGCTCTTATTGTGAGATTATCGAGAAACTCCATTGCCACAGGTGTGATGCCTTCCGCAAACGTCTTATATACGGCCTCCATGGCTGACTCCACGCTAGGGAATACGCCCATTGCAGTTTTCGTCATTTTTGGTTTCGCTATAAGTCTCAACGTGATTTCGGTTGTTACTGCAAGAGTCCCCTCTGAACCGACAAGTATTCCGCATAGGTTGTAGCCAGCTACATCCTTGATGGTTCTTTTGCCGGCTTTTATTACGTCCCCATTTGGTATTACGGCTCTCATTGCCATCACATAGTCTTTTGTAATGCCGTATTTTGCGGCCCTCATGCCACCGGCATTTTCAGCTACATTGCCGCCTATCGTGCTGTACTCTTGGCTTGCAGGGTCTGGGGGATAAAAAAGTCCAACTTTCTCAACCGCTTCTTGAAGCTCTTTGTTGACGACCCCAGGTTGTACTACGGCTACGAGGTTTTTGGTATCTATCTCTAAGATTTTATTCATATGTTTTTCAAAGGCCAGCACTATCCCACCGGTGACAGGCAATGCACCACCAGTGAAGCCACTTCCCGCACCCCTTGGAACTATCGCTATTTTGTGCTCATTGCAGTATTTTAGAATACGGCTTACATCATCTTCGTTTTTTGGAAATACTACTGCCGATGGTTCATATCTATTTTTTGTAGCATCGTAGCAATACGCTATGAGATGAGCTTTGTCGTCAAAGCAGTTATCGTCTCCGACTATTGACTTGAGCGCGGATATATGTTTTTTGTCTAGCATTTTTATCTACCGATTAACGCTGAGTAGTAAGAGTCAAAGTCATTTACTTTTTCTTTGAACATACCCATGTAGCCTGTCTCTATCTCACCAGTTCTTTTGAAAAACGGAGATTCAAAATCTTTTGAATTATCGGATGTAAAAGGTCTCTCTTCCAGTACCTCTAGGCTTTGGGCATCTACTATATAAAGTTTGTTTCTTATCGGAAAATATATAGTTCCAATTGAGTAGATTTTGCAAAATGACGAAAAGTGTTTTGCCTCAGGCTCACCGACCCTCTCTTTTGTAAGAAGTGCGGATAGCAGGTCTGGGTGCATCCATATTTTGTTTTCAGAGGATACTACTTTTTGATAATCTGCTTGATTTTTTGCGATTACGACGGCCCTTTCATCATTTAGATAAAACATCACTTTGTCGCCTACTTTCGGCAATACGAGCGCTCTAGGTAGAGCCTCTTGGGCTAGGTCTGTTAGTGTTTGAAATCTGATTTTTATCTCAGAGCCGCTATTTAGCGCTTTTGCTGAGGCGACTATCGCATCTTTGCTACCTACTATCGTGGTTACGACTATTCCCGTAGCGCCCTTTTGCACCTCTGCACCCTTTGCTGTCGCACTCATGCCGTCAGGGTCTATGCTAGTTATAGTAAGCTCCGCTCTCTCTTTGGCGAACGCCAGTGAAGCCAATGCCAAAAACGCCAATATCCACTTTTTCATTATATGCCTTAAATTCAGTTTGGTTTTATTATATCAGCGGAGTGATTACAAAACGTACTTTATACATTCTGCTTTTCGTAGCTCTTCATATATATATAGTCTTTCATCGTCGCTGTAGACTAATACCTCTAGCGTGAGGCTCACAAATTTTCCGCTTGATGATTTATTTGAGGGCGTGAGTGAGAACGGTTTTTCTTTTAGAATATGGATGCTTTTGGCGTGCATTTCACCCTCGTCCACGCCTATTATTTTGTACTGCCATGATACTGGATACTCAAGCTCTAGTTTTTTACCCTCTAATATATTCACCACTTTTGCCTCCGACTTTGCTTTCGAGTCTTATGTCTGAGATTTCCATACTTTTATCTATCGCTTTTACCATATCGTAAATCGTGAGAAGCCCAGTCGATACGGCAGTTAACGCCTCCATCTCAACTCCTGTTTTCCCCTCCATCTTGACCCTGACCGACATCCTAAACCCAGGCAAGGCATCTAGCTCTTCTATGTCGCATTTGACAGAGGATAGGGCTAGCGGGTGACACATTGGAATTAGTTCACTTGTTTTTTTTGCCCCCATTACGGCGGCTATAACTGCTGTTTGAAGCACGGGCCCCTTTTTTGCGGTCCCCTCTTTTACGGCTTTGTACGCTTCTACGCTCATTTTGATAGTGCCGCTAGCGACCGCTACCCTGACCGTTTCATTTTTATCTGACACGTCTACCATTTTTGGTAGATTATTTTCATCTAAATGGGTTAACTCCATTGTTTATCACTCTCTCATAATCTTCGTATCTATTGAGGTTTGCAAGCTCTGAACCATCCTCTAAATCGACGAAAATTGTACCGATTTTCTCTAAAAGCATGGTTAATTTGTGTTTGTCGTTTTTTATCATATCTCTCAGTTCTATACATATATCTTTGTCGTACATCCCGACCGTTGGATGGATTTTCCCGTTGTGTCTTGCACTTTTATGTTTTGCATTGCTAGATATGATTTTTGAGATTGAGTTTTGAGAGATAAACGGCGTGTCGACACCTATAAAAAAGATTGAATTTGATTTGGTTGCCTCAAATGCGCTTAGCATGCCCAGCGTTGGCGCAAAAAGTGATGTTGTATCTATGTTTTCTACAAACTCTAAGTCTTTGATAATATGACCGGTCATTATTTGGTCATAATGCTCACGGTTTTTTGCAGATAGGTAAACGTTTTGAAATATTGAAGATAATTTTTCAAATTGTCTTGCGTATAGCGGTTTGCCGTAAAAATCCAAAAAAGCTTTGTCTATTCCGGCATCCTCTCTCATGCGAGAGCTTTTACCCCCGCTGAGTATTACGCAAGTGCAGTCAAACATTAAAATATGGCGTTGCCTATTTCGTTTGCTTTTTGTTCAAACCTATTGAGGCTCTCATTGATTTCGTCAAGAAGCGAGCCGAGTTTTGGATTTTGCGACTGGGCGTTTAATTTTTGAGCTGCGCTGTCCATTTGCTCTTTTTTTGCTGCGCCAAAAGCGGCTAGTGGATTTGAGATTTGCTCTTTTTTGCTTTTTAGCATCTCTGAAACATTTGATTTCCAACTCTCAAAGTCGAAACCAAAGCCCATGTCTTCTGAGGCTATATCAATATGAAGCACACCAGCAGTTGTGTCAAAGCTTTGTTTTGAGGCGACGTTTTTGCCTGCAAAAGATATTCCCTCCGCTAATTTTGCCGCTCCGTCAAAATCGGTAATACCCTCTTTATCAAGACGATTCAAAAAAGCTTGCCCTGTTTGGATGAAGCCTACGGCGTCGTTTGTATCTTTAATTTTCTGTACAAAGTTTGCACCAGATGGAGCTTTTGTTGCCTGCGAAGCTACTTGTGATGAAGCCTCGCTTTTCTTCGCTTCACCTTCATCTGCTTTTGTAGCTTGTATCCCTGGAACATTAAATGGGTTTGTTTTGATTAAAAAATCGACATTCATAATTTGCCGCCTTTAATTATAATGGTTTAGTTACATTTCAGCAAAAACCGTTCCCAAATTCAAAAACATTCATCAAGTATTATTTTTTTATAAATAAATAATACTTAACAAAAAGTTAAAAATTAATAAACGGTTAAGAAATGTTTAACTAGAATTTGCGACATAGCCTACAAAGCGTATAAAAAAAGGGGGAGAAATATGCAAAGCAGTTGCCACGAGCCGATACTAACGGCATTCACCGCTACGCCTTCGTACATGGACACAAACAAAGGCGAGAGTTATTATAAATCGTTATACGAGAAATGTAAAACAAGACTTGAAACTCTCAAAAAAGAAGAGACTTCAAAATCTGAGTTTGACATCTATGAAACTCTTGAGGCTCACGACATAAACAGAAGGGATTTTTTGAAGTGGGTTTCGGCTACAACCGCTACTTTGATGCTTCCATCTTTCTTTGAGCCTTTGGTTGCTGAGGCAGCTGAGCTTATGAATAGAGCTCCGGTGATTTGGATAGAGCTACAAGACTGTGCAGGAAACTCTGAGGCACTTCTTAGAAGCTCTGCTCCTACGGTTGACGATTTGCTATTTGATATTATCAGCCTTGAGTATCACGAAAC
Organism: Campylobacterales bacterium; assembly: GCA_041915365.1. Taxonomy (GTDB): domain Bacteria; phylum Campylobacterota; class Campylobacteria; order Campylobacterales; family UBA6016; genus UBA6016. The sequence continues at coordinate 40,919 of JAYSBP010000012.1, read as the reverse complement.
TCTTATGGCGGCTGCTGGACATCAAGCTGAAAAACAACTTGAAGACGGTATGCACACGTTCAAGGGCAAATATATACTATTCGTAGAAGGTTCGATACCTGTAAAAGATAAAGGTATATATGGAACAATAGGCGCTAGCGGCGAAACATTTGAGGAACACCTAAGAAGACTGTCTGCCGATGCAGCAGCTGTTGTTGCCGTCGGTGCTTGCGCTACATTTGGCGGTGTACCTGCCGCAGCCCCAAATCCTACCGGCGCTGTAGGTGTTATGGATATAGTAAAAGGTAAGCCTGTTATCAATATCCCTGCATGTCCGGCAAACCCTGCAAATATGGTTGGTGTTGTACTTCATTATCTGATGACTGGTACTGTGCCTGAGCTTGACCACCTACTTAGACCAAAATTTGCGTTTGGTTATAGAATCCACGACAACTGCGAAAGAAGAGCTCACTTTGATGCTGGTGAATTCGTAGAAAAATGGGGCGACGCTGGTGCAAAAAATAACTTCTGTCTATACAAAATGGGCTGTAAAGGTCCTATGACATTTAACAACTGTTCAATCATTAGATATAACGATGGTACAAACTGGCCTATTGGTGTAGGTAGGGGCTGTATCGGATGTTCTGAGCCTAACTTCTGGGATAAATATGCTTATGAAAGACCGATGGCAAACGCAGGTATCAAAGCTCCTAGCGGCGGCGTAGAAAAATCAATAGACGAATTCGGTATGGGTCTAGTAACGGCTGCGGTTGTCGGCGTAGGTATTCATGCTGCTATAAGTGCATTTGCGGGTAAAAAAAGTGGAGAGGGAGATAACTAATGAGCAAACACGTTGTAATAGATCCGATTACCAGGATTGAGGGTCACCTTAGGGTTGAGGTGGTAATCGATGACAATAACAAAATAGTTGACGCATACAGCGCTTCTACTATGTTTAGAGGTATTGAAACGATACTAAAGGGCAGAGATCCTAGGGACGCAGGACTTCTGGCAATGAGAATCTGCGGTGTTTGTACCGGTACACACTATCAAAGAAGTATAGAGGGCGTTGAGCACGCATTCAAAGTAAAAATCCCTAAAAATGCAAGACTTGTAAGAAATCTTGTTCAGGGTGCTCTTTATGTGCACGACCACATAGTTCACTTCTATCACCTACACGGTCTTGACTGGGTAGACGTAGTAGCGGCTCTAAAAGCAGATCCAAAAAAAGCTGTAGAGCTTGCAAATAAAGTATCTGCAAAACCTTGGAATGTTAGTGAGGCAAATTACAAAGCAGTTCAAGAGAGGGTTACTAAATTTGTAAAACAAGGTAGACTGGGAATATTTGGAAACGGATACTGGGGAAGCAAGGCTTACAAGCTAAACCCTGAAGAGAACCTAATCATCCTATCACACTACCTAGACGCTCTTGATTTGCAAAAAGAACTTGCAAAAATGATGGCGATATTCGGTGGTAAAATGCCACACCCTCAAAGCTTCGTCGTAGGCGGCGTAACTTGTGTTCAAGACATACAAAACCCTGCCAGAATAGCTCAGTTCAAACAATGGCTAAAAAAAGGTCAAGATTTTACTAAAAACGCATATATCCCTGACGTAGTTCTAGCTGGAAAAGCTTATGCTGACGAAGCGCTAGCAGGTGTCGGCGGTGGTCTTGGAAGCTATATGAGTTATGGCGACTTTAGACTTGATGACAATGATTTTTACAAAGCATCTCTGCTTTTCCCAAGTGGTGTAGTGCTAAACAAAGATATAAGCAAGGTGCTCGAACTTGACCAAGCAAAAATTACTGAAGACGTAACTCACGCATGGTATAAAGGCACAGCCCCTCTTCATCCGTTCAAAGGCGAGACAATTCCTGAATATACAGGCTTTGGCAAAAAAGAGAACGGTATAGCTTATCTTGATACAAAAAACAAGTACTCTTGGATTAAAGCTCCAATCTATAACGACAACAGAGTTGAGGTCGGGCCGCTAGCTAGAATGGTAATCGGTTATGCAAAAGGCGATAAGAGAATTAAATCTTATGTTGACGGATTCTTTGGCAAGCTAAATGCGCATGTTGGCGCACAAGTACCTCTAACTGCACTATTCTCAACCGTAGGTAGAACTGCTGCAAGAGCCGTCGAGACTGAGCTGATGGCTGACGCTATGATGGAGTGGACTGATGAGCTACTCAAAAATACGACAAGTGGTCAGCTTGACACTTGGACACAGTTTGACTTTGATAAAGTTGCAAAAGATGCTGAGGGTTACGGTATGGCTGAGGCCCCAAGAGGTGCGCTAGGCCACTGGGTAAAAATCAAAGACGGCAAAATCGAAAACTACCAATGTATCGTTCCGTCAACTTGGAATGCAGGCCCTAGAGATGCGAAAGGTAGAATGGGTGCTTATGAGGCTTCGCTTGTCGGCACAAAAGTGGCAAATCCTGATCAACCGCTTGAGATACTACGAACTATCCATAGCTTCGACCCTTGTATTGCTTGTGCAGTTCATATAGTTGATACAAAAGGAAAAGAGCTTGGTGTGTTCAAAATCTCTCCAAGTGCGGGGGTGTGCAATGTCTAAGACGGTAGTGCCGGTCAAAAGAATGACCGTCGCCGGCCGTGTTATACACTGGGCAAACGCTATATCGATATTGGCTTGCGTGATAACGGGTCTTTACATAGGACACCCTTACTACCAAAGCTTTATAGCGGATCCGGCGGTAGACAAGTATGTTATGGCGTACAATAGGCTAATTCACTTCATAGGTGCGATTATTTTGGACGTAACGTCTATCGTTATCGCATATCTGTATTTTTACAGTAGATTTGAAAAGGCTTATCTAAAAGTTATCCCAAATAAAGAAAATATAACTGAGTTTTGGGAAGTGTTTGTAAATCTTATGACGTTTAACAAGCGCAAAAATTTTAACTCTGCACACGCAGATAGTTTTAATACTGTTTATTTCACAGTATTTCACATTTTACTAGTTCTTATGCTGCTTACCGGTCTTCAACTTTATGTTCACGGTCTTGCAAGCGGAGAGAGTTCTGTAGGGGCATGGTGGCCTTTGGTCTTGCACCTTTCAACAGACTGGACGCTATGGGTTTTCGGCGACAATATGGGTGTTAGAATAGCGCATCATACGATGATGTGGTGGATTATAGCTTGGACAATTTTCCACATTTACTACCAGATATGGAGAACTATATTCTGGAAAGAGGGAGATATAGCCATCGTCTTCGGCGGTGAGAAATTCGTAAAAGCCGACAAGGCTTGAGCGCAAAAAATCTCCTAATCGGTGTAGGTAACGTCCTCTTCAAAGATGAAGGGGTCGGTATCTATTCTGCAAAATACCTCGATACCAACTACACTTTCGACAACTCCCTCGAAATAATAGACGGCGGAACACTCGGTTTTAAACTGATGGCGCTCTTTCAAGAATATGACAACGTAATCATTTTGGATACGGTATCCATTGAAGACACTCCAGGTAGTGTGTATAGGCTTCCAGCCGAAGAGCTTTTGGGGCTTGGTAGCTACCGCAAAACCGCACATGAAGTTGAAATCGTTGAGATGTTAGAGATTTGCTCTATGCTTGATAAAATGGCAAATGTGGTAATAATAGGCATTATTCCAAAAGACATAGAGAGCGTGGAAAACGCTATGACAGACGAGTTGATATCGTCAATGGGGCATTATATACAGACCGTTTTGGACGAGATAAAATCCCTTGGTATTGCTTTTGAAAAGAAAAACGATATAAAATTAGAATCAATAATAGACAATTTTTTCAAGGAAAATTCATTTGGTAATCAAATATAGACTCGGTTTTAGTGATGCTAGCGATGACTATGCGTATCTAGCAAGCCAAATACTAAAAAATAAAAATGCAAACGTTATAAAAACGGATGACGAGATAATAATATACCTTGAAGGTACGGAGGATGAGATAAAATCGGCCTTTGTTCTTCTTGGGGAAGAACTTCCTTTGTCTTTGCATTTGTCTGCCCAAAGCGTAGAAGAAGCTGCCATGATGCCACCAAATCGCCAACCGCTAAAAGAGGCTTCATATCTTGCGATGTATCCGTATGATGCTCGTGATTTGATAGACGATAAAAGTGAAAAGTGCTGCGATTTGGGCAATATCAATCTCGCCATAGACGGTAATCCTGTTTGCGGCAAAGATGTGGTAAAAGAGATGATGGGTCTTGTTGTATCCAAGCTCAAAGATGGGATTAACGTTGGTATCAAAAATGAAAGAGACAACTTCGTCGTTTCATCCGTCAAGACAAATGACGCTTTTATGATAACAAATCTAACAGAGCGAAATCTTCTAGGCTTTGATATATCTGTCGATGAGGCTTTGAGTCTTAGCGCCATGGAGCGGCCGTTTATTCTAAAGCTTCTAAACGATGTGTCAAAGCTGGTATGCTTTGCCAATGATGCCGTGACATTGCTACTCTCAAAGGCGGCAACTGATATGGGAATTGATGCGCTTTTTATTCACAAAGATGAAGTAGCGGATGTCCGCATAGAATATAGCGGAGCGTTGATGGATGCGCCAAGTAGAGGCGTGGTTAGCTTTAACGGTAGCGATAGATTTTTTCTGAACGAAGATTTTGCAGCCGATAAAATTCAAGATGCGGGCGCATTGTTTTTTGACCTCAATGTATCTGATAGTTTTGGCGTTTATGCTATAAAAGATAATGTTGGCTCCAAAAAAATACTATCGTCCGATTTTTTCAGAAACGGTATATGGAGTGAGATAAGCGCTAATTTTGAATTTGGCGAAAAACTTTGCACAAACTTTAAATCTAGCTTTGCGGAGAGATTTGCCGCTATTAACTCACTAGAGATTGCAAATTTACCGCAAGTAGAAGCCTTTTTTGCGGCTACTGCGGCGGTACTTGGACTAAACGGTGGCTTTGAGGCAATGGCCTTATTGGCAAATAAAGCCGATATTGCGGGTGGTGTCAAGCTTGATTTTGTGCTTTCAAGAGATGAGAACGGAGATGTATCCCTAAATCTAAAAAAATGCTTTATGTCCATGCTAAGCTACAAAATTGCAGGTGTCGAAGACGAAGTGCTCGCCTATTCTTTCTTTGAATCTGCGGTTGACTTCTTGATAATATCGCAAGACGAGGTAAAAAAGAGCTTTGAAATTGGCAAGCTATACGTCGGCGGCGAGTTTTTGCTATCAAAAGTATTTGTCTCAAAGCTAAAATCAAAAATAACAAATATTGATATAGATATGGCTCTAAATTCGCTTTCTCCAAAACAAAAAGGCTTGTACGAGAGTGCAAGATAGATGTGTAGAAATTGAAGTAAACGGGGTAGTGCAAGGGGTCGGTTTTCGACCTTTTGTTGCTCGTTTGGCCTCGAAATACGCCCTCAATGGAAGCGTCAAAAACTCCCCCTCCGGTGCGCTAATAAAGCTCTGCGCAGATGAAACGGCGATAAGCCACTTCGTCCAAGAGCTAAAAACAAATCATCCCGTGCTTGCAAAAATAGACAAAATAACAATCAAAGAGACTCCGTACCAAAATTTTGAAGGGTTTTGTGTTGAAGAGAGTGAGCAGGGGTTAGCGCAAAGTGCGTTTTTCCCGCCAGACTTGACCATCTGCGACGAATGTAAAGAAGAGCTATTTGCCCCCGCCAATAGAAGATTTTTGTATCCACTTATAAATTGCCAAAACTGCGGCCCTAGATTTACCGTCATACAGTCCTTGCCTTATGATAGAAGCCGCACGACAATGCGTTTTTTTGAGATGTGCGATGAGTGCAAAAGTGAATACAAAAATATTTCAAATAGACGTTTTCACGCAGAACCGATTTCGTGCCCAAATTGCGGTCCGACGATGTATTTTGCGGATGCTCTCGGCTCTGTGACGGATAGCTCAAAAGATGGACAGATACTCTCTTGCGTGGTGCAAGCCTTGCGTGAAGGCAAGATAGTCGCCATCAAGGGTGTGGGTGGTTTTCATCTTATATGTAGGGCTGATAGAGATGAAGCAGTACTTCGTCTAAGAGAGAAAAAAAGAAGAGCCAAAAAGCCACTAGCCGTAATGTTCAGCTCTATGGAGGCGCTAAAAAAACAGTGTGAAATATCAGACTATGAAGAGGAGATGATAAGCTCCCTGCAAAGACCGATAACAATAGTCAAAAAATCCACATCTTATGCGTTAAGTAGTCATATATCGCACGAAAGCGGCTTTGTTGGCGTATTTTTACCATATAACGGCATTTATGAAATACTCTTTTCTATGATTGATTTTGCCCTTGTGGCTACAAGCGCAAATATTTCCGATGAGCCCATAGAGACTTGTGAAAAAGCTATTTTTGCCAGACTCGGAGAGGCTTTTGACTACGCTTTATATTATGATAGAGTTATTGTGCAGGAGTGCGACGACTCGGTTGTTAGGGCGGCTGGCGATATGATGATAAAACTTAGAAACTCACGTGGATATGCCCCTTATTTTTTCAAAGCCGAGAGTTTCAAAAATCAAGTGTTTTGTGCCGGGGCACACCAAAAAAATTGCTTTGCATTTTGTTTTGACGACAATATCGCTATCTCTTCACATATAGGCGACTTGGGTTCGCTTGATGCGCAGGAGTATTACGAGAGTAGTGTTTTGCATATGAAGTCGCTATGGAATCTCTCTGTTGATGTTGTCGTGCGTGATAAAAATAGCCGTTACGCTTCGTCTAGCTTTGCGGAAACGTTTGAGGCAAAAAAGCTTTTGTTGCAGCACCACAAAGCTCACTTTTTGGCATTATTATTTGAAAAGCAGATGTTGCATTCTGATGCGATAGGTGTCGTATGGGATGGCACAGGCGTCGGTGACGACGGTAATATTTGGGGTGGCGAGGTCTTCAAAAAAAGCGGCTACGAACTGCAAAGGCTATATCACTTGCCTGAGTTTTGGCTTCTTGGCGGAGAGGGTATGGCCAAACAGCCACGCAAAAGCGCTTTGTCTATAGCTCTATCTTTTTTGAACGAAAAAGAGTCTTATGATGTCGCCAAAAAATTAGGCTTTTTTGATGATGAGATTTGTATTTTATTTGATGCCTTCGCAAAAAAAACAAATTGTGTCAAAAGTACGTCAATGGGGAGACTTTTTGATGCCGTAGCTGCCTTATGCGGTATTGTAAAAGAGGATTGCTATGAGGGCGAGAGCGGACTTATGATTGAGAGCCTCTATGATGTATCGATAGAGGATAGTTTTGACGGCTTATCCGACATTGGAAGTATTTTGAGAGAGGTTGTAAACACCAAAAGCCCGTCTATCGTTGCTAGCAAATTTATTAATACGCTAACCGATTACGTCAAAGAGCTATCCAAAAAACATCAGTTGCCTATTTTTTGCTCCGGCGGGGTATTCCAAAATGCTACGTTGGTAGCTAGAATAAGGGCTAAATTGGGTGACGGGGCTGTTTTTTTCCATGAAGAGTTAAGCCCAAATGACTCATCTATCTGCTTAGGGCAGGCCGCTTTTGCATCTTTGTATTTGAACGGTCACATTTTGCAAGAAGAACTTTAGGTAAAAGTAAATAAAATTTTGACCAAATATTACTAAAAAGGAAAAAGTATGCACATTCCTGACGGTTTTTTGGCGCCGGCGACATACGTTCCGCTGCTTGCCATAGAGGCTGGATTGCTGTATTACGCTTTCAAAAAGACCGCAAGCTTTATGAGTGATGATGCCGCCACCCCCTTTTTGGCCTCTATCTCCGCTTTTAGTTTTGTAATTATGATGTTTAACGTGCCGATACCTGGAGGAACTAGCGGTCACGCAACCGGCGTTGCTATACTGACGCTCCTTTTTGGACCGTGGATTGCGTTGTTTTCGATTAGCGTCGTATTGCTGTTACAGGCTGTCTTATTTGGAGACGGTGGGGTGCTAGCTTTTGGTGCAAATGCTATTTGTATGGGCTTTGTCGGAGCTTTTTTTGCCCATTTTACGTCAAAGATACTCTCAAAGTTTGCAAATGATAAAGTTGTTTGGTTTGCGTCCGGATATGTAGCCGCATTGGCTTCATCTGTTGCGGTTGCGGTTTTGCTTGGTATCCAGCCGATATTTTTTGTTGATGAGGGAGGCAAGGCGATGTTCTTTCCGCTTGGACTAGAGATTACGGTTCCTGCGCTTGTTGGCTCTCACGCTTTGTTTTTTGGCATATTGGAGGGTGTGATAACGGCTGGGGCGTTGACGCTTTTAAAAAGGGTAAACATAGCTTTGCCTGAGGTGCAAAAATGAGTCAAACAAAAAAGCTTCTGCTTGCATTGGCTGTGCTCATAGTCCTAACCCCGATTGGACTAATCACGCAAAATCCGGCTTGGGGCGAATGGGGCGAAGAAGAGATGATGGCAATGTTGGGCTTTGTTCCGCAAGGGATAAAAAATGCCCATTCATTTCACGCCCCCTTTGGCGATTATTCTCTGGCCGCACTAGGCGATGTCGGCGGATATATATTTAGCGCCACGCTCGGAGCCTTACTTGTTATGTCTATTTTTTATGCGTTAAAAAAGATGGCTCGTGAACAAAAATAAGCTTTTATTGGCGGTTTATGTTGCAACGCTACTTATTTTGAGCGTGAGTGATAGTTTTTCTCTTTTTACGGCGATGCTCGTCGCCTCTTTTTTTATAACAAAGGCAAATCGTAGAAAGGTTATATTTTTGCGTTCTTTTTTTGCGGTCGCTTTTTTTAGCGGTTTGACATTTGTGGCGACTGCCGCAAGTTCGTTTTTGCTTGGCGGTATTTTTGACTTTGGGCATATTGCTACTCTATTTTTACGCTCTCTTGCAAGCGTTTTTTTGACGCTTTCGCTTGTTGATAGAATCGGTGTTGTCAATATCTTTTCATTTAAAAATGAGCTTTCGATATTTTTTGTTATGTTGTTTTCAAAGATAGAAACCCTCAAAAAAGAGATGAATGACTTTAATGAAGCGGCTAGAAGTAGGGGGCTTCGTATCTCAAGTATGCAAGAATCAATAAAGCTCCTGTCTATCATAGTTACCGCTTTGCTATTAAAAAGCTTGGATGGATTTCGAGCTAGCGCAGAGGCGCTGAGGTCTAGGGGGCAAAGTGCTTAAAGTAGAAAATCTAGTTTTTGAACGAGATGGAAAAAAAATTATCGATAACATCTCGTTTGAGATAAAAGAGGGTGAAAAGGTGGTCCTTTTGGGGCTTAATGGAAGTGGAAAAACAACTCTTTTGAAGATTTTGAACGGATTGTATTTTGCAAACAGCGGAAATTTTTATTTTAATGACAAAATAATAGAAAAAAAAAGTTTTACTAAGCAGTTTGAAAAAGATTTTAGGCAAAAATGTTCGCTGCTTTTTCAAAACTATGAGGCGATGTTTTTTTGCAAAAACTTATATGAAGATATAGCGTTTTCCCCGACAAGATTTGGGATGACGGATGTGCAAAGCAGGGTTCTTCATGCTGCGAGCACATTTGGTCTTGAAGATAGATTGGATGAATTTGCGTTTAATCTAAGCGGTGGTGAGAAGCAAAGGTCGGCGATAGCTTGTTTGTTTGCGCTCTCGCCAGAGGTGTTGCTCCTTGATGAGCCGACATCCGCACTTGACCCTTTTTGGACGGCTAGACTCGTGGAGATGCTGGAGGCTTTGGATGCTATATGTCTCACTGCAACACACAATCTATCTCTCGCCTCAGAACTAGGGGAACGGTCGATAGTGATGAAGGATGGACGTATAGTGTTTGACGGTGAAACTGATGAGTTTTTGAATGACAAAAAGCTGCTTTTCGAGGCCGGGCTTTTGCATTCGCACAAACACTCCCATGACGGCGAACTTCATGAGCATTTGCATGCGCATGACTGGAACTAGAATTAAATAAAATAAGGAATTTACAATGTGCAAAGATTGCGGCTGTACGATAGCGGGAGGTATGCACTCTCACGGACACACTCATGAAGATGGACATACCCATTCGCACGACCATCACCATGGCTCAGAACACGGACATGAGCATCATCATCACGATCATCTCCATCAAAATCCGCAGTTAAGTGACAAAAAAACCATAGCCGTAATTACAAAAATACTTGATGAAAACGATAAAGAAGCGGCTGGAAATAGAGAGCATTTTAATGAAGCGGGCGTACTAGCGGTAAATCTTATGAGTTCTCCGGGAAGTGGTAAGACTAGTCTACTTGAAAAAACGATAGAAGAGGGCTCTCTTAAGATTGCGGTAATAGAGGGTGACCTTGAGACAAACAAAGATGCAGATAGGATAAAAGCCAAAGGCGCTGCGGCATACCAAATAACAACTGGAACGGCTTGCCATCTTGACGCTCATATGGTACATCATGCCCTTCACGAGCTTCCTATTAATGATGCAGATATTGTGTTTATAGAAAATGTCGGAAATCTCGTATGTCCTGCCAGCTACGACCTTGGGGCCCATATCAACGTGGTACTTTTGTCTATCCCCGAGGGTGCGGATAAAATACAAAAATATCCAGTGATGTTCCGTGCCGCTGACCTTATAGTCTTTACAAAGTGCGATTTACTTCCTTATTTTGACTTTGATATGAAAGAGGCAAAAGAGGATGCGAGAAGGCTAAATCCAAAAGCCGATATTTTGGAGGTCTCTACAAAAGACGAAGCGTCCGTGCAAAAATGGATAAGTTATCTAAAAATGAAAAAAGAGCTGAGGGGCTAAATATGTGTTTGTCAATTCCTTCAAAAGTAGTTTCGCTAAATGAAGACAATATGGCTACCGTCGATACATTGGGCGTTGAGAGGGTCGTTAGTCTGGACTTGATGCCGGAGACGCCAAATATCGGCGATTATGTCTTAATACACATCGGATATGCGATAAACAAGATAGATGAAGAGAGTGCACTTCTTAGCATAGAGACTTTTAAAGAGATAATAGCGCAGATGGATGAAGAAGAGAGACGAGAGGCGATAGGTGAGTAGCTCTGTAGATTTTTCCATACTTTTTGATGGCTTTAGAGACAAAGATACGATATTTGCTCTAAAGAAAAAAATTGCCGAAGATGCAAAAAGGCTATCTGGGAAGCTATATATTATGGAGGTTTGTGGTGGACACACTCATACCATAATGAAATACGGTATTAACCAGATGATGCCTGACAATATAGAGTTTGTTCACGGGCCCGGTTGCCCAGTGTGCATAATGCCAAAAGAGAGAATAGACGCCGCAATAGCCCTAGCTCAGATGAGCGATACTATACTTGTGACTCTTGGAGATATGATAAGAGTTCCAGGCTCCAAAAAGTCGCTTTCGCAGGTGCGTGGCGAGGGAGCAGATGTCCGTTTCGTCTATTCGCCGACCGAGATACTGAAGATTGCTGCTGATAATCCGACAAAAAAAGTCATATATTTTGCGATAGGTTTTGAAACTACCACTCCTATGACAGCGGCCATAATGGATAGAGGCGTAAAACAAGGGCTAAAAAATATATATTATGCGATTAATCACGTGACCGTTCCAGAGCCAATGTGCGCCATAATGGACGATAGTGATACGAAAGTAAACGCATTTTTGGCTCCTGCGCACGTAAGTGTCATCACTGGGGCAAAAATATATGAACCTATCAGCGAGAAGTATCATGTGCCGATAGTTGCCGCTGGGTTTGAGCCGGTAGACATTATGCAGGCAATATCTATGCTCGCAACCCAAAAGCTAGAAGGTAAAGCCCAAACGCAGATAGAATATACGAGAAGCGTTGGAATAGAGCCAAACCCAAAAGCGGTAGAGCTAATAAATAAATATATGGAAGTCGATGATTTTTTTACGTGGAGAGGGATAGGGCCTATTCCAAAAAGCTCGCTTAGAATAAAAGATGAGTTTACTGGGCTGGACGCATATAAAGTATTTGCGGATGTACTGCCGACCGAGACAATAGAAGACCACAAAGCTTGTATATGTGGCGAAGTGCTAAAAGGCAAAGCAAAACCATATGACTGCAAAGTCTTTGGAAAAGCGTGTACGCCTAGCTCCCCACTCGGCTCTTGCATGGTTAGTTCAGAGGGTGCTTGTGCGGCATATTTTAAATACGGAAAATCTATATGACGAAAATCACTTTGGCGCACGGTAGCGGCGGCGTCGAATCAAATAAATTAATAAACGAAGTTTTTTTCTCAAGGCTAAAAAACGATATTTTACTATCCAGTGAAGATGCTGCGGTATTCAAAATAGACGGCAAGAGCGCTTTTACGACTGATAGCTTTATAGTGAGCCCTATCTTTTTTGCCGGCGGAGATATAGGCAAAATAGCCGTTTGTGGAAGCTGTAACGACCTTGCTATGATGGGGGCAAAACCAAAGTATCTCTCTTTGTCGCTGATAATCGAAGAGGGCTTTGAGCTTGAAAGCTTAGAGAAAATAGCGGACTCAATCGCAAAGGAGCTTGCGGTTAACGGCGCTTTTGTCGTTACTGGGGACACGAAGATAGCCCCAAAAGGTAGCATCGATAAGATATTTATCAATACGTCTGCCGTCGGAGAGGTGGTTTTTGACGGCCTAAGCTGCAAAAACCTCAAAGCCGGAGATAAGATAATAGTTTCAAGAAGCATCGGCGAACACGGTGCGGCTATATTTTCGGCGAGAGAAGGTATAGAGCTGACCAGCTCGCTAAAAAGCGATTGTGCCTCCATGTGGCCTATAGTTGAAAAGCTACTTGCCTCAAAAGCAGAAATCGTTGCGTTAAGGGATGCCACAAGGGGTGGTGTTGCCGCAGTGCTCAACGAATGGTGTGCAAGCTCTAGTATCTCAATGGACATTATAGAGGAGTCTTTTACTGTTTTGCCGGAAGTGTCAGGTGTGTGTGAGCTTCTTGGCTTTGAGCCTTTTAGCCTTGCCAACGAGGGGACTTTTGTGATGGCTCTTAGGGGTGAAGAAAAAGTGGTGTTGGATATATTAAAATCGCAAGAGTTTACAAAAAATGCGGCGGTTGTCGGTGAAGTTGTAGATGATGGTAAAAATCGAGTAGTTTTGCGAAACGGTTACGGAACTAGGCGTATCTTGGAGTATCCAAGTGGTGAATTGCTACCGAGAATTTGCTAATGCATGAGTATTCTATAGTTCAAAATCTCCTTGACTTGTGTGAGCAAAACGCAGTTGCAAACAATGCAACCAAAGTACATAGAGTCGTAGTTGGAATAGGCGAGATGAGCTCCGTTGAGCCACAACTGTTAAAAACGGCATTTGATACGTTTAAGCTAGATACAATAGCATCGGATGCAATGATGGAAATACAAAGAACGTCGCTAAAGGCTGAATGTTTTGATTGCTCTGCCGATTTTGTCCCGACAATGTCAGATTTTTTGTGCCCAAAATGCGGTTCAGCCAATACTAAGCTGGTAAGCGGCGACGAGCTTTTACTTTTAAGTTTGGAAATTGAATAATAGAGCCCATATTTAAGACCACCTAGGGAGGGTGCCTTGCTATGATAGACAATGACGAAGAGTATGCAAAAGGTGAGATTTCAAAACCTCAAAAAGAAAAAAAGGCCGAGAGGGAAGATTCTTCAATAGAGGATTTGGATAGCCTTAAAAAACTAGAGCCGATGTATAAAGGCGCAAATGCAATTAAAGCTTTTTTGAATAAAAAGGGCAAAACTAGCAGTAAAAAGTAGCCCCAAAAAGTAATCTTTTCCTTACAAATAGCTTAATAATATGTACTCTATTGCCATTTTCGTGAAAAATATTGCCTTTACCCCTTGATTTCATTGGTTTTTATGCTAGAATATGGGCGCATTACATTAATTTACAGAGGAGACGTCCTATGAATAAGGCTGAATTCATCTCTATGGTTGCCGCTAAAGCCGGTACTTCAAAAAAAGATTCTGAAGCGAATCTTAACGCAATACTAGCGGTAATCTCTGAGACTCTTGCAAAAGGTCAAGATGTTCCGTTTATAGGTTTTGGTACTTTTAAAGTTGTAAAAAGACCTGAGAGAATGGGTAGAAATCCAGGAACTGGTCAAACTATCAAAATACCTGCTACAAAAGCTGTTACTTTCAAAGTAGGTGCTAAACTTAAAGAAGCTGTAGCTGGTAAAAAAGCTCCTGCGGCTAAAGGTAAAAAAAAGTAATTTAACTTTCTAGGCGGTTTTCCGCCTAGTTTATACTCTGTGCATTCGCTTTTGACAAATAATATATTAGAGCCTCTATCTCACTATCCGTCAAGAAATACTCCGGCATAACACTTCTTTTTTTCGTATACTTAAGACTATTTTTGATTTGCGCAAATGAGCTTTTTGAGATTTTTGGGGCTATTATTTGAATAGTTTTGTTGTTTTTTGTGTAGTTACCGAGGTTCATACCCTCTCCGTATTTGCCGTGACACTTGTCACACCCAACTCCTCTGGGATTTTTGTATAGCATTTCACCGTATTCATAATTATTTATAAATGACTCCGAGTGAGCCACGCTAAAAGCCAAAATAACGGCAAAAAAAGACCTTGTCAAACCCACGCCCTCAAAGCAAAATTATCCTATAATACAGTAATTTAGCTTGATTTAAAGGAAGCCCGTGGAGCTTTTGGACGGTAAAAAACTCTCTTCAAAAATAAAAGAAAATCTAAAAAAAGAGACTGCGAAATTTATAGAAGAAAAAGGGGTTACCCCTGGTCTTGCGGTATTACTTGTCGGAAATGACCCCGCAAGTCACGCTTATGTTTCGATGAAGGCAAAAGCTTGCAAAGAGGTGGGGATATATAGCGTGACGCACGAGATGCCAAGCACGGTAACAGAGGCTGATATACTCTCGACTATCCAGATGATAAATGAAAATCCAAAAATTCACGGACTTCTTGTCCAGCTCCCACTTCCTAGCCATGTAGATTCTACAAAAATTCTGGAGGCGATAGCTCCATCAAAAGACGTTGACGGTTTTCACCCTTTTAATCTAGGCCGTTTGGTAGCGGGACTTGACACTTTTGTCCCTTGTACGCCGCTTGGTGTTATGGAACTTCTTGCGGAGCATAAAGTAGATGTCAAGGGGAAGGACTGCGTTGTGGTCGGCGCCAGCAATATAGTTGGAAAACCGATGGCAAGCTTGCTTTTGAATGCTGGAGCGACGGTTGATATATGCCA
Source organism: Campylobacterales bacterium (assembly GCA_041915365.1). Lineage (GTDB taxonomy): Bacteria > Campylobacterota > Campylobacteria > Campylobacterales > UBA6016 > UBA6016. Next base: position 25,840 of record JAYSBP010000012.1, on the reverse strand, counting down.
TATATTTACAAAAGATCTCGCAGAGCATACCAGACGTGCCGATATGGTTTTTGTCGGTGTAGGCAAGCCCAATTTGATAACTGTGGATATGATAAAAGAGGGTGCTGTAGTTGTTGATATAGGTATCAATAGGGTTGGGGATAAACTTGTGGGCGACGTAGCTGAGGATGTTGCCGAAAAATGCTCGTTTATTACTCCGGTACCGGGTGGCGTAGGTCCTATGACTATCGCAATGTTACTATCCAATACGCTAAAGGCAGCAAAATCGATATGAAAGAAAAATTACTAAAACTTTATAAATTTTCAAATAGCTGGACGGGTACCGTCATAATAGTTTTGCTTGTCGTATTTTTTGTCGCTCAAGCATTTGTAATCCCGTCGGGCTCTATGATAAAAACGCTTCTTATTGGCGACCACCTTTTCGTAAAAAAATTCGCATACGGTGTTCCTACGCCACATATTCCGTTTCTTGAAATCCCGCTTGTTCCAAACCATGACGGGCATTTGATAGAGGGCGATAGGCCAAAAAGAGGCGATATAGTCATATTTCGCTATCCACTCAACGAAAAAGTTCACTTTGTTAAAAGATGTGTTGCCGTTGACGGCGATGAGCTTTTCTTTCACAACCAAGATTTGTATCTTCACCCAAGCGAAGGCGATGAGTACGCAAAAGCAAATTTCAAAGGTTATGAGCTGGTATCTATAGGCGGCAGGCTATGGGTAAAAAATCCATATCAAAACGAACACAAAGGTATACACTATGACAACAAAAAACTATCTGCGGATATGGGCGGCATAGACGTTGATACCAAATATCTCGACCCAAAAGAGTACTATGCTGGGGCAGTAAGCTCAGAGCCTGTCTATGAAACTCCTTTTACGGTTCTTGATTCCAATGACGTGAGACTGCGCAAATACTTCTTTGGCCCGGTAAAACTCGGGAAAGATAAGTTTTTTATGATGGGTGACAACCGTGATAATTCCGCAGACAGCAGGTATTGGGGTCCGGTATCATATTCGCAGGTAGTTGGAAAGCCTTGGTTTATATACTTTAGCTGGGATGATAACTATCTAATTAGATGGAATAGAATGGGAAAAACAATAGAAGCGCTAGAGGGTGAGTTAAAGTAAGTGCTTGATTTTGCCGACTTCAATCCGCTAAAGGCCGTATCGATTATCGTAGCCTTGATGGTTGCGATAATTGGGCATGAGATAATGCACGGATATGTAGCATACAAATACGGTGACAACACGGCAAAAAACGAGGGTAGGCTTTCGATAAACCCTATAATACACATAGACCCATTAGGCTCTATAGTTGTTCCGCTACTTCTTTTTGTGTCAGGCTCTCCTTTTTTGTTTGGATGGGCAAAACCTGTTCCGGTGAATATGTGGACTGTTATGCGAAACGGCGGATATAACGGCACAATAGCGGTCTCTCTAGCCGGTATAATCTATAATTTATTTATGGCCGTGATATCTTCCGTGCTTTTGGGCTTTGTCGGTGGTGACGGGCTTATAGTGCATATACTTTATTACATGGTTATTTACAACGTTATTTTGGCGGTTTTTAATCTTTGGCCGATACCCCCGCTTGACGGCTCGAATGCGCTCGGATTTTTGGGTAGAAAATTTGGGATTAGAGCTATAGATGAATTTAATGAAAAAGTCGGCAGATATGGGATGATTATCCTCATTATTATACTTGCGACACCGCTTGTTAGTATTTTTATGTTGCCGGCTAACGTTTTACTATCTATTTTGTTATAATCAGCAGATTTTCAAACAAAGGACATCTGATGAAAAAGAACGTCGGCGGGATAGATAAAACCGCAAGAATGGTTATAGGGGCTTTGTTAGTGCTCGTTGGTACGGTAGGTATCCAGAGTATAGCTTTGACTATCATAGGTCTTATCGTGATGGGTACGGGTGTGTTTGGTTTTTGTGGTCTCTATAGTGTTCTTGGCATCAATACGGCTTGCAAAATGGCCCCAAAAGATGGCGAGAAAAAAGAGGGAGAGTAATCCTTCCTCGTGGTTTGGCTTTTAGTAGCCAAACCAGTGTTTTATCTTGTCAAACAATCCCTCATACTCGCTTTCGCTTTGCTTGCCCTCAAATCCAAAACTTTCATGAAGCTTTTCAATGATCTCTCTTTGCTCATCCGTTAGTTTTGACGGTTTTACTATTTTTATCTGGACGATGAAGCTTCCGTTTCGCTTTGAGCGGACGTTTGGAGCGCCTTCATTTTTGAATACAAACTGCTCTTTATCTTTTGTGTCAGGCTTTAGCTTTAGCTCTAGCTCCCCTCTAAGGCCAGGGAATTTAATGGTCTCTCCAAGAAGCGTTTGTGTGAAAAATACCGGTACCTCGAGATATATGTCGTCTCCGTCTCTGACGTATTTTTTGTCCTCTTTGACGCTAATTACGATATAAAGGTCGCCCCTTGAGCCGCCCTTCGAGAGATTTCCACGCCCTGCGACTCTGATTCTGTTTTGGTCATCAACGCCGGCTGGAATATCTACGGTTATATTATCTTCAACCTCTTCATAACCGTTGCCTTTGCATTTCGGACATTTTTCTTTGACTATTTCACCCTCGCCGCCGCATTTTGGACAAGTCTGAGAGAATGTCATAAAGCCTTGTCTTAGATATACCTGTCCGCTTCCGCCGCAGTCTGGGCATTGAGTCCTCTTGCCGTCTTTTGCACCGCTACCGCTGCACTCATCGCAAGGTTTTTTGTACTTGTATTTTACCTCTTGCTTGCAGCCAAATATCGCCTCGGTAAATTCTATGGTAGCCGATACAGCCATATCTAGGTTGTATCTATCTTGTTTAGTCCGCTTGCCGCCACCTCTGCTGCCGCCGCCAAAGAACGAGTCAAATATCGAATCAAAATCACCAAAATCAAATCCGAAGCCGCCAGAGCCGCCCCCGCCCATTTGACCTTCTAGCCCTTTTTTGCCATATCTGTCGTATATAGCTCTTTTGTTTTCATCGCTTAATATTTGATATGCTTCGTTTATCGCCTTGAATTTTTCTTCGGCATCACTATCTCCCTGATTTTTGTCTGGGTGATACTTCATCGCCAGTTTTCTGTATGCCTTTTTTAGTTCGTCTTGTGAAGCTGTCTTTTCCACTTCCAAAAGCTCGTAATAACATATCTCTATCATTCTCAAACCTCTAGAAAATTTTTTGCGAATTTTACCAAAACGGTGCATAAGATTTAAATAATTATCCTGTAATATCCGCCTCATGAAAAAGTCTAGCACGAAATTTGCGGAGCTTGTGGATTTGTTTGCCGCACTCCCTACTGTAGGGAGAAAGAGCGCCTTTAAGATAGCATATCATCTATTGTTTGAGGACAACTTCAAGGCCGTGAAGCTGTCTCATCTCGTCGAAGAGGCTGTGCGAAGCGTTCAAAAATGCGAAGTGTGCGGCAATATCACGGAAGACGAGATATGTCACATCTGTGCCGACGAAGAGAGGGACGAAAAAAGACTGTGTATAGTCTCAAGCGCAAAAGATATTTTTTCTTTGGAGCTTAGCGGCGGATATGACGGCAGATACTTTGTCTTTGAAGAGATGAGAGCAGTGCTTGTCGACAGGCTAGAAGAGTGCGTAAAAAGCGGAGTAGAGGAGGTAATATTTGCTTTTACCCCTTCCGTTGAGAGCGACGGCCTTATAGTATACCTTGAGGATAGGCTCTCAAAATACGGTGCTACATTTACAAAAATAGCGCACGGCGTGCCGACTGGCGTCGCATTTGAAAATATCGACACCGTATCGCTTGCTCGTGCTATAGAATCAAGAGTAAAAGCTTAGAGCTCGTCGCTTAAGGCCCCATAGGTATCTGCGTTTTTTATATACCCCTTTGTGCTCTCGAAGCTTGTAGTTACTTTCGTCATTCTCTTATCAAAACTTTCCGTTTTAGATTTCATAGTATTATCTATTTGGGCTCGCTTGTCCGTGTCTGATTTGCTTGAAAACAAAGAGGTAGCCTTTGATAATAGCTGATCACCTGAATTGCAGTATTGAGATATTGCCATGCTAACGGCCATAAGCCCCGCTGCACCGTCTTTTAGTCTAATGAGGCTTTGTTTTGCCTCTTCAAGGTCGTTTTGAAGCACGGTTGATGCGTATTTGCGAGCTTCTTGAAGTTTTTGCGGGTTTTTGCTTACTTCGTATGCAGTTAGCCTCATATCAAACTCTATTGACGATGTATTTAGCTTTGAGACTGATTTTGATGCCGCACTAGCAAGCGCCGTCATTTTTGCCCCAAATGCTGCAGATGATGATATTTGCCCTGCGTATGGAATCGGCATATATTTGATTACGATAGATGCCGTAGATGCCGCACTAATATATTTTGAGTATTCCGCCGTATATGAGTTCAAAAAATTAATATATGACGACATTTCAGCGTACTCTGTTTTGAATGTGGCTAGCGATGCGTTTGCGTTTTTGAGCGAGTCGTATTCTTTTTGCTCCAATCTACTCTTGTCAAAACAATTTTTTGGCTGTTCGTTTACCGCACATCCGGCAAACAAAAATATCGCCAATATGGAAAATATGATGCTTTTCATTTTGCTAATTTCTCCTTTTTTGCAACAAGCAAATAAATTTCACCTTTGGAGGCTGTCTGCCCAGCATAAAAAAGTGCCTCTTCGCCCTCTCCAAAGTATATATCCACACGTCCTCCGCCCCTTATAGCTCCACCGGTGTCTTGCACCATAAAAAACTTCTCAAACGGCTCTCGTTCACTTCTTGGAACTACGGCAAGACCGTTTAATTTTTTTGGAACTACCGTTTTTATGTATGCTAGCGCACCTCTCGGGAGCAGTTCGCTATCCATAGCCACGCTCTCTTTGGCGGTAAGAGGCACAGTTATATTTCCAAATACCCCTTGTTTTGTATTGAGTTTGAAGAAGACAAAACTTTTATTTTTACTTAGCACGTGGTCTCTCAATGTCTCATTGGAGTCTAGAAGTTCCTTTATGGTTTGCATATTTATTTTGGATGAGTCTAGTAATTTTTCCTCGTAGACTATCTTGCCAATCGATGTGTATGGATGCCCATTTTTGCCTGCATATCCTATGTAGTGCTTTGTTCCATTGATGTCTACTATCCCAGAGCCTTGCACTTCGAGCAAGAAAGCGTCCATTTCGTTATCTAGATAAAGAAGTGGTTTTTCTTTTAACGCTCCGTTCATTATCTCTTCTCTGGTGTAGTACGGGACGAGCTCGCTATTTTCGACTTTACCTGCAATATTTCGCACAGATTTTGCCGTCGGAAATTTTTTTAGTTTTGCTACAACCAAATCTTTTGGGAGTGGGTAGAGTGGGGCGTTATACTTTTCTGTTTTTGTAAAAGAGCCCCTAAGTACCGGTGCATAATAGCCGGTTATTAGCGAACCGTTATTTTCATTTTTACTCTCATATACGGTAAATTCATTATCAAGTCTTTCCAAAAATTTTTCCCTCGGAAGCTTGGCTATCTCTTTGAATAGCCTTAGCGAATCTGCCATTTGAGACGCCGTATAGTTTTGGTCCAAAAAGTCAAAAATATTGTTTTTTATTGATGATCTCTCATAGTACTCTATGGAGTAGTCTAGGGCTTTGAAAAACTCTTTTGTAGGTAGTGTTTTTACTATTTGAGACGGATGTTTACTTGATTTTGCAAGCGGCGGTATCTTTTGTTTTTCCACTACTTTTACGGCTGGCGCAGTTTGTGTCGCCTGCTCTACTTTTGGGGCGCACCCCAGCATCAAAGCGGCCAATAATCCAAAAATAAAAATTCTCATTTTTTTACTACCTTTTGCTCAAATATTTCGCATTGCATACCGCTACTTTGGAACACGACTAGGCTTGGCATCTGCTGGCTCTTAAAGCCGTATGCCTTACAGCCGTAAGGTCTTGTCGGCTCGTATGTCACAAAGAAATGTTTGCATTTTATGCAGTTAATTTTTTGCATTTTTTATCCAATCGTCTTTTCCGGCAGTACCGTGTACTTTTCTACTTTTACCCATTCGTCTTGCTGCGGCTTGTCAAATGTCACCTTGTTAAAAAACTGGTCAAATCCACCAAGCTTTGAGTCTTCGACGTGGACGAGCAGAGGCATTTTCAAATTTTTTCTAAACTCGTAGTTTTTGCGATGCACTATCTCGTTTATTTGGTGCAATCTATCTTTTGAGACGTTTCCGTTTACGTCTATTTTCATATCGGCCGCCGCCGTGCCGTCACGCTTTGAGTAGATAAATGGATGAATATGCGTCAGCGGCAACGCTTCGATATTTTGCACTGCTTCTTCCCATATTGCCTCAGACTCCCCAGGAAAGCCGACTATATAGTCCGTACCCAGCGCAAAGCCCAGTTTTGAGAGCTTTTCAAATAATCTCAAGTCATCTTCAAAACGATTTTTTCTGTTCATTTTTTCAAGCATTGCGTTTGAGCTGTGCTGAATAGCGATATGAAGCTGTTTGGAGAAATTTTCGTGTGATACGACCTCCAAAAACTCGTCCGTGATTTGGGACGGCTCTACGCTTCCTAGCCTAACTCTTTTCGCAAGCCCCAAACCTATGATGCTTTTTATCAGTTTTTCAAGGCTTGTTTCGTTGTCTCGGTAGCTGCCGACATTCGTACCTGTAAGGATAAACTCGCTAAAACCGCTATCTGCCAAAAGCTCTATCTGACGAATGACCGTACGGGCAGGGATGGCTCTGCTGTATCCCCTGACAGATGGAATGATGCAGTAACTGCAAGCAAAATCACACCCCTCTTGTATCTTGATAAACGCCTTTGTTTTTCCCTCAAAATTCGCAACTACTGTGTCGTCAACATAGTTTTTGTCACCTTGTGAAAAAAGCTTTTTTGGCTCCTCAAAAAAAGATGTTATCTCTGCTTTTTGCGAGTGGCCGAATACCACGTCTACCTTGCCGGAGTCAAATAGCTTTTTACCCTCGGTTTGTATCCCGCACCCTGTGAATAGCACTTTTATTTCTGGATTTTTGCTTTTTATTTTGGATATATATTGCCTCACTCCCGTGTCTGCACCGTTTGTAACCGTACATGAATTGACCACTACTACGTTAGCCTCGGACTCGTCTTTTGCCAGTTCATAGTCGCCGATATGTTCTATCATCGTCTGCGTGTCAAATGTATTCGTACGACAACCGAATGTCTTGAAATAAACTTTTTTCATCTATTTTTTCGCTATCAAAATCCCAGAAATTACTATAAGCCCCATCCCTGTAAATACCGTGAGGCTAGGCAGTGCGTCTCCGGCTAAAAGGCCAAATATCACGCCAAAAAATATACTAAAATAGCTAACGGTGCTCACTATTCCGGCCTTGGCGTAAAAATACGCTTTTGTCATCAATACTTGACCGAGTGCGGAGAGCAGCCCTATCATGAGGAGCATCCATATCTCGCCGCCCTTTGGCGCTACAAAACCCCTGATAATCTCGCCATCGCCCGTAAACTCTGAAAACGACATAAGCACAAGAGGCAAAATTGTCCCAAATCCCATAAAAGATAGAACGACAAATCTATGGTCAAAATCATCTCTTATGCGTCGTATCGTAGTGTACGCAAGAGCCGAGCAAAATCCTGCAAATACGCCTACGGCATTGGCGTAGGCCATGTGCATACCTCTGTCAAACCCTATCACGGCAATACCGAAAAAACCGATAAGGATAGCCGATACTTTGATAAAATCAAGTTTCTCCGACATAAGCCAAAAGGCGAGTATTGCGCTAAATAGCGGCTCAGCCTTTGCAAACGTTAGCGCATCTGACAGGCTCACGGCGGAGACATTGTAAAAAAACGCAATTAACGCAACCGTTCCGATAAATCCACGAAACAGTAAAAGCCATATTTTTTCGGCGTTGAATTTTTTTTGTTTTGCGTAGCCAAAAAACATTAGCAAAAACAGTATCCCGACAGAATTTCTAAAAAACGTAAGCTCCAATGCCCCAAGGTGGGAGATGAGCTTTGCAATTAGCGCAACGACGGCGAAAAGCAGCGTCGCAGTAAACATATAAAGGATGGCTTTTTGTTCTTTTGTTATTATCACATAAGCATTTTACCAAAAAGGGACTAACGATGAGGGAATATGGATATGAGGAGTTTGCGGCTGATGCAAAAGTGTTGGCCGGTAAGTTGTCTGATTTTGGGGCTGATGGGATAGTATTTATCGCTAGGGGTGGGGCTACGCTGGCGCATTTTTTGGCTATGAATACAGGTATTCGCAAGATGTACGCCATCAATACCTACTCCTATGAAGGGCAAAAAAAGCTCGGCACTCCTGTGGTGGATGAGCTTCCAAGTCTTGCGGGAGCTAGCAAGATAATAGTAGCCGACGAGATAGTCGATACTGGAGAGACGCTAAAAGTTGTCGTAGAAAAACTAAAAGCCGCATATCCGAAAGTGGAGTTCAAAACAGCAACACTATTTCAGAGACAAAGCGCCGTTATCAAGGCTGATTATTATCTGCATTTGACGAATGAGTGGGTTGAGTTTTTTTGGGAGAGGGACGGTGGGGAAGCCGTGGCAAAGTACTAGCTTTTCCACTATAGCCTCACAAAATACCCAACATAAATAATCTACTTTTTATTTTTTCATACGACGCCACCTGTCACCTAGTCCCGCTAAACTTCACGCTGAAATTATAAAAAGGAGATTGTGATGTTGCCATTTGTATTGGGTGGAGTTGCGTTGGCGGCAACTGGGTATGGAGTTAAAAAATACTTTGAGCATGATGATATTTATGAGTCTGATACGGCACTTGATGATATTAACAAAATCAAAGAAGAGCTGCATAATACACTTTTTCAAGAGACGGGGTGGCTATATAGGTCAATAAAAAACCTGCAATCAACACCACGATTGCATGCAGACGACATAAAAGGCAAGCCAGATATCCTAGATACCACAGAAAACAATGAAAAGCTAAATGAATTTTGTCAGATACTTACATTGGCGCAAGAATCCCAATATAAACTGCTTGGCGAACTGGAGAGCGTATTTTGTGGAGTAGATGATATGGAACAGCTCAGTGATGAGGATATTGAAAAAGCAGTGCAGATGAGAGAGTTGGACAACGCTATGCATGAAGCCTGTCAAGTAGCTTTGACACTCGACGGTATAAGCATTAGTAAGATGGCAAATATTACTTTTCGAAAGCTAAATATGCTGACAAACACAAGAGAATAGCGATGATACTTTTAATCGAAACATTCATCTTTACATTTGGTGTATGTGGCGGGATTTGCATGGGAAATAATCAACAAAACCCTTTCCGCCGTTGTGTTGATTATGATTTTTGTGGTTGCCCCTGTGCCGATGAGAGCGTTGATGGTGATATATTTTGTAATATTTTTGGTGGCAAAATTTACTTTTGTTGATAATGTAAAAAATGTTTAAGATGTAGGGTGCAAGAATGTTAATTTTAAATATGAAGAAAAGGGGGGAGTGAAAATGGGTTTTGATGTTGTGACAATTCTATTGGTAATTATTTTAGTCATTATTGTTTGGGGACTCAAAAAGATTTTGGAAGCAATTGAAAATTCAAATGCTCGAATAGAAGTAAGTTTTAACAATAAAATCCAACAGTTGCAGTGTGCTATTAAGTATTTAAAGTTAGATAATCTACTAAATACAAGCAACGAAGTAGCTAATTGCAAAGAAAATATTTGCGAGAATGAGCATTTTGTGCAACAATTTGGATACTGTAAAATAGTGAAAATTACCGACAAGCACAGCGGTGAAGTGACGCAAGTCTCTTATGATGAATTTGGAAGAAAATCCTCCACACAAACATATAGTGGCGGTGTCTTGAGATATGCAATGGAGTATGAAGATGACAGGCTTGCTAGAGGTATTGAGTATGGACTTGGCGGAGAAATTTCTTTTGAGTATGAATATGATGAGGCTGATGAGATAGCCAAAAAAATAGAGTACATTTATGGCGAAGATGGAAAGCTTGACGGCAGAAAAGAGACAAACTACAAGGAGGTAAAATGTATTTAAATATGCTATCAAAACAAGAACAAACAGATTTCTTAGAGTTGGCATTTTATGCGATAGGGGTGGATGGAATACATACGCAAGAAGAACAGGATGTATTTGATAGTTATACGTATGAGTGTCAATTGCTTGATTATAAGATATCCAAACAAAAAGATATTAAAACAGTAATAAATAATCTGAGAAGCTCGCCACAAAGAGTAAAAAAAATTGTGCTGATTGAATTGTTGGGTATTTTATTGGCTGATAATAAATTCTGTGACAATGAGCAAAAATTTATAAAAGATTTAGCCAAAGAGTTTGATATTCAAGAGCTTGAATTTGGCAATATATACAAGTGGGTTCAGGCTATGAACAAAATCGTACAATATGGCTATGAGCTTATAAAATAAAAGGATTGGATATGCTTGGTTTTGATATAGGTGGTCTCCTTGATTGTGTTGTGGATAGTGTAAGTTTTATTGCAGATAAAGTGTCTGATGGTGTCGATTATGTTGTAACTGGTGGTGCAAAATGCTGGAATGGTTTTACTGGCAGGATAGATTTTGATGAAGCTGAAAGGCTATATGAGTCGATGGAGCAAAAATACAACGATTCAAAAAAGACTTATGAAGAAGAAGTAGACGCTGCTTCTAAAAAAATAGAAATAATAATTAGTTCAATAAATTATCACAAAACTGATATTTACCAAAATCATTTTGCCAGATTTATAAATCTTGCAAAACATCTTCATAATCTCACCATCGATGGAGAAAATTTTTTAGAGTATTTTGATAGCTCCATACTTGATATTAAAACCACATCTGGAGTTAGAGGGAAAAAAGAAGTATTCAGTATAGATTTTAATAATTTGGGCTTTTCAACAATAGCATTTGGTATTTTAACTTTGGGCTTTTCCACTAGGAAGCTAGCCTCTGAAAGTCTTTGTATGGTTAAAGAAGAGCAGATTAGAGTAAACGAAGAAATGCAGAAAATGAAATCTCAAATAGTAAAAATGACAGCAACAATAAAATCTATTGAAAGTGTTGAAGAGTATTTCTCGGTACTTATTTGTAACTACGAAAAACTTCTTTCAAGATTTGAATATGGCATCAAATCGCAAACTCAAAAAAATCTACTAAAAGGCATAGAGCTAGTTGATGGAAAACTAGATTTTAAACTTATGCCGATAGCACACATTGAAGAGTTTCAAGCGCTATTTAACCTGTCAATTGTACTAAAACAAATGGCTACGATGGGATACTTGACCGATGAGGGAGAGTTCAAAAAAGAGGATTTGGAAACTGTCAATAACATCAAAGATTTAGTTGGCAATGCACAACTACTAGCCGCATGAGGATAATATGCAATGAGTAATAATGAAAAATATAAAATCAAAGAACTTTCTTTTGATGAAATGCTAAATGACCTCAACAACACATCGCCATTAAAAATGAGTAAAAAACTTATAGAGTATGAGTTGTATGACCAACAGTCGTCGCTTGAAGTGTTAAATCAGATTTATGAAGAGTTTGAAAGCAAGCAAGATGTAGTAGACGAGTTGGTGACTCCTGTATTTTTTAATATTGCGGATGGACTTGTAAAACATCCGAAGCTGGGATTGGCAAAAACTGGCATAACGGCCTCTAGGCTAGTAGATGAAATTAAAAGTTTTAGCTATGAAGAAGTTCACAGCTCAAAACGAGATGAAAGACAAGATAAGGCTGACCTGAATGACACTGAAAAAAACACAATCAAAGATAGAAAAATTCCCCGATCCAAAGTTGAAAACAAACAAGCAATGGAGAAATATAAGGAAGAGCATCTAAAAAATGGTGGCAAAGACGAGTACACAGGGAATGATGTTGCAACTAATCGACCACAGCCAGATCATATTGTACCTTTGGTACATGCCGTTAAAGAATATGGCACATCAAAGTTTTTAGATGACAAAGATTTTAAAGAAATACTCAATAAGGATTCAAATTTAGCAGTTACGAATGGGAGCCTCAACCAAAGCAAAGGCGGGAAGACAAATATCGAAGCTGTAAGTGATGGAAAAAATACAATATCTAATCAACAAAATGAGGCAACCAAGCAAACAATGGTTGAAAAAGAAAAAGAAGCAACAAAAATTGTTGAAAAAGAATTAAATCAAAAGGTTGGAGAAAATTTAGTAAGTGATGTTGGAAATGTGCTACAAGGCGAAAGTAAACTTGTAAATGACGCTGGTAAGCAGACTATTGATAGTAGCAAAGATAAGGCCATGGGCGAAGTAATAATTTTAATTATTAAGCCGCTGTATTATGAGTTTAGTGATATTTTTAAAAATGGTATTTTGTATGGATTTGATATTAGTGACAAAATTGAAGCTTTTACGCTAAGAATCAAAAGAGTTAAGGATTATATTTTGAAGAGTGCAGTCGGAACTCTATTTGACAGTATAAAAGATTTTTTACAAAGTTTTGTAATTATGATAATAAATGGGATAGTAAATGCTTTTATTGGATTAGTTAAAAAAATTTTACAAGTTATTACACAAGGCTTCTCGGCTATTGTTGGAGCTGTGAACATTTTGATGGAAGACAAAATAACACCACTGCAAAAAGCTGACGCTATTACAAAATTACTGGCAACAACCGCCATAACTTTTCTCGGAGCTTATTTTGAGGAATCAATACTTGGTTTTATGACAGGAACCCCGTTTGAGTTTTTAAAAGATGTTATCATGATTATACTTACTGGAGTAGCCTCTACGGTCATTGTATGGCTCATAGACCAAGCCGATTTATTTTCAGTTAAAGCTGAAAAAAGAATGATGAGAGTAAAAGAAGTTTTTGAGCTAAGAATACAAGCCATCAAAGAAAACACTGATATTTTTGAGAAAACATCCTTAGAGGTTTTGGCTAAACAAAAATTACAGTTTAAAAAAATAGCTGAAAATATGCAAAATGCTATTGAAAAAAATTTAGATGTCAATGAGTCAGTTTACGAGATGGCTAATTTTATGCAGATAGATTTGCAAATAAAATCTACAGATGATTTTTTGCACCTATTGAGTACAAATAAGGAGCTACATATTGCCTAGAATATTTTATATGGCATGCTAAATATGGTGCTAGCGTGACAAAACAATGAAAAAATCACATGATACAATAGCCACTAGACTAGCTATGATACTTGTGAAATTCAACTCCGGTGAGAGATTTACCGCAGATGAGCTTTGCGAAGAGTTTAGCGTGGATAAGAGAACTATTCAGCGAGACTTGAACAACAGACTCTCATATCTACCGATAAAAAAGGAAAATGGCTACTACTCTTTGGAGTCATACGCACTGGGCAAGCTGACGTACAATGATATAAAAAACTTTGCCACGATAAGTGGCATAAAATCACTATATCCGTCGCTTACCGATGATTTTATAGCTGATATTTTGAACACAAAAATCAACTCTGTATATCTCATCAAAGAATATGGTTATGAAAACATAACATCAAAGCAAGATGATTTTGAAGCTATTAGCGTCGCCATACTCCAAAACAAGCAAATAGCGTGTACTTACAAAGACAAGCCTAGAATGTTGCTACCATACAAGCTAGTCAATAAAAATGCTATTTGGTATCTAGTGGCAGATGAAGACGGAACCCTCAAAAACTTTAGCTTTTCAAAGATGGCTGATTTGAAAGTGCTTGAAAAGACTTTCAATCCAAGCTCTGATTTTATAGAGACTATAGAAAAGAGTGGGGCAGACTGGATTTCGCAAACAGAAATAGAAGCTACACTAGAGATAGACAATACGGTGGCTGAATATTTTTTGAGAAGAAAGCTTTTGCCGCATCAAGTTGTCATATCCCATACGGATAAACATCTGATGCTGTACACAAAAGTATCATACGAAGACGAGATACTAAACATTGTAAAATATTGGCTTCCCCATATCAAAATCATATCTCCTAATAGTTTGTGCGAAAAGCTAGATGCTGTCTTGAACGCTTATCTGTCAAGCAAGTAGCGATACGGAATTCTTTTGAAAATACAAATATACTTAGCTATAATACGGCAAAAACATACGGGAGTTTATTATGGTCAATTCTAACACCGAGAAAATAACCTTTAATATGCCTGTAGAGCTAAAAAATCAGGTGATGCAGCTAAAAGATGAGCTCAAAGTCTCACTCTCTACTATATACAATGATGCTGTAAAGAGCTATGTGCAGCAAAAAGAGCTAGAGAGGTGGAGGATGGCGGCCGATACCGCCGCAAAAGATAAGAAATATACTGCCGATATGAAAGAAATTTGGAATGATGATGGCGGCCTTTATGAATATTAGACAAGGTGAGATTTGGCTTGTGGAGTTCTTCCCCAAAATCGGTAGTGAAATAGCCAAGCAAAGACCTGCGGTGGTAGTGAGCGCTGATGAAATAGGAAAGCTGCCTCTAAAGACTGTCGTTCCTATTACGGAGTGGTCGGCGCAGTACGGCTCTTATCCGTGGATGATTAGGCTAGAAAATAGCGCCGCAAATGGACTGTCGAAAACATCTACAATCGACTGCTTTCAAATTAAAAATTTCTCTCATGATAGATTTGTTAAAAAAATAGGCGAGCTAGACACAGATACGATACGAAAAGTTCACAATACGATTGTTAAGACGTTAAGCCCTCTTTATAATATAGTTTAGCTGGGCGGCTTGAAATCATGAACGTTGTAAATATCGAAAAATTAAACGGTGATTTGTCCGGATACGACCTCATCATAGATGCTAGAAGCCCAAAAGAGTACGCAGAGTCTCATGTGCCTGGAGCTATAAATCTATATGCGCTTAGCGATGAGGAGCACAGAGAAGTCGGGACTATATATAAGCAAATATCCCCTTTTGAGGCGAGAGTGAGGGGCGCTGGATACGTGTGCCTAAACGCCGAAAAACACATCAAAACATTATATCCGGCTTATACGCCAAAGGCAAAAATAGCCATATACTGCGCTAGAGGCGGGATGCGCTCATCGTCGCTAGCAACTATTTTTTCCAGTATTGGATACAGGATAGACAAAATAGATGGCGGCTACAAGTCATACCGAAAGTTTGTAGTCGAGTATCTAAACTCGTTTGAAAAAATCAATTTTATAACCCTAAGAGGCTACACGGGATGTGGTAAAAGCGACATATTAAAAGCGCTTGACAACGTGATAGATTTAGAGGGGATGGCAAACCATTACGGTTCTGTTTTTGGGGCGGTCAACGGCTCACAACCGAGCCAAAAAGAGTTTCAAAACCGCCTTGTCGCTGCCTTGCTATCCATAGACCGTTCACGACCTGTTTTTATAGAGGGGGAGAGTGTACGCATAGGCTCCGTGATGCTCCCGCACCGTCTGTATGAGATGATGGATGAGGGTTTGCAGGTACGCATAGATACCTCTTTGAGCGAGCGTGTGAAGAGAATTGTGCGGATGTATGAGAGGATAAGCGAGGAGTATTTTTATTTTTGCATGGAAAAGATAACGCCATACATTTCCCGTGTCGCAAAAGAGAAAGCGATAGCATCTTACGAGGCAAAAGATATGTCCGCCGCCGCTGAGGTACTGCTGGTGGAGTATTACGACAAGGTGTACAAAAAGACGGCAAAATTTGATTTTGAAGTGTATTATGAGGATGAAAATGAGGCCGTCTCAAAGCTTTACGAAATAGCAGATAAATGATTTTTGCGAGGCTGCAAGGTAAGCCGTTCCCTGCTAAAATTAGCCCAAACAAATAAAGGTTAAAAAATGGCAAAGAACAACCAAAAACAGACACAAAATGAAGATGACGTAACGTTAGAGGAGATGAGCGCCGTACTCCAAGAGATGCTAAGGGCTACACTATATTTTGCCGGAGTAAAAAAAGCAAAGCTTGACGAAGCGGCAGATATCTATTTGGATGCTATCGATGAGGTGTTTGGCGAAGAGGAAGAGGGAATGCTGGGAGTTGATGAAGTAGTAAAAGTAATCGAGCACATGAAAAAAGAGAATGCGGAGTTGTTTGCTAAATAATGAGACTATTTCACTTATCACACACTGACCTAGACGGTTACGGGTGTCAATATGTATCGTCAAAAAATATACCAAACGGACGGTTTTTCAATTCCAACTATGGAAATGAAATAAATGCAAGACTAAAGCAAATGACAGCCGAGATAGAGGCGCTAGAGGATAAGAGCGAAGAGATATTGTTTCTTATCACAGACCTAAATCTAAGCACGCAAGATTGTAGATATCTGGATGACAAGATAAGAGCGCTAAACACGAGCGGATACAATATCAGGCTTCAGCTACTAGACCATCATATAAGCGGCGAAGAGCAAGCAAAGGAGTTTTCCGATTGGTATACGCTAGATAACAATAGATGCGGGACAAAGCTGACTTATGATTATTTTGGTGAGTTAGATGAGGCTACTACGACTCTTGTAGATGCAATAAACGCTATCGACCTTTGGAAGGAAGACCAGCCTCTTTTTGAGTTTGGTAAGACTCTTATGCGCCTAATCACGGAGACAAAAGAACTAAACAAGCTAATATTTCCGGAAGAGAGTGTGTATTACAAGATTTATGTACTTGAGAAGGCAAAAGAGTTTTTGGGCAAAGATGAGGCTCACATTGCGCTAGATGATGCGATACACTTCTTGAAAAAAGAGTTTTTAAGGGGCGATGAGAGCAACGATACTATAGACAATCTATCAAGCAGATACGTTACCAAACTGCTCTCAACCAAAAAAGGCGAGTTTAGCGTTGAATATGCTGGATATACAGGGTTTCTTACTGTATCCATCGGCAATGTCTCAGTTATTGCAAATGGCTTTTTGTCGGCAAATGACGAGTATGATTTTTTTATCGACGTATCGCCTAAAGGGAATATATCTATGCGCTCAAGCAACAAAGCGGATGTAAGTGAAATAAGTAAGACGCTTTTTGGCGGAGGCGGGCATCGCAATGCCGCAGGCGGTAGAGCCAATAACATAAAAGAATTTTTTACATACGCCGAATACAAAAAAGCTATTGAATCTATAATGAAACCGTCAATCGAGGGATAATGGAAGCTATCGAGATTTACCAGAATTATATTGCGCTTGGATTTTTGTTAAATATTTTTGCAACAATCGGATTTGGGATTTATAAGGCGTCAAACATTAGTGAGACAGAGGCTTTTTATCTAGTCAGCACATACGAAGCGAAAGCAAATATGAGAAAAATCGTCGTATTGTGGTGCGTGCCATTTTTGGGGTTTTTGTATGTATTTAAAGAGGTTTTTATGCTTCAAACTGCTTACCTAAATAGAGGTGGCACGGTTTTTAACTATATAGAAGACAAAATAAAAAAGGAGTCGAAAGAGAGGTAAAACCTCTTTTTCTCAACCGAATTTTCCTGTAATATACTCTTCTGTTAGTTTTTCTACAGGGTTGATAAATAGCTCTTCGGTGTGTCCAAGCTCAACTAGGTCGCCAAGATACATAAACGCCGTATAATCCGACACCCTTGCCGCTTGTTGCATATTGTGTGTTACGATGATTACCGTTAACTTCTCTTTTAGCTCAATAATAAGCTTTTCAACCGCTAGCGTAGATATAGGGTCAAGCGCAGACGTTGGCTCGTCAAATAGCAATACTTCAGGCTCTACCGCTACCGCTCTTGCGATACAAAGTCTTTGTTGCTGTCCGCCTGAGAGCGAGTTGCCATCGGCATTTAGCCTGTTTGATACCTCTTCCCATAGCGCCGCACCTTTTAGCGCCGCTTCTACTCTGCCCTCAAGCTCTGATTTGCTTTTGACTCCCTGTAGTCTAAGGCCGTAAGCTACGTTGTCAAAAATACTCATTGGAAATGGAGTCGGTTTTTGAAAAATCATACCTATTTTTAGTCTAAGGTCGATAAGGTCTACGTCTTTATCGAGAATATTTTTTTTGCTATCTTCAAAAAGTATCTCACCCTCGTATTTGTTTCCAGGGTAAAGGTCGTGAATTCTATTAAAAGAGCGCAAAAGCGTAGTTTTACCACAGCCTGACGGTCCGATAAGTGCCGTGATGCGGTTTTTTGCTATTGGCATATTGATGTTTTTTAGGCTTGGGCTAGTAGTCCCTTTGTAGTAAAAATTGAAGTTTTTTACCTCTAGCTCAAGAGCCTCTTTTACGTTAGCTATAGTTGACATTTTTTACCTTTTACCTTTTTTGATATTCATAATAACTCTACTTAGTATGTTCACAAACAAGACTGCAAAAGTAAGTATCGCCGCCGCAGCCCAGCCTAGTTGTTGCCAATCCTCGTATGGGCTTGACGCATAGCCAAACATCGTGACCGTAAGCGAAGCCATGGAGTCGTTCATATTTAGACTAAAGAAGTTGTTGTTAAACGATGTGAATAGTAGCGGAGCCGTCTCCCCAGCAACCCTTGCAACACCAAGAAGTATGCCCGTCATTAGGCCGACCGCCGCACCTTTGTAAACCACTTGAAATATCACTTTCCATTTTGGTGCGCCAAGCGCATATGCCGCCTCTCTAAGTGTCTGCGGAACAAGGCGGAGCATGTCGTCCGTCGTTCTGATAATAACGGGAACGGCCAGTATAGCAAGTGCCACGCTGCCTGCCCAGCCAGAGAAGTGGTGAACGGGGGCCACCATAATGCCATATACGAATACGCCTACGACGATAGAAGGAGCCGACATCATAATGTCCGATAAGTCCCTGATGAAGTTTGCGACCCTAGAGCCTGCGCCGTACTCGCTAAGATATGTACCGGCAAGCATACCTACTGGTATGCCTATACCCATCGCTACGCTTGTTAGTATTAGGTGTCCTATTAGTGCTTGCCTTAAGCCACCACCTTCCATTCCAGGAGGTGTGCCGTCTTGAATAAACGTATTAAGAGATATTACAGATAGCCCTTTGAAAAGGAGTATCCCTATAATCCAAAATAGTATTGCAATGCCAAGAAGAGCCGCCCCTGTTGATAACGCCAAAACTATAGTATTAAGTATTTTTCTTTTATTTTTGTGCAACATCTTAGCTTCTCTCTTTCTTTAGGAAAAGGAATTTAGCGGTTGCAATAATTGCAAAGCTTACGACAAATAGCAGTAGCGCTAGTAAATAAAGGCTTGAGTAGTATATATCGCTATCTGCTTCCGTAAACTCATTGGCAAGCGTGACCGGAATGCTTGTAGCAGGCTCCAGTATGCTCTCAGGAATTCTTTGCGCATTACCCATTACGAATGTGACTGCCATAGTCTCGCCAAGCGCACGGCCTAGAGATAGTATGATAGAGCCTATGACGCCTATTTTTGCATATGGGAGAACAACGTCCTTGATAACATCCCATTTTGTTGCACCAAGTGCGTATGCGGACTCTTTTAGTATGTCAGGAGTCGTGTTCATAGAGTCTCTAGTGATTGAAGCCGTAAAAGGGACAATCATAATGGCAAGTATCAGACCGCCGGTAAGTAGACCCATCCCAGAGCCGTGTGTCACGTCTCTAACGATAGGAACGAAGTAAAACAGCCCCCACATACCGTAAATAACGGATGGAATAGCCGCCAAAAGCTCTATTAGCGTTCCGGCTATCCCTTTTATTTTTGCATGCGCTATTTCACTAAGAAATATAGCGATACCGATAGCTATCGGTGTGGCAACAGCCATAGCGATAATCGTTGATATAATTGTTCCGTATATCGAAGGCAGTGCACCAAAGGTTTCCATATTAGGCGCCCAAATTTCGCCGGTCAAAAATCCTACGCCAAAAGAGTCTATCGCCGGTTTTGCATCTATGTACAAAATGACAAAAATTGCTACTAGCACCACGAATACCGAGAGTGCCATAAACCTTGAGAGACTCTCGAAAACGAAGTCCCCTAAATTGATATTTTTCATATTGGAGTACCCTAATAAACCACTATCTTTGAAGTGTTTTGTGTGTTTTAATTGTATATTCTGTCGGTTACGAAATAGTTACTTTTTGTCTTAAAACTCTTTTTTGACGTTCAGTAATACGATTAGATTTAGCTTGTCTAGTAGTTCGTAAAGATCTGCGCTATAAACATAGACTGAGATTTTAGCATTATCTTTTTGAACCATTTTAAGCAGGGTGCCTATAATAGAAGAGGTTATTATGTAGGAGTCTATGACGTGAATGTCTACTTTTGCCGCCGGATCTTTGAGTAGAATATCGGATATCCCTTTTTTGAATATCGTGCTATCTTCTATCGTTTTTATTATGTCTTTTATTACTACTTTGTATCCGTTTGCCGTTTGTGAGCTTTCTAGTTGCACGCAGTTCCCTTTTACTCTTGTTTTTACTGTTTTCGATTTTAAGACAAAAACTCTTAGCCGACGATAAATTAGCTTGTTTGCTGTACCGTCTTAAAAAAAGTAGTTTTATTGCCTGTTTCGCTGAAAAACACCCCATCCGTGATGTCGTTTGCCATCCACATTCCACGTCCTGAAAACCTGTCATTATTTTCCACGTAAATTGTTTTAAGCGCCTCTGAAAATTTAAAGCCTTTACCGGGGTCTTCAATCCCGATTTGGAGTATTTTTTGCCCGTTGTTGATTTCAAAAACAGATATATCTACGCAGATTTTTTTGGCCGTATGTGCATTTTCAAAACTCTCCAAAAACTCATCATAGGCATCTTCTGAAATTAGTCTTTGTTTTTCATCTGGGGTTAAACACAAAGCCCCGTGCTCAAAAGCATTCATTAGTAGTTCGCTGAATACAAGCTGAGCCTCAAACACGTCCCTTTGATTTATTCCGGCATGAAGCAATATGTTTTCTATATCTTTATTTAGCTCTATCACTTCCGTTAGTTTTGAGTGTATCTCTATTTTTTTATCAAATACGCTTTTTTCTGTCGACGTCTTGGATATAAAAATAAGGGTCATATCGTCGTCCAGAGAGCTTACTTTTGATTCAAATTTTCTAAGCAGCTGCCTCATCAAGATTGAATCTTTGAAATCATCTTCTATGTATTTTGAATACGGTCTCCCGTCCGATGTTTCACTTTCGTTTAGTCCATCCGAATAAAGCGCTATTTTGGTTATTCCGTCAAGCGGTATCGTGTCTATATTTTCAGTACCTAAAAACGGCATAATAGGCGGATTTTTCGGTTTTATCGGCTGTATCTGACCGTTTTGTTCGATAAGAAGCGGCGGCATACCGTAGTTGGCTATCTTGATAGTGTTTGCGGCGATGTCAAAATCCAAGAAAATAATGCAAAGTAGCTCGTCGTCAAGAAGCTGTTTTCTTATGAAGCTACAAAATGAATTTACTATTTTTTCGAGACCAAAGTCGCTATGCTCATTGGCTCTCTCGATACTATTATTTATAAAAGACGTGGATTGTATGCTCGTCACAGATGCGCTAAGCCCCTTGCCCATTGCATCAACTATATAAAACAAATATCTCTCCTCACTTATTTTTATCGCCCCGAGCGTATCCCCACTTAGAATGTCTAGCGGTTTGTAATAGGAGTCAAAAGACCACTCGCCCCTCAGAAGATGCGATACGTCGTCTTTGATTATCTTTTTTTGTTTTTTGAACGCATCGTGCTGTTGGGCATCGTGGTATCTCTCTTTATACTTCAAAAGCTCAAGCTCTTGTCTTTTCGCTTTTTCGTGCAAGGTAATGTCGCTAACGGTTAGAATTATTTTTGTCTCATTTAGAACTTTCGCCTCGCTAAGCTCAAACGAAAAAATACCATCCACGCCTTTTATTTCAGCCTTAAACTCTTCGTTTTTTGAGAGTATCGCAAAAAACAAACTATCCTCTGCTGGTATCAAATATCCATCATAAGGGGTCAGCTTTCCTATGACCGAGAAGTCACTTTTTGGTTTGAACGCCTCTTCAAAAGAGCGGTTGTAGTTTTCGAGGTTTAGCTGCGAGTCAAAAATAGCTATCAAGTGCTTTTGCGCATCCAAAATTGCCCTAATGTAGGCGAGACCTCTTTTGAGACCCATTTGTAGCTTGTATAGTTTTACCTGATTTTTAACTCTTGTCAGAATCTCTGTTTTATCGAATGATTTTGCGACAAAATCCACACCGCCGACCTCAAAGCCCCTTAGCTTCATATCCAAGTCGTCAAAAGCCGTCAGAAATATGACCGGAATATCTTGTATGTGTTCGTTTAGCTTGATAAGCCTGCAAGTCTCAAAACCGTCGATACCCTTACCCATTTGTATGTCAAGAAGTATCGTATCGACGGAGATATTTTGGAGTAGTTCTAGCGCCTCTTCGCCGCTTGACGCCGTGAAGACCTCAAACCCCTCTTTTTTGAGTATCATACTAAGCAGCTGCACGATAGTTCTTGTATCGTCGACTATTAGTATTTTATCTACGGTCGTTACATCTGTGGGTTGCATTTGAAACCTTATTTCTGTTATCAAGCTTTTGATACAATTTTTTCATAAAATAACTGATAAACAATAAAAAGGCGGTCGCAAATGAGCTATGAACAGGAAGAATCAAAATATTTACTTCATACATACAAGAGAAACTATACGAATTTTACGGATGGCAAGGGGGCTAGACTATTCGACGAAAACGGCAAGGAGTATGTAGATTTTATGTCAGGTATTGCCGTAAGCTCACTAGGATATAGACATCCGGCTCTTGTAAAAGCCGTTAGCGAAGCGATAGACGGTGTGCATCACATATCAAATTTGTTTTATATAGATTCACAAGTCAAGGCGGCAAAAAAAATCAATGAACTTTGTGGAATTGACGTTGCCGTATTTTTTGCCAATAGCGGCGCAGAGGCGAACGAGGGTGCTATCAAGGTCGCTAGAAAATATGGCGAGAGCAGGTTTGAGAAAAAAAGATACAAAATCATCACTATTAAAAACTCGTTTCACGGCAGAACTATTACGACGCTAAAGGCTACGGCGCAAGATAGATTCCACGACTTTTTTGGCCCATATCCCGAGGGCTTTTTTTATGCGGCTACGATAAAAGAGGCTATAGAGATGTGTGACGACGAGACTGCGGCTGTGATGTTGGAGCCTATTCAGGCGGAAGGCGGCGTATATGCTTTCGATAAAGAAGATATAGTGAACTTGCGAGAGTTTACAAAGGCAAACAATATCCTTTTGATGTTTGACGAAATTCAAAGCGGAGTTTATAGAAGTGGGGAGTTTTTGGCTTCGTCTGTATATGGCGTAGAGCCTGACGTGTTTACCCTTGCCAAAGGGCTCGCTGGCGGCGTACCTATAGGCGCTGTATGTACGACTATAAAAGATGTATTTAACTATGGCGAACACGGTTCTACATTTGGCGGCAATCCACTATCAACCAAGGCGGCTATTGCAGTACTGAACACATTGGAGGAGGAGTATAAGTCAAAAAGACTGGCACATATCATAGAGCTTTTTGACAAAGAGCTTTCGTCTATTGTTGCCGATTATCCTAGTTTGTTTGAAAAAACTAGCGGTTTTGGACTTCTTCGTGGACTAAAAGCCAAAAACGATGACATTATGCTCTCGGTAATTGCAAAAGGGATGGAAGAGGGTGTGCTAGTCATCAAATCGGCTCAAAGTACGGTTAGATTTTTGCCTGCTCTTATTATTGCGCCAGAGGATATAAAAGAGGGTTTTGTAAGACTTAGACGTGCGCTTGATAAGGTAAGCGGTTGAGATTTTCGGAGTATATGAGCGAGTGGCTATACGGCAAAGACGGCTACTACTCAGGCATAGGGCAAGTCGGCAAGGCGGGAGATTTTCTTACCTCCCCTAGTGTGTCTATGTTTTTTGGTGGGGCTATAGCAAATAAATTTGTCTCTTTGGTACGAAGCGGGGCGTTGCCCAAAGATTCTATCGTGTGTGAAATAGGAGCCAACTCTCTTTATGCCCTAAAAGACTTTGCTTCTTTTGTGGCTGGACTATATCCGGAGCTTTTGGAAACGGTCAAATTCGTGATAGTTGAAAAACAAGAGGCGGCGGCTCAGTTTCAAGCAAAAGAGCTTCAGGAGTTTTTTTGTGATGTTGATTTTGAGATAGTTAGCTCACTAAATGGGTTTGAAGATAGAGCAGCTTTTGTTTTTGCAAACGAGATATTCGACGCTTTTTCTTGCGAGCTATTATACGATGGCAAATTTGCAAGTGTTGCAAACCATAAAATCGACTTTGATATAGATGATACTTTGCTTCTAAAAAAAGCAAAAAAACTTGAAATTTCAAAAGGTGAATTGGCAACAGGGTATGAAGAGTTTGCAAAAGAGCTTTAT
The DNA here is from genome assembly GCA_041915365.1 of Campylobacterales bacterium. GTDB lineage: Bacteria > Campylobacterota > Campylobacteria > Campylobacterales > UBA6016 > UBA6016. Next base: position 1,610 of record JAYSBP010000012.1, on the reverse strand, counting down.
GGCGCATTTGCAAAAAGTTATTTTATAACGTTTGATTATGGTCAAGAGTATGCAAGAAATGACTTTTCAATCCGAATATACAAGGAACATAAAAGTGAGCCGCTTTTTGGGCTTGAAAATATGAGCGAGTATTTTGCGACTTCCGATATTACCTATGATGTAAATTTTGGACATTTGGCTTTGGCGTTTGAAGAGGCTGGATTTGAGACGATAGAGTACAAAAACCAAGCAAGCGCACTTGTCGGTTTTGGCATATCGGAACTTCTTGAGGTATATCTTGCGAAGGCAGGAGAGAGCGCATACCTAAAAGAGAGCGCAAAAGCAAAAGCACTTATTTCTCCGGAAGGGTTTGGAGAGAGGTTTAAGATGATTAGTTTTGGCAAGGAGATGGCATGAAAATAATACTAAACGGCGAGCAAAAAGAGTTTGATGTTGGCATTACGCTAAAAGAGCTCATAGCCAAAGAGGGTATTGAAGATAAGGTGATGGCGGCAGCCATTAATATGCAAATAGTAAAAAAAGATGAGTGGAACAAAAGAGAGCTTTGCGAAAATGATAAAGTTGAGCTTCTTCAGTTTGTGGGCGGTGGGTAAATAAAGGCTGCGGCAACAGCATATTCGCCGTCGTGCGTAATAGAGATGTGTATTTTCTTGATTTTAAAAATCTGCTCCGCTTTGTCGCTTAAGATTGCATATGGAGCCCCGCTTTTGTCTTTTTGTATTTCTATGTCCAAAAATCCTAGCTTGGCCCCTATGCCGCAACCTAGGGCTTTTGATACGGCCTCTTTTGCCGCCCATTTTGCGGCCATAGAAGATATATGATTGCTGTTTTTTATTTCATCTTCGTTCAAAAATCGCTTAGCAAAAGCATCGCCGTGACGCTCTAGCGCCTTTTTAATGCGTTCTATTTTTACGAGATCTACGCCTATCAAATTATTGAACTACGAAGTTTGTAAAATAAACATTTTTAACTCTTCCGTCTTTTAGTTTTTCGTTTACTTTTTCCATTATTTCGTTTTTGACGGCTTCTTTACCTTTAATATTCATCAACTCTTCCGCCGTTTTGGACGAAACAACCGTAATTACTATGTCTGTTACTAGAGCTTTTTTGGCGAGCATTTCGGGGGCAAGCTCTTGTGCATCAAGTTCCAGTGCTACGGCAAACTTGGCATATCTTGAACCGCCTTCGCTCATTAGATTTACTACTAATCCATCAACTGCAAACACAGGTCCCATTGTGAGGTCATCCCCGTGAGCTCCACCCTTTTTCTTGTCTTTTTCAGATGTTTTTCCATGTGCTCCGGCGGCGGCATGACCATCTGCGGCTTCCTCATCACTCCCGTGGCTCATGAGAAAAAATAGCGCTCCGCCAACAGCTAGAAGTAGCACCAATACAGCGGCTATGATGATAATAAGCGTTTTGCTCTTTTTGGGCTCTTCCCCACCCTCGGGCTTCTCTTTTTCTTCTGCCATTTTCGCCTCTCTAACTATTCGTCAATCTATTCATAACCCTAAGGACCTCTTCCATCTTCTGATCCACTTGTGAAAGCTCTTCCGTTAGCTCATTCATCTCTTTTGCGTTGTTATTCAAAGAATCAGAGTTGTCGCCTA
>JAYSBP010000011.1:0-83929 GCA_041915365.1 Campylobacterales bacterium | reverse complement strand
TATAAAAAGCCTATGAATGTTTATCTTGAGGGGATGAGAAAAGAGGTTAAAAATGTTGCGTAATGTGGCAGATTTGAATATGAAGATAAATTCTGAAAAAAGTGTCTTGACAAGTGGTGGCGGTTTACCATCATCACACCTATCGTCAGCGCAAAAAGCGTCGATAGCCCCTGCATCGGTATAACTCTGTCGTACACTTGCATACTATAAAAAGAAGCCGCCAGCGCTATTATGTTGATAATGAGTGATGCCAAAGCCGCATTGATAAAAATATTTTTTTGCGATAGCGTAGCGGCTCTGAACAATCCAAATACACTTGCAACCGATGAAACATCCTCTTGCTTTGAAACTTCCACAAAATGCGTACCAGGCTCAAATGAAAAAACATCAAAAGCATCCACTTCCGTCCTAACTTTAAAACCTCCGCTTTTATTTTTTCCAACCACCAGCATAACTTCTCCATTCTCGCTGACAGCTATTGCTGGAAGCCCAACTACCGCTATGTCATTCTTATAGCCATCATACTTACAGCCTGATTGACGTAATATGTCCGATACTTCTTCTTTGGCGTTGCAGTATTTTGAGTTTTCAAATGTCGAAATAAAGTTTTTTACGGATATTTTAGAGCCAGAAATAAAGGCGCATTGCTCAAAAAGCCATTTATATTTATGGTTCATCTTATATCTCCTATATTTTTTATCAGAGCACCCTTGTATAGACTAAGTCTCTTTTCATACACAAACGCCGATACGCTAATGTCGTAAAATTCCAGCTCATTTTGCGTCACCTCCCTTGCGGCGTTGACAACATCGAGCCAATTTCTCTTCCCAGCCAAAAATAACCTAGTATATGAAGCCAAAACTCTATCCGCATAATCGATGCCATCTCTTGCCGTTTCCTGTCTATACCTCACTGACATAGCGGCGTTATAATCACTTGCTATCTTCTCATTTATTGTCATCTTTTCATATTCATACAGTTGTTCGGCCTCTATGGTTTTTAGTTTTGCCTCTTGAATCTGGGACAAAACAGCCAGTCCGGCTCCAGTAGACATTTGTGCGCTTATGTATATTTTGCCGTTGTTATTTTCATACCCGCTAGAGAATACGTCGATTTGTCTTTCTGCTTTTATGGATACGGTGGGGTGCAAAGAGGATGAAACTTTATCTTGGTTGTATCTTGCAGTTTGTACTTTGGCTGCCGCCTTGAGCACCTTTGGATATGTCGCATACGCCCCACTCAAAATATCCGCATATCTATCTTGCTCCATCAGTACGGACAAATCAGAAGATATTTGGGTATCCGATATTTTCTTGCCGACAAGTATCGATAGCTGTTCAAGCGCAATTTGTTTAGATGTCTGAGCACTTTTGAGGTCATTTTTTGATTGCGATATTCTCGCTTCTATCAGCTGTTTATCACTTAGAGACGAGACACCCCCCTCTATACGCCTTTTTATCATTTGATTGTAATTTTCAAGTCTGGATAGCGCTTTTTGGTGTACTTTTGACACATTAGAAAATTTAATTACGGAACCTATAAGCTCTATACATCTCTCGATTAACGTATATTTCGTCTCTTCGAGGGTCTGCTCCGCCTCTTTTTGTTGAGACTTCGCTATATTTACCCCTGCGTCGATTTTACCACCAGTCCAAATAGGTTGTTCCAGTCTTGCTGTAAAGCTTCTTTTTCCACCCTGCTGGTCCACTTGCACGCTAGGAGTCGGGAAATAACCCCATTTTGCCCCATCTACGGCATAGCCGCTAGCCCTTAGAGCCATATCTGCCGATTGGATATTCGGATGGGTTTTTAGTATCTGCGCTATTAGATACTCTGCCGTGTTTTCTTTATCAGAGGCAAAAGTATCGACGGCAAAAATAACCGCACTAAATAAAGCGGTAATAAAAAGTATGTTTTTCATAATCCTTGCAACCACCGTTAAAATATATGTTCACTAAAAATTTTATATATTCCAAGTATCAATGAAGTATCAGTATGTTATTTTTTTAAAAACGTATTTAGGGCTTGATATTTATAGGTTTGCTAAGATTTTAAGATACTGGTTTTTATTGTTTATTTTTATATATTCTGCCAATGCACAGATATACAACGTGCACACATCAGAAAAGCTTTTTTATGTAGATTTCGACGGCTATGAGGGTATCGAGAACATATACAAAAAAGGGTTTGATAAAAAAGAGGTTTCCAACTTCGGCTTTGGAAGCTTTGCGGTCTGGAGTAGACAAACCTTTGAAAATACCGGAAGCATACCGATTGATGCCGTTTTGTACAATCCAAGGCCTGGCATAGACTATATAGACGTATATGTCTACAAAAATGGCACTTTGGAGAGCAAAAGCTATATGGGGCATCTAAGATCTCCGCAAAACAGGGGGTTTTACGTCCGTTTTAGCGCCTTTGGGCTGAAGCTACTTCCTGGTGAAAAGGCTGAGGTTTTGATAAGACATCAAAACTTGCACGGCATTATCGATACCCAGTGGATTATGAAGCAAAAACGAGATTTTGAGACTTTTTGTTTTTACGATACCCTATTTTTCGGATTACTATTTGGCATATTTGCCGTCTTAATTATCTACAATACCGCCCTTTATTTTTCTATACGAAAAAAAGAGCTACTTTTTTATAATGCTTTTGCAATCTCAATACTGCTCGGGTAATCCGCACTTAGCGGCTTTTTGTATACACTAGACCTTGGAATACCGCCGGAATTACTAAGCAGATCGGATTTGGCTTTTCACATAGCCTTACTATTTGCCGTTGCGTTCAACTTTAGCTTCTTTTCTACCGACAATTATTTGGCTTGCAGAATCGGGCATAGATTGGCGTATTTTTTACTTGCCGTATCTTTCGTCCTACTTGTACCGTTTGCGTTTTCAGAGTATGGCATCATCCTCAGGCTTACAATAATCGTAGATTGGATATTTGTAATGATATATCTATTGTTTGTCGGTATCTATATGGCAAAAAAACAAGCTGTAGGCGGCTGGTATTATGTTGCAGGACAAGGAAGCTTATTCATCTCTAGCGTTCTTCCGATTTTGCCGTTTTTGTTTTCGGCGCAAACTGGGGCTATGTCTAATTATTCAATTCCAATAGGAATGTGCCTTGATGTTTTATTTTTGGCGTTTGCACTAAACGCTCACCTAAAACTACAAAGGGCTACCGAGGCAAAGAAAGAGCATTTAGTTCAGTTTTTGTCACGCTTTGACGCCGCAAAAGGTATTTTAGAGAGTATCATCAACAAGTGGAATACCCCCATCGAAAAGACTGAAAAGTCCATTCAAATACTCTCAAACAAGCTGGACACAAATCCAAAAGAGATTGATAACAAATTGGCAGAGGAGCTGCCGACGATAAAAAATAATCTAACAAATATGAAAGAGACCGTAAAAGAGTTTTATGACTTTTATAAATATGATGACAACGAAAGCGTTTTTGCACCTAATGACGAATTTTTGACGTGCATAGAGCGGGCATTAACCATGCTATATGGTATAGAGCCGCAAATTGATAATAAAGTGGCGGCAGACTTGAAAATCAAAGCGCACAGGCACTCTTTTTCACATGCCGTCCTCAACATCTTGACCGATATTTTGCAAAGAGCCAAAGATAGAGGTGACAAAAAATGCTCAATCAAAATCGAATCTACCACAGAAAAAGGGTGTATTAATTTTATTTTGACAGATTTTTGCAATCCAAACAGCGTTGATTTGTCAAACACTGATAATCAAAATAATCTGAGTCTAACCGTTTCCAGAATGCTTATATCAAGCAAAAACGGCGGGGATATATCGATCTTGAAGAGCGAAAACGGAATATTGTTTACGATAAGGCTTCCGCAAAGCGAAAGCCTGTAAAAATCAAACTACTTGAAAAGCAACATAATAAGGGCTACTGTCCGCAGATATGGTCGCTCCGGTATGGCTTACTGAATAGTGTTGGTCTGCTCCGCCTGCAAGCGATGCGGTCCATGCAAAGTATGAGCTATTTTGCGTTGCAAGGTAGTCCATAAATTCCCCTGTTGCGGCTGTGGAGTCGGATACAACGAGTTTTAGATTTATCGTAGAGCCTGTCGTTGTGGTTACGCTAAATTGATTGTTGGCCGCATTGGTCGTATCTACAGCACTATTTCCAGTTATTAGCTGATCTAACCATTGGTGGTCTTTTGTGTCCGCCGTTGTCAGAGAGCCGTCACCGTCTACGTCCAGATAAAACCATGTATTGCCGCCGTAGTCTATTCTATTTATTAGCTTCATCCCTCCTAGGTCTATAGTATTTACCGTATTTCCACTTATCGCCAACGTATATGTCTCAGGAAAATCCTGAAGAGTCAATGATAAATTTTGAGTAGCCACGTTGCCTGAGCTATCGGTAGCGCTCACCACAAGGTCAAATACATTGTCAGCTCCGCTATCTGATGGATTTTCATAGTCTAATCCACTAGAGCCAACTGTAGAAATAACACCGGTTAGAGAGTTTATCGTAAAGAGCGACGCATCTGCACCACCCGTAATAGCGTATGTCAAAGTAGCTGATTGATTGTCTGAGGCCACTACGGTGAACACATCTGCGGTATTTTCTTGTATGTTTTGAGAAGCGGCCGTCGTGAATGTCGGGGCGGTTGTTTCACTAGAGAGCACTTCTACCGCTACGACTTTATTTACGGTGTCAGTAGTGTAGCCTGTGTTTGTGCTAAAAAAACTATACCAACCGTGTTGGTTTGCCGCAGAAGTATCGGCGGCCCAATACGTCTGATCAGACCAGCCTGCGGCCGTGCCCGCACTGTTTATACTTTGCAATTCAGCAAGGGTTAGTAGTCTCACGTCAATTTTTGAACCGTTTGAGAGTACGAAAGTAGCGGTTCTATCCGCATTTGTGGATGTCGTATCGACGCCTTGATTAAAGATATTATCAAGTGTGTTATGGTTTGTATCATCCGCCGTTGTATATGTACCGCTGTTGTCTAGGTCTAATAAGTAATAGTGATTTCCGCCGACAGTAACCGGGTCTATGAGCTTGAAATTAGTCTGCGTACTACCAAGAACACTCGCTACGGTATACATAGATACAGCCTCTGCCACATCAGTTACCGTAACGGCGACATTTTGAGAAGTTGTATTTCCGGCTAAATCTCTAGCCGTTACCGTAATATCATAGATGTTATCGCCACCGCCGTCTGCAGGGTTTTCATAATCTCTTGAAGCGTTAAAACGAACTTCTCCGGTAGATGAATCAATACTAAATAAAGCTGCATCCGTGCCACTCAACAGGTAAGTGATAGGGTTGCTACCGCTATCAGTCGCATTTGCGTCGTAGACAACGGTAGATGCCACCGTATTTTCAGCGATACTGGCAGACGTAGACGATGAGAATACTGGGCCGGTAATGTCAACAATCAGGGTACCGCTGGCTTGCGTAGCCGCAACGCCTCCAGAGTTTGTTACATCCGCCGTAATGGTATAGACAGTTCCATCAGGAATCGATGCCGGATAAAATGTATATGACCATGTGTTATTGGTAACTGTGGCTGTTGCAGCAGGGTTTTGTCCGTTAAACCTTATCTCAACGGTGCGTCCATCTTCGACATTTGTTGTCGTACCGCTTATGGTTACATCTGCACCTGGCTGATGCTCAGAATCATCTATATAGCCGTCACGTGCAAGAGAACCTATCGTAATCGTAGGCGTAAGCCCTTCATACATATTTGTAACGCTCAGCGCAACAGTTTTAGTTGCCGTATTTCCTGCATTATCAGTAGCTATTACATTGAAGTCGTACACATTGTCTCCACCTGTATCCGTAGGATTTTCGTAGTCAGGAGAGCTTCTAAAACGGACTTCCCCAGTAGCCCAGTCAATGGTAAATAACGCAGCATCGGCACCGCCAAGTGAGAACGTCAAAGTATCGTTATCTGCTGCATTTGCATCGTAGACAACCGTAGACGTTGCGATATTTTCAGCAACAGAGGCTGTTGAGCCTGATGAAAACGTAGGGAGTTGGGCATCCACTATCATTGAGTGGGAGGCCTGCGAGGCGGCGGTTCCAAAAGCATTGCTAACATCGGCCGTAACCGTATAAGTACTTGACGAAAATAATACAGGATTAAATGTATATGTCCAAGTTCCATTTGTAACGGTTGCAGTAGAAGCTGGAGTTTGTCCATTAAACATAATAGACACAGTTTGTCCATCTGCTACGTTTGTTGTTGTTCCAATGATGCTAATAGAACCGCTTGACTTCTCTGCACTATTCACATAACCATCGCCTGCGACAGACGTGATTGAGATTGTAGGTGTCGGCTGCTGGTTGAAGCCAGACGGCAGTGTTGCAGATACCGTTGTTGCGCCAGTTGTTACCATATTAGCCGTTGTCGTATCTAGTTGCCCAGTGTTGCCACTAACAGTGAGACCTGCGGCCAAAGTCGTAATAGTAGTAGCCATACTTCCGCTATTTGCCTGATCTGCACCAGACAGTGCCGCTAGAACTTGCCCGTATTGGTTTGATGAAGAGTTTGAAGTTCCGTCCGTGTTTACAGTTGCAACTGGAGTTTGCGTCATAATATCGGTGTTACCAAGTCCGAATGTATTTGATACCGCTTGACCCATAGTTGTTACATTGGTCTGCGTAATGGTGCTACCTATCGTAGTGTCTGATACGTTTAGCTCCCTAACGGCCAACTCTGTTAACGGGCTAATAGCCAGACTATAAGACCCGCCTCCATTGACATTTACAATACCTCTCAGCGATGTATCAAGGTCTTTTCCCGTGCCTGACGCCTCATCCATGTAGTCGGCACTAGAGTCCGAATCCGGCATTACCTTGATTAATACAAGTCCTCTATAACTCGTAGTCGTTGTGATTATGAAAGTACCGTTAGACGATAAGTTTACAGTTTCACCAAGCTGTGTTCCATCTGCCATATATGCCGCAACATGAAGAGCATTTGTGCTAACTATAGGACCAGCAGTTACACTACCGCTAATAGTTGTAGGCGTACTAGTCGTAGAGCCAGACGAGCTAGAGCCTCCGCCTCCACCACTACCCGAGCTACCTACGGCCACAGCCGCACCGCCTAGCGCTAGACCGCCTAGCGTCATTGCACCAGTGCTTATGCCAGTACCTGCAACGCCTCCACTTACTGCCGCAGTTGGCGCAGTAGATGCAACCATTCCGTCAGATGCAACCACACTGTCAGATGCGGCTCCCGCAGTTGCCGTATCAGCTTTTGCCATTCTAAGAGAGCCGTCAAATGCCGAGCTTTGCGCTCCACCTTCCGCAATAGTAGTCTGTTCTGCGACTCCACCATCTACCGCCTGCACGCTCGAATCTATATCCTCAATCCCGTTTTTGATTTTTTTTAGCCCAGTCTTTTTTGCAATCTTTACTGTCTGCTCAGCCGTATTGGCCACCGTTTTGTCCATTGAAGTTGATGTAGAATTTTTCACCGTCTACTCCTCTTTGTATTATTTTTTGATGTATTGCAACTATATCTACACGGAGTATTAGAGGAGTAACGCCGATTAAAAAAGTATAAGTCCTTTTGATACCAGCTTAATACTTCTATTGACTATAATATTCGCATGGACATAAAAGAGCTAAAAAACCTAACTATTTTGTTCGCCGACGATGACCCGATAATGAGAGCATCGCTTGGCAACTCATTATCACTTATGAGCAAAAACGTTATTTTGGCAGCCAATGGTCTTGAGGCTGCTAGGTTATACCGTGAAAATGACGTGCATATAGTAATCTTGGACATATCTATGCCGCACAAGAGCGGTCTTGATGTGGCAAAAGAGATAAGGGAGAGTGATAAGAATATCCCGATAGTCCTATTGACGGCATACGAAGACCTTGACAATCTACATGCGGCAATTAAGCTCCATTTGGTGGATTATTTAGTCAAGCCGATAGATTTTAACTCCCTGCTAAAAGTGCTAAAAGAGTGCACGGAGGCTCTCAAAAATAACGGAATGTTGTTTTTACAAATAGACGATTCACTCATATATAATAGCGTTGAAAAAGTTTTTATCAAGTGCGAAGAGAAAATAACGCTCACTAGAAACGAGGTCGTACTGGTCGAGTTGCTCCTAAAAAACAGGGGAGCCATAGTCTCCTATGATGCTATAGGGCACGAGCTAAACTATATCTCAAAAGACGCCATCAAAAATGCTTTTATGAGAATTAGAAAAAAAATTGGATTTGAATACATACAAAATATATTTGATTTGGGCTACCAGTTTCGGTGAGTTTGCGACTGCTGATAGTATTCTTTGTTTTTTTTGCGGCCATAACAAATGCCGATAGTCTGGATGCTTTAATAATAAAACAAGTTGGATTCTACAAAGATGACTCGGCAAAAGCTTCTTTAAGCGATATTCAAAAATATCAATTTACAAAAGGCGAAGCAAAAAATTTTGGATACGGTTATTTTGCCGTCTGGAGCAAGATGGTAGTCAAAAATGAATCCGACAAAATAAAAACAGTCATTTTTTTCAATCCAAGACCGGGTATAGACTACATAGACGTCTACGGTATTCAAAACAACGAACTCTCTTTATCATACAAAATAGGAGATATGAATCCACTCTCAGACAGATACCTTTTTAGCAGATTTAGCGCTTTTGAGGTCACATTGAATCCAGATGAAGAGATTACTTTTTTTATCAGACACGTCAATCTTCATGGAGTCGTGGATACGCAGTGGATTGCGAAGGATAAAGGCACTTTTACGAAACTTATTTTTTTTGATACGGTTATGTGGGGCATGCTAACGGGAGCGTTTGCCGTACTATTTTTATACAATACCGCCATATCTTTTGCCATAAAAAGACAAGAATTCTTTTTGTATGGATTACTAGGATTGTTTGCCCTGCTTGGGCAGTTGGCGCTTGGCGGTGTCTTATATCTTGCCGATACTGGGATAAGCCTAGAGATACTAAGTAGTCCCGAGATATTTTTTATTAGCTCTTTGTATTTTACTATTGCATTCAACGCTGCATATTTTAATATCAAAAATTATCGCACCTTCAAAACATTGCACCTTTGCGCATACATCATAGTTACTGCGGTTTTATGTTTGCACCTCGCAATCGGTTTTGACCACAACGGTCTATCTCTTAAGATGCTTATTGTTGTTAACTGGATGATTGCCATGGGCTACCTACTATTTGTAGGGGTCTTTTTCTCACTTAGGGGAGCCGTTGGCGGGTGGTACTATGTGAGCGGCCTTTTATGTTTATTTATATCTAGTTTTGTGCCGCTATTTGCTTTGCTTTTTGAGATGAATACATTGTTTGTATCTGTCTATAGCTTTCCTCTAGGGATGATGACGGATTTTATATTTATAGCCTTGGCGCTAAACGCAAAGCTCATAGGAGAGAGACGCAAGACTGAAGAAAAAGATAAGATGCTGTATTTACTATCAAGATTTGATATGAACGGCTCAGTACTAAACAATATAGTACATCAATGGAAACTTCCAATATCCAGACTGGGCTCTTTGTTTACGGAGCTTGAAACATATCTTTTTGTCGGAAAACCAATCGAAGCGAAACTAAGAGAGCATTTGCCGCAGATATCGTACAACCTATCTTTGATGAAGGGGAGCATAAAAGAGTTTTACGGTTTTTACAGAACCGATGAGGGCAAAACCGCTTTTAATCCGTTAAAAGAGATTAAATCTGTCGCCGCAATGCTTGACGATAGAGTGGTTAATCTGGATTGCACACTCGCATACGAAATAGATGACGATTTTAGCATCTATGCATACAAAAACGCATTCATACATATTTTTTTGGTTTTACTAAACAATTCGCTTGACGCCGCGCAACGTAGAAACATCCAAAATCCAATCGTAACGATAAGAATAAGACGTGAAAAAAATATCGTAAAACTAGTTGTGATGGATAATTGCGGAGGCATATCGTTAAATCCAGTGGAAAAAATATTTGATATATTTGAAAGTACAAACAAGGATGAAAAACCAAGAGGCAGTGGTCTAGCGATAGTAAAAATGCTAGTCAAAGAGCGGCTTGACGGAAGTATAAAAACAGATAATATCAGCAACGGCTGTTTCTTTGCTGTTAGTTTTATCGGTTAGATTTACGCTGTCAGACTAAGCTTTTCGGACTCTTTTTTTTGCTTTACTTTTTTGTAATAAAAATAAGCGTATCCAGCGGAACCGACAAATAAAACCACAGCCAAGCTCCACAGCAGATAAATAGTATTTCTATCAGCATTTGCGCCATCCGTATACAAAAAATCATCGGGCATAAAATTCTCAGGTAACATTCCTAGTTCCGCATATGTCTTTGAGACATGTTCCCATCTTTTTTTGTTAATAAAACCTATTTTGATTTTATCTGCCGCAATTAGAGGCACTGTTTTGTCCGCCTCATACCTCAGCGCTTCTAGGCTTTTTTTTGAGTAATGCGACGTGATTTGTATGGCTTCGTCTAGATGGGAAAGAGCATACAGCCACCCTTTATTCGAAGCCTCTACAAATGCGTCAACTGTTTTCTTGTCCGTCTTCAGCCTATCTGAGTTAGTAAAAATAAAGTTTCCATAAAAATCTATCCCGTATTTTTCAGGTTTAAACAGTTTGTATGGTATTTCTTCTTTCTCCAAAAAAAACAGCTCATTAGTCGTGAAAACACTCATTGCATCGGCTTGCTTTTGAATGAGAGCTTTTGGATTGTAATTATGCGGCACTATCTTGTAAGAACCCCTGTCAAGGCCCTCCTTTTTTAGCATCGCAACAATCTCAGCTCCATCTCCGCCAATCATTATTGTTTGATTTCTCAAATCGGCTATACGATAAATATCGGAATTGCCACAATACGCCAGCGCAAGCGGCGAGTGCTGAAACATAGTAGATATGATACTAACATTAGAGCCTGCGTACCTATCGAGAATAAGTGTGGTATTGTGAATACCAAAGTCGGCCCTTTTTGAAACTACCTCGGCCGTCACATTCGTATCAGGCTTTGCTTCAACAATATCAACATCAAGTCCAGCCTCTTTGAAAAACCCTTTTTGTTTTGCGACATAAAACCCTGCAAATTCAAACTGATGATGCCACAACAGCTGGAGTCTTATGGTTTTTGAGTTTTGTGAGGCGAAACCGTAATTGGTAAAAAAAATAAAAGTCGATAAAACTATAAATAGGTCTCTCATTACGAGTGTGCGCACTGCCTTTTGATTTTGCTTTTTGTTTATAATATCTTATATCCGCTGATGTAAATATGGCTGTATCTATTTGCTTTTATCCCTTTTTATCTACAATCAAAACAAAAAATTTGGTTTGTCCATCATGAAAAAATATATACTTGTGGCTTTATTGATTACCAATGCCCTTTTTGCCTCCACTCTTTATATGAGCTACTCATCCAATGTGGGGCGGCTAAATCCTCTGCTTGCGACGGACAGTACCTCTTCCGAGATTTCAGGCTGGGTGTTTGACTCGCTCTTCAAGTACGACAAGAACGGGCAAATAGTGACGCAAATAGCAAAAAGCTACAAGTTTTTGAACTCTACAACGCTAGAGATAACGCTAAGAGACGACGCCAGATGGAGCGACGGTAAAAAAATAACGGCAAAAGATGTTGTTTTTACTTATGAATTCGCCAAAAATCCGAAAGTGTTTACACCATACGTAGAGAATTTCCGAAAAGTCGTCAGCGTAAAAGCAAAGGACGATTATACGGTTATAGTAAAGTATAAAGAGCCGTACTTTAAGGCCATCGAAACATGGCTGATGCCTTTAATCCCAAAGCATATTTTGGAAAACGAAAAAGAGCCGATGACTTCAAAGTTCAACTTCTCTCCGCTTGGTAGCGGTCCTTATGTACTAAAAAAACTAGAGCAAGGCTCAGATATAGAATTTACCGCCAATAAGCTATATTTTGACGGCGAACCAAAAATAAATGCTATCAAATACAAATTTTTGCCGGATAGCTCAAGCTCTTTTTTGATGCTAAAAACTGGAGCTCTTGATATCGGAGGGCTAACGCCGATGCAGCTAAAGCTACAGACTGACAAAGAGTTTCACTCAAAATTTCAGATAGTAGAAAACCCTGGTTCTAACTACACATATCTGGGCTTCAACCAAAAAAGGGAGAAATTTAAAGACCCAAAAATCAGAGCCGCCATATCAAAGGCAATTGACAGGCAAGAGCTTATAGACCTTTTATTTTTTGGTCATGCCGACATTGCTACAGGCCCTTTCCTCAAAGGCTCCTACGCATTCAATAAAGACGTCAAACCGCCAAAAAAAGACATAGCCTCGGCAAAAAAACTACTAAAAGAGGCTGGGTATAGCAAGCAAAAGCCGCTAACATTTGAGATATCAACAAACTCCAATAACCAAATCAGAATGTTAGCTGCGCAAATCATCCAAAAACAGCTAAAAGAGGCTGGGATAATAGTCAAGATAAGAGCGATGGAGTGGCAGGCTTTTTTGAATACGGTGGTTGACCCTAGAAATTTCGATACGGTGCTAATGGGGTGGTCTATGCCGCTAAGCCCAGATGCATACAGTATCTGGCACAGCTCTCAGATAGAAAAAAAAGCTGGGTTCAACTTTGTATCTTACAAGAATCCAAAAGTTGATGAGCTGATAGAAAAAGCGGAAAAATCGGTAGACAAAAATGTAGTAGCGGCGTACTATCAAGAAATATATAAGCTGATAGTAGACGACAATCCATATATATTTTTATACACGCCAAACTCAATTACGGCGGTAAGTAAAAAAATCAAAAATATAGAGCCGTCAATCGTTGGCATCATGCACAATCAAATAAAATGGGAGAAAATGGAGTAGTTAAAAAAGCCTGCCTAGCTTGTCGTCAAGCTTGTCGGAGATTTTTTCTATCTCTCTTTTTAACTCCAATATTTCGTAATTTTTTTGCATAAAGGCGTACAAGAGGGTCTTTACAGAGTTGTCTTCGTTTAGGCTCAAATCCTTGCTTATCTCGTCCTTGAAGGCGTCTGCGTAGTTGTCTGCTAGCGTAATCTCAAAAGCGCTTCCATTGATTAGCAGTGTTAGTTTCTGCATCGATTAGCCTTTCGCATCGAGATTTTTTAGAGCGCTCTCGCCTTGAAGCGCATTTAGTCTTTGCTCCAAAGACCTTATATATTCATCTTTGACTCTGTTTTCGGCTTCTGATTTTATGAGTTTATTGCGCAATTCGCCGCCCTCCTCTCTTTGGAGGTCTAGTTTTTGCAGTAAGTCATCTATTTGCGACCTTAATTTCTCTATAGCTTCCATTTTTGCATCCGTTGGTATGAAAGCCATTATATCAAAGCTTCGTTATAATTTTGACATCAAAAAAACGGCAAAAGCGGTACAAAATGGCAAGATTTGAGATAGTAGCGGATATGAAACCATCGGGCGACCAGCCCACCGCAATAGCAAAACTATCAAAAAGCATAGGTGACGGGAGCAGATACCAAACACTTCTTGGAGTCACAGGAAGCGGCAAGACTTTTACAATGGCAAACATCATAGAGACGCTTCAAATACCGACTCTCATCATGACGCACAACAAAACTCTAGCCGCCCAGCTATATAGCGAGTTTAAAGCATTTTTCCCAAAAAACCACGTTGAGTACTTTATCAGCTACTACGACTATTATCAACCTGAAGCCTATATACCACGTCAAGACCTATTCATCGAAAAAGATAGCTCGATAAATGATGAACTAGAGAGACTCAGGCTATCCGCTACGGCAAGCTTGCTACAATTTGACGATTGTATCGTCGTGGCATCAGTATCCGCCAACTACGGACTCGGTGATCCCGCAGAATACAGAGCACAGGTGCAAACCGTAGAGCTTGGGATGAACTATTCGCAAAGAGAGTTTTTGCTCAAGCTTGTAGAGATGGGGTACAAGCGAAATGACAACTTCTTCGACAGGGGCGATTTCAGGGTCAAAGGCGAGGCTGTAGACATTTACCCTGCATATTTTGAGGATAATGCCGTAAGGATAGAGTTCTTTGGCGACGAATGCGAGAGGATATATGAATTTGACCCACTCACAAACAAAAAAACAAAAGACTTGACGACTTTTACACTCTATGCCGCTAGTAACTATATCGTCGGGCATCATAGACTTGCCGACACCATGAAACAAATAGAAGAGGAGCTAGGGGGGAGGCTGGACTACTTCCTCAAAGAAAACAAGCTCGTGGAGTACCAAAGGCTAAAACAAAGAGTTGAATTTGACCTTGAAATGATGGAATCTACCGGAATGTGCAAAGGGATAGAGAACTACTCTAGGTATCTAACAGGGAAAAAAGCGGGGGAGACGCCATACTCCATGATGGATTATTTTGAGGCAATGGGCAAGGACTACCTTGTTATCGTGGATGAGTCGCACGTGAGTTTGCCGCAGTTTCGCGGTATGTACGCCGGAGATAGAAGCCGTAAAGAGACGCTTGTAGAATATGGATTTAGACTACCGAGTGCGCTTGACAATAGACCTCTCCAATTTGACGAGTTTATCAATAAAGCCCCGCATTATCTATTTGTCTCAGCCACCCCTGCGCAGTTGGAGCTAGAGCTTTCAGGCGAAGATATAGCTACGCAAATAGTTCGTCCGACGGGACTACTAGACCCAGTCGTTGAGATACACTCAGCTTCAAGACAGGTAGAGATATTTTACGATGAGGCACAAAAAACAATAGCAAGGGGCGAAAAAGTCCTCGCCACGGTGTTAACCAAAAAAATGGCGGAGGAGCTAACTAAGTACCTAAATGATTTGGGGATGAAGGTCAAATACATGCACTCCGACATCGATACGGTAGAGAGGACGGAGATTATCAGGGGGCTTAGACGTGGGGAGTTTGATTTGCTTGTTGGTATCAACCTGCTAAGAGAGGGGTTAGACATTCCGGAAGTATCGATGATAGGAATATTTGACGCCGATAAGGAAGGGTTTTTGCGCTCAGAGACAAGCCTCATACAGACTATTGGGCGAGCGGCTAGAAACCTCAATGGACGCGTACTTTTGTTTGCCGACAAGATGACGGAGTCGATGAGAAAAGCGATAGATACGACAAATGCGAGAAGAGAAGAGCAGGCCGCTTACAACAAAGAGCACGGCATAACGCCAAAAAGTACGATACGCAAACTAGATGAAAGTCTAAAAATGGACGATGAGACGGTATCGACTTTGGAGATGAAAAAGCGAAACGCCAAACTTCCAAAAGCGGAGCGAGATGCGATAGTCAAAGAGCTAACGCTCAGGATGCACAAGGCAGCCAAAGAGCTAGAGTTTGAAGAGGCGGCAAGGCTAAGAGATGAAATCTCAAAACTAAGAGTTTGAGGTTTTTCTCTCTTTAAAAGTAGTCAGCGAATCAGTTAAAATAGCTTCATCTAAGCCAAACATAGAGGCTTTTTGGATTGCGTCTTTGAAATGCTCTTCACCAAAAGTGTTTAGTGGCTGAAGCGCCGTTTTTACTATGCAAAGAGCTTTTGAATAGGCCGCTATCCCATCCGGTGCATCAAGCGGGTTATCAGAGTATTTGATGGCCTCTATAAGGCTCTCCTCAAATCTCCAATGCTCAAATATCGCCGACGTAATGGTAGCCGTAGTCTCACCGATAAACTCAAGCTCGGCCTCGGTAATTCCCTTGCCTTCCAAAATAAATGCTTTAAACTCGGCGGCTTTGCCCTCTTTTGTTATCTCTTGAGCTATGATGATTTTTCCAGTCTCTTGTAGGAAGCTTGCTACGGACAAAACGTCTAGCTTGCTTCTGTCGACCTTTGAGTACCAAGTGTACATAAGGGCATTTTGAAGAGCCGATATGTCGGCAAATGACTCTGGGGTAATGCCGTATGGGTCAAGGTCTACGCTAAGAAGCTTTTTTACCGCGCCTGAGAGCGCAAGCCCTTTTACGGTTGACATGCCAAAAAGCGACACGGCTTGAGAAACGGTCTTTATCTCACGGCTAAAGCCGTAAAACGGAGAGTTTGCCGCCTTTAGAAGGTTTGCCGTTATCATAGGGTCTTTTTCTACTACTTTTATGAGGTCACCGACAGAGCTTTCAGGGTCTGCGCATATTCTTTGTATCTGCGTTACGGTCTCAGGTAGAGGCGGAAGAGTTTTTATTTTGGATAGTATAGATTCGTTCATCTTGCACCCTTGCACAATTAAAAGCTAAAAAGTTAAAATAACGGTATTTCAAGGATTTTACACTATTTTAACTAACAAAAAGGGGCAAGGCTTCAATGCTCGAAAAATCTATATATCTTACTTTAACCATTATGGTTTTCTACTATTTCTCAACAACACTGCAATGGTATTCTTACAAACTAAAAAGAGTTGTTTTCCACTTTTCAAAACCGATTTGGCATATATGGTTTTTCGTTTTACCGCTTTTGGTTGTAGGTGTAGCCGGCGTTTTTGGCAAACCGATTTGGGCTGGAATGTATCTGGTTGTTTTCGGATTTTATTTTGCCGCTTGGCGCAAAAAGCTAGACAAAAAGCTCATCTTCACCGATAGAGTCAAAAGATTGTGGGGTATTTTTGCGGCTTTGCTAGTTCCTCTGTTTGTGCTACTTCACGCAGACTATCAGCTCGCATCGGCTCTAATATCAATATTTGGAGCGTATTATCTATCCGCAGAGGTGGAGAGTAAGATAATTGCAAAGGGTTTTGAGGCAAAAGCAAAAGCAAAGCTAGACAAAGTAAGTCCGATAGTTATAGCCATTACCGCAAGCTACGGCAAAACGAGCATCAAAAACTTTGCGGCACATATAATCTCAAAAAAATTCCGCACCTACGCCACACCGGCTAGCGTCAACACAACAATGGGGATAATAAAAGACATCAATGAATCACTCCCCGACGATACGGAAGTATACGTAGTCGAAGCCGGAGCTAGAGCCGAGGGCGACATAGCAGAGATAGTAAACCTAGTGGAACCACAATACTCGATCATGGGCAAGATAGGCGAAGCGCACATAGAGTATTTCAAAACGATAGAGAAAATACAGGCTACAAAAGCGGAGATATTGGGCTCAAAGAAACTCCAAAAAGCGTTTGTTTTTGAAAATGCAACCGCAAGAGGTGACAATATAACGGTGTTTGGCTACGAAGAAGGGTTAAAAATAAGCAGCGTCTCTTCATCTTTAAAGGACGGCTTATCTTTTGAACTTGAGCTTGACGGACAAAGGCAAGTCTTCAATGCTCCAAATCTCCTAGGCGGTTTCAATTGCGCCAATATAACGGCGGCGATACTCGTAGCAAAAGAGCTAGGAATGGAAGTTGAGAGCATCAAAAGAGCGGTTGAGAGTATCCCAAGCGTAGCGCATCGACTTCAAAAGATATTGGCAAAAGAGAAAATTATCCTAGACGATAGTTTTAACGGCAATATAGACGGAATAAAAGAGGGTATAGAGCTTTGCCGCACACACAAAAATCAAAAAGTGATAGTGACCTGCGGGCTAGTAGAGAGTAGAGATGAGCTAAATATTGAGCTTGCAAAACTCATCGACGATGTATTTGACGTAGCAATAATAACGGGAGAGCTAAATAAAAAGCTGTTTGACGAAAACTTATCAAAATGCGAAAAAATATTCTTATCGGACAAAAATGAGCTGGAAAACCTACTAAAAGAAAAAACGGCTCCAAACTCTATCGTGTATTTTGCTAACGACGCTCCGGGGTATATTTAATGGAACATCTATACGCACCTTGGAGAGACGACTACGTAAAAGGCAAAGAGAGCGGCGGATGTGTCTTTTGCGGTATATCTTCATCGCCGAAAAAAGATGAGGAAAACACCGTTTTCTACAGAGATGAAATATGCTTTGCCGTTATGAATAAATACCCTTACACGCCTGGGCATTTTATGATAATCCCTCATCAGCATACCGATTCGCTGGAGGCTTTGCCTAGCGAACACTGGCTTCATATAGCCGCACTCGCCCAAAAAGGGGTTGCGGCGCTAAAATCTGAATTTCATACAAATAGCGTCAACATAGGGATGAACCTAGGCGAAGCGGCCGGGGCTGGAATAGCGGAGCACATACATCTACACCTACTCCCAAGATGGAGTAAAGACTCGAATTTTATTACGGCAATAGGGGACGCTAGGGTTTATTCTGTTGATTTTAACGAGGTTTATATGAGGGTTAAGAGGGCATTTTTGGCTCGTATTTAAGCCTAAATGCCGTTTGCTATCGCTATCTCTCTGTTTACTTTTTTGAGTATTAGCTCTTTTATCTCTTCGGTCATATCTTGCATCTCTTCATTTATTCTAGCTTCAAGCTGAATTTTCATACCCTCTATTGCGCTTGCAAAGATGTTCAAAACTCCAGCCTCTTCGCACGAGTATTTCACTTTGGCAAGCCTTGAGTTGTAATAGATATAACTCCTAGTCTTGGCCTCTTCTACGACAAAGCCTAACGGGGTTTCACTAATGTCGGTTATACAGATGCCGCCATAGCATAGGGATTCAGAGTTTAGCGGGTCAAACAACACTTGCGCACTTTTTAAATGAACGCAGATATATATCGCCCCCCTAACAATATCTTTGATTGCCTCTCGCTCCTTCGCAAGCTCGGCCTTTTCTTTTATATTGCCCTTGCTATCGCTCACGACCTATCCCCTAAAACAAAATATATAAAAACACAACTCCGAGAATAATTCTATAAATACCAAACGGAACAAAACTAAACTTTGCGACAAACTTCAAAAACCACTTAATGGCGAGCATTGCCACCAAAAACGCTACCAAAAACCCTGCAACGAGATTTGATATGTCGCCTCCGCCGAATGTCGAAAAGTTTTTGTACACATCGTAGCAAGTGGCCACAATCATAGTCGGAACAGCTAGCAAAAACGAGAATTCAACCGCAGTCTTTCGGCTAAGCCCCGTTAGCAAGCCGCCTATTATCGTAGCACCGGAACGGCTAGTCCCCGGTATCATCGATACCGACTGTGCAAAGCCTATGATTAGCGCTTGTTTGTAGCTAATGGCGTCAACGCTTTGTATATGATGCTCTTTTGGCTTATAAAAATACTCCAAAACAATAAACACAATACCGCCGATAATAAGCATAAAAGCCACCGTTTCAGGGGCAAAAAGGGCTTTTATGTGCTTGTATAGAAATAATCCTAAAAGACCAGTCGGCACAAAAGCCACGGCGAGTTTTTTCATAAGCGAGAAATCACCGAAAAGTTTTTTGAAATACACAAAAATAACCGCAAAGATTGAGCCAAGCTGAATAGCCACCTCAAAGCTCTTGTGAGCGGCGGTCTGCTCTATTCCCATAAGATGCGAGGCCAGTATCAGGTGTCCCGTCGAAGAGATGGGCAAAAACTCCGTTAGCCCCTCCAAAATTCCAAGCATTATCGCTTCAAAAATTCCCATATCTATCCCAAATAATAAAATAACAAAACGCTTCCAAACGAAGCAAAAACACCGAGGGCAACGGCTGAGACCGCAAGCCTCTCGTTCAGTCCGTATTTTGCGGCAAACACCGCCACCATAACCATCGGCGGCATAGCGGCTTCTATAAGAGATACTTTAGCCGCAACGCCGATTTGAGGGAGCACGGCTAGTACGGCTAGCGGCACAACGCCCATCTTTACGACAAGTATAGCTGTCGTTTCTTTGATATTTTCTTTGATGTGGCGAACATCTATTTTCATCCCAACCGCAATCGTCACAAGCGGAAGCAAAACTCCGGCCAGCTTATCGGCGCCAAGGAGGATGAATGACGGAAGCTCAAAAAATTTCAAAAACAAAGAGACCAAAATGGCTATAAAAGGAGGGAAGAAAAACACGCTACTTGCTAGTTTTCTGATACTAGAATCCCTACCGGCACCCCAAGCCGCAATG
Source organism: Campylobacterales bacterium (assembly GCA_041915365.1). GTDB lineage: Bacteria > Campylobacterota > Campylobacteria > Campylobacterales > UBA6016 > UBA6016. Next base: position 64,053 of record JAYSBP010000011.1, on the reverse strand, counting down.
AGAGAACCGGCGATAGACAAAAACAAAAAACTCCCAAACTGGTCAAAAAGCAAAGCGTAAGCGATAGCATCCTCGCCATATAACGCTTCTACAAAAGGGAAGCCGACAAACGACGTATTTCCCAGCCCGCAAGCCATTATGACTACTGCGGCCGATTTTTTGTCAAGTTTCAAAAACCTAGAGAGCAAAAAGCCAGCGACAAAACCAAATACGATTGAAAATGCGGCTATAGCAATAACCGATATGTCGGATATATGAAGCTTGAGCGGGTATAGCTTTTGGAGGATGAGCGCCGGAAAAGCGACTAGGATACAAAACTGTATCAGAACATCGGAGTAATCTTTTTTGGCTAATTTCATTACAAAACCGACCATCAAAAAACAAAAAATTAAAAAAAGACCTTCAAACATCACAAAAATTATAATATAAAGAGGTAAAATAGTTGCAACAGGGGGCTTCATGAGGCGAAAAAGATTTAACATTATCAAAAATACTAGCCACGGTATAGACGGCTTTTTAGAGGTACTAAAAAATGAAACTCCATTTCAAATAGAGCTTGCGCTCTTCATAGGCGCCACAGTGTTTATAGCCCTCGTTGAGATGTCTAGCATATCAAAAGCGGCTCTTTTTTTCTCTATGTTTCCAATCATAATAGCCGAGATGGTAAATAGCGCCATAGAAAGAGCAGTAGACCTAGTGACGCTAGAATACAGCGAAACGGCGAAAAAAGCCAAAGATGCGGCGGCCGGTGTGGTACTTGTGAGTGTGGTTTTCACATTTTTGGTATGGGTGGCGGTGCTTATGAGCGAGTTTTTGGTCTAATATATCACCTTTGACAGATAAAGACCGTTTGGCGGAGCGAGGCGAAAAGTATGCCTGCATTTGCCGTCTAGCTGCTCCTTTAGCTCATCTTTTGTGAGTTTGCCTTCAGACACATCTAGTAGTGCACCGACCATCAGCCTTATCTGGCTTCTCAAAAAAGCATTTCCTTCGAATCTAAAAATCCGCAAATCACCGTGCTTGTAGAAACTGGCTTTGTATATCCGCCTAACATTGCTCTTCTCATCACTCCCCGTTTTTTTGAAAAATGAAAAATCGTGCTCCCCTTCAAAAATAGATATACAAGAGAGTATCGCCTCATCGTATACACTGGGCACAAACGTCACAAAATCAGAACCAAACGGCGTACTCTCTCCCACTTTTAGAACATAACGATAAACTCTTTTTTTTGCGTCAAATCTAGGGTGAAAATTCTCATCAACGGTTGAGATATTTTTGATTTTTATGTATGGCGAGAGCTTTGCGTTTAGGTGTTCTTTTAATTTTTCAAGCTCGTTTTCCCAGTAGACAGGGACATCAAAAGCGATGGGCTGGCAAGTGGCGTGCACACCGCTATCAGTCCTACCAGACGCTAACGGAGCGCAAAAAATCCCAACACTCTTTAGCGCCTCTTCAAAACGTCCCATAACCGTGGGGGTACCGCCATCTTGCACCTGAGAGCCAAAAAAGCGACTCCCGTCATAAGATGTAATAGCCAGCACTCTCAAAAGCTAGAACCTTACCGCCCCGCTTTTTTTGTAAAGAAGGTAGCCGATAATAAACCATATAGGGGTCACGACAATGATGCCAAAATACGTCAAGATGGGGTTGATGGTAAGCATAAACGTATAAAATGCGGCGGCCGTAACGATGAAGAAAAAAGCGGCTCTATTTTTTTGATACCTCGGATTTATAATCCCAAAAGCTGGGATAAAAAAAATGGATGCAACGGGAAAAATAGAGGTCAAAAATACGTCGCTAAAGTCTTTTGCACGCTTTTTGTCCTCCTTCATCTGTGCCCAATATCCGATAAAGTTTGAAGGTTCAAAATCAAATTTTTGCGGCTCGGAGCGGATGCCCATCTCTTCAAAATAGATAAGTTTTGAGCCGTTTTGCTCTTCAAGCCTATACCCTTTGCCATCAGTGAGTACAAGAGTTGAAACACCGCTCTTGGATGTTATTTTTGCATTTTTTGCCGACACAAAAGTAGCGCTTTGGTTTTTATCGCTACCACCCTCTCCTACAAGAGAGGCTTTGGAACTAGCTGAAAATAGCACGGCATCAGAAAACTCCCCGTCTTTTTCGCCAGACATAAAAATCAACCAATCACCAAATTTTTGCCCCGCTTCACTCGGCTTGACGTTTAGTCTTGAGAGGCTCTTTTTGTCTTCTACAAAATTCTTTGCGACGGCAGTGCTATATGGATGTACGAAGTAGCCGATAAAAAACAGCGTTGCGCTAAATAAAACAGCCACCTTTACAATCGGTTTTAGTACATCTTTTAGATTTGCCCCTAGAGCAAATATAGCAACAAGCTCCCTGTCAAAAGAGAGTTTGGCATACAAAAGCCCCGCAGACAAAAAAAACGCTATCGGCAGAGTATAAAAAAGAAGTTGTGGGACACCGAATAGATAAAGCGATATAAATTCCAAAAAGTTTACGCTAACTACCCCCGTAAGGTCGGCAAGGCGTATGATAAGAACCAAGGATGATATGGCAAATAGCGTAAAAAATAGAGGCCAAAAAAAAGCCAAAAAGTTCCGTAATATGTAGCTATCTATTCTCTTCACGCTCAACCCATAAACCAAAGTTGCGGCCTAAGCATAAACACCGCAAACCCGCCAAGCGCCAAATAAGGGACAAAAGCAACCTCACTTATCCCCTTTTTGCGATATATGAATGCTGGCACAAGAGACAATAAGGCTCCGACAAATATCGCAAAAAACCCGTTCATACTGCCAAGAAGCGCCCCAAGAGTAGCAGCTACGATAATATCAGCCTCGCCTAGGCTCTCTTTTTTTAGAAAGTATGAGAGAACAAAGCGAAGCATCACAAAAAACCCAGCTAGCAAAAACGCCGACTTGCCAAACTCAAGCAAACTAATCAAATTCACGAACGTCGGCATAGGAGCGTGGAACATACCGGCCGCAACAGCAGCGGCAAACGCCGATAGGTTGATGGAGTCCGGTACTTCTTTGTATCTTATATCTATGACGGAAAGGGCAAGTAATAACCCAAACGAAATAGATACGCAAAGCGCATAAAATATATTCGGCGATTTGTAAAAAACCAGCATAAAAACTGCGGCGCTAACTAGCTCTACTATGATATACACAGGGCTTATTCTGGCTTTGCACTCACGACATTTTCCGCCTAACGCTATATACGAGAGTATCGGTATGTTGTGATACCACTTTATCGGTTTTTTACACGCAGGACAGTGGGAGCCTGGGAACATGATGCTTTGCCCAAGCGGAATGCGAGCTATTAACACATTCAAAAAAGAGCCAAAAATGGCTCCTAGTAAAAAAGCAAATGCACTCATACTTTCCCAAACCTCCTTTCTCTACTCTTAAACTCTTCAATCATCAAAAACAGCTCCGCCTCGTCAAAATCAGGCCAAAGTGTATCGGTAAAAAACAGCTCAGCATAGGCGCTTTGCCACAACAAGAAATTTGAAAGCCTCTTGTCTCCGCCGGTGCGAACCAGCATATCAACCGCTGGAGCGTCAGCCGTATCAAGACTAGCATTTAGATTTTCTTCGTTAAATTCTAGCGAAGAATCCATCATTTTTTTGACCGCTCTGACTATCTCGTCTTTTGAGCCGTAATTAATGGCGAGAAACTGCGTCAGCTTTTTGTTGTTTTTTGTAAGTTCCCTCAGCTCGGCGATTTTTTTGTTGAGCGAATCAGAAAAACGGGACATATCTCCGATTACTTCAAATTTTATTCCGTTTTTTTGGTATTCACCCTTTTCGCTCTCCAAATACCGCTCAAGTAGTTTCATCAAAAACTCAACCTCACCCTTTGGTCTAGCCCAATTCTCGGTGCTAAAAGCATAAAGAGTTAGATATTTCACACCAGCCTTTGCCGCCGCTTCAGTCACTATCCGAACTTTTTTAGCTCCCTCTTCGTGCCCTTTTGTCCGCATTTTGCCACGTTGTTTCGCCCATCTGCCGTTGCCGTCCATGATAATAGCTATATGCTTCGGGGTTTTCAAAACCTAACGCCTTTTTGTATCATTTTTGTCTTTAGCCAAATTGCAAACACTACGCCTACATAAGCCCCGGCAACCGTATCGCTAAAATAATGTGCCCCAACCGCCATACGACTGGAAGCGACCAAGATAGCCGCCCCAAAAGCCGCAAGGGCAAACTTAGGATAAAAAAGCAAAACGCCGACCGCCAGAGAAAACACCGTTGCACTATGTCCAGATGGCATCGAAAAATATAGATGTTCCGTGCCAAAAAACTTTATGCCGTAAATCCCTTGCTCGAAAAACAGCTTCGGCCTAGCTCTTCCAAAAACAAATTTTAGTATATCTACGATTAGCCCGCTTGCGGCAACTGCAATAAAAAAATATAAAAAGCGATTTGCGGCCTCTTTGAGTCTAAAAACATAGCGAAATAACAAAAAGAAAGCGGCAAAACTTATCAAGTACCATTTTGATTTTCCAAAATTCGTAACAATCTCAAAAAAACCCTCAAGTGGCTTTGTCTGCTCGAAATAGATTGCGATAGGTATATCAAGGTGCAAATAGCTAAAAGAGCAAAAGAGACAAACAACAACAAAAGAGATGGCAAAAAGTAGTTTGTTTTTCATCTTTTACCGCCAAAACCACTACAAAGCTCATACGAAAAACTCTCTACGAGACCGCCGTTTATTGTGGCGTTGTACTCACCAAGCCTCACGAAGTCGCCACACACAAAAGATGCGTTCACGTCCGTATGAAAGCTTTTTGGGCTTACGAACAAGATGTCCTTGCCCACAGGCTCCCCACTCTGCCACATATCAAACTGGTCTTTTCGCTCATCTATCAGATAGACCGGTGAGGCAGAGTAGATAATAGCTCGGCTCGCCATGCTCCAGTTTGTTACGCCAAGCGCCTTATTGCTCGAGTTTTGCTCTGAGAGCTTTTTGTCCGCTTCCTTCATAGCCATATCCCAACCGTAAATATCCCGAAACGGTGAATTCATATCGGCAAACCTACCAAACTTGCCGACAAGCTCTATCTGCACCACCACGGCAAGTGCCAAAGATATACCCACCACCCAGATCGTAAGCTTAGGACGCAAGCGATAAAGGTAGAATGCACCGATAGGGACAAACAACGCAAAAAACGGGCTCACCCAATGCGGAAGCGCAATCTGGCGATACTGAGAAATAAACATAAAAAGAAGTACCACAAGGCCAAACGATATTTCAAGTCTAAACTCTTTTGCCCTTATCGCCTTGTAAAGTCCATAAAAAGCGAGTACGAAAAGTGCGGGATTGTAAGCCGCAAACTGTCTACCTAGAGAGACAAAAAAGTTTTTGAAGCTACCGCTCTCCCCTCCGCTAACGTGTCCAGCCTGATACGCTAGACTAGCAAAGTCATTTTGCACATTCCAAACGATAACTGGAACAATCAGCAAAAGAGCCGCAAAAAACGAGATAAAAAGCTTCGGGCTAAATAGCAAATCCGCACGGCGAGTCCAAAACAAATAGGCGATAAAAGCGGGGACAAAAAGTATCGCCGTGTATTTGGCAAGCCCCAAAAGTCCAAATATGATGCCAACAATCAGGTAGTTTGCGGCAGTCTGTGAGCTCTCTAGTTTTTTGACCGCAAAGATGAGAAGGAACATCAACGTAATAAGAATGGAGTCTGGCATCAAAGTCAAAAACAACACGCCAAGCACCAAAGATGCGTTCATAGCCACCACGCCACACAAAGCGGCTCTCTCGTCTTTGTCTTTTAATAGCAGGTACACAAGATAACTATTCACAGCCCCGAGGAGCACGGCAGGCACTCTAGCCCAAAACTCGCTCTCGCCAAAAATAGAAAAAACGTAGTGCGCCCAGCCAACAAGAGGCGGGTGGTCGAAGTAGCTAAGAGCCAAATATTTGGCGTAGAGCATATAGTGCGCCTCATCCACCCCATACCCAAAAAAAGGGGCAGTCAATAATCTGATAGCACTCAGAGCGGCGATAAGCGCAAATATATTTCTTTGCATCTAGCTTGTAAATTACGCTTTTTTGCTAGTTTTTTTGTGGGATTTTTTGGCTATTTTTTTATGAGATTTTTTTGTGTGTTTTTTGGCTATTTTTTTGGTTTTTGCATGTTTTTTGACAATTTTCTTTGTTTTTTTAATACTTTTTGCCTGTTTTATATCGCTTTTGACTATTTTTACATTTTTTACCGGAACAGGTTTTATGTTTTCAACAGAAGATGCCGCATCCTTTATTTCACTAGATGTAGCCGTCATTTGCTCGTGCGTATTGCGCTTGCTTTCGCCTACAGTCTTGTCACTGACCGTCATCGAATCACCATTTTTGACAGCCTCATCCGCAAAATTATCTGCAAATGCGAGAGCAGAAAGAGCAGTCATAGTCAAAATATATTTTTTCATCTCAAACCCCAATTTATCTTTTTATGATTGTAGCCAAAACGGCCTCAGCCTTGATTTATCCTCTTCAGGGCATCTTTGTACACCTGCATCTCTTCTCTTTTGCCTATTGCCACGATATGCACAACAACTTCGGTGTCCACTATCTCATACACTATTCTGATTTGTTTTTTGACTGCGTATAATTTTCGTAGTCCGGAGAGGTCTATGCCATTTTTATTGCCAAGTAGCTCGCCAAGTTCCGGTGAGCTTTCGAGCTTCACGATTTGTTTTAACACCAGGTTTCGCACACCATTATCAAGGGCGAGAAGCTCACTTCTTGCCTCGGGGTGAAACCTAATCTCGTAATTCATTTCGTGAAAGCCCAGCCTCTTTTAGCACATCGTCAAAAGATATATACTCCGATTTTGGCGTTTTGCGCCTCGCTTCCACGGTCTCTAGTATTGCAAGTCTCTCGGCATACTCATACAGCTCTTTCATTTTCTCGTACTCGTCTACTGGTACTATCACGGCTTCCGGTTTATTGTTTCGCATGATGGCTAGCTTCTCTACGGCGTGCTCCGTCACCTTCTCTAAATTTGCCTTAAACCCTTTGACAATGTCAGTCACGGAGACCATTTCATCTCTTGCATAGGATGTCATATTTGTATCCTGATATGTATTTTTATATGTATTTTAACAAAAATTCTATTTTATACGCAAAATTCTTCTAAATTCGTCTTTAAGCTCAGACAAAAGTTTTGATACTTAATCCCATACCAGTTATGACAGGTGTGCTGAGCCATGCGAGTATTTCTACTATCACCTATCCAACTCTTTTTTTAACATATCATACACATACTCAGGGCTTATCACCTTCACACATTGATTGTCGTCGCACGCACTTTTGCGGTGGTTTGCTGCAGATACGCACGGTGAACACGCAAGATGCGCATATATTGGAGTGAAATTACCGAGGCTTCCGTAAAGTGCCGGGGTTTCGGGGCCAAAAAATACAAATGTCGGCAAGTCAGTCACAGCGGCAAAGTGTGCGGGGCCGCTGTCATTTGTGAGCATCAGGCGGCTAACGGCATACAGAGGGGCCAGCTCAGCAAAGCTCGTAGAGCCTGCGAAGTTGACGCATCTATCGCCTAGAGCCTGCCTTATCACATCTAGCCCCTCACGCTCGCTAGGCGCACCCGTGAGAAGTATGATGATATTCGGATAACTGCCGAGCAGCTTGTGTCCTAGCTCTATGTAGTACTCTCTAGGCCAACGACGTAGAGGCATCAGGTCGGAGGCATTGGCATTGAATATGACAATCTCTTGCGAGCCGTCAAATATAGGCATTGCCGCTTTTATTTTTTCCATTACACTCCGTTTTGCCTCTTGTGAAATCTCCGCTTTTTTGAGTTTTATCTCATCGTCGCTTACCGCTTTTTTGGAGTATGGGGTCTCTTTTGCTTCGCTCATTAGGGAGTTTGCTAGAGATATGAATGTTTTTGAGATGTGGATGTGCGGGTTGTAGGCGACTTTGTGCGTTAGCATATTGCCTCTGTATAGCCCCTCATTATGAAATGCGTGGAAGCCGACACGGTTTACTGCACCGCTAAATCCCGTAAGTAAGGCTGTCGCACGGGAGAAAAGCTCTAGGTCGATGACGGAGTCTATACGCTTTTGCCTACACCACGCAAGAAATCTAAGCACGTCAAACACAAGGGTAAAAAGCGAATCCTCTCTAATGGTAAACGTATTCTCTTTTGATACGGTGTTTAAGAGGCGAAGACTCGGCTCATTCTTGCGAAATATCACAAAATACAGCTCACATCCGTCGTTTTTGAGACGCTGCATCATTGGGTCGCAAAGTATCGTACTCCCCATCTCGCTTAGCTCTATCATCAAAACATTTTTTGGTTTTTTGGCACTTTGGAGCGCATAAAGCGGTTTTAGAACGTACGTGGACAAAAAGCAAAGCGGAACGCCGACCCAGTAGTCGATTTTTCTCATCATATCTATGTTCATCTATATCCGCCTATGCTATATTTTTTGACTTTATCCAAGCGTAAAACCCGGGAAGCGAAGAAGCTATAAGTATCACGCCGTACGCTATCGACACTGCCATTATCGCCTCTTTGCTCGCTCCACTCATGGCAAATAGCCCGACCATCGCACCCTCTCTCACACCCCAACCAGCAAAAGAGATGGGGAGTATGGTAAGCAAGATAACAAGCGGCATAAGGCACAAAAACGCCCCGAACTCAACGCCTAGATGAGCCGATAATGATATCGAGTAGACACAAAGAAGCGACAAAAGATGAATGGCGACGGAGAGCAAAATCTGCTTTGCCGCCTTGTAAGTCCCCTCGTATACGATATAAAATCTTCTCGATAGCTCACCTAGTATCCGAAGCTTCGGTATCTTCTCAAAATCAAAAATCTTGTGAATAAACAAAAGGCACACGAAGCCGACAAGCCCACCAAAACTAATCATAAATACCGTGTATTTGATAGCCTCCGTAAGAAATGCAGGGGCAAACAAAAGAGCAAAAAGACTTATAATGAGAAGTCCGGTAAGCCCCACTACCCTATCTATAAATATCCCGTACAGCGAATCTCCGACTTTGTATCCGGCGTCTTTTAGGGCTAGTAGCCTTATCGCATCACCACCCACGCTTCCGGGGAGTGCTTGGGAAAAGAAAAAGCCTTTGAAATAAAGGGTTTGATAGAAGTTGAAGTTTTCTCCAAAGCCCAGAGAGCGCATAACAAACTTCCATCTATACGCCGCAATAGCGATAGAGGCAAACTGAAATACGACGGCAAGCAGTAACATCCACGGATTCATAGAATAAAATAGCTCCGGCAACTGCTCATAGTTTAGCTTTTTGGATAAAAACCAAAATGCCAGCACGGCAAAGGCTATCTTGATACCCGTTTTGAATAGTTCATTTTTTAAAAGTCTTGTCAATTCTAACCCCGATATAAAACAACATGGCAACATTTTTATACTATTATAGCCTATGCTTATTGAGTATGTTATTCAGCCAAAAAATGCAAAAATCCACCTATGCACAACAACAATGAAACGATTTTAAATAAAAAACTTCTTATATATTTAATTTTAGCAGCCATAGCGGCAAACGCCATCGGCTTATTCTCTCAGGTATTAGCCTCAAACGATGCTTACTCATACGCTGTTTTGACGAAGAATATGCTTGTCTCCGGGGATTACGTTAGCCTGACTTTTGGCGGACTTGACTGGCTAGATAAACCGCATCTACCTTTTTGGCTTACCGCTATTTCTTTCAATATTTTTGGTATCAACCCTTTTGCCTATATACTGCCAGGCTTTATATTTCATCTCATCGGAGCATTTTATACATACAAATTGGCGCAAAAGCTGTACAGCAACTCCGTAGCGCTTCTCTCCGCATTGATATATCTCTCGACGTTAAGACCTATGCTCTCAGCCATAGACGTGAGAGCAGAAGCGTTTTTGCTAGGCTCAATCATCCCTTCTTGTTATTACTTTTGGCTTTTCTACAAATCGGATGCGAAAAACATAAAGTATATGTTGCTTGGGGCGTTTTTTGGCGGGCTTGCCTTGATGGGTAAGGGGCTTTTTACTATGATAGTAATATGTAGTGGGCTAGTCATTTTGTGGATATACAAAAAAGAGTACAAAAATATGCTCTCGATCAAGTGGATTATAGCTTTGCTTACTTGCTTTGCTTTTGCCCTGCCGGAATTTGTATCTTTGTATATTCAATTTGATATGCATCCTGAAAAGACTATTTTTGGCTCACAAAACGTATCCGGAATTAGCTGGTTTTTTTGGGACAGTCAATTTGGACGCTTTTTTAATACGGGGCCTATAGTAAACCATAACGGCAACGTTTGGTTTTTTATGCACACGTTTTTATGGGCTTTTTTGCCTTGGACGCTTTTTTTCTTGTTCGGTCTCGTCTCAGACTTTAAGACGAGGAGGGCAATCTCTCAAAACGACAAAGACAGTTTCATATTTTTGCTAGGCTCATTTTTGCCGACTTTCATACTTTTTAGCGCTACCAAATTCCAACTTGACCACTACATCAATATTTTGCTACCGTTTTGCGCTATTTTGACGGCGCATTACATCGTCAAATACGAGCTCAAAATCGCCTATTTGGCGCAAATAGCGGTCTCGCTGCTACTCATAGCCTTAGCCGTTGCACTCTCTATCAAGCTATTGCCTTCTTTTTTGGCAAGCGTCATAATAATCCTATCTTTTTGTTCAATCTTCTTTTTTTACTTACAAAGAGAAGACGGACTAAAACAAAAAAGCATAACCATCGCCGTCACTTCCGTCTTGGTGGCTATTGTCTGCGTAACGCTAATCAATAGCATAGTCTACGCAAAATACAACGCCGGATACCATATGGCAAAGTTTTTAAACAAAAAACCACATCTCCCTGTGTATGGCTACAAAACATACTCTTTTAGCCTTGAGCTAGACTATGACGGAATTCACAGGCGCGTTATGGATATGAGTGAGTTAGCCACTGTTGCAAAGCCGTATTATATTTTGACTGATAAGGATTACTTGGGGGAAATAAAGCAAGAATACAAAATTATCGGAACATTTAACAATATCATTCAAGATAGGTTCGTTATCTCAATGCTAAACGAGCAAAAGTTCAAAGAAAATAACAAAACTTGGCTACTCCTAGAGCTTCGCTAGAGGCTACTTCTCTATTACATATATCGGCGAGCCGCCAACAGTGTCACCCGTAAAGTCATTGCCATACACATCGAGATAACGGTATTTTGACTCTTTTTTTAACACCACTCTAGCTTCATCCTTGCACCATTTTGCTTCTACGGTTTTCCCATTTTTCATAGATTTGAGCGAGTAGCAGTTTGCTGATTTTGCATACGAAGAAGTCCTCGTATTTCCAAATAGACTTATGATTGTTTTGTACGCCGCAAAAGACGGTTTGTCCTTCATATCCATATGGTCTATTAGCCCGTATCCCTTGGCATATAACTGCCAATAATAAACCTTATCAACCTTCTTTGAACCAATCGTTGTGAGTAAATACCTTATATTATACATAGCGTGTAGCTCTTCACTCACGGCCTCTTTTTCGCTTGTCGGCTTATAATCGCCAGTATTTGATAGAGGCCAATTAAATTCTGTAATATAAAACTTTTTGCTCGTATCCACTGCTCTCATTAGGGCTATTTTGTCCATAGTGTCAAAACCGTCTTGTTCGTTTTCAGGTTGATGCACCCTGTCGACATACAAAAGGGAGTTTAGAATATCGTAGTCCCCTATGGTCTTTGAAAAATATGTAGCATAAAGCCACTCAAAGTCTATGACGGAAGGAGCTATCAGTTTTGCATTTTTGTCTATGGCATCTCTATATTTTTTAGCCGTAGCGTAAAATCTTTCATACTCCCCTTTTCTGATTACGCCCCATTTTGGACGATTAATCGTCTCCCCTATTTGATACTCGTTTGCCTTGCCTCTAAAATCAGAAAATATCGTCTTAAAATACAAGTCCAAATCAGCTCCGGCTTCAAAACTATCTCTATTTTGAGCCAACACCAAAAGCACATCATACCCTTTGGCGTGAAGCAAGCCAACCGCTTCTTTGATTTTTCTGTACTCGTCGGAGACAAATAAATCCCTTTTGTAATTTATCCGTAAAAGGACGCTTTTTACACCAAGTTCTTGGAGTTTTTCGACTATGACTCCTACGTCGTTTTTACAAGGGTCTATACTCATTCCAAAATAGTTTTCTGATACGGTATCGCTATCTCCTTTTGAAAAAAGATAGTTCGCCACAAGAGATGGAAAGTGTATGATATTGCAGTATGCCATCTCGATAAACATATCCGCCTGAGTCATATACAGTATGTTTTTTTGCTCTTTTGGAATACGAAGAATATCTGGCTGATCGCTTAACAACCACTTTGGATGGAGTGAAGAAATAATCTCTTTACCGCCGTATCTACTATATACGATATCTGGCACGACAAAATAAAAAATAGCAACTATCGTAACAAACAAAAATGAGACGAATCGAAACAACTTCCAAAGCAGTCTCAATATAATCATATCTGCCGTCTTTTGCGGTTTTTAAAAAGTTTTTGAAACGCCAGTCTAGCGATTTTTATATACTCCATTATCCCAACTATAGTCATTGCGGATATGAGCAGGACTATGACAAATTCAACCCAAAGTATCATCTAGGGGGTAACCCTAAAAATATAAAATTCAACATTTTTGAAGCCATCTTTTTTTGCTTCAAATTTTTCGACGAGTTCAACGTTGCCGTATATTTTTTTTAGCGCTTCCGTTTCATCGCTTCGGCTCATATAAATCCCTTTTTTCAACGGTGCTTTAGCTCCAAGACCCCAGAAATCAAAAGCGCTCATTCTACTGTCTGTTGGTATCGTGACTGGAGCACCTATATAAAACCAAAGAATAGAGGCATTAGTCAGGTGGTCGCTCATTACGGCATCATCCGTATTTTTTAGCTCTTTCACCCTCTGCGCCGCCTCGGCATAGCCAAAGACTCTTTGATGCGGATTTGCCGCACCTTGCAATCCAAACAAAAATGGAAATCGTATAACAAGCCCCAAAATAACCGCTATCGCTACGCCAGATACAAAAAGCTTACGATAATTTCGTATCCTAAGCGCAACCAATATAGAACCGCCTATGAACGCCGGAGCTGCCCAATTAAGCTCCATATGTCCAAAAAATGATTTGTATATAAAAAAGCCCAAAACACCGTATGTTATAGTTGCAAAAAACTTCTCTTTGTCATCATAAGTTCGCCACTTGAACAACCCATACACCAAAAACCCCATAAAAACAGGAGAGAAAATAGCAAACAAACCACCAAAAAACTCACCAAAACCTTGCAGAGGATTTGGTTTTAGGATGGCTCTTGATAGCTGAAATCCAAAACCGAGCCACTCATGCTTATAGTTCCACCAAACAACAGGGGAAAATACCACGATAGAGACGATTGGAATAAGCCAGCTTTTTTTGTCAAGTAGCATACGCCATTTTTTGACTACGACATAGAGCACGATAAAAATAACCAACAAGGCCGCAGTGTATTTGGAGGCCATAGAAAGGCCTACTAATATGCCTAGTATCACAAAATCAGATACTTTTGAGCTCTCAAACAAAATTTTATAGGCATAATAAAGCGATATCGTCCAAAAAAGCGTAAGCGGCGCATCTGGAGTCATAATGCTCATACCGACAGTTACGGCGGGGGATAGAGAGAAAATGAGGGTTGATATTATGCCGACGTCTTTTCCATATGCTCTTCTTGCAAGCAAAAACAAAAAATATGCAGATATGGCGTAGCACGCAAGAGCGGCGAGTTTGACGCTCCACCCATAGTCTCCGAGTAGCGTCGTAATCCAAATGACAAACGCCGTAACCGGCGGATGGTCGAGATAGCCTGTATCGAGGTGTTTACTCCAAAGCCAGTAATATGCTTCATCCGTATAAAGCGGAAAATAAAAGTTAAACAAAAACCCGACAACAAAAGTCGCAATCGTTAGCGGTAAAGCATATCTCAAAAATTATCCTTATCCCGTAGTATCCAAAAAAGAGGCTCTTATCTCCACAATCTCTTTGATTCCACGCATAATGGAGACATTTTTGTGGTCAAAAAATGAGAGGTCTTTTAGATTTTCTTTCAAAAAATTATATGTGCTTTCAAATTCGACATTTAAAGCCAGCGAAGTGTTGCCATCAAAGTGCGAAATCTCGCCGCTGACAGGCCCCAAAGTCTCAAAAGCGCTATAAAATTCTATCCATTTGGCGTTTAACTCCTTGCTACCTTGTTTCTTGAACTGCAGCACACCCTTATCTTCAAGCACAAACGTAAAAACCTCTTTGTTTAGCGACATCGCCACCTGAGAGAGTATCTGAAAATCATTTTTGGAACTGACTTTTGCCAACTCTTCTAGCAGTTGCGTCTTAAGCTTTGAGGCTGGATTGTCTGTTTTTTGACTTGCGGCGTTCTCCGCCTCTTTTTCATTTGACGCTTGCTTACTTACGGTCTCTTCCTCAACGCTTTGCTCTGAAGGCGTAGTAGTCTTTTTGCCGGCTCCGATTACCGCCTCTTTCTTGTCAAGTTGTTTTTCCAGATGCTCAAGAGCTTTTAGCACAGTGTCATCCGCTTCACTCTCCGGGAGTTTGCCAAATATCAAGTCGGCTATCTTTTGCGCCGTCTCTTGAAGCAGATTTTTTGGCACTCCCTCAAAATTTTGAGATAGCACGGCGAGCAACTTTTCTAGATTCTCGCTTTTTGTTGCCTCCGTCACGCCCTCGTGAGCGGTGGTTTTTTGCTCTTTTTGCATTGGCAAAATATCTGTTTTCGCCCTCTCTGCCTCCGCCTTGCTCGGTATGCTAGGGTGACTCGCCATTATATTTTTGAACTCTCTTAGCTTATCCCTTAGCGTCTCTCCACTCAGCTTCTCCGATGCCCTTTGCGTTGCGACATCTTTTTGTGCCTCTTTTGGAGTTTCGCTTTTTTGGGCACTATCTTGCTGTACGCTTTTCGTCGCTCTCGGCTCTTCTTTTGCGCTTTGCGGTGTGACGGTAGTCGCTTGGGCAGACGAACTTACGGCGGCTTTTAGCTCTTTTAGTACTATTTCTTTGAGTGTTATCACCTCACTCTTTGCGCTCGTTGCCTCTTGTGCGGATACTTTTTGCGGCTCTGTTTTTGGAGTATCTTTTTGCGTCGGCATAGGTTGTTGCGTTTGCTTTGGCTCGTCAGTTTTTACGCTCTGCGTCGTCTGCTCACCGAGCGGTTTTGATAGCTGAGTTTCGGCCGCTACGAGCCTTATCGCCTCTGGTGCATTCTTGTTTGCTGTTTGTTGCGTGGTTGTTTGTTGGGTTGGTTTGGCCTCTGTATCCGTATCTTGCTCGGATGAAGTGAGTATTTTTGCCATTTCTGCTTTGACCACTTCGACTAGCTTATCAAATCCGAGGACTTTTGAGAGAGTACCTGAGTTAAAAATCTCGCTTTGCAATATATGCGGTTTTTGGACTAGATTTTCGAGTGTCAAAGTATTGTTCATCTGATTTTTCACGCCATCCGCCCAATACTTCACCCCCGTATCAAGCTCTTGTTTGGAGAGAATTTCCGTTAGTTTGCCGTCTATATTTGCTAGATATTTGTAGCCGTCTTTTGTCTCTAGTAGTTTTTGCAAAGCCTCCACGCTCACGGGAAGCCCAATCTTTTTTTCCAGATTTTGGGCAAGGGCAGATATGTCTTTTAGTACCGCAGCACCCTTTAGCCCTTCTATCATAGCTTTTTTACACCTTCTAGTATTTTCAAGGCGACGCCTAGCTTGTCCGCTTTTTGTATTTGCGTTTCGCCGTTTTTGTCCACTATCGTCACTTCGTTTTCGTCGGAGCCAAAATTTATATCGCCGCCCAGCACATTCAGACACACGGCGTCCACGCCTTTGTCTTCTAACGCTTTTTTGGCGTTTTTGAGACTGTTTTTGCCATCCATCTCGGCCTTGAAAGTTACTGTTTTTATCCCGTCTTTTTTCAGACTACCTACTATATCGACGGTTTTTGCCAGCTCCAAAGAGAGCGCATCTTTGTCCTCTTTTTTTATCTTGCCGTCCGCTTTTATGGCAGGGGCGAAGTCTCCTACCGCCGCCGCCATGAAGAGATATGGCTCTTTGGACACTGGTCTTACTGGCTCGCTTGTCAGCAGACTTGGAGCTGTAGATTTGGGGAGTTTCGCCCCTTCCATCAGACTCTCAAGTCTAGCTTTTAGCTCAGCCCCACTCTCAAAACCTATTTTTTTGATTACAGCTGAGCTTAGAGAGCTTTTCTGGCTAACTAGCCTTACATCCGCACCCCTCACGTACAGCGCCACGGCTAGAGCGTCCGCCATCTTGCCGCTTGAGAAGTTGCCGATATATCTCACGTCATCTATACGCTCCATAGTACCGCCACCCGTAACAACGGCGTTTCTATACTCCCAAAACTCTTCACGCATCAATGCCCTAGCTGTAGCGAGGAATATATCTTCCACATCGGCCAGTCCGCCTTTGCCCTCGTCACCGCACGCTAGCAGCTTGCTCACGCTATCGACTATCTCGTAGCCGCAAAGGGTGAGCATCTTGATGTTTGCCTTTGTGATTGGGTGCTCTATCATATTGGTATTTGCCGCAGGAGCTAACACCTTTGGAGACGTGCTTGCAAGCAGGGTCTGGAGCATTAGATTGTCCGCTACGGCGTTGGCGAGCTTTGCTATCGTGTTTGCGCTTGCGGGAGCGACGACGAATACCTCCGCCCATTTGGCAAGCCCTATGTGATTGCTCACACCGCCATCCACCTCGCTAGCCCAGCTCTCAGTCTCGGAGTGGAGCACAACATGACCGCTCAAGCTCTCAAACATTATCGGGCTAATAAACTTCTTCGCCTCTTCGCTCATCACGACCCGTACATCCGCACCCGCTTTGGTATATAGTCGCACTAGCTCCAAAGCCTTATATATCGACACCGACGCCGTGACGGCTAGCCCTATCCGTCTGTTTTTTAAGAGGTTTTCGTAGTTCATTGTTTTTCCAGCTTAATATCAAAATCACATATCAAAGGGCAATGGTCGCTATATTCTATCCAGTCGTCAAATTTTCCGATTTCAAAATTTTTTAATTCATCCTGAAAGGTTTTTGAGCCAAAACAGTAGTCTATGTGATAGCCCTTTTCAGCCTTCTTGTGCATAAAAAATGTTTTTATCGTCTCTTCGCCTTGCTTAACTCTATTTTTAAAATGATACAGACTCTCTATTTGTAAATCACGCAATATATTTACTACATCCGTGTGATTCCACCATCTATCAGACACGTCCCATTGTTTGTTGCTGTTAAAATCGCCTAACATTAAAATATCTAGCCCGTAAAAATGATTTTTGTATTTTTCCAAAAATTTCCAAACTTGACCAATATACCTAAAAGTCGGTGACTCTGCATTATTTGCCCAGACAGCCAAAACCACAAACTCAATATTTTTTGTTTTTATTTTAAATGGTCGAATAAACTTGATATTTACATCAAACCAATCTAACGGCTCAATTTCAATGCCGTCTGCCACAAAAACGGCTACGCCTTGATTTTTATTTTCGCCAAACCAAACATAAGAGCCAAATTCATGAAGCCACTCTTTGTCTTTGCAAAATTCTGGATTTTCACATTCCAAAACCACTGCAACATCAGGCTTTAGTTTCAGTACTTTTTTGGATTTGTTTCTAAAAGCCTTTGCACTATTCCAAGAGACTACTCTCAATTTCTACTTCTTCCCAAAAAACCTATCAAAAAACCCTGCGATGTTCTTTTGTGTGGTGCGTGAAAGTGCAAGTGAGCCGCTCTCTACGTCTTTGGTCACCGTGGTGCCAGCCGCTATCATAGTATTGTCCTCCAGCGTGACGGGGGCGACTAGCTGTGTGTCGGAGCCGATGAATACATTTTTGCCGATTACGGTCTCGTATTTTTTGACACCGTCGTAGTTGCAGGTGATTGTCCCTGCCCCGATATTTGTCCCGCTCTGCGCCGTACAGTCGCCCAGATAGCTTAGATGTCCTGCTTTGACGCCGTCAAGTCTTGCATTTTTGCACTCTACGAAGTTGCCTATGTGTGTACCTTTTAGCTGTGTCTTTGGTCTCAGTCTAGCCATCGGTCCGCAATCAGAGTCTATCATCACGGCGTCTTCTATCACGCTTCCCGCTTTGATGACGCTTCTCTCTATGCGGCTATTTCCTTTGATGACGCAGTGGCTCTCCACCTCGCACTCACCGACGAACTCTACGGCGTCGTCTATATAGATGGTTTGCGGTAGCCTCATAGTCACACCCTCTTTCATCCATTTGAGGCGGATTTTGTCTAGCATTATCTCCTCGGCGTGCGCTAGGTCTACCTTGGAGTTTACACCTTTGAACTCCTCTTCAGCTACGCTTATCCACTTCACGCTTTTACCGCTTTTGACCCCATACCCTATGGTGTCCGTGAGGTAATACTCTTTTTGAGCATTATTGGCATCTATCGTGGCAAGCGCACTTTTCAAAAACGAAGCGTCAAAAGCGTACACACCGGCATTTACAAGGTTTATTTTTTTCTCTACCACCGTAGCGTCTTTTTCTTCTACTATTCTCACCACTTCATCACCAGCCGTCACTACACGACCGTATCCGCTAGGATTGTGGAGATTGATAGCACACATCACAGCATCCGCATCGTATTCTAGTAACGGTTTTATAGCATCGGCACATACCAGCGGCATATCGCCGTTTAGGACTATTACTTTGTCACATTTTGGGTTTGCCGCCATCACGGCGCCGGCAGTACCAGGGAAATTCACATGGTCTTGAATACAAAAGCCAACATCCGAAAACTCTTTTTGGACGGCCTCTTTTATCATTTCGGCTTCGTGGTAGAGTACAACTTGCACATCATCGCTTAGCTTTTTGGCCTCTCTAAGGACATAATAAAGCATCGGCTTGCCGCAGAGCTTATGAAGGACTTTCGGCGTTTTGGACTTCATCCTTGTACCTTGTCCCGCCGCCATAACTATTACTGAAACACTCATCTTAAACCTTTGGAAATTACGTAGTTTTCTGGCTCTGATTTTAGACAATTTTGGATTAATGGCCGAAGCTAAATGGGGTTTTGTGTAAAATCCTCCACATGAAAAAACTTTTAGGTCTGTTCTTCGTTTTTGTATTGTTCGGGCTATATGCGTACGCCGCTCCTGCCGCTACGACCGTGCCTCAAATTCCAGTAGTGGATTTGACTATCAATGCCCCACAAAAGCCGGAACAACTCGTAAAAAGCCTAAATATAGTCATTATTCTAACTCTCCTTGTCCTAGCTCCGTCTCTTGTCCTTGTAATGACGAGCTTTACGAGGCTCATCATCGTGTTTTCATTTTTGAGACAAGCCATCGGTACGCAACAAATGCCGCCAACCCAAGTCCTCGTGTCGCTCGCTATGGTACTTACATTTTTTATCATGGAGCCTGTAGGCAAAAAGTCGTACGACAAGGGGATAAAGCCCTACATGGAAGAGCGCATCGGATATGAGGAGGCTTTTACTAAGTCTATGGGGCCGTTCAAAGACTTTATGGTTAGAAATACGAGAGAAAAGGACCTTGCCCTATTTGTCCGTATTCGCAAGATGGAAAACCCAAAAACGGTAGAAGACATACCGCTTACAGTCGTAATTCCAGCATTTATGATAAGCGAGATGAAGACGGCTTTTGAGATAGGGTTTTTGCTATTTTTGCCGTTTCTTGTTATCGATATGGTCGTCTCGTCGGTACTTATGAGTATGGGTATGATGATGCTACCTCCCGTTATGATTTCCTTGCCGCTCAAGCTCCTGCTGTTTGTTATGGTAGATGGATGGAACCTGATAGTAGAAAATCTTGTTGCGAGCTTCAAATAGATGAATTGTGAACATTTTGGCGTATGCAATGCCTGTGTCAATTATGACGGCGGATACAAGACTCAGCTAAAGCGCAAACTAGAGACCCTAAAAGCCGAATTTGGCGCTCTTTGGGATAGGGATTTTGAAGTTTTTGAAAGCCCAGAGGCAAATTTTCGCGATAGAGTTGAGTTTAGAGTTTACAAAGAGGGTGACGACGGACTTTATTTTGCGATGACAAACCGTGAAAAAAAGTTTTTTGAGGTGCACGAGTGCGAGATACTATCTGCTCCGCTAAACAATCTCATAAAGTTATTGCCGCAAGCCCTAAACAGCGACAAGGCAATGAGAAACGGACTGTTCTCGGCGGAACTGCTAGGAAATGGAAGAGATGAATGCGTGTTAAATCTCGTATATCATAGGAGGCTTGACGGGGCTTGGATGGAATCGGCCAAAGCCTTAGCCACAAAGCACGACATATCTATCACTGGACGCTCTAAAGGCGAGATACATACGGTAGGTCAGGACTTCGTGACTAGAGCCTTTGACGTAGCGGGCGAGAAGCTCAGATATGTAATCAAGCAAAACTGCTTTAGCCAGCCAAACGGCGCAGTGAACGAAAAAATGCTAAATTGGGCGGCGCAAAACGCTAGCGGAGATGGCGACCTCATAGAACTATACTGCGGTAGCGGCAATTTCACGATGGCTTTTGCCAAAAAATACCGCAAAGTCTTTGCTACCGAAGTCGTCAAAGAGGCGATAGATGCGGCAAAAAAAAATAGAGAACTAAACGCCCTTGAAAATCTATATCTAGGGCGTATTTCGGCAGAGGAAGCTACCGAAGCTCTCACAGGAGTCAGGGAGTTTACGAGACTTCAAGGGATAAATCTAAAAGAGTTTGATTTTCATACCATATTCGTGGACCCTCCTCGTGCGGGGCTTGGGCAAATGGGTAGAGAGTTTGCCGCAAATTATGATGAAATCATCTACATCTCATGCAGTCCGGAGACACTAAAAACCGACCTTGAATATCTGACGCAGACTCATGACATCAAGGCTTTTGCGGCGTTCGACCAATTCGCATATACAAACCATTTGGAGTGTGGGGTAAGGCTCACGAAAAAAGGATAAACATGGAGTGCAAGATGCAATTTCCGATGAGCGACGATGAAAAAAGCGCTATAAAAAAACTGCTAGGGGAGGCTAAAACAATAGCCATAGTAGGACTCTCTCCGGACGAAGACAGAGATAGCAACAAAGTAGCAAGATACCTAATCTCGGCAGGCTACGAAGTCATACCGGTCTATCCAAAAGAGGATGCGATACTGGGTCAAAAAGTCTACAGAAGCCTAGCCGAAATAGACAAGGCGGTAGATGTCGTAAATATCTTCCGAAAAGCGGATGCGTTAGCGGCGATAGCGGATGAAGCGTTAAAACTAAAACCGAAACTTATATGGGCGCAAATAGGTTGTTACGACGAGGCCGCAGAGGCAAAAGTAAGAGAGGCCGGTGTGCCCATAGTGACGCACAGATGCCTAATGGTAGAACATAGAAAATTATTTGGATAAAAAATGGTAACACTACAAACAATAAAAGAGGCAGCCGAAAACATCAAGGCAGTAATTGCAAAAGTGCCTTTCGTCCGCTCAGGATACCTATCAGAGCAAACGGATTGCGAAGTGTGGCTAAAATCTTGCAACCTCCAAAACACAGGCTCATTTAAAATTAGAGGAGCTTTTAACCGTATTTGCTTGCTTAGCGACGATGAAAAAAAAGCCGGAGTTATCGCCGCAAGCGCAGGCAATCACGCACAAGGCGTAGCATTTGGTGCAAAGCACTTTGCCATCAAAGCGATAATAGTAATGCCAGAATCAACCCCGCTCCTCAAAGTCAATGGCGTAAAAAGTCACGGAGCCGAGGTGGTACTAAAAGGAAACAATTACGACGAAGCCTACGAACACGCTAAAGAGATAGCAAACAAGAGCGGTATGACATTCGTTCATCCATTTGAAGATGATGAGGTGATAGCGGGACAAGGGACGATAGCTCTTGAGATATTCGCAAAAAATCCTGACATAGACACGTTAGTAGTGCCCGTAGGCGGCGGCGGACTAATCAGCGGAATAGCGATAGCCGCAAAAGCCATAAAACCATCCGTCAAAATAGTAGGTGTAACGGCCAAAGGTGCTCCGGCAATGTATGAATCGTTTTCGGCACATACTCCTATAGATTCGACGGGCGTAAGAACTATTGCGGATGGTATCGCCGTGCGTGACACATCGCCAAAGATGCTGTCCATCATAGAGCGATACGTCGATGAGATGATACAAGTGGACGACGAAGAGTGCGCTAGCGCAATACTATTTTTGATGGAAAAACACAAGCTAGTAGTCGAAGGGGCTGGGGCCGTGGGCGTAGCGGCGATAATGCACGACAAAATAGGGGCAAAAAAAGGCGAGCGAATCGCTACCGTGCTAAGCGGCGGGAACATAGACGTAAACACACTGTCTCTAATCATAGAAAAAGGCCTTGAAAAATCAAACAGAAAGCTAAAGCTAATTATCACATTAATAGACAAGCCGGGTAGCCTAATGGAGCTAACTGGAATATTTAGAGATACGGCAGCAAATATCGTCTCGATAGACTACGACAGAACAGCCTCAAATCTAGCTTATGGGGACGCAAATATCATCATAACCCTAGAATCAAAAGGTAAAGAGCATAAGCAGCTAATCAAGGACACACTGTCAGCAAAAAAGTTCAAATTCTCCGTAGTCGAATAAACGGCGTAGTCGAATTGGCTACGCATAAGCGATATTAACTTCCAAAAACAAGCACTAAAAAAGCATTGTTTTTAAATAAAATGTCTCAAAAAATATTTTGGCGGCAACAAAATGAGACAACGATACATAGAAGTACCGACGACCATACTTCAGCCTGAGGCTACAAATCAATTTAACGTATATCTAAAAACGCAAGAAGGCTACACCCTATACGCCGCCAAAGATATAACAATCAAAAAAAGCCTTGTCTCGGCTCTTGAAAACATATACATGAAAAGCGTATATATTCATGAATCTGACGAAGGATTTTACAGACAATATCTCAGCGAAAATCTCTCAAAATTTGCCAAAGACGATAAGCTAGATAGGAGTCAAAAGTCGAAGTTAATGTATGACGCAGCAAGAGGTGTTATGAAGGGTCTATTTGAAAGAGAGGACTTGCCAGCCGCTATAAGCGATGTCAAAGGGGCTGCCGAAAATATAATGGACAACGTCCTAAACGACGATAAAGCCTTCTTGTCGTTCGTAAAAGCGTCGTCTTACGACTATTACACGTACACACACTGCATAAATGTAGCGATATACTCCATAGGGATAGGGAAATTTCTAGGTATGTCGAACGAAGAGTTAAGGGCGCTTGCTCACGGTGCGGCGCTCCACGATGTAGGCAAAAGCAAGGTTGACCAAAACGTGTTAAACAAGCAAGGAAAGCTAGACGACGAGGAGTTTAGACATATCAAGCAGCATACAGCATTTGGTTTTGACATACTCCAAGACTCGGCAAACAAAGAAGATAAAAGAGTTTTGAGCGCCGTAAGACACCATCACGAAAAAATGGACGGTAGCGGCTACCCAGACGGTCTATCTGGAGGCAGCATATCCCCTTATGCCAAGATTGTTGCGATAGCCGATGTATTTGATGCGCTAAACACAAAAAGATGCTATAAAGAGCCGATGCCGACTTTTGACACACTCATGCTAATGAAAAATCAAATGGGAAATCACATAGACGTTGATATTTTAAAAGCTTTTATTATGTGTATGTGCGGGAAGTAAACAAAAGGCGCAAAGCCTTTTGTTTTGTCATGGTTATTTTTTTGCTGGAGTAGTTGCTACCTCTACGTCGCTTTTTAGAGCAGCAACGCTTTTTTCCCCAAAGCCTTTTACGTTTTTCAAATCATCTACGCTTTTGAATCCACCGCTTTTTTGTCTATATTCGACTATTGCTTTTGCTTTTGCAGGACCAACTCCCTTTATTTTTTGCAAATCAGCCTCACTGGCGGTATTCAAATCAACTTTTGCAAACAAAAGCCCGACAAACATCAAAAGTAATGCAAGAAACTTCATACTCTCCCCTTGTTTTAAATTTCGGCCTCAAGAATATCACAACAAATATAAATGATGTGAGCAAAAAAGATGTGTAAAAATAGCCCATTAGTCACACCAACATCACAAATTTTACCGATTCTTTAACACCGTTTTTGTAAAATTAAGTGCCAAAAAATCCACTCAAAAGTTGGAGCGGTTTTTGCACGAAATGAATTGAAATCTTTTTAGGAGGACGGCAGAATGAAAGTAGCTTATGCCGAAGTGCTTCAAGGTTTTGAGTATGACGAAGAAAATTCATACTGGGTCAGAAAAGAGGATGGCAGAGCGTTTTATCTACTCGACAAAGACGAAAACGACATGGTAAAAATAGCCGAGGCCTGTGAAGACGCAGGAAACTATCAAATAGTTTAAGCTTTAACTTGAGTGATGCAAGCGGCGCATTACGTTCGCATCACCATTTTTTCTCACACTTCATTCATAAAAGTTATGTAACTTTGTGAAAAATAATAATCCAAAAAATTACAAAAATTAATATTTAATGTTCAGTTAATATTTCTTATCATAAAATCGAATATTCTGTTTCAAGGAGTATCGATGAATGGAATTAGGCCGCATACGGTCGGGTTGCTCTTTGCACTTGTTACGACGATGTCGTATGCAAGTGTAGAAGCTGGTCAAAAACTGTATGTCAAAGCCTGTAAAAATTGTCACGGCAATGGTGCAAAAGGCGCCACTATGGCCACGCAAGAGGGGTGGGACAAGTGGTTTGCCAACGGCGCTTCAGCTGTTATTGACAAACATAAAGGCGATGCAAAAGCAAATGTATATTTCGGAGGCTCCAGTTTCAAAGAGCAAGCTCAAGATTTGCATGAGTTTTTGAAAGAGTATGGTTCTGACAGCGGCAATACGCCAGGCTGTGGATAAGAAACAAAAAATCAATCTAAAAAAGGAGTGTTTATGAGAAGAGTAAGTGCATTTTCACTAGCTGCAATGCTAGCTACTTCTGCTTTTGCGGCAGACGATATGGCATCGCTAAAAGCAGAGCTAAACGAGCTAAAAGCTCAAATAGCGGAGCTAAAAAAAGGTCAAGAGACAACAGACCTTAAGGCTCTTGCAGAACAAGTAAAAGAGATTAAAGTAAGAACGGGTGGCGATAACGTCAAGTGGGATATAGACTATAGGGCTAGCTATGACTATGTAAGATACAACATGGCAGGCGCGCAAACAATGTATGCAACGCCTACTATCGGAACCAGCGTCGATACTGCAGGGCTTGGAGCCATGGGCTTCGGTGATGTATCAAGTAACTTTGGCTATCCAGCGGGCAGAGTTTACTCCAAGCAAGTATCTGCCGCAAATAACGCATCAAACCCTGCTTTGCTAACAAATAGACTTATTCTTGGCATGAAGGCTGCCCCTACAAAAGATGTTAGCTTTATAGGTAAACTATCTATGAATAAAGCATTTGGCGATACGGCGAACCATAGCCAGTCAAATACAATGCCTGGTAATGCAAACTTTGACTGGGTAACCAACGAAAATGCGCTTGACACTAGCGTACATGTCAAAGAGGCTTATTTTATATACTTTGGAGACGCTGGTCCGATACCTTATACTGCTAGTATCGGTAGAAGACCGTCATATGACGGTCTGCCTGGAAATATGAGAGAAGGCAATGCAAATGCAAACTCCCCGCTTTCCCATCTAATCAATGTTGAGTATGACGGCGCAAGCTTCCTATTTAATCTAGAGAAAGTAACAAGCGTACCTGGTATGAGCTTCAAACTTTGCATGGGCAAGGGTCTTACAAATGCTAAGCCTAGATTCCAAATGGATGGAACGGACTACAGTAAAGATAAAACAAAAAATGGTGACGTAGACCTATACGGCTTCATATATGTACCTTATGATGACGGTCAGTATTCTATTCACTCCATGTTCTTTAAAGCAAATAATATGATAGGCTATACGCAGAGCGATATGTTTAACTATCAAACAGCTTATGCCAACTATATGCTAGCTCAAATGTCTGGTTCAGAAACAACATCTAACTTAAATGATTTTGCATACAAATACAATAGCGCAGCTGGTGCATTGCAATTTCGCAATACCGGAGCCTTAAATGGCGGTACTGTTGTTGCTATGGCAAATGGTATTGGCAATGGATGGAGTGATTTCCTTGACAACACAACCGCTTTTGTAAGCTATGCATTTACAAAAACGCTACCTAACGCAAACGGTATGCTTGGCAGCACAGACCCAAAATTTGGTAGCTCTTGGTGGGTTGGCGTTCAAGTTCCAGCAATGTTCACAAAAGATGGTAGACTAGGCCTTGAATACAATAAAGGCTCAAAATACTGGAGAAGTATGACATACGGTGAAGACACAATGGCGGGTTCTAAGCTTGCCGCAAGAGGTAAGGCTTGGGAAGGCTACTACAATCAGCCACTTACAAAAAATCTTGATATGCAGCTAAGGTATACACATATCAGCTATGACTATACTGGAAGCAATGGTTTCTTTGGCGCAGAAGGGACACCATACACGATGGATGAAGCTGTAATGATGGGGATGAACCCTGTAAAATCAGCATCTGACGCAAGAGCATACATCAGATATAGATACTAATCAACTTCTAGTAAGGCCTAGGCCTTACTAGAAACTTCTTTTAATACTTTTTCAAACTCCGCATTAGCATCCACAATACATTCTGCTTTTTTTATATAAATAGGCTCTCTTGTCTCAAATATTTTTCTTGCAAACTCTAAGTCTTTAAAGAGTGGTCTTTTATCAAATTCTTCAGCTTTTAATCTCCCTAACAAGGTATCGAAATCGACTTTTAAATATATCGTTCTGCCAAGCTTTGAGAAATCATCTATGACGGTAGGCATACCACCACCAGTTGATATGACGGCATTAGAGACGTTTGCGCTTAGCCACTCAAAACATTTTTTTTCAAGCTCCCTAAAATAAGCTTCGCCTTTTTGCTCGAACATACTTCTTATTTTTTGCCCCTCAAAGCTTTCTATAATAGCGTCCGTATCAACAAAATACATCCCTTTTTCTTTTGCTAACACACGCCCTATTGAGCTCTTACCACTCCCCATGAAGCCAATGAGCACTACATTGTTCATTTACTGCGTCACTTTGATTGTTTTTAGCGGGTCCATACACTTTTCTATATCGTATGTCTTTTTGACACGCTCTCCATCGATTGTCTGATATTCGATAGTAATCTTTTTGATTTTTATAGACTCCACGGGCGGTGTGATAGATATTGCCGGAAGCGGCTCGACTTTATTTATTCCAGCCATGGAGGCTTCGGCAAGGTTTTCTTTTTGCGGTGTTTTAAAAGGATTTTCCCTCGCAAACAGTAAAAGCGAGAGCGCAACTAGCGCAAGTGCTGTTCTCATTTGTCCCCTTCAAGTCTTTTTAGCTCAAAATACTCTTTTTGATATTTTGCATTTTGTTCTTTTAGTTTTTCTATTTCTGATTTGAGATGATCTCTTTGGTCTTCTAAGCTAAAAAGAGTGGATACGGAGTTTTGCCCGAACAACAGAGAGCCTGTATAAACGGCAAAGATGGCGACAAGAGCAAAGAGGGCCGCTAGCTTCCATACGCCACTACTAAAATCAAATGTTTTACGGCGTTTGGGCTGCTCTAGCTCCTCTAAAATCTCGTTCATTTTTTATTTTTTAAAAATGCTTTTTCCTATGTATTCAGCAGCGTCGCCAAGCTCCTCTTCGATTTCAAGAAGTCTATTGTATTTTGCTATACGCTCACTTCTTGCGGTTGAGCCCGTTTTGATTTGGCCAGAGTTTACCGCTACAGCAAGATCGGCTATGAAGCTATCTTCTGTCTCGCCGCTTCTATGCGAAACGATGCAAGTATAGTCGTTTCTATGCGCAAGTCTCATAGTTTGCATAGTCTCCGATAGTGTACCTATTTGGTTTAGCTTTATAAGTACGGAGTTTGCGATATTTTTTTCGATTCCCTCTGCAACTATTTTTTTGTTTGTCACGAATAAGTCGTCACCGACTAGCTGTACCTTATCGCCAAGTCTTTTTGTAAGCTCAGCCCAGCCATCCCAATCGCCCTCGTCAAGACCATCTTCGATAGATACGATAGGGTATTTACCTATTAGCATCTCATAATAATCAACCATTTCAGAGCTTGATAACACTCTGCTTTCAGTATGTAGGTTGTATTTGCCATCCTCGTAAAATTCGCTTGAAGCGACGTCAAGAGCTATACAGATTTGCTCTCCAGCTTTGTATCCAGCAAGCTCTATCGCTTTCATTATTTTTTGTATAGGCTCTTCGTTGTTTGCTAGTGATGGTGCAAAACCACCCTCATCGCCGATATTTGTAGAATGACCTTCGTCATGAAGCACTTTTTTTAACGCTTGATACACCTCTGCCGAAGCTCTAAGCGCCTCTTTGAAGCTTTCAAAACCGATAGGCATAATCATATACTCTTGAAAGTCTGCACTATCTGCGGCATGAGCGCCACCGTTGATGATGTTTAGCATAGGCGTTGGCAAGACTACGGCATTTACACCGCCAAGGTATCTATAAAGAGGCACGCCAAGAGAGCTTGCCGCCGCTCTAGCTACAGCCATTGATACGCCAAGAGCCGCATTTGCGCCTATATTTGAGTAATTTTCCGTACCGTCTACTTGTTTTATGACGGCATCAATATGCCCTTGATTAAAAGGGCTAAGACCCATTATCTCGTCAGCTATTAACGTTTTTACGTTTTCACAAGCTTTTAGCACGCCTTTACCGCCAAATCTTGCTTTATCGCCATCCCTAAGCTCAAGAGCCTCTCTCTTGCCCGTACTAGCCCCACTCGGCACATAAGCGCTCTCTACCGTTCCATCGGAGAGTCGAACCGTTACTTTTACAGTAGGATTGCCCCTTGAATCTATCGCTTCACTCGCATATAAATCATCTATGTATATCATTCGTCTTCTCCTGTGTTGGTTTCATCTGATAGGCTTGGTAGTTCACCCTCCATGCCGATACTATTGCGTATTTCATTTTCAATTTCTTGACAAACGGCAGGGTTGTCTTTTAGGAAAATCTTTGAATTTTCTCTGCCTTGCCCTATTTTTGTCGATTTGTAGGAGAACCACGCTCCAGCTTTATCCACTATATCAAGCTTGACACCGTAATCGATTATCTCGCCCATTTTGCTTATACCTTCGCCAAACATTACGTCAAACTCAGCTTGTCTAAACGGAGGCGCTACTTTGTTTTTGATAACTTTCGCTTTTACACGATTACCGATTACGTCTTCGCCTTGTTTTAGACTCTGTATTTTTCTGATGTCTATTCTTACCGAAGCATAAAACTTTAGTGCATTTCCGCCCGTTGTTGTCTCGTTATTACCGTAGCTCATGCCACCGATTTTTTGGCGTATTTGGTTGATAAAAATTACGGTCGTATTCATCTTATGAAGTACACCGGCGAGCTTTCTGAGTGCTTGACTCATAAGTCTAGCTTGAAGACCCATATGGCTATCACCCATATCTCCTTCTATCTCTGCTTTTGGAGTAAGTGCCGCCACAGAGTCCACGACTATCACATCAACTGCGCCGCTTCTAGCTAGCGTCTCCACTATCTCAAGAGCTTGCTCACCGAAGTCCGGTTGAGATACGAGAAGATTATCTGTATCAACGCCTAGGTTTTTTGCGTATTTAACGTCAAGGGCGTGTTCGGCGTCTACGAATGCACAAACACCGCCTTGCTTTTGAGCCTCTGCCACTATATGCAACGTAAGAGTAGTCTTACCAGATGACTCAGGCCCATATATCTCTATGATACGACCTTTTGGTACACCTCCGATGCCAAGAGCTAGGTCAAGCCCAAGAGAACCGGTAGAGATTGCCTCTATGTTCTCCTCAGCCCTATCGCCCAGTCTCATAAGCGCACCTTTTCCGAATGCTTTATCTATTTGTTTTATTGCTAATTCTAATGATTTTTTCTTGTTTTCATCCATCCGGTTTAGGCCTTTTTGCGGGATTATGAGATTATGTTAACACTTGGACGCTTAAAGTAGGAAGCGGTAAAATCCGCCAAAAAAGACGGAAAAAATATGCCAAAAATAAGCGTTGCCCACTCGCCTGATGCAGATGATATTTTTATGTATTACGCTATCAAATTCGGATGGGTAAATACAGGCGACCTAGAGTTTGACAATATAGCCCTCGACATAGAAACTCTAAACGAAGAGGCAATGAAGGGAACATACGACGCTACTGCTATTAGCTTTGGCGCTTATCCGTTTATGAGAGACGACTACGCCCTACTAAGATGTGCCATGAGTTTTGGCGAAGGATACGGGCCAAAGCTAGTGAAGAAAAATGGTGCAAAGCTAAAGCGAAATTTCAAAGTAGCCCTAAGCGGCAAATACACCACAAATGCGATGCTTTTTCGCATAGCCTATCCAGATGCAAGACCCGTGTATATGAATTTTCTTGAAATTGAAAAGGCTGTACTTGACGGTGCAGTCGATGCCGGCGTGCTAATCCACGAGGCAATACTCACTTACTCTGATGACCTAGAGGTTGAGCGTGAGATATTTGATATATGGAGAGAATTGGCTGGGAATATGCCTCTGCCGCTTGGTGGAATGGGAATTAGACGCTCAATACCGCTACTAAGGGCGATAAACATTGAAAACATACTACTTGACGCTGTAAAAGTAGGTGTAAAAAACAAGGAAACGCTAAGCAAAATGCTCCTTGAAAGAGACCTCATAAGGGTGGATGCCAAAAAACTCGAAAAATATCTCTCAATGTATGCAAATGAACGCTCCGAGACGATGGACGAGCTGTCACTTTCAGCTATTGATAAGCTCTTTGAAATAGGATATAATCACGGTATTTACGACAAAAAACTTAGCGCCGCAGATATGCTGTTGCCAAAAGAATACGTCGATTATAGATTCAGTTAGGAGGCCGGAGTGGAAGCGAAACTTGTGGCGTTAACCGTTGAGACGCTAAAAATTACGCTTATTATCTCAATGCCGCTGCTTCTTGCCGGACTTCTTGCCGGACTTGTGGTTAGTATTTTTCAGGCCACAACACAAATCAACGAAGCGACGCTTTCATTTTTGCCAAAAATCGTCCTTACTGGCGCTGTTATGCTTTTTACTATGCCTTGGATGATGAACGAGCTAATAGACTTCACAACCCGCCTTATCCGTATGATTCCCACTTTTGTCTTCTAAATGCGCAAAAAAACCGTAGATTTTTCAAAATACTCCTCCATTTGCCTGGGCCCAGTCATAGAAATAAACGTCATAGAAAACGAAGCCGACGCCGCAGCATTTGACGGTATGATTATCGGTGGTGGCTACAACCTAATAGTGAGTGGAAAGAACAAAAATCTAGCTATTTTGGGCGATGAGTTTGAGTACATAAGGTTAGAGGAAGACAAGCTGTGCATCGGAGCGGCAATGAGCGGCGGGCGGGCGTTTAGCTTTGCAAAGAAAAATAACCTGAGTGGATTTGAGTTTTTGGGTGGACTACCAGGAACAATCGGCGGTATGCTCTCCATGAACGCCGGTCTTAAAGGACAAGAGATGTTTAACGGCATCATATCCGTAAAATTTGCCGACGGCTACAAGCAAAAAGATGAAATCGCACACGGATACAGATTTGCTTCTTTAGCCGGAATAGCATTGGAAGCCGTGTTTGATGCAAGCACAAAAGGGTTTGATGAAGCGTTGTTTGAAGAGCTAAAAAACGCACGAAAAAATCAGCCAAAAAATCCAAGCGCAGGGAGCTGCTTCAAAAATCCACAAGCTGACTACGCCGGAAGACTGCTAGAGGAAGCGGGAATGAAAGGCTATAGAATAGGCGACATGGCGTTTAGCGAAGTTCACGCTAATTTTTTGGTAAATCTAGGGGATGGGAAAGTGGAAGATGCGCTAGAACTTATAGAGCTAGCGCAAAAAAAAGTCATGGAAAAGTCAAAAGTCAAGTTGGAGCTAGAGGTAAAAATAGTATAGACGGAAAATCCGCCTATAACTTTAGTTAGTGGCAACCACCACCGCAGCAAGATGAGCCAGTAGCGCCAGCAGCTTTTGCGGCCTCAAGAGCAGCGTCATAGTTTGGCTCTTCTGTTACTTCGCTTACAAGTTCTTTGTAAACTACCGTTCCGGCTTTATCAACTACGAATATAGCTCTAGCCGTTAGACCTCTAAGTACGCCTTCACCTATTAGTACGCCATAAGCTTTTGCAAACTCTTTGCCTCTAAAATCTGAACATACGTCAAGGTTTTCGATACCTTCAGTCGTACAAAATCTACCAGCCGCAAACGGAAGGTCCATAGATACGATTTGCACTTTTGCGCTGTTGATTTTTGCAGCTTCAACGTTGAATTTTCTAGTTTCAGACGCACATACCGGAGTATCAAGAGAAGGTACTGCTACGATTATTTGGATGCAGTCGCTAGCGCCACCAACAACTACGTCTGCAAGACCTTTGTTTGGAAGAGTAATCGCAGGAGCTTTATCCCCTACTTTTACCTCTGTTCCTTCAAGATTTACCGGACTACCTTTGAAAAGTACTGATGCCATTTTTTATCTCCTTGTTTTTTGATAACTGCTCAAATTGTAGGCTAAAAAAGATAAAATTAGTCTTAATTAAAAATTTGCTCTCGACGCAACGTCAAAATCTGCATAATTTTTAAACATTTTCTCTTTGTAAGCCTCTACACCAACCCTGCCAACCATAGCGGCATTATCTGAGCAAAACTCCATTTTTGGAAAAATTAGCTCAAAACTATGCTTTTTAGAGAGTATATCAAGTTCGCTTCTGAGTCGCTTATTTGCCGCCGCACCGCCGACTATGCCAAGTATTTTTGGTGGATTATTTCTCACAATCTGTCTTATTTTAAATAGCAAATGCTCTACTGCTACTTTTTGAAACGAGGCTGCAAGGTCTGCTATTTTTTGCTCATTCATCTCGCCAACCTCTTCTATTTTTAGCCTAAATGCGTTTTTGAGCCCCGAGTAGCTAAACGCAAGTCTATTATCCTGAAGAGCCACGGGGAGTTCATAACGGTTTTCGTCGCCTCTCAAGGCCCACTCCTCTATTAGAGGCCCACCAGGATAGCCAAGACCCAGCATCTTTGCCGCTTTGTCAAAGCTCTCCCCAAAACTATCATCCATAGTCTTTGCAACAAGTTCCACGTCCACCATTGAGCGAACTCTCATATACTGCGTATGACCGCCGGATACAAGCAACACATCAAGTGGCAAGCTAGAATCAGACTCGATAAATAACGAATAAATATGCCCTATTAAGTGATTGACTGGGATGAGTGGCACGCCAAGCGCTATGGCAACGCTTTTTGCCATCGATACGCCCTCGACGAGAGAGACTACAAGCCCAGGCTCATTGGTCACGGCTACGGCTTTGATATGCGGGAGATATTCACTGGCAGACTCTAGCAATTTTGGTAACGAAAGCGCGTGAAGCCTACTCGCAAGCTCAGGCACAACTCCACCGTATACGCTATGCTCTTCATCTTGAGAGATTTTTTTGTGAAATAGAAGCTTTTTGCTCTCTATTTCGGTTATCGCTATTGCGCTATCGTCGCAGCTTGATTCTATGGATAGTATCACGCCGTTATCCACTCGTATGCAAAAGGCCAAGCGCCATATCCGGCGTCAGAGTTGAGATGACCGCCACTTTGTATTATCTTCATATCGCAAGCTAGCTCTTTTTGTATTTCGCTTGCCTCGTCCACGTCCATGTACTTGTCATTCGTACTAACGACAAACAAGGCATTATCGGATAGTGCAGAGGCTTTTGGAAACGGGAAAAAAGTATCCACGGCTTTTATGTCCGTCTTTCTGGATGGAGGAGCAACCAGCAACACTTTTTCAAATTTTACTTCCGGATGAGCTTTTGCGTACCAAAACCAAAGTATATTGCCAAGTGAATGGCACACAATTCTATCTGGCTTGAAAGAAGACATTATCCCCTCCAAACTCTCAAGCCAAACTTTTTTGCGAGGCGTATGCATAAAAGGGAGTTGCGGAAAATACACAGGGTAACCCTCTCCCGCAAGCTTCGTAGTAAGCCAATGTTGCCAATGCGGAAAATCACTCCCGCCCCAGCCGTGCAAAATAAGTATTTTAGGCTTTGATGATACTTCTTGCATATTCCCTTACCTCTTTGTCAAGCGCAAATACGTCGTCTATGCTATTCGTCTTTGCCCCGTCATACTTCTCGCACGCCGAAAAAATAGTACTAGCTATCTCTCCAAAAGCTATCTTCTCATCCAAAAAAGCTTCAACGGCAATTTCATTTGCGGAGTTAAGAACAAGCGCCAAAGACGGGTTGGATAAAAGCTCGTTTTTGAGCCTCCAAACAGGGTATCGCACCTCCTCAATAGCCCTAAACTCCAAAGCCCCAAGCCCAAGCAGGTCAATGCTTTGAAACAAATCTTGCGTAGCCTTGCCGCATAGTGCGTACGATATAGGGAGTCTCATATCAGGCTCGCTCATCTGCGCCGTACTTACCCCATCGTCAAACTCTATCATGGCGTGTATAGTGGAGCTTGTCTCTATTATTGCATCGTATGAGATTTTGTCGCCGAAAAGCCAGTACGCCTCGATAATTTCAAAGAGCTTGTTTACCATCGTTGCGCTATCAACGGTTATTTTCCGCCCCATTGTCCAGTTGGGGTGTTTTAACACATCACAGACACTTGAAGCGTATATTTGGCCGAGTGGAGCATCCCTTAGTGCGCCGCCACTCGCCGTTATTGTCATCTTTCGGATTTTGCCAAAACCTCTGTTTAGATACCAAAGTGCGAAATGCTCGCTGTCAACGGGGGTTATTTTTGATATATCTATGAATTTTCCAGCTGCAACGAGAGACTCTTTGTTGGCGAGAGCGACCTCTTTGCCAAGCTCAATACAGCCCAGAGTAGAGCGCAACCCTGCGAACCCGACTATCGCATTTAGCGCTTTAGCGCTTTGTGTCTTTGCCAAGGCCTCGCTAAGCCCCTCCGCTCCGTAAAAAATCTCGCTCCCTAAGTAGTTTCTCCCCAGCGAGCCGTCATTTTTGTCTATACAAGCATATTTTGGGCGGAATTTTTCTATTTGTTTTTTCAAAAGCTCAGAGTTGCTACCTGCGGACAGAAGCTCTATTTGTATACTTTCTCTTTCACACACGTCAATGGCATTGACTCCTATGGAGCCTGTGGAGCCGAGAATTATCAATAAAGACCTCTAAGAAGTACCACCATCGCAACCGCCCCAAACAAATGTCCATCAAGTCTATCAAGTACGCCGCCGTGCCCTGGGAGGAAATTGCCGCTATCTTTTACGTCGGCATGTCTTTTTAGTGATGACTCAAACAAATCCCCAAATATCGATGAAGCCGATACGGCAAAAGATATAAGCAAGGCCTTAAAAAATGGCAAAAATGCCATTCCCATCAGTGTGCCGACTATGCTCGCCACAAGTATACCGCCAAGCACGCCTTCAAGGGTCTTGTTCGGACTTGCCGGAGAAAACGGGACTTTACCGACCGCTTTACCGGTAAAAAAAGCCGCCGTATCGGTAACGGCTACGATGACTATCAGCCAAAATAGCGACGCCATCCCATAGTCTTTGTACAAAGAGAGCATAAATAGCATTGGTGCGGTAGGATACAAAAACACCATTAGGTTTCTGACCCCTTTTTGCCCCTCTATCCCCTCTACAAAACCGACTCTATTTTTGAACGCTAAATAACTAGCATATATCAAAAGGACAAAAAACACCAAATCCTCTGGGTCGGTCATAAAATATGCCGAGAGCCATATAATAATCGCTATTGGATACAAAGAGATATTTTGCAATTTAAATAGTCTATTGGCCTCTATAAAGCCTAGAAAATAAAATACGCCCATAAAAGCCCAAGTGAGCAAAAAATTATC
Source organism: Campylobacterales bacterium (assembly GCA_041915365.1). GTDB lineage: Bacteria > Campylobacterota > Campylobacteria > Campylobacterales > UBA6016 > UBA6016. The sequence goes on along the minus strand of JAYSBP010000011.1, from coordinate 28,134 downwards.
TATAAGTATCACACCGACGGTTATCCCTATGAGTATGAATGCCGTCATGTAGCGTTCTTTTGAAGCGTTCAAAAAATGCGGGGTTTGCAACTAAACTTCCTTGTTAAACTTTTAAATCTAAAATATGGTCGGACTTGAAAGGCTCTTGCGGCTCTTCTTCATCTGTTTTTTCTCTTTGTTGTTGTTCGTGCTGTTCTGTATTTTTGCCGCCGTCGGCATCTGCATTGATTTTTTGCGAACCGTCAGACTCTACGACGGGCTCTATTTTTGGCTCTTTCTCTTGCTCGGCTTGCATCGCCACAAAAGCCTGCATATCAAACCTCTGCGCCACGCCCTGATGGAGCTGTGACACCAAAGGTGCGGCTTGGTTGACGTATATTTGAGAGCCAACAGGCGTTACGGCTGCCACGTCCTATTCCTTTTTTACCGTTAATGTCTTATAGTTAACATAGTTGACGTTTGCCCCCTCCACGGGAGATACGTCCCTTCTTTTTGCGTAATCTACCAAATAAACGCCCTCTTTCGAAACAGAAAGCTGAACGCACATCTTCGCCGCAAACAAAATAACGTCGTCAGGAACCTTTTGTTTATCGGTATGCAATACGGTGTGCGCCGAAGGCAAATCCTTGATATGAAACCAAAAGTCGTTTGAACGAGCCAATTTTAGCAATTTTTCGTTTCCTTTTCGATTTTTTCCGGTACTGATTTTGTAATCTTTATAAAAAACCTCGAAAATATCGCTTGACTCTTCTTTTTTTTCACCGCCTTTTTGCTTTTGAGTGAACAGCCGCACACCTTCTTCATCAACGGCTGAAGAGATGGCAGACCTCTGCGATTTCAAAAAATTCAGCCGCTCCCCGACCGACTCTTTTTCTTTGTGTATTCCATCGGCTTTTTTGCGTAGTTTTTTAGATTTTTGATAAAAAAAGTTCAATATCTCTTTTTGACTTCTAAAATCAGGGAGTTCAATAACTGTTTCCTTGCCGTCAAAATCTTCCAGCTTAACGCTTTTTTGATGTGGTACGACAAGGTGGGCGTTTGCACACAGCAAATCCCCTATCTTTAAGGCTTCGTCAGACTTTTGGACAAGCTCTTGCGGCTCTTCAAAAGATGCGATTAGACTCTCTAATTTCTCTATTTTTTTATCTATTTGAGCTATTTTTTGACTTTTTAGGTTTTCGAGGCGGTTTTTTTGCTTTTGGAAAAGCATATTTTCTATATATTCATCCACATCACCGACATCAATCTGCGAAAAAACAAAAGGCGGAGGCGGAGGCGGAACATACGCCTGAGCCGCCCGCACCTCACGCACACCACCGACTTCGTACCTAAGAGCCGACAACACGATGCCTTTATCATCGGCGACTATCATATTTGCGCTCTTGCCTGTAAACTCTAAGATAAGCGTTGTTTTTTGTTCTTTGTAGCCGAGTTTTGAGGATGCGCAGATGCTTATTATTTTGTCGTTGTCTGCAAGCGTAACGCCGCATATATCGCATTTTGAAAAGTATTTTGAGAGAGCGGCATCAAATGGCGCTTTATACTCTTTTGGGGCAGTTTTTTCGTTTTTAAAGACAAAGTTATGCCCTCTCGTCAAATCAAAAAAATACGTCTCATCCCTTGAGAATTCGACTTTTAGAACGGAGTCCGCCACCCGTGACACACGGCCAAGTTTTTTTTCATTTTGTAGTTTTGATACTAGGGCTTTTAGTACGGCGTATTTCATAAGCTGATTTTACCTATAAAAGCCAAAATCGGCTAAAATTGCGACAAATAAGAGCATTTAAAGGTATAAAAATGGGACAAACGATAACCGAAAAAATATTTTCTGACCACGCAGGAAAAGCGGTAAAAGCGGGCGACATCGTAAGAGTAAAAGTCGATATGACAATAGGTAACGACATCACTACGCCTCTATCTATCAGAGCCTTTGAGGAGTCTGGAGCGACAAAACTAGCAAACCCGAACGGCTTTTGTATAGTTATGGACCACTTCATCCCCGCAAAAGACATAGCGAGCGCCAATCAAGCAAGAATCAGCCGTGATTTTGCCGCTAAGCATAATATGAAGCTGTTTTTCGATGAAAAAGATATGGGTATAGAGCACGCCCTCTTGCCTGAAAAAGGGCTTGTAGTGCCGGGTGATGTCATCATAGGTGCAGACAGCCACACTTGTACACACGGCGCTCTGGGGGCATTCTCTACTGGTATGGGTAGTACCGACCTTGCTTTTACGATGATAACGGGTGAAAACTGGTTTAAAGTGCCTGAGACTATCAAGGTGGTGTTCAAAGGCAAACCGAGAGAATATGTGACGGGTAAAGACCTAATCCTTGAAATTATCAGAATGATAGGCGTGGATGGGGCGCTATACAAAGCGCTTGAGTTTACGGGTGACACGATACAGTACCTCACGATGGACGATAGATTTAGCCTTTGTAATATGGCAATAGAAGCCGGAGCAAAAAACGGTATCGTGGCGGTAGATGACACGACAAGAGCGTTTTTGGCGGACAAAAATCTTGCCAGAACTGCAAAAGAGTTTTACTCCGATGCAGACGCCGAGTACTGCCAAGTGCTCCATATTGATGTGGCGAACTTAGAGCCTGTCATCGCATATCCGTTCTTGCCATCAAACGGCAAACCTCTTAGTCAAGCGGTGGCGGACAAAATCCGTGTTGACCAAGCGTTCATCGGCTCTTGTACGAATGGAAGACTATCAGACCTTGAAATGGCGGCAAAAATCCTAAAAGGAAAAAAAGTAGCTCCTCATGTGAGGCTAATCATCACCCCTGCAACGCAAAAAATAGCACTTCAGGCATACAAGCTAGGTTATGTGGATATATTCGTAGAAGCGGGAGCGGTATTTAGCAATCCAACATGCGGCGCATGTCTAGGCGGATATATGGGCATACTAGGTGACGGCGAGAGAGCTATAGCCACCACAAACAGAAACTTTGTCGGTAGAATGGGCGCTAGAACATCTGAAGTATATCTAGCCAACTCTGCAATAGCGGCAGCGAGTGCGGTAGCTGGGTATATCGTAGGACCAAGTAAATAGATTTTGTAAATTTCATGACCATATCTACACTTGAAGAAGAAATAAAGAGACTAACAAAAATAATTGATTTATTAAGGCTAACTCCTTCTTCTATTGAAGAGCGGATATTTTTAAAATATATAGAATTAGAAAGCCTTCCAAAAGTTAAAAACTATTTGCAAATGGAAGGCATAAAAACGCAAAGAGGCACAATATACACGGCAAGCGATATCAGCCAAATAATCAAGGATTCGCCTGCTAATGTAAATACTGAAATTGTAAAATTGGCTCACAAAATTTTCGAAAAAAACTGGAAAGCGGTAGACAAAGCCTACAATTAGTAGTACAATTAGTCCCAAAATAAATACCAAAAAAGGTACTTTTTATGAGACAACTATACTCTAGCTATTCGGCGAGCATCTCGGAACTAAAGAAGTCACCGACGGCTTTGCTAAACGAGTCTGGAAATGAGCCTATAGCCATATTAAACCACAATACCCCTAGCGCATACCTTGTGCCATCAGAGACCTTTGAGAAGCTGATGGATATAGTAGATGATTATCTACTTTCACAAAGCGTCAAAGAGCGTTTAGGTGAAAACGAAATGCCCGTGCGTGTATCGCTAAATGACCTATAATCTTGAATTTCTACCAAAAGCCCTCAAAGAGTGGGAGACTCTGGACAAAAGCATCAAAGAGCAGTTCAAGAAAAAACTAGCTGAAAGACTAGAAAATCCACACAATCCAAAAGACAAACTTAGCGGTTTTGAAAATATCTACAAAATCAAGCTTCGCACAGTCGGATATAGGCTTGCGTATGAGGTCAAAGACACTGAAATAGTCGTATTAGTACTAGCTGTCGGCGTGCGAGATAAAGACAAAATCTACAAGACGCTATTTGAAAGGGTCAAAAAATGAACTTCACACAGATGATAGGCGTAGGGGTAGCAGGGAACTTCACGGGACATCTGGAGCAGGCAGGTGAGAGCGCAGACTTTGTCGGTGTAGTGACTACTGAGGAGGATGCACCAAAGGGGATATTTCCTTTTTATCTGCCGTCTCATCCTACTAGCCATCTGGCTACCTATCCGCTATCATCCCACGAGATAGATATGCCAAATAGCCAAGACAAGCTCCAAGCAGAACCAGAAGTTGCCGTAGTGTGTGACATAGTGTATGCGGGCGGCAAAGTAGCAGAGCTAAAGCCGAAGTTTTTTGGGGCGTACAACGACTGCTCTATAAGACGAGAGGGCGCTCGCAAAATCAGCGACAAGAAAAATTGGGGCGCAAACTCCAAAGGGATAGCCAAAAAGCTACTAAAGGTGGATAGCTTTCAAAAAGGTGGGGTGATGGATAAGTACCGCATCGCTTGCTATCTTAGACGTGATGGCGTGCTGCACGCATACGGGATAGACTCCGCCGTCTCCTCATATAGCTATTTTCACGGCAAGTTGACGGATTGGATAATAGATAGAATAAACAACCAAGCCGATAGCGGTCCGCTCGAAAATGTAGGCGAACTGCTAAAAGAGTGCGGCAGTCCTAGTGAGGCAATAATCAGTATAGGGGCTACGAGATACACGGAGTTTGGCGAGAGTAGTTTTCTGCAAAAAAATGATGAACTTTATATCATAGTGTACCCATCGACGATATATGACGAAAAAGAGATAGCAAAAATGATAGACGATGCGGCTTTTGACAGCGAGTCTATATCAATCCTTCATCAAATAATCAAATAATTTTCATAAACTATTGCACAAGAAGAAAAAAGTGACTATTATTATATTAACACAAAAAAGTCACAAATACTTGAGGCACAAATGCAGATAAAACTTCACACCGTAATTTTTATGCTATTGCTAATGCTTACAAGCGGATTTTGCGCACAAGATAAACAGGAGACGGCGATAGGAGTACTAGCGTTCAGACCGCCTGCCGAGACAATGAAGTCATGGCAACCACTAGCAGATACGCTCAACAAGTCAATACCTAACAAAAACTTCGTAATCAAAGCGCTAAGCTACAAAGAACTAAACGAACAGTTAGAAAACAAGAGTCTTGATTTTGTATTTACCAATCCAGAGCACTATGTGGCGCTAGAGATAAAACACGGCGTCACTAGGATAGCGACCATACTCAGAGCCGGCCCTCGCAGTACACAGCTAAAGACATTTGGCGGAACAATAATAGTAAGAGCCGATAACAAAAATATAAACACACTTGCCGACATAAAAAACAAAAAAATAGCCGCCGTCAGCAAAGAATCGCTCGGCGGTTACCTAGCCCAAGCGGGTGTTTTGTATGATGAAAACATAGAAATCGATACCAAAAAAGATGTTTTATTTACGGATATGCCACACGATAAAGTCGTTTTTGCCGTAAGAGACAAAAAAGTTGACGTTGGCTTCATCCGCTCAAGCGTCCTTGAGTCATTGGCAAAAAACGGTTCGATAAAAATGGAAGATTTCAAGATTTTACACAAGCAAGACTATCCTGAATATCCGTTTGCAGTCTCTACGCCACTTTATCCGGAGTGGCCTTTTGCCGCCGCTAGATACACGGATCAAGACCTAGCAAAAGAAGTCACAATAGCCCTTCTTAGCATCAAAGACGGCTCAGATGTCGCCAAGTCAGCAGGATATTACGGCTGGACAACGCCTATGCCATACGAATCTACCGAGGCTCTAATGCAAAAAGTTAGAGCATACCCTTTTGACAAACCGCACCCGATGACATTCAAAGACGTACTCCAAAAATACCAAATCCAAATTGGGATATTCCTGATAACAATAGTGGTGCTCCTAAGTGTGCTAGTTCTCAGATCTGTCATTCTCAGCAGAAGGCTAGCAAAGCAGATGAACAAGCTAGAGCTTGCGGCTAGCGTTTTTGAGCATGCGGCGGAAGGGATAGTCATCACCAAGCCTGACCACACCATTATAGACGTCAACAACTCATTCACCAAGCTTACCGGCTTTTCAAAGGAAGATGCAGTCGGAAAGACGCCTGCGATTTTAAAATCTGGGCTTCACAAAAAAGATTTTTATGAAACTATATTTACGCAAATAAAAAAAGACGGTATCTGGCAGGGGGAGTTCTGGAATAGAAACAAAAATGGCGAGCTATGCGCAGAGCTTACAAGTATATGTGCCGTCCATAACAAGTATGGGGAGTTGCAAAACTATATCGGTATGTTTAACGACATAACTTCCATGAAAGAGTACCAAGAGCAACTTGCCCATTTTGCCAATTTCGACCCCCTCACCGAACTTGCAAATAGACGCTTTTTCCACGAAAGATTAACACATGCGATACAGATAGCAAAAAAACAAGACGGTAGATTGGCTGTATTTTTTATAGATTTGGACAACTTCAAATATGTCAATGACACGCTAGGACACGAGGCAGGAGATGCCTTGCTCGTAAGCGTATCGGAGAGGCTTATTGCGGCGGTTTCCGACTCCGATACTCTTGCTAGGATGGGCGGCGACGAGTTTGTTTTGCTGGCGGAAGACGTGGATAGCAATGACGAGATAATAATGCTTGCACAAAAGCTCAACGAAGCACTCTCAAATAGCTTCAACATAGACGGAAATAGGATTTTCTCAAGTGCCAGTATCGGCATCAGCGTATTCCCTACGGACGGCGAGGATGTAGACACGTTGATGAAAAAAGCAGATATGGCGATGTATCAATCAAAAGATTTGGGCAAGGGAAGATTTAGCTTTTTCTCCTCCGAACTTGAGGTAAAACTAAAAAATAGGCTCAGTATAGAAGATGAGCTAAGAAGAGCGGTCGCAAAAGATGAATTTGTCCTCTTCTATCAACCGCAAATAGACTCCAGAACACACTCTATCATAGGTGTTGAATCGTTAATTCGATGGAACCATCCGCTAAGGGGAGTATTGTCCCCGTTTGAGTTTTTGACGATTGCGGAGCAAAGCGGATTGATAGTCTCGATAGGCGAATGGGTATTGGCACACGCCCTATCTACGCTAAGAGACTGGCTTGATATGGGTATAAATCCTGGCTGTATGGCAATCAACATAGCCGACAAGCAATTCAAAGAGAAAATGTTTGTCGACAGAGTAAAACATCTAGTCGGGCTCTACAAAATAGACCCGTCGCTCGTAAAACTGGAGCTAACAGAGGGCATTATCATGGATGAGCCAGAAGAGGCGATAAGCAAGCTTCACGAACTAAGAGACTTTGGGGTCAAAATATCGATAGACGACTTCGGAACTGGATACTCATCGCTTAGCTACCTCAAAAGATTTCCTATCAACCAGTTCAAAATAGACCGCTCTTTTATCATCGACATAGCGCATAGTCATCAAGACAGAGAGATAGTGACAGCGATAATAGCAATGGGGCAAGCCCTAAACATAGAAACCGTGGCTGAGGGAATAGAGACAGCCGAGCAATTAGAGTTTTTGAAAGAGCTTGGATGCTTCTTTATACAGGGATATTTCTACTCAAAACCGCTCCCTAGAGCAGAGATACAACACAAAATGCTTGCCGGAATATCGTGGGAAGGTAGGCTTGGATGATGACAAATATAGATTTTTTGCATTTCATCTATTTATAAATCAATCAAATTATCTTATTCTTAAACAATTTATAATTATAATTAACTGATTGAAAAAAAGGAGTAAGATATGGGCAACCTAACAAGAAGAGGGTTTTTGGGTGCCGGACTCGCTATGACTGCGGCCTCTCTCTTTGGCAAAGAGCAGACAAAAGCAGTAGCTAGCGACACATTCACACCGCCGACCATTGCATTTCCACAAAAAAAACCGCTAAAAACTATATCCGATAGACCGCCGCTTTTGGAGTCGCCAAGAGATATATTCACAAATGTCATAACGCCAAACGATCAGTTCTTCGTCAGATGGCATATGCCGGACATTCCCACTTTTGTAGACCTGAACACATTTAGACTAGAGGTCAAGGGGGCGGTCAACAAAACTCTAAGCCTGAGTATGGACGACCTCAAATCAAAATTTGAGCCTGCCGAAATCGTATCGGTGCTTCAATGCGGCGGAAACAGCAGAAGCTACTACGCACATCCAACGCATGGGGTACAATGGCAGCATGGGGCAATGGGTTGCGCCGTATGGAGAGGAGTAAGACTAAAAGACCTACTAAATGCCGCAGGACTTCAAGCTAACGCCGCTTGGGTAGGTGTCAACGGACTTGAAAAGCCTGCGCTTGAGGCTACTCCTAAATTTTTTAGAGAGATGGCTGTTGACGAGGCACTACATGAGAATATGATAGTCGCTTACGAGATGAACGGTGAAGACCTTCCATATCTCAATGGCTTTCCTCTAAGGCTCGTAATCCCCGGCCACTTCTCCGATAGTTGGGTTAAGATGCTATCAGAAATCACGGTAATGGATAAATATAGAAACTCATTTTTTATGGATGTAGCATACACAGTACCAAACAACGACTGTGAGTGCGTCACACCTGGGATGGACTTTGAATACAAGAGAAAACCTATAGCGGTTATGAAAGTAAAATCGGTCATAGGATACCCGACGCCAAACACCGTAATCAAAAAAGGTTCAAAAGTGCAAGTGCAAGGTGTCGCATTTGACGAGGGATACGGCATAAAAGAGGTTATGATCTCTCTAGACAACGGCAGAACTTGGGGAATGACAAGGCTAGACAAAGAGGTAGGCAAATACTCTTATAGAAAATGGGTGTATGAGTGGGAGCCGAGGGCAAAAGGCGACTATACGATAATGGTACGAGCCATTAACAAAATAGGCAAAATACAGCCGCTAGCCGACGAAATAGGCTGGAATGCAGGCGGATACCAGTATAACGCAGTAGATAGCGTAAACGTTAAGATAGTGTGAGGATAAAAGATGAAAAAAATTATATTTTTGACTGCGACTATCGCCTCTGCACTGTTTGCACAAGTGAACAAACCGATAGAAATGCCCTACTACGATTATCCGATGGTGCAAGCAGACCATTATGAGGTCGTTGTTGGCAACTGTCTTACGTGCCACTCTTTTGGATATGTCCTAAATCAAGGAAAAGCAAGAAACCGCTCTTATTGGACGGGAACGGTTAGAAAAATGATTGACGAGTTCAAAGCCCCGATAACGAAAGAGGATTCGCAAGTTATTATAAACTACCTCGTCAAGCACTATGGAGACGGCAAGTAACCCTAAAATTTCTTTTGATACTCACTAAATAAATAGTCCCTGTCGACAACTGCCGTGTGGCACGCATAGCATTCGTTTGCGTCGCCGCCCCACGGCTTGTAAGAGCCGTCAGGGTTTTTGACAAATCTAGCATACCCCCATCCACCCGTTGAGGCAAATTTTTTGGCATCTTTTATCATATACTCAACCCTTTGGATTTGATCAGCCTCTATCCCATCAGCAAACCTATCCATAGGCTTCGTACTCCACCCTATTTTTACGACTATCGTGCCGTCTTTTAATTTTTTGCCTTTTTTGAAATCTTTCTCATTTTTTGGGTCAACTAGCACATATCTAAGTTCGTTTTTGTCTTTGCGCCAATGTGTCGCCGCGACACCCCAATTTTCGTATCCCTGTATCACTTTGAAACCAAGCCCATTTTTCTCTTTTATATCCGGCAATTCAAGCCCAAATGCAAAAATTGCAGATAATGTCAAAAACACGGCTTTTCTCATCTCTCACCTTTGGTTTTTTGGCAAAGTGTACCGTTTTTGGGTAAAATCAACGTAAAAAAGGCATTTTGTGGGTTTTGAGATATTTTTGATTGCCGTAGGTCTTGCGATGGATGCCGCCGCCGTATCTATGGCTATTGGAGCTAGGCACAGGCGCATAGGTAGAGCGACGATTTTAAAACCATCGGCTATGTTTGGATTTTTTCAAGGTCTTATGCCGCTTATCGGCTTTGTCATGGCATTATCATTTGCGAACGTCGTTGAGGCGTATGACCACTATATTTCATTTGTTATATTGGCAGCTCTTGGCGGCAAAATGATATACGAGGGCTTTGGCGAAGATGACGAGAAAAAAGAGATAGGGCTGGGGCTAAGGCTTCTAACCGTTCTGGCTATCGCCACAAGTCTAGATGCTCTCGCAGTAGGCGTCACTCTGGCATTTTTAAATCAAAATATATTTTTATCGGCGTTTATTATTGCGGTGGTGACTTTTGGCATATCTGCCGCCTCCGTCGTCATCGGCCACAAAATAGGAGAAAGGCTAGAGAGTAAAGCCGAAATATTCGGCGGCGTAGTCCTTGTGGCGATAGGTGCCAAAATACTTTTTGGGCATCTCGGATTTATTTGAGAGTGGCGACAAAAGAAGCTATCTCTTCCTTGTCAGCCTCGCTAAGCGTCGCAAAATCTGCCCTTAGCTGCACCCCTTCACCAAATATCCCCTCTTTGTGAGTTTTGATTTTGGATAGCGCAATATCTTTAGTTAATCCTGTGATTTTTGCGTAGCCACCAGTGCCTTCACCCTTTATCCCGTGACACATGGCACATTTTGCCCCATAGAGCTTTTGGGCGTATTCCGCTTTTTTGGCCTCGTTTGCGGCTTGCGGCTGCATATACGCAAACACTATCTTGTCCACAAAAAACAAAATTGGTAAAAAAACGAGTATTGCAACTACTAATTTATAGTGTCTTTTTAGCATTCCGTTATCTTCTCGACCAGCTTCGCCGCTTTATCTTTCGCCGCCTCTGCGCTAGCATCCGCCGCAAGCACTACTGCCATTCTACGCCCTATATGAGACTCCGGTTTACCAAATATTCTAACCTCTGTATCCGCGCTAAATAGCTCATTTGGAATATCAAATTTTGGCTCATGAGACTCATTTTTAGCTTTATAAGCCGCACTCGCCCCAGGTGTCAAAAATCTATAAGAAAGTGGGAGGCCAAGTACCGCTCGCAGGTGAAGAGCAAACTCGCTAGCGCTTTGAGTAGTCATCGTCACCATACCCGTATCGTGTGGGCGAGGGCTTACCTCGCTAAAATACACCTCGTCGCCGGCAACAAAAAGCTCTACGCCAAATATCCCTCTGCCGCCAAGACCGTCGGTAACTGTTTTTGCAATATGTTTTGCCTTCTCAAGCGCTGTCTCACTCATAGCCATCGGCTGCCACGAGTAGATATAGTCTCCGTCTTTTTGGATATGGCCGATAGGCTCGCAAAATACCGTTTCGCTCTCAGTTCTTGCAGTTAGCAGAGTAATTTCGTAGTCAAAGCGGATAAACTCCTCAACTATTATCTCACTGGCGTCGCCTCTAGCCTCTTTGGCATGCTCAAAGCATTTTGCCACCTCCTCAGGAGCACGACATACGCTTTGCCCGTGTCCGGAACTGCTCATAACCGGCTTAATGACGCACGGATACCCCATCTCATCTGCCGCCGCCTTCAGCTCTTCTTCGGTTTTTGCAAATCTAAAACCGCTTGTCTTTAGCCCGAGCTCTACCGCCGCAAACTCTCTAATACCTTTACGGTTCATCGTAAGGCTAACCGCCCTTGCGTTTGGTATGACGTGAAAACCCTCTTTTTCAGCCTCAAAAAGCGCATCTATGCTTATCGCCTCAACCTCTGGGAGTATATATGTCGGCTTTTCTGCTCTTATAATGCCAAGAAGTTGCTCTTTGTTTTTCATATCAATCGCATAGGCTTTCGTGGCGACTAGCTGCGCTGGAGCATTCTCATATTTATCGACCGCCACCACTTCACATCCAAGCCTCAGAGCCTCTATCGCCACCTCTCGCCCTAGCTCGCCGCTGCCTAGGAGCATTATTTTTATTGAATCGTTTTTAAAAGGGGTAGTAAAAACCATACACAAAAGCCTTTTTGAAAATTTTGAACGTATTTTAACTATTTCGCACAAAAATATCTTTTTAGGAATTTTTACTATTTGCTAAGAATTGTTTTTGTAAACTCAAAAACATCAATCAAAAAGGAGTTTAACCATGGGTTCATTTGGTAGAAGTATAGTAAAAGGGAATGTCGAGGAGATAGTCACACTGCTAAACAAAGCCTACGCTGATGAGTGGCTAGCTCATTACCAATACTGGATAGGCTCAAAGGTGGTAAAAGGAATTATGAAAGAAGCCGTAATAGCGGAACTCGTGCAGCACACAGCAGACGAGCTAAGACACGCCACGATGGTAGCCGATAGGATTATACAGCTTGGTGGCACACCGCTACTACACCCAAAAGACTGGTTGGATAACACAATATGCGGCTACGATGCGCCACAAAATCCACAAGTGCTCGAAGTGCTAGCGCAAAACATCAAAGGCGAACAATGCGCAATCAGTGTATACGAGAGAATATCTCAACTAACAAAAGATAGTGACATAGTGACTTTCAATATGGCGACGCAAATCATGGCGGACGAGGTACTGCACGAAGAGGAGCTTCAAGCGCTTCAAGAAGACATACAAGGCTTCATTGACAGCTTTAAAGGCAATATGTGAGATTGGCGTTTGTATTGCCATTCTTGACGGCTGCTTTATTTGCCATAGAGCCTAGCGGCGAGATGGTAAACGCAGTCAAAACAGGAGATATAAAAGCCGTTGATATGCTAGTAAAAAGCAAGGAGGAGGCAAATGCCGCCCTCCCTAACGGCAAAAATATACTTATGCTCTCAATCTGGGAGAACAAGAAAGATGTAACTATGCTACTAATATCAAAAGGTGCGGATATAAATATGGCGGATACAAGTGGAAAAACGCCGCTAATGCTAGCAGTCTGGCGTGAAAATCTAGATATTGCAAAACTACTCATCTCAAAAGGGGCGGACTACAAAGCAAAAAATAAAGACGGTCTCGGGCTATCCGATATTGCCGAGTTAACGGGTAACGGAGAGATAATAGACTACATAAACTCACTAAAATAAAAAAAATTAAAAAAAATAATTTTCAAAATATATCCACATACTTTTCACATATCGAGTGATAATATTTCGCTAGTACTAAACAAGTACAATACATTTTTAAAGGGTTTTCTTATGAAAAAAGTTCTTGCTGCTCTTGTTGTTCTTGGTCTTACATCTTTCGCTTTCGCTTCTGATGCTAACAAAACAGAAAAAAAAGCTGATAAGAAAGTAGAAAAAAAAGCTAAAAAAGCTAAAAAAGAAGCTAACGCTACTAAATAACACCCACGACAGAGTCTAGGCTCTGTCGCCCTCTTTAACCGCCAACCACAACTCTAAAATTCAGCTCTTCTAACAACCCCTATAAGTTTCTTATGTGGAAAATTATAAAAACTTACAAATGTCGGCGATAGGTTTTTTATTGCGGCAAATATCATCCATATAGGATTGTGCGTCACAATCTCTTCTTGCCCGTAAAAAATGCTTCTTTCGTATATTTCATTTTTTTGGAGTATTGATTCCATATTTAAAATTTCCATATAGCCTTGCCATATAGTAAGAAGCTCCAATCCGTCGTCTATTTTTGAGAGTTCATACCTTATTCCTCTTGGCTCGTCGGCTACTTTTACTTTTACTATGACATTTCTCTCATACATAATGCCGTTTTGAAACATCGTTTTTGGTATGTACGCCGGTACCTGCGTCAAGTGCCTAGAAAAAAATAGCGCCGTGCCGTCTATTTTGGAGCTGACTTTATATTTGTGTTTGTATTCCGACAAGAAGCTCTCCCTATCAACCGGAATAAATGAAGCGTATAGCCTCTTTTGCCCTTGCGTGTAAATAACTACTATAAATAAAGGAACGCTGGCTATCACAAGCGACCAGTAGCCACCGTGAGGTATTTTTAACAAACAAGAGGCAAAAAACACAACGCTGGCGATGCCTGATACTAGCGAAAAAAATAATTTGAGATAATTTTTTTGCTTTATAAAAATCATACACATCAAAGCCGCTGTAATACTCATAGCTCCCGTAACAGCAAGACCGTATGCACTGGCTAGTTTTTCTGATTCTTGAAAAACAAATAGCATTAACACCACACATACAAATAAAAACCAGTTTACGGAGTTGACATAAATTTGAGAGTTTAATTCGGTTGATGTGTACTCGACTTTAAAATGCGGAAATATTTTTGTCGTCATGGCTTGATATAAAACCGAAAAAATACCGCTTATCATAGCCTGAGACGCAATGACGGTAGCCACTATCGCAAGCAATACGAACAAAACGTAAAGCGAAGGGGCTATTTGTTTTACCATTTCAAACAAAGGGCTTCCGATTACCTCATGATTTACCATAAAAGCGCCTTGCCCGAAATAGCAAAGCGTTAATGCAAAAAATACAAAAAGCCACCCCTTTAATATCGGCGCTCTACCCAAATGACCCATATCCGCATACAACGCTTCGCCACCTGTTGCACACAATATAACATCGGCGAGTATTATAAAAGCAGCTAGAGGATTGTGGATAATAAAAGTCGCCGCATACATAGGATTTACCGCAGCTAGTATCGATGACATAGAGACGATAAAGTATACGCCGCTACAAGCCAAAACCAAAAACCAAATAACCATTATAGGCCCGAATGCGGAGGCGACTTTTTCAACGCCTTTTTTTTGAACGTAAAACAAAGAAAACGCAATAGCAGACGCAATCAGAAGCAATAAGACTCTAGGCGTATGCTCATACCCAGGAATAAGCTCTATACCCTCTACGGCAGATAGTATACTAATGGCCGGTGTTATAACGCCGTCGCCTATCATAAGCGAAATTCCTACAAAGCCGAGTGCCGTCACTATGGCGGCGTGTCTTGCACTTTTGAGATACGGCTTTAATATCTGCGTCAAAACAACGGTTCCACCCTCACCTCTCTTGCTGAGACTTGTAGCCAGCCAAGCGTATTGCACGGTTACCAGTATGACAAGCGTCCAAACAAGCAAAGATAACAATCCAAAAATATTCTCAAGCATCGGCTTGGTAAGTAACATAATAACCGCAAAAGTATATATTGGGCTGGTGCCGATGTCTCCGTAGACGACCCCCAAAGACTTAATAACCATAAACTCATTTTTTATTCTATTTTTGAACAACTCGGACACCAAAAATTACCTCATTTCATCAAGTAATACGCTTTTTAAAACCTTTCGATTATATCCTTTATCAAAATAAAGAGAGTAGAGATAAAATATACGCAACAAACATTTTATATACGGGAGCCATATCGTGGAACACGGTGCTATTGAAGAGCAGTTAAAGCAAGTCGAAGAGGCGATGGATGAGATAAAACATCACGAAGAAGAAGAGAGAGGATGGCTCTCGTACGTATCGCTTAGCACAGCCATCATAGCCATAGTCACCGCCCTATCCGGCTTGTATGAATCACAAGTAACATCTAAGACGATTTTGGCAAAAAACGAAGCGGTCTTACTACAAAGCAAAGCGTCAGACCAGTGGAGCTACTATCAGGCAAAAAGCGTAAAAGGGCACATATACGAAGTAAATGCCGAGTTGTTCCCTCAAAAGGCCGACGAGTTCAAAGCAAAACTTGCAAAATATGAAAAAGACAAAGAAGAGATAAAAGAAAAAGCGAAAAAAATCGAGGAAGAGGAAGAGCTAAAAAACGAAGAGAGCGAACACTACTACCACAAGCATCATATTTTGAGCTTTGCCATCACGTTTTTGCAAATCTCAATCGCTATAGCCTCAATCTCTGCGCTCACTAGAAGCAAAAAATTCTGGTTTGCCTCTTTGGGGCTTGGCGTGATAGGCGGTATTGTGACGATAGGGGCTATGCTTGCTTAGGAGGCTGGCTTTTTTTGTCTTAACGGCGACGATAGGCTCGCTGTATGCAAACGAAACGATAGTGCTAATACGCCACGGCGAAAAACCGTCGGACGGCCTCGGCCAACTCACCTGTCAGGGGTTGAATAGAGCGTTAAAACTGCCAAATGTACTTGAGGCGAAGTTTGGGAAGCCAAACGCTATTTTCGCCTCAAATCCATCAAAGCAAAAAGCGGATAAAGGCGTCATGTACGACTATATCCGCCCATTAGCTACGATAGAGCCTGCCGCCGTCAAATTCGGCCTACCCGTAAATACACAATTTGGTTTTTTGGAAGTGGACGCTCTCGTTGACGCCTTAAAAGACAAGAAGCTGCATAATTCTACGATATTCGTCGCTTGGGAGCACCATCTGCTCGTGGAAGTGGCAAAAAAACTCACAAAAGACAATCAGGAGATAAAAATACCGGAGTGGGCAAATGATGATTTTGACTCGATATATGTGGTTGAGCTGGATTTTGATAATAAAAATATATCGTTCAAAAAAGATAACCAAGAGCTAAATAATCAGCCTATGGAATGTCGACAATAGCGGGTATAAACTCGCTAAAATAAACAAAAAATTTCAGGTTTATTTATGAAAAAGTACTTTTTAGCCGGAATCGGCGCAATCTTTATAGCGGTTGCGCTTGTCTTTAGCTGGAACTCGGAGGCCAAAAGCTCCGATAAAAACGTAACAAACTTCACGGTTGCAAGCTACAATCTCGTTGAGTTCTACCTATAAACCCAAACTTTAACTTACGGACTGTCTCTATAAAATAACTACCCATTGTAAGTTAAACAGTTTAACTTACGAAGCACTCCTTTAACTTACGAAAAATATCCGAACAATTTTTCCAATGTTTGGTTTTTTTGCATGTTTTTATACTCATTCTCAAAAAAATTTAAATTATCACTGATGCCGTCTACTAATCTAGTCACAAATTTATCACAAAAATAAAAATTAATTATATATAAGCAACATAAAATACTGTAATTTTTTTGTGACTTTAATCTAACTATAAACTTTACAAATTCTATTTATAAATCGACAACTCTGCTAATAATCTTTTTTAAATCCTTTATTCTTAGGCTATTTATTTTATTAATAGTTGTAAATTAAGTAAATAAATATAAGTATAAATTAAGTTTTAAATTCATAGCATTGTTACAGAAATATTACTTTTATTATTCAAAAAATAATGCGAAATATATTAGAAATAGGCGAAATTGCTAATGAAATACATGCTTTATACTGCAAAAGTTACATTATTGTTAATATCAATAACGGCGGCTTATGCTATTGACAATCCGTATGAAGCTATAGAAAATATGAGGCAGCAAGAGCGAGAGCAACAGCTAAAGCTAAAACAAGAACAAAAACCTAGCGTCAAAATAGAAAAACCGAAACTTGAAAGTGCAGAAATTCCCATCAATGAGACGCCTTGCGTTTTGATAAAAAATGTGAGCGTGTTTGACGATAGCGGCAAGTTTGGATGGGCGACAAGTGAGCTAAAAGACTACCTAAAAGACAAGCTTCCGATGTGCATCGGTAAAGATGGCGTATCCGCAATCATGAAAAAACTTCAAAACACCGTCATTGCGAAAGGTTTTGTGACAACAAGGGTTAGCGCTAAGCCACAAGATTTAAATAGCGGAATTTTGCAGCTCTCGATAATACCCGGTAGGGCAAAAAATATCAAAGTAATTCAAAACGAACCAAAAAATAGAGTTTTTGTTTTTAACACCGTGCCTATTGCCGAGGGCGACATAGTAAACATATATGACATAGAGCAAGGATTAGAAAATCTAAAACGCCCACCTACTGCCGATGCTGATATTAACTTTACTCCCTCAACGGACAAAGATAGCGTAGCCGGCGATAGTGATGTCAATATTAAGTGGGCGCAACCTTCGCCATTCAGATTTAACGCCTCCATAGATGATAGCGGTAGCAAAAGTACCGGAAAGTATCAAGGTTCGGCAACGCTCTCAGTTGACAATCCGTTTGGCTTTAGCGATTTATTTTATATCAGCATGAACAAGGATTTTGGGGGAGGCGATAGGGGTGCTAGGGGTACCAAAGGGGCTAGCGTGTATTACGCCATCCCGTACGATTATTGGTTATTTAGCTTTGACTCAACTACCGCAAATTACTATCAAACGGTTGTCGGCACTAGTAATTCATATATTTATAGCGGGGATAGCTTTAGTCAAACCGTGAGCGCTTCAAGAGTGATGTATCGTGATGATAGCAAAAAAATCAAATTTACGCTTTCGGGTTGGAAAAGAACTTCAAATAGCTATGTTGACGGCTCATTGATGGAGACCCAAAGAAGAAGAACGGTTGGGGTGGATACAGCCCTAAACTATTCACATGGAATGAAATACGCCTCACTTGATACGACCCTTACTTATAAAAGGGGGCTAAAAAAGCTAAATTCGTTAGAAGCGCCAGAGAGCGAAACGGATGGCGGCAGCTCATTTCCTAGGATTATAAAATTTGATGCAAACCTAAATATTCCTTTTGTGATGTTTGGCAAACAGGGCTACTACGGTGTCAACTATAGAACGCAGCGAAATCAAACGCCACTTATACCAAACGATTATTTTTACATTGGTGGTAGATATTCCGTGCGTGGCTTTGACGGTATAAATACTCTTGCTTCCGAGAGAGGCTATATACTGAGCAATGAGGTGTCGGTATCCAATATAGCATACGGAATAGGCGCCTATGTCGGCATAGATCATGGCTCGGTAGAGGGGCGAGATACCAGTGAACTTATAGGCAAGAGCCTTACGGGTGGCGTTGTGGGTATCAGGGGTGGATACAAGCATTTGACTTATGATTTATTTGTCGGCAAACCGCTCAAAAAACCAAACGGATTTGATACATCTTCGATTACGACCGGATTTAGTATCGGTCTTTCTATTTAGACGGGAGAAAAAAATGAAAAATAGACTTTCGCAGGTGGTTTTATTTATTTGGCTTTCATTGCTTCTTAGCTCAAATGTTTTTGCCGAGATAATAGCCGATGTAACGGCAAACGCAAACAAGCAGCCGACCGTAAAAACATCTTCAAGCGGCGTAACATATGTCAACATACAGGCTCCAAATAGTAGCGGTTTGTCTCACAATGTCTATTCAAAATTTGATGTCGAGCGTTCCGGTGTCGTACTCAATAACTCCGCCACCGATGTGCAAACAAAGCTTGCAGGGTGGATAGAAGGAAATAAAGCGCTCGGAAGTAGCGCCAAGACAATTCTAAATGAAGTAAATTCTAACGATAAAAGCCTACTTAGGGGTTTCATAGAAGTTGCAGGGAGTAAGGCGAATGTCATTATCGCAAATCCAAACGGTATTATGGTGGATGGAGCCGGGTTTATCAATGTCAATAGAGGGGTGCTAACGACCGGGGTACCTATAATCAATAACGGCAGCATGGATGGATATAGAGTATCTAACGGTAGCGTTGATATAAGCGGAGACGGCCTAAACGGCAATGAGTCAGACTATACCGACATAATAGCTAGAACCGTAAACCTACATAGCAAAGTATGGGCAAAAAATCTAAACATCATATCCGGTGCAAATGATGTAAGCCTCGATACAAATACCGTCACTCCAAACTCAAGTTCCGCGCCGATACCTGTATATGCGATAGACACAGGGGCATTGGGCGGTATGTATGCAGGCAAGATAAGACTCGTAGCTACTGAGGCAGGCGTGGGTGTGCGAAACAACGGCGAGATATCGGCTACAAGCGAGCTTATAATTAGCGCAAACGGCAAGCTTGAAAATGCATCAAAAATATATTCCAAGGGTAGTATAGCTATCTCCGCAGCATCCGATGTAATAAACACTGACACTATCTACTCCCTCGGAAGCACAAACATAGACACAAATGCTACATTGAGCAACTCCGGGTTAGTGGCGTCATACGGCAATCTGTCCGCAAAAGCCAATACTATATCAAATAAACTAGGCGCCACAATGGCGGCAGGGCTAGATGAGAACGCTTCCGTCAGTAAGTCTGATAGTACGCTTGGGCTAAAAGCCGTCTCTATAGACAACAAAGCAGATTTGCTAGCCTCAAATATAAGTATAGGTGATGGTAGCGGAACTATCGATAATACTGGTACGATAAATGCCATAAGTACATACATAAACTTGCAAAATCTCAACAACAAAGTCGGAGGCAAGATATATGGCGACAGCGTAGCAATATCTGCCGTCAATCTAACCAACTACTCTACAATAGCCTCAAGAAATGACCTTAATATCGGCGTTGCAAACATCCTAAACAAAGACGACGCACTCATATATACTCTCGGCAACATGTACATAGGCGGAGCCCTTGATACAAACAAGCTAGCTACGGGGAGAGCAACAACTCTAACAAATAGCTCTGCTACTATAGAGTCAATGGGGATGCTAGGAATTTCGGCCGACAGTATCGTAAATACGAATAACAACTTTGCGTATGAGTGGATAGTGGACTACGCTTTGAGCGGACAGAGCAAAAGTCTGGGTGGAAACAGCTATGCAAACTACACGGAGACGCATTACAAACCGAATATCACACACACTAGTCCGGCTCAACTCAAAAGCGCAGGGGATATGGCGCTAGATACGAATACTCTTACCAACTACCAAAGCAGCATACTATCAGGCGGAAATTTAGCGATAAATGCGAATACGATAGACAATCAGGCTATCACTGCGCAACAGCCGATAATCCAATCGGGTACACAATATATTTGGCAGGTTACTGGGCGTTCTTGCCATGGGCCTTGGTATAATAAAAAGTGTAGCGACGATTGGGGTTATGTAGCATACGGCTACAATGCAACCTACTATGAGTCCGTTACGATAGACAATGCCACCCGCCAGAGTAACACAAACGGTACTTTGCTAAAAACTATCGACAATCCAAATGTAACACCTTCGGTAATATCTATTCAAAACACTGACCCTGCCGCCAAATACCTAATAGAAATAGACCCACAGTTTGCCGATAAAGGCAAATGGCTCTCATCTGATTTTATGCTTAGCAAGCTAAGCTATGACCCTGCGTATGAGACAAAAAGATTTGGCGATGGATATAATGAACAAAAGCTCATCACTCAGCAGATAGGACAGCTAACGGGAAAAAGATTTCTCAGTGGTTACAACGACGACAATGCACAGTTCCAAGCTCTAATGGATAATGCATTAAATCAGGCAAGTTCTCTTCATCTAAAAATAGGAGCCTCTCTTAGCGCCGCACAGGTAGCCGCATTATCTAGTGACATAGTCTGGATGGTGGAAAAAAGCGTCACACTCCCCAACGGCCAAACACAAAACGCCCTGGTGCCGCAAGTATATCTAGCTTCAAACAGCGTGTCTCTTACCCCGCAAGGAGCTCTGATAAGCGCCAATGACACGGCTTATGTCAATGCATCCGGCAGCGTAACAAACTCCGGTGTCATAAAATCAGGTAATGCCACATATGTCCTCGCAAAAGATGTGGCTAATAAGCTAGGAGAGATAGGTTCTGGCGGAGTATTGGCCATAGCAAGCGCTAATGACATTACAAACACGTTAGGTACATTCTCAAGCAAAGGCGATATGAGCCTATCTGCCGACCGTGATATAAATATCAATGGTGCAACCGTAACCTCGGGCTCAAATATGGATATGACCGCTTCAAATAACATCAATGTATCCACCGTAACGACTAACAAATCATACGCCACCATAAAAGAGACGAACAACATAGCCTCAAATATCACCGCCGCCAAAAATCTGAGCGCAACATCGGGCGCAAATATCACTGCCTCCGGAGCCAACATAACGGCAGATGCTGCTAATTTGACGGCTGTAAGCGGCAATGTAGAACTAAGAAGCGTCAAAGACCTACAAACAAGTAGTTATGCGGCAAGAAACCATACATACAGCTCCTCGGATGAGACTATCAAGGGTGCCACTATAAACACAAGAGGCAACCTAAATATAGTAGCCGCCAACACCGCCAATAAAACAAACGCCGGAAACATACTAGTCTCTAGCTCTACCATAAACAGCGCAAACGGAGCCACCAATCTAACAAGCGCCAAAGACACCACAATAACAGGCGACAAAGAACTTCATACCGAATATGACAAAAGAGTAAGCTCTTCCAAAGGAACTTTCTCATCCAAGACTACGACTACTATCACAAACAACGCATCAAATACGCAAGTCGGTTCTACCGTATCGGGAGACAGCGTAAATATAGCCTCCAACCAAAAAATAGACATAATAGCCTCCAATGTAGTAGCGACCAAAGACGCTACGCTAAGTGCAACAGATAACATAAACATCACCGCAGGTAAAAACGAACACCTAAACCAATCATTCTCCGAGACTAAAAAAAGCGGATTTTTTAGCTCAGGGGGACTAGGTATTACATACGGCACTCAGAGCACTTCACTATCTCAGACGACACAAGGCTACACCCAAAGCGATGCCAAATCCACGGTCGGCTCCATAGAAGGAAATGTCAACATAGCCTCAAACAAAGAGGTAGCCGTCAAAGGCTCCGACATAGTAGCCCCAAAAGACCTAACTATCAGCGGTTCTAATGTAGCCATAACTACAGGGGTGGATACTGTAAGCCAGAGTGAGGTGCAACAGATAAAGACATCTGGCTTGACATTGTCTCTTTCGAGCGGCACGCTAAATCTAGCTCAAAGTGTTGCGACTCACGCAAAACAAGCCACAAAGACGACTGATGCAAGAAGCAGACAGCTAAACGCAGTGGTTGCCGGACTGCAAGGGGTAAACGCCTATGACTCAGGCAAGGCAATAGGCAATGCAATGTCCTCCGGTGCCCCGACAGATATTGCGGCAGCAGCAGGTATAAAGGTCAGTCTAAGCTATGGAAGCTCTAGCAGTAAATCAGAGAGTAATACAAACACACTAACAAACACTCAAAGCAATGCTTTGGCGGGAGAAAATCTAAACATCACTTCCACAAAAGACAACATCGATATAGTCGGCTCAAAAGTGGCGGCGAATAATATAGCTCTATCGTCCGCAAAAGATGTCAACATAGAGTCTGCACAAGATACTTTTTCTAACCGTTCAAACAACTCAAGTAGCAGCTCTAGTGTTGGCGTATCCGTAAGCGCAACCTCAAAAGGGCTTGGCGTTAGCCTAGATGTCTCCGCCTCAAGAGCCAAAGGATATGACAATACCGATAGTGTAGCAAATCTAAATAGCGTAGTATCCGCAAAAGATACGCTAACCATCACCTCAAATAACGATACAAATATCAAAGGAGCCCTACTTTCAGCAGATAGTGTAAAAGCAAACATAGGCGGCAATCTCAATGTAGAGTCTAGGCAAGATACTATGTCCGCTGTCTCCAAACAAAGCTCATCGGGCTTTTCCGTTAGTATTCCTGTATATGGACCGGGCAATTTCGGCGCCAGCGTCAGTATGTCAAAAACCAATGCCAATGCAGATTATAAAAGCGTAGTGGAGCAAACAGCCATCAAGGCGGGAGACGGCGGCTTCGATATCAAAGTAGCCAAAGACACGACCCTTAAAGGAGCTACTATAT
Source organism: Campylobacterales bacterium (assembly GCA_041915365.1). Classification (GTDB taxonomy): domain Bacteria; phylum Campylobacterota; class Campylobacteria; order Campylobacterales; family UBA6016; genus UBA6016. The sequence goes on along the minus strand of JAYSBP010000011.1, from coordinate 4,782 downwards.
CCAGTAGCGACAAAGCCGTAGAGAATAATAAAAACTCTCTAACGACAGCTACGCTGACAACATCCGATATCCAAAATTCAACAAGCGCAAATGCCGACACTAGCGGATACTCTCTCAGTACGGATATGTTCACTGGCAAATACGCTGCAGTAAAAGGCGTAGCCCAAAACCTGCTAAATAACGGTAAAGCATCCACTAGTGATTCTAGCGTCGCCAAATCCGCTGTTAGCAAATCAAACATCACTATAACAGACGAAGCAAGACAAAAAGCCCTAACCGGAAAAACAGCCAAACAGACAGCACAAAGCGTAAATACAAACACATCCGATACCAATAAAGCTCTTGTGAAAGCGGACATAGAAGCCGTAAAACAAAAAGCAAAAGACGAACAAGCTCTAAAAATGCTTGCGTATGAGGCTGTGACTGCGATAACGGATGAAGCTCATAACACTATGTTTGCCAAAAATGCAAAACTAGTTAAAATCGCAAAAGACAAAGACGGAAAACAAATCGTGCAAGAAGTAAGCGACAGCGAAAAAGCAAATTTACAAAAAGATGAAAACGGTAAAGTCCGTATATCCGACAACGGTATATTCAACGATGAAAAAGCCGCAGTAAAATACGCCTCACAACACGCATCCGGAGATGCTCCCGTATATGCTATCATATTCCCTCAGGCAAACAATATACTATCCGAACTTGCCGTTGCCGGATACCAAAAATACATGGAGGGCGATACATTGGGACTTGCAAATGCTACGCAATTAACAAAGGACATCCTAAAAACATACGGTCAAAGCGGACTAGAAATAGACGCTCATAGTAGAGGCAGTCTCACATTTACCAATGCCGCAGAATCTATCAAGAATGAGCCAAACTCAAAAGGAGCCCTCAGTAACACCTATGTCAACTTTTACGGTCCCGCACAAAATGTAGCAAACGCAGATAGTACGGTTAGCTATCTTCAAAACCGTGACGCCATAACAGACCCTACCCAAAAAACCAAAATGTCCATCCAATACCAAGCCCACGCTGCAGACCCTATAGGCACCATCATAGGTCTCAACCCATCTACGGGAGGAACTATCCCAAGTGGAAGCTCTGTGATATGGGAAGGCATCAGAGCCGCAACAGGACAAGAGAACACTGCTCACAATCTGTATTATAAGGATGCTAGTAATTTTCAGCCGACGACTAAACTTCAACAGCGTATAAAGCTTATAAATGATTATTGGGGCGGGCAAGCTCCGAAGTTAGTTCCGGCTATTGACTACACGGCGCAAGGTGGCGGTAAATGAACAGATTAATTTTGTTATCTGTTGTTTTGGCAATCGGTCTTACTGGATGCTTCCAAAGGCATCCTTTGCCTTACGAATATGAGGGATGGGAAAGGCAAGGCACGCCGTATTTTCGTACCGAAGAACAGAAAAAGCTAGACGAAATAGAGATACAAAAAGCTCTGCTTGAGTGCGGGTATGAGAGTCCGTTTGGCGATAGTACAAATGATATGAATAAAGCAGCCTTACTGGGTAGATGCATGGAAAAAGCTGGATTTGAAGATATTTCATATCAAAATGTTTCAAAAAATAAAACCTTCTGCCAAGACTACCCAACCCTCCCCGCCTGCAATCTCCCTCTTAGCCAAATACCCGATAGAAACATATCTATGAGACTAAACAGCAAATGGTGCACAAAACTCTATCCACAGGCAGATGCATGCAAACCATAATCAACCACTCTCAAAACCGTGACACTCTAAAAGCAAACATAGGCGGCAACCTCGCCATAGAGTCACAACAAGACACCTCCACCTACAAATCCTCCTCTCAAAACATAGGGGGAAGCGTAACCGCAGGAGCAGGGTTTAGCGCCTCTGCGTCATACGCACAGGCTAAAGCCAAATCAGACTATCAAAGCGTCAATGAACAATCCGCCATAAAAACAAAAGACGGTGGCTTCGATATAAAAGTAGCAGGCAATACAAATCTAAAAGGAGCAGCAATAGAGAGTTCCGATAAAGCTATTGCCGACAATAAAAACACCCTAACCACGGCCACTATAACAACCTCGGATGTGGGCAATAAAGCAGAGTACTCCGCAAGCAGTACAAGCGTAGCTATCTCTGGAGGCGGAAGCTCTATGCTAGGTATGGGAGGATTCTCTAACGATAAAGGAGACGCATCCTCTACAACGAAATCAGCAATCTCCAAATCAAACATCAACATAACAGACGAAGATAAACAAAAAGCCCTAACAGGCAAAGACGCTAAAGAGACAATAGCTTCTCTCAACACTGATACTAAAAACTCTCATACCAAACTAGAGAAGATATTTAACAAAGAAGAGGTAGAGGGTAAAGTACAAGCAAGCGCTGAGATAATCAAGACATTCTCTAGTGTAGCTCCTAAGGCTATAGGGGACTATTCATCCAAAAAAGTAAATGAACTACAAACACAAGCCAAAGAAGAACAAGACCCAACAAGAAAACAAGAACTACTAAATGAAGCCGCCAAATGGGATGAGGGCGGAATATATAGAGTAGCTCTTCACACTGCCGCAGGTGGACTGGGTGGAGGAGTTGCAGGGGCAACTGCAAACGCCGCAGTAGCAAGTAGTGCACCTATGCTAAACGAACTACAAGCAAAAACAGCAGAGTCTCTAATAAACTCAGGGATGAATGAAACAGCCGCAAAAGCTATAGCCTCAGTAGTCAGTACCGGAGTAGCTAGCGGTATAGGAGCTGTGGCGGGAGGAGCCACAAACGCCAACGGCGGAGCTATGACAGGGGCTCTCAGCGGTGGGACTACGGATATGAATAATAGGCAGTTGCATCCTGATGAGAAAGAGAAACTGGCGAACCTCAAAAAAAATAAAACAAAAGCAGAAAAAGATAAACTAGACGCTGCCGCTTGCTATCTAACTCATTGCGAGGCGGAGTATGCAATAGGCTCCCCATGGTATAAAGAAGCGAAAGCCATGTCTGATTTGGGGGCTACATTGGTGGCTGAGCAAAATCTATTGAGAGGCACGGGATTGTTCACCTATTCAACTGTTGATATTGCCAATCCTAACGGTTTTATAACTAAAGATAGTAAATCAGATAAAAGCAAAGATGCTGATGCCAGAAAAGAAGACGCCAAAGATTTAGCAATTTATCAAAAACTTCCATCCAAGATACAAGAGGTATTTGCTAGTAAACAGTTTACAAAACCTTTGAATGCTGATTCTGCTCCAAGATTGCCTGATTATGTATCGGCGAATGGTTCTTATAGTTCTGGTTCTTTTGGTATATCTATTAATACACACAACGGAGACATTTTTGTACAGGGTGCAGGCAATAAAGATTTTTCTAAAACATCTCCTTCCAAGGGCGGATTTTCCATAAATGGTGGATGGATACAGGGGGATTCTAGTGCTAAAGGCACGAGCGAATTTTTAGGTGGCGCTAGCGGTGCTGCCTTATGGTATATTCCGATTACATCAGTTGTTGGAGTTGGTGGTGGTGTCAACATATCACAAGATGGCACAAAGGCTGGTGAACTTGGAGTAGGAACGCCAGGTTATAGTATTGGCGCTGGCGGTGCTGGAAAAGTAATAGGGAAATAAATATGCCACCAAACATGTCAGAAAAAGAGTATAAAAAACTAACAAAAACGCAAAAAAAAATTCATTGGGCACTCATCATTGGTATCTATGTGATTGTAAATTTGATAATGCTTTATAGTATGTTCTTTAAATAGAAAGAGAAAAGGAGGGATTAGTGTCGAATATTATCGGTAAAAATTTTTTAAATATTCTTTCGGCTATATTGATTGCCTTGGCATTCTTGGGTATCGTATGGCCATTTATATTAATTTTATTTTTTGCCTTTCCAGGCAATACTAGATGGGAACCATGGATGATATTTTTATCATTCAATATGGGGGCTATCGGTTCTTTTTTGCGCTTTTCTTATCTCAAAGTAGAAAACGATATTTTTTTGAAAATACTTGAGTGGTTTATGACTGTATTTTTTGCATCATTTTTACTTTTCTTTTGTGGTAGGTCGCTATGAGATTTGCCGCAAATATTATATCTGCCTCGCTAGTTACAATAGCCTTAGTAATTGTTTTGTACCCAATCATCTTAAAGACATATTTTGGTTTTCCGTTAAGTTTAAAACCAGAGCTATGGAGAGCGGTGGCAAGTATGATTATTGGCGGTATTGGTGTGTATATTAGACACAAGATTAAACCAGAACAAGACACTTTTATGAAGTTTGTTTATAGGTTCTTTTTTGTGTTTTTTATTTTAACCTTGTTTGTTTTTTGTGGCAAATAAAATTTAAATTAGGATTTAATATTGCCAGTAACCCATATCCTCAAAGCCATTATCGCCCTCTGCATAATCGGCTTTGAGACCAACACCTTCGCTCTCGCCACCAATCTAACAAGCGCCAAAGACACCACCATAACAGGCGACAAAGAACTTCATACCGAATATGACAAAAGAGTAAGCTCGTCTAAAGGGTTTTTCTCATCCAAGACTACGACTACTATCACAAACAACGCATCAAATACGCAAGTCGGTTCTACCGTATCGGGAGACAGCGTAAACATAGCCTCCAACCAAAAAATAGACATAATAGTGTAAGCTCCCCACTTTTTCGCGCCACCTCCAACTTAGTGTTTTAGATATAAGCCGATAGGCTTTTATATATAAAAACACGGAGTTAAAAATGAAGAAAAAAAACTTCTCGGAAGCTCAAATAGTCTCCATCCTCAAAGAAGCACAGTCGGGTGT
>JAYSBP010000010.1:0-91038 GCA_041915365.1 Campylobacterales bacterium | reverse complement strand
TAAAAAGCCTATGAATGTTTATCTTGAGGGGATGAGAAAAGAGGTTAAAAATGTTGCGTAATGTGGCAGATTTGAATATGAAGATAAATTCTGAAAAAAGTGTCTTGACAAGTGGTGGCGGTTTAAATGATTAGTCCGCCTGTTTGTATTGCCTGTATTTGCGCTCCCATTTTTCCACACTTTATTCATATATTTTTTGATTAGATTATACAAAAAATAACGGAGGGCGATATGCGAATCTTTGTTCTTAGCCTATTTTTTGTGGCGTATGTTTTTGGATTTACAAAAGTTGCAGACTATGATGTCGAATACGGATGGTTCAAGGAGCTAGGGGATGCCAAAGCCGCTCTCGTGAGTGATGGCAAAAACTACCACATCAAGATAGAGGCAAAGACAAAAGGGCTTGCAAAGTTTTTGAGCCGTAGCAGGGAGGAAGCGTATGAGAGCTATGGAGTGGTAACTAGCGACGGGTATTTGCCTACGAAATTTGTGCAGTTCAAACGCTGGTCGGACAAAGCGGAGAGGACGACGTATATCTTTAATCACACCGCAAAAACAGTGCAAAAAATAAAAGAAAAATATGAAGATGGGGCGCTAACGGACAAAAGTAGTGAGGCCAATAAATATTATGCAAACAATGATATTTTGACACTGTATTTTAATATTTCCGATGATTTTCGCTCAATGAAACAGGGGGCGCAAAAAGTGTACTATGCGGTAGGCGCAAATCCGAAAGACGGCAGGGTTGACCTCATCGTGCCACAAGGGGCGAAGCTGGGCGAAATAAAAGATACTTTCAAGGGCGTGAATGCAACTAGCTACGTGACGGTATTTATCAATCAGCCTATCTTTTCATCGGAGAGAGGGGAGCTTTGGATAGCCTTTAACTCAAGTAATGACTGTGAACGGGCAACGCTAAAAAACGTAATACTTTTTGGAGATATAAGGGGGAATTTGAGAAAATGAACTTTTTTATAAAAGGCGATAAATGAGTCAAAAAGCGGTAGGCGGACAAAAACTAGCGGTATTAATAGATGCGGAGAATGCACAAGCGTCTTTGACGCCGTTTTTACTGGCCGAGATAGCAAAATACGGCGTAGCGAGCGTCAAGAGGATATACGGCGATTGGACAGGACCGCAACTTGGCGGATGGAAAGATACGCTTTTGACCCACTCCATACAGCCTATGCAGCAGTTTCGCTACACAAGCGGCAAAAATGCCACCGACAGCGCTATGATTATCGATGCGATGGATCTTCTCTACACAGGAAGATTTGACGGGTTTTGTCTAGTCTCTTCCGATAGCGATTTTACTAGGTTGGCGGCTAGAATTAGAGAAGCTGGGCTTACCGTATATGGCTTTGGTAGGCGTCAGACCCCAAAAGCCTTTGTCGCGGCGTGCGATAAGTTCGTATACACGGAAATCCTCAAGTCAGGGGCTTCTGAAGAAGATATAAGCGTAGCCGAAAAACCGATGAAAGAGAGTCTAAAAGACGACAAACTCCGCACGCTACTGTCTGTAGCGGTCGAGGACTCCGGCGATGACAACGGCTGGGCAAACCTAGGGGCCGTAGGAAGTGAAATCAATAAATACTCTCCTGATTTTGACCCTAGAAACTACGGATACCGCAAACTAAGCGACCTTATGAAGGCTACTGCTATGTTTGAATTTGAAGAGCGAGACCACAAAAACTCTCAGGCTAAAACGGTGTATGTAAGGCTAAAAAGCGTAAGACGATAGGTTTTATGTGAGATTAGTAGTTTTTGTTATTGCATTTTTGGCGTTTCTTTGTGATACGTCTAGCGCAAACGATGGGTTCAAAAAAAGCTTTTTTGCCTCTTGGGGCATAGAGTCTAGAGCCGACGCTGTGTCTGCTCTAGAGGATTCATCGTCCTTTGATGTGCAGACCGATTGGTATGGGGAAAACCTGATGCCGATAAACAAAAATGCGTTTTATGAGCTTGTGAGCAACGCAAAAGCGGCTCTTAAAAGACCGATATTCAAAAATGCGATTACCCTGCAAAACGCAGACCTTAGAAGTCTCCCAACCAAAACGCCGCTGTTCAAAAACCCGTCGCTGGCAGGGGAGGGTTATCCGTTTGACAATTTGCAAGAGAGCAGAATATATATATCCACGCCCATTAAGATTTTGTATATTAGCAAGGATGGCGATTATTGTTATATCAAAAGCCCAGTTGGATACGGTTGGCTCGATACGAAAAGCGTAGCTCTTGTAGATAGGCATTTCGAGCGTGTATTCAAAAAAAGCAAATTAGTCACTCCGATAATCGACAAAAAGCCGTTATATGGGGCAAAAAAAAGATTTATCGAGAGACTAAATATCGGAACGGTAATGCCAGAGGGGATGTATCCCGTGCTCTCTTCAAATGGATATGCGAAGTGGAAAAAATACGCAAAGACGGGGAGCCTAGAGCTGATGCCTATGAAAATAACGACTGAGAGCATAGCTTTGTCGGCGTACGGTCTATACGGAGAGCCGTACGGATGGGGCGGTTATCTTGACAATCGTGATTGCTCTATGTTTTTGCGTGATATTTTTGTCGGTTTTGGCGTTTATCTGCCTAGAAATTCGGCGCAACAAGCCAAAGGCTATACGGATATAAACGCTAAGAGCACAGAAGAGAAAAAACAATACATATTGGCATACGCTAAACCTTTTCGCACGCTCATCTATCTCAAGGGGCATATAATGCTCTATGTCGGCAAGGCTTCAAACGACGAACCTCTAGTAATGCACGACGTATGGGGGATAAAGAGCTTTGAGAACGGCAAAGAGGGGAGAAAAATGCTTGGCGGAATAGTTGTTACGACGATGGAGGAGGGAAAGGGGGAGCCTTGGTTTGATGAAAACAAAAGCTCCATACTCGCAAAAGCGCTCGGCATAAAGGATATTTATTAAGTTCCGAAAACTTCCAACTTGTTTTTGAGCCCATCCGCCATTGAATATAGATGATCGGCCGCAAAGGCTATCTCCTCTACGCTTTTTAGGTTTTGTGTCGAGATGTCGCTTATTTCATCTATTTTTGTCAGTATATCCTCCGTCCCTTTGGTATTTGCGATAGACTTCTCCACTAGGGCTTCTACCATTTTAGTGGCGTCTTTCATGGTGCCTATGCTCTCCGTGATTTTCATCTCAACCGTACCTGAAGATGTCGCTAGGCTTTTTGACGTTTGCGTATTTTGTTCCATTTCGGCGGCGGCGTTGGTGATTGACTCTACTACTTGATTTATCGTAGCGCCTATGTCTGAGAGGCTGTGTTGCGTTCTCTCTGCCAGCTTTCGTACCTCGTCGGCAACAACGGCAAAACCCCTGCCGTGTTCGCCGGCTCTTGCCGCTTCTATTGCCGCATTTAGGGCTAAAAGGTTTGTCTGATCTGCTATCTCCGCTATCACCAGCAAAACGTCTTTTACTTTTTCAGTTTCACCACTTAGATGTGAGAGTTTTGAGGCTAGACCTATTTCTATCTCTACGCTACTTTGCACTTTCCCGACCATTGAGAGTATTTCTCTCTCGGCCTCTTTTAGTCTCGTGTTCGCCGATTCTATCTCCACTATCGTCTCTTTGGCCTGATGCGATGACTCGTCAAGTACAGTTTTTAGCTTTGCCCCTTGCTCCACGGAGAGTTGAGTGAGTTTATTTTGCTCGGCGACCCTCGTCCCTATGGAGTGTGATGTAGAGCTTAGCTGTGCGGCTACGGTTGCGTTTTCGACAGATGTCAGCTTTGCGCTATGCAGAGTGTCTCTGACTATTTCTATTAGAGTGTTAAAGTCTGTCGCTACTTTGCCTATTTCATCCATATTACCGACTGTCACCTTGTCGTTTAGATGTTTGCTTCCCGCTATTTTTTTAACCTCTTTTTCTATCCCCTCGGCCTTTGAGATGATGTATCTACTTAGCATAATAAGCGGCAAAAACCCTATCAAAAACACCACTACAAATATACCGCCTAGTATCAATTTTGAGTTTGACATTACGGCGTAGATGGACTCCTCCGACCTTTTTGCAAGTTCCTCTTGCGCCTTCGTCACTTTATGGAAAGCCTCTCTGGCTTCATCGGCTGGCGGCGTGGCAACGATTTTATACTCGGCGTACACTTTATCGAGAGACTCCCTGCTTACGCCGCTCTCTTTTAGTTTCCCGACCGTTTGTATCCCTATGTTCACAAATTTCATCGTTTTTTCATAAGAGTCTTTTGTGATTGCCACATCTTTTGGTTCTGTGATTTTGATTAGGTTTTCAAAATCGGCTTTGATTTTTGAGCTACTTTCATTTAGCTTTTTCATATTTTTGTCAAAGTCGTTGCCGAGCATTATGTCTCTTGTTAGACGGCTTACGTAGTTTAGTTCTTTATTGATACTCATCGTATAGACTTCGCCCTTGTACGCCGACTCTTTGAAGTGCTGGAATTCGTCTTTGATGTATCCGATGAGATAGAGGACCAAGACAAAGGTCAAACCGTACATCATGATAAGCCCACCCGTGATTATCATTAGCTTTTGTTTGATACTAAGGTTCATACGCTTGCTCCGGTATTTTGTATTTGAAAATTTAATATTTATCGTGTCCGTTACTATCGCAAAAAATTTCTGTTATTTTGATGAAATATATGATTGTTTGGAAGATTTTGAGTTTTTTTCGTGGCTTTGTGTGTATCCGCAGAGTTTGCGGATACAAAACATTATTTTAGCTCGGCGGAGTACCCGTGAGTTTTTAACTTTGCGTTTAACGCATTCATATCTATATCTTTTTCTGTTTTTACTACAGCTTTGCCCTCTTTGAGGTATATTTTTGCGTCTTTTACACCTTCCGTTTTCATGAGCGTCTCTTTTACGCTTCCTGCGCACATTTGGCAAGTCATACCCTTGACCGTTAGTTGCACCTCTTTTTCTGCGCCAAACGCAAATATAGCCGTAAATATCGAAGCAAAAATCAGTTTTTTCATACTAAACTCCTTTAAATTGGTAAATCTAAGAAAATAACAAAAGCGCCCCAAATCGTATAAAGCGCAAAACCAAAAATCAAAATAGCGGAAATTTTTGACGCTACTTTTCTAAAATTTGTTTTTTGAAGTATCCCAGATGCGTAGGCTAGGGTAAGCATAGGGAGCATCGTGGATAGCCCAAACACAAACATAATGAGAGCACCTTTCATAGCCGAGCCGCTGGCCGCCGCAGACGAGGCAAAGAAATACACAAGCCCACACGGGAAAAATCCGTTTAGGATGCCAAGCGACAAAAATGAGCTTTTTGAGTCTGATTTTAATAGCTTTTGAAAAGCGGTTTTGAAAAGCGGTATTTTCGTGAAGTCATACTCTAAAAATTTTGATACCCATACAAAACCAAACAGCCATAATCCAACCATTAGCATCACGATTCCGGCAAATAGATACAAAGAGGCTCTAAAATCAGGGCTTAACGCAAATACGCTACCCACCAATCCGGCGGCTGCGCCTATGACGGTGTAGCTGATAGTCCTACCGATGTTGTAAAGAGCGTGTGAGGCAAATCTCTCTTTTGCCCCAAAGTGCGCACTGACTTTTGTGGAGCTGTATGCGAGTACAAATCCACCGCACATCCCGACGCAATGCCCGAGACTTCCGAAGAATGCGGCGGCGGCGATAGCCAAAATGCTAAAATCTTCCAATTTCAACCCTTGTTTTAAAGACGTACTATATCAAATTAGAATTTGATGTTAATAGCCGTGTTATAAGACCTTCCCTCGCCTCTGAGCGGAGTATAAGCCGTCTTTGAAGTGCCTATGGTGTTTATACCGCCAAGAGGCAATGCGTAGCTTTTGTCAAAAAGGTTTGTTATTGAAAAATCAACACTTGCAAACTTAGCAAATTTGTAGCTTGTTCTCAAATCAACTAGTGCATAACCAGGTGTTGTAGGCTCTTTTCTTAGGGCGCTTACTTGCTCTTTTGAAGCTACAGCCTCGATGTCTAGTCCGCTTGTTAGATTGCCTAGCGTGTGTTCAAATCCTATTTTTGCATTTAGCGGCATAATGTGATAAAGCGAGCCTGAGCCGTCAGTTCTATAGCCTCTCGTATATGATGCGACGGTTTTTACGCTTAGCTTGCCAAATGCGTCGCTTTTGTATAGATTTGCATTTGCTGATACGTTTGCGCCGCAAAATACGGCGTCATGGTTTGCAAATCTAAGTAGCGTTATCCCCTTGTATGTCCCCGTTGCTGCTGCTATCCCTATGTAGTCTGCGTCTATGTAGTTTTCAACAAAAGTATAATAAGGGGTAATTTTGACGCTCCACTGTTTTTGCGTTTCGTCATAGAACGACATTGTTGCGCTTACCGTGTTGGCCACCTCCGGTTTTAGGTCTATGTTTCCGACGTATCCATTGCCGTCACCCACCCAGTTTATCATAGCCATATCCATAGCGATAGGGGCGCTATTTACAGGATTTGAGCCATATCCACCAGCCCATGCGTATCTTTCGTATATATTTGGCGACCTTGTTTTTCTAGCTACGCCAAATTCAAAATCGCTGTTTTTGCTAGCCTCATATGCTATTGAAGCCGTAATGTCATAGTTGTTGTCTGTTTTTTTGCGGTTTTTTGTATTAAAACCAGCCGCATCTGACGGGTCGTTGGAAGTACTATTGTAGCCGACTACGTCACCCGTGTTCATAGTTACTATGTCTGTTCTGATGCCTATATTTGTAAATAGTTTTTCGCTCCATCTATAGTTTGATTCGGCAAATATCCCCAGTCTGTCCCTTTGTCCGTTGTTGATATTCCAAAATGTATTTGGATTCATCCCAGGCATATTGTTGATCGTATCCGCAGGCCACCAGTCATTGAGTCTATATTTGTCGAAGTCACTACCGACTTTTAGTGTGTGTTCTTTTGAGAGCGGTATCGTAGCTTTGATGTTGTATCCTAGCTCATCGGCCGCCGTATACATAGGCATATTGCCCGTTCTTTCGGATGTTATTTTGTTCATATAGTGGCTAGTTAGCTTTTTGAATACATTTGCTTCGATTCCTGTATTACCCAGCTTGCCGTCAAAACTTAGGTTTTCATACGTTGATTTATTGCCGTTCATATCCATATATTGATTTGGAAAGCCCTGATATGGGATTCGTTGTTCGCCGACGGTTAACTTGAACACGCCTATACTAGCTTTGTACGCCGCCGATAGCGATTGATTTTGTTGTTTGTAGAGCGTATCGGCTACTTTTGTATTGCCGCCGCTGTAGTAGTTTTCGGCTTTTTCGGCAAAGCCTGAGTAATTTACGCTGATTTTGTCGTTTGCGACGCTTGTTGAGATTGAGCCGCCTTGATTGTGGTTATTGCTTCTATAAAAAAGAGACAGGGCTGTTTCACTTTCTATTTTGCCCGTCTCATTGGCAAACAACGGAGATTTTGATTTTACCGCTATCGAGCCGGCTATGCTGTCGCCGCCGTTGCTTACTGGTACTATGCCGGCTACTGCTTCTATTTTTTCAACTTTTGAAGGGTCTATGTATGAGAGCGCCGGATTCATGTGGTTTGGGCAAGCGGATGTTATTTGCATTCCATCTACCGTTGTATTTATCCTATCATCCGCCATACCGTTGATTGATGGGAGCGAGGAGAAGCCTCCTCCTGAGTTTAGACTTATCCCAGGTGTTTTTGATAGTAGAGAAGCCGTATCGCTAGGATTTTTGAGTGTTATCAAATCCGAGTTTTTTACCGTAGTTGTGCCGTCGCTATCGGCGTTTACCGTTATTTTATCTATCGTTATTTCGGATGCTAGTAGCGCAGAGCTGAGCGCCAAAGAGAGTGTAAAAATATTTCTCATAAATTCCCTTACAGAGTGTTTTCTGATGAGGAATATATAAAGTCTTTGTTAATTGTGTGTTAATCCGTAGTGTAATTAAAAAAAATTGATATACGGTAAATAAAGGGTTCTCTATCTCACGTTACAATCAAAAAAGCCCTATAAATTGACATTTCTTGGCGCAAATTTGGCGCAGTTTTTCGCATTTTAATAAAACAAATATATAAAAATAATTTTCGTTTTGTATAATCAATAAAAATAAAATAGCATAACAAGAGAGTGTAGTGGTATGAGTGAAAAATTGGCACATGACGCAACCAAAACAATTACACCTGTTTTTTATCAATGCTATATAGCTCTTGAAAAATGCTTTGACCTTTTGGAAGGCGAAAGCATTTACATTGAAACATACGGTGATGTTACCGTAATTGGTACAAATGGAAGCACTCAAGTGGAGGTAAAAGACTATGAAACAAACTTAACCGATTTGAGTCATAACGTCTGGAAAACACTGAAAAATTGGCTCAATGACCGGAATATATCAAACTATAGAAACTTAATACTTTTAACCACTCAAGACATTACTGAGAATGTTGCTTTTAATGAATGGAATAGCAAAAAGCAGGAAGAAAAGTTAATTAGCTTGAAAAATATAAAAGCAAAATTCATGCGACAAAGAAAACAATCAAAAGAGACGAAGGAGCTATTGGAATTCGTCTTGGATAGTTCAAAAGAAAAAAACTTACTAATAATTTTAGATAAATTTATAATTTCAAGCTCATGCGAAAAAGATGAAGAGCTCTATCGAAGATTAGTGCAAACAAGGGCGCATGGAATACTTCCAGATAAAAAAAATGACTTTATCAATTCACTAATGGGGTATATTATAAGTCCGCCTATTACATCGCAGAGGTGGGAAATTACCTATCAATCATTTCATGCCAAAACTGATTCTCTAATTGAAGAGTTTAGTTCAAAAACAGTTATTTTTCCGGCAATATATCAAAACAACATGGCAACAGAGGAAGAAGAGGAACAACATTCTGAATATACTTTTGTAAAAAAAATTGATGAAATAGACTATAAAAAGGTAAAAAGTGATGCCATTTCCGATTTTATCTATACAAGAAAAATAATACTTGAAGAATTTGGTAGATATGAAATATCTAAAATTCACTATGATAATTACCAAAAAGAAATACATGATGTTTATTTGTCCAAGCATAGGACGGCATGCAGGAATACCGAAAAGTCAAAGATTGCAAAAGATTCAAAAAACTTTTATGATAGTGTCATAGGTGAAAGCGCACCAAATTTTAGACACTACACTGGCACCCCAAAACGATTCAGAAATGGTTTATTGCACCAAATGGCAGACAATGATAGCGGTGAAAATAAAAGAAAAGTTACTTGGAAATTAAAGGTCGATGAAGATGAATAAATTTATTGATAGCATTTATAGAATACATAATAATCCATTTGTTTTAACTACATTAATTGTTGCATTCTATGAAAAATTAGAAAAAAAGCCAAAAAATATTTTGCTTGCATATCTCGTTTTGCCATTAGTGTTGAACGAACGAAGCAAACAAACACTACAGACAGCCAAAATTACAAGTAGCATCCATAGTTTTATAGATAGTAAAAACAAGGAAAAAAGAGAGAATGTTTTTGGCTTGCCTGAAAGAATTAAAAACTATCAAGAGTTAACAAATCAATGCATCCAGCATGCCATTGATAACCAATGGCTGAAAATTAATGAAGACTTGTCCGTTGAGTTTTTAACAAAAAATGAAAATAAAGTTGAAAATTTGAGCCAGTCTTATAGGGCATCATTAAATTTACATAAAATTTTTAAAGACTTGGATGTTGTCACAATATACAGATTGCTAGGGGTAAAAGAGCTGTGAAAAGTTATATAAAATATTTAGGCGTTATTGATAAGTCAAATGAAATACATTATGTCGAATTTGGTTCAGGCGTGAATGTAATTACTGGTAAGTCATCAACTGGCAAAAGCGCAATGATTGAAATATTTGATTATTGTTTTGGTAGCAGTGAGTTTACGATTCCGTCGGGCGTCATAACAGATAATGCGTTTATATATTTTATGGTTTTAGCCGTTGAGAACTCTTTTATAACTATCTCCAGAAGTCCACATTGGAAAAATGAATTTTTAAAATTTGAATCGGAATTACCAGACATTAAAAGCTTGAGAAAAGAATATTTTGAAGATAGTTATTTTTCTAAAGATTTCAATGTGGAGCTCGGTCATTATTTGGGTTTAAATATAAATGATATTGATGAAGATAAGACTGTAAAAGATTATACAGGAAGAAAAAAAAGTCGCCCATCAGTTAGAAATATGACACCATTCATGCTACAGCATCAAAACTTGGTAGCTAATAAACACTCTTTGTTTTATAGATTTGATGAAAAAGAAAAAAGAGAACAAACGATAGATCAATTTAAAATTTTCGCTGGTTTTGTAAAACAAGAATATTACATAATCAAGCAAAAATTAGCAGATGAACAAAGGAATCTCAAGAGTTTAGAAAATCAACAGAAAGCAATAACTGAACAAAATGAATTCAACAGTAAGAGACTAAATGGTTTATTAAATGAGTATAATGCAATAACTGGCAATAAATTAGTTGATGAAACAATTATGCAAATACTCTTAAATCCCGCAAATATACTACAAAAACTTGATAAAAAACAAATTTTAGCTGATTACGAATCAGGGCAAAGTTTACAAGAGTTGCAAGAACTAAAAAATAAAAAAAATGAGCTTTATTCAAAAAAAAGGGTTTTGCAGAATAAGCTTAACGATATTTCATCTTCAATAGGGTATGCAAATAAACATTTTAATGATGTTGAAAATTTGGCAATTGAAAGCGAAGAAAAAATTAAATTATCTGAATGCCCATTTTGTCACGCACATAACGAGAAAATTTTAAATGAAGCAAATCACTTAGAAAATGCCATTGGATGGCTTAATGGTGAACTTTCAAAATCAAATTATTTACTAGATTCGTTCGAGAGCGATAAAAAAGAAATTGAAGAACAAATTGATGGCTTAAATGATGAAATTAGAGATATGTATCAAAAAATTAATAAATTAGAAGACATTACAAATGGGCTAGAAAAGAATAAAAGCTTAGAAGAACAAGGTTTAAAAGTTAAACTTAAAATAGAGAATCTACTTGAAAGTTTAGTCGGAAAAGACAACACTGGTCTTGAGCAACAAATAAACGAGTCAAAGCAAAACATCAAGGATTGTGAAAAGGATTTGGCTGAAAAATTTGATGTTGGAAAAAAATTAAGAAATGCGGAAAAATATATCAACAATGAAATGAAAAAAATTGGTGAAAAATTTGACTTTGAAGAATCATATAAACCAATTAACTTAAAATTCTCATTGGAAAGTTTTGATTTATGGCATGAAAAAGAAGGCGGAGAAAAGGTATATCTACGCTCTATGGGAAGTGGTGCCAACTGGCTATATAGTCACGTAACTTTATTTTTAGCTACTCATAAATTCCTTTGTTCTTTGGGCGGGCAATCCCTTATACCGTCTATTTTGTTTTTAGACCAGCCCAGCCAGGTATATTTCCCTACATCTATTGATGTGTCTGAAGAATTTAATGCTCAAAAGTTAAAAGAACAAAACAATGAATCTGGAAAATTAGATGAAGATTTAAATTCTGTTACTAATCTATTTAATCAATTAGTCTCTTTTTGTAAAATAACTTTAGAAGAAACAGGTATTGAGCCACAAATTATAGTTACCGACCATGCAGACCACTTAGAACTTAATGATAACGTTGATTTTGAAAGTTTGGTTAATGGAAGAAGGTGGAGAAAAGGAGGTTTTATTCCGAATTGATCTTTAGCTTTTTGTTGCTTTTGTCGCAAAAATAATTAGCTATAATCAAAACAAAAAAACGAGCAAAGAGATGCCAAACAAAGACATCATAATATCAACGCTAAAAAGTATGAAGCCTGATTTGACTGCAAAGTACCACATAGACTCTCTTGCGCTTTTCGGCTCTGTGGCTAGAGGTGAAGCAAGAGAAGATAGCGACGTGGATATACTCTTTGAGATAGAGGATGGAGCTAGACTATCTATATTTGCATATCTCAAACTAGCGGGGGAGCTAGAAGCAAAACTTAACTCAAAAGTAGATTTGGTAAGAGAGAGTAAGCTAAAAGAGGGGCTGAAACCCTATGTAATGAAGGATATTTTGTATGTCTAGGGACTGGAGATTGTATCTCGATGATATTTTGACTGAGTGTGAGAATATAAGGAAATTTACAGCAAATATAACCTTTGAAGAATTTACAAATAATACAGAGAAAGTGTATGCCACGGCAAAGGCGTTTGAAAATATGGGCGAAGCGGTAAAACAAATTCCAAAAGAAATCAGAAATAAGTATGCCGATGTGCCTTGGAGTGAAATAGCAAAAATGAGGGATGTATTGACACATCACTACTTCGGCCTTGACGACAAAGTGCTATGGGATACGCTAGGCGATGATATGGATGGCTTCGAAGCCACACTCAAAGAGATAAAGAGCCAAATAAAATAGAAGCACGGAGTTTCTGACGACCGCAGAAGCCGCCTTTACATAATTAGAGATTTTATCAGCCATTATTTTTTGGCATAATTTTCATATCCAAAACCCGCATTTTTTACCACACATATTAAAAAACTTAGTAACTCTCTGATCTGTTAACCATTTTTGGCGTAAAAGGTGCAAAAAGACGGTAAAAGCTCGCTCCAAGCGATGGTAAACGAACTACTTAGAAAAGATATAGAGATAGCACAAAGAGTATTGGCGTAAGGGCTAAAATGCCAAACAAAGACATCATAATATCAATGCTAAAAAGTATGAAGCCTGAAAACTAGCGACTATAAATAGGAAGTTGTATAAAAAATCTAGCACCATAAGCGCCGTTTGTTACGCTGAGCTTTCCAAACAGATGCCTCTCTATTATCTGTCTTGACATATAAAGACCTATTCCGGTCCCCTTGCCTTGCTCTTTTGTGGTGAAGTACGGCTCAAAGATACGCTCTATGATGTCATCCTTGATACCACCGGCAGAGTCTTCAAAGACGATATTTACATAGTCTTCGACACCCTCTACTTTGATGCTGATGAATTTGCTGGCAGGGTTGACTTCGAGTAGGGCGTCTTTTGCGTTTGATAGGATGTTCAAAAACACCTGCTCAAGTTCATTTTTGTAGCCCGTGATGTAGTTTCTGCCGTCGTGTTCGAAGCGGATATCTATGAAATAGTTGTTCATTTGCACTGATACTATTCGCAATGTCTCTGTAAGCGCATCTTCAACGCAAAAACTCTCTTTTTTCTTATTTGGGGCAAAGAAATTGCGAAAATCATCTATAGTCCTAGACATCGCCTGAACGATATTCATAGACTCAGCTTTGAAGTTATCCAGATACGCTTGGTCTAGCTCACCGCTTTTGTATGCTGAGGGCACGTCTTGGATGTATAGCCCTAGGGCATTGAGCGGCTGTCTCCACTGATGTGCTATCGCCCCTATCATATCACCCATAAGTGCCATTTTTGCTTGCTGTATTAACGCTCTTTCCGTATCCAGTCTCTTTGCCGTCTCTTTTTTGACCCTCTCTTCAAGGTCTTGATTGTAGACCTCCAGCATTTTTTTCGACTCCATGATTGCCGTTTGGTCGTTGATATGGACGCTAACAAGTCCGGTGATACCGTCTATGGGTATTATTTTTATCTCTTGTTGCATCGTCTTGTAGAAGCTAGAAAAAAGATTTTTAAGCTCGGCTTTGATGAGATAAGAGTGAGTTGAAGGAGGCATAAATGTGATTATTCCAAGTTTTAGCGAGGTTTTGATATTGCGTTTTAAGGCTGTTAATTTCTCGTCTTCTATCTCAACTACGTCATATATCTTTTGTAGTAGCGCCGCATCTCTTTTGATTCCCGTCACCATCTCCATCCAGCCGTTCCAATGAAGCACGGTTAGCTGTTCGTCTAGTACAACTATTCCGCTATCGACAGCATCTAGGATGAGTTTTTCATATTCAATCATATTTAGGCATACCGCTCAAAATTATATTTAAGACCCCTTCGCCTATCAAAATGAGCATTTGCCCGACTACGCCCTCGGATTCCAAATCAAGTTTTGTCTCAACCATCATAAACTGCGTAAAGTTTTTTAGCTCTTCGCTTCCTGATGCCAAAAGCCTTTCGTGTTGCACTATCTCTGGTGGCAAAAATATAGTTCTAGCCTTGCTCATCTGGGCTATTTGCCCTATGCAAGCCGACGTGAGTATGTTCGTTATCTCTATCGCTACGCACTCTATTTCTTGTTCGCCAACCTCATCTTTTTTGAAAAGGAGTTGGGCTAGCCTATGAGCATCTTTTTTTGGAAGCATAAAGTAAGCATCGCCGTTAAGTGAAGATTGGAAAAACTGTTTTATGAGCATCGTATCGGCGCTTTGCGAGACGTGCCCCTGTACTACCTCTTGCAGTTTTTCTATTGGATAGACGCCAACCGTCGGTATCATCAGCTCAGCCTTGGAGCCTAGCATATCGCCTATGATAGACACCGCCAGTCCAAAGCTGATGTTTATTAGCTCTCTTAGGTAATCTTCTTCTAACGGCGCAAGCTCTTTATCTTGCATTTTTTCAGCCTCCAAACGCTATTTTGGTGCATATCTCCCGAAGCTCGTCTTCGTCTACAGGTTTATTGAGAACATTTATAGCTCCTGCGGCAATTAGCTCCTTTTTTGTCTCTTTTTGTCTGTCTGCCGTCGCCATGACCACTATTGCGTCGGGAGATATTTTTTTTATCTCTTGCAAAGCCTCCATGCCGTTCATCTTCGGCATTGTGAGGTCCATAAAGGTTATGTTTGGGTTCTCACGTTTGAACATCTCTACGGCCTCTTCGCCGTTGGAAGCTTCAAAGAAATCGGAATATTTTTTTATTGTGTCGGAAAAAGCGTTTTTGAGGAGCATTCTCGCACTTAGTGAGTCGTCAACGATTAGTATTTTTAGTCTGTCTGCCATGTTTGTCCTTGGAAAATTGCTCTATTTTACTATTTATTTTATGATAGTTGGCATATAGCTCAAATGTAATAAAAATGCTACGAAACGCCATTTATTTTTTGATACAATCAGCTAATAATATAGCTTAATTTTGAGGTGTAGTTATGTCGTTTTTTAGACATTTATTGTTGCTTTCATTTTTCATTTGTGCGGCTTTTGGTTTTGAGATAGAAGAGAGCAAAAGAATATCATTAAAGGTGGCGCCGACAAAGATGAGTGGGACAATATCTTTCGCTACCCAAAGCCCTACTCAAACAGGGGCAAAAAGCGCCTTAGACACTTTATTGTCACAAGCAAAGTCAAAATATCCATCGTGCAGGGGCGGCGAGTATTATGTCTATCCGTTAAGTGACTATCATCCAAACGGCAAAAAAGTCGCAAAAGGCTACGAGGGAAACATAAGGTTTGAGTGTAGATTTTCAGACGTTGCAGTCTATGACGAATTTTTGGCTTTTATGAATGCAAACGTAAAGCAAAAAGAGGGAAACAAAATATTTATCTATCCAATATCTTGGGAGATAGGAGCCGACGAGAGCGAGCTAGCGATAGAAAAGCTCAAATACTCAGCTTTGGAGGCTATCCCGAGGAGGGCGGCGGAGCTGTCTAGGGCGTCAAAAGCGGCTTGCGATCTCAAAAAAATATCATTTGATACGCCCGAGGGAGTTTATTATCACACTATGTTAAAAAGCGTAGCCCAAAAGACGGAAGCCCCTACGCCCGAGGCAAAAGAGGTCGGGCTTTCCGTGCATATGCTATTTGAATGCAAAAGATAACCTAGATTATCTCTCTTTTATTTGGATAATCGGGTGTTTGTCGCTATCCAAAGCGCCGAGGAGCGCCGCTAGGTCGTCTTTTTGCATGGCTACGCATCCTGCCGTTGGAGAGTTGCTGTTTTTTTGTATATGCAGAAAAATACAAGAGCCTTTTAGCGGTTTTGCCTCTTTGTTATACTCTATGACTGCACCGATGTCGTATTGTCCGTCATCTCTTAACATATACTCAAAACTATCGTAGTCTTTTTCATTTTTACTTGCGTCTATTATTTTGTTGTAGTTTTTTGATTTTGAGTCGTCTATACAGTATAGTTTATCGTGAGTTTTGATGAACGGCATACTCCAATTGCCGTCACTTTTGCCAAAAATCATAGATACGTTGTAGTTACCGGATGGTGTTTTGCCGTCCCCTTCGGCTTTTTCACCCTCTTTGGCGACCCCATTTTTGCCTAGCATAGCCGTGAAGGATAGTTTTTTGACGCCGTTTTCATATAGCTCCACTATCCCCTTGGAGCCGTTTTGTTCAAGTGGGGTTATTACGATATTTTGCCTATGAGCACATCCGCCAAAATAAAGCCCGAACAAGACGGCAATCAAAGTAAGGTTTTTTTTGTTCATCTGAATATAATAACACAAAATTAAAAAACGGGTTTTTGTATGGATTACGGTTATTTGTCGCTTACTGTTCCGCTCGTAGCCGTTGCTATGGCACTACTTACCAGAGAGGTTGTTTTTTCCCTTTTTTGTGGTGTTTTTACTTGGCAGCTTGTGAAACTTGGATATTTTGCTCCGATTGATGCTTTGTATTATAGTTTTGAGGCGATTGTCGCCCTTTTTGCCCAGAGTTGGGTGACTAAGAGTATTGTCTTTATCGTGCTTGTGGGTTCTATATTGACCATTGTGGTTGAAAGCGGCGGAGTAAATGCGTTTGTTAGGTATCTAGTTCACCGCTCAGGTCGTGTCAAGAGCAAAAAAGCGGCCTTGATGCTAGGTTATCTCATAGGGATAGCGATATTTATCGAATCAACGGTTACCTCCCTTGTCGTTGGCGCCGTCACAACCCCTTTGGCTCAGAGATTTGGAGCTTCAAGGGCAAAGGTGGCGTATATCTGCGACTCTACCTCAGCCCCCGTGTGTTCGCTCATACCTCTCAATGGCTGGGGGGCACTTATCAGCGGTCTCGTAGGGGCACAAATAGCGGCCGGCGTCATCGCAGGCGACGCTGTCGGCATAACGGCAAACTCGATACTCTACAATTTTTATTCGATACTGACTCTTCTTTTTGTCCTCTATATCATTGTTTTCGATAGAGATTTTTCGTATATGAAAATCAGCGAAGATGCGGCGGCAAAAAATATTCAAAATAGCGAGATTAGCTCGCAAGAGGGCGGAGCTATTGCTTTTATGGTTTTGCCGATAGCTGTTTTGACATTTAGCGCTCTTGGATTTTTATTTTTGAGCGGTGATGGCAATATACTAAAAGGGAGTGGCACGACCGCCGTTTTTTACGCCGTACTTACTACGCTTGCTTTTTGCTTTGTATATTTTGTCCTTTGGCACAAGAGATTTAAGAGCGATGAGTATTTTGAGCATTTTAGGAGTGGGGCATCGTCTATGGCTTATGTCGGTGTTATGATGATACTAGCCTTTGCCGTGGGCGAGGCGACAAAAGAGCTGGGTACCGGCGTATATCTTGCAAAAAGCATATCGGGATTTACTTCGGCGGCGTATCTGCCGGCAATCGTTTTTGTAGCCGGTTCCGTTATATCTTTTTCTACGGGCACTAGCTGGGGGACTTTTAGTATTATGGTTCCCATAGCCATCCAGATGGGGGTGGCGCTTGGCGTTGACCCGGCGCTTATGGTTGGGGCGGCTGTCGCCGGAGGGGTATTTGGCGATCATTGCTCGCCAATATCCGATACTACCATAGTCTCGGCTGGGGCTGCTGGTTGCGACCCGATGGAGCATATCAAGACACAGCTCCCATACGCCGCAACGGTAGCGCTCATAAGTACATTTTGCTATTTGATTGTCGGTTTTTTATAATTCAAGTGTTAATGTGCAAATATAGCATTTAAAACGCATTTTTGTTTTCTATACTTCATACTAGCGAATAAGGGGCATAAGATGATAAAAGAGTTGAAAAAAGAGGCTCAAAACCTTAACATTTTATTTGTTGAAGACGACCCTAGTTTTTTGAACATTCTAAAAGAGCTTCTGGAGAAGTTTTTTCCTACCGTCGAGACCGCCATGGACGGCGAGGAGGGGCTTGCAAAATATAAAGAGGCAAACGGATTCGATATAGTTATCACCGACATTACGATGCCAAAGATGGACGGTCTGACGATGAGCGAAAATATCAAGATAATCAATCCGCATCAATACATACTAGCCGTCTCCGCACACAGCGACGCCGACAAACTAATCAAAGCGATAGATATAGGTATAGATAGCTTTTTGTTAAAGCCTGTAGATAGTATGGTGTTTTTGGATAGGTTGCTTAGAATTTCAAAGGCGATCAATAGAAAAGCGGTAGAAGAGAGGTCAAAAGAGCTTGAAAACCTGCTCGTCACCCAAAGTAAGATGGCGTCGATGGGTGAGATGATAAGCATAACATCTCATCAGCTAAAACAGCCGCTCAATGCCATAAATATCCTCTCTTCAAATATAGAAGATAGGGTTGAGGAGCTATATGGCGAGCCTGCCGATGAGGAAATCGCAAAAAATATCAAACTGATTTTTAATCAAGTGACGTTTATGTCAAGCACTATAGATACTTTCTCCGAGTTTATGAAACCGTCAAAATCCCCTACGGACTTTTCGCTCAAAAAATCGATAAGCGATGTATTGTCCATACTTTCGGCAAGGCTCAAATCAAAAAGGGTTGACGTATCGGTGGACGTTGACGAAACTATAAGCGTGTTTGGATATCCAAAAGAGTTTAATCAAGCGATACTAAACATCATATCAAATGCTGCCGATGCCTTATCCGACAAAGAGGGCGATAGAAATATAGAGATAATAGCGACATTGGCGGAGGAGAACAAAGTGAACCTCACAATAGAAGACAATGCTGGTGGCATCTGTAATGAAGTCATCAGCAGAGTGTTTGAGCCGTATATAACCTCAAAAGGCGACGCCGGAACGGGGCTTGGGCTTCACATAACGAGAAAAATCATAGAAGAGCATTTTGGCGGTAGCGTCAAGGTGGAAAATACCGATAAAGGCGCAAAATTTCACATAGAGTTAAAGAGCAAATAGCTAAATGCATAAAAAAATAGCTGCGTTTGTATTGGCTGCACTGTTTGGCAGTGGGTTGTTTGGTTTTGAGCTGGACAGAACCCAAATAGCTATTCAGGCAAAAATATATCCGCAACTTATTTTTTTCGCCACAAAAAACAAAGAACTAAATCAACAAAAACCGATAGTCATAGCCGCCGTTTATTCCGATAGCACGAAGCGTTACGCTGAGATATTCAAAGAGGAGTGCGAGAGGATATACAGGGGCGGAATAAAAGGCTTCAATCTACAAATAAAACTTGTCCACAAAGATAGAGTAAGTTCCGCAGACGAGTACAATTCTTGCTACGTAATATTTGAAGATGATGATGAGATGAGAGTCTACACAAATCCAAAACTCAGAGGCATCCTCACATTTGCCGGAAATAGAAAAGTATTTGAAAAAAACGGCGCTATGTTTTTTGTTGAGATTACGAACAAAACATCAATACTGTTAAACAAAAGAACATTAAACGCATCGGGCATATCTTTTGACCCGTCGCTACTCAAGATAGTTAGGGTTTATGATGAGTAGGTTTAATTTTTATAGCCTCAAGGCCAAAATCCTATCTTTTTACGTATTTAGTTTTTTTGTGGTTTTCGGTTCGGTATTTATTATCAACTTTTTTATGTTTGACGACTACCTAGAAAAAGCCGAAATAAAAAAAGTTCACACAATAGCCGAAATGATAGCCGGAAATATCTCTGCCCCGTTGCAACTGGGACTTGACACCGACGTCAGGTCTGAGATGATAAAGCAAATAGAGAGAAATAGCGACATAGTGGAGATAGAGGTAAAAGAACCGACAAGCTCCGTCCCAGTCAAGACCGGATATAGCGGTAGCAAAAAAATATCTTTGGATGAGTGCTTCGTGATAGAGCGTGACATATATGACGCCCTAGGTATTCAAAAGCTTGCGACGGTTCGTGTTTATTATGCAAAGACCGATTTTAGCGAGGCTAGATTGTTTGTAGCCAAGACTCTATTTTTGCTATTTGTGCTTGCTTTTGTTCTCGGCGTGAGCGGTCTTTTTAGGATTAATCAGTTTTTTGCCCCTCTTGCAAATCTAACGCAAAAACTGAACGATTTTAATCCCGAAAGACCAAATATCAAGCTTCAAACGACAGATAAAAAAGATGAAATGTCCATTATTCAAAATAGCGTTGCTTTGACACTTGACAAGCTAATCTCATATCAACAAAAAATTATCCATATCAATGAAAATCTAGAGGACACGATAAGGGATAGAACAAAAGAGCTAAACGAGCAAATTGAACTGTTTAGGGTTCTTGCCGATGCCTCGCCAAATGCGCTTATGCTCTTTGATACCAATCTTATCTATGCAAACCCCGCTTTTTCTAGGCTTACTGGGTACGACGCCGTAGAATTTTTCCGAAAAAAAATAGACGGTATTTTTGAGATCGACGAAGATAGCGAGTTTGCGAAAGCTCTTGATATATCAAATCCACAAAACAGACATTATCCGCAAAGCTTTGACGAGATACGCCTAAGAAAAAAAGACGGTAGCGGCTGTTTCGTATCGGCCTCCATAGCTTATTTGCATATCAAAGACAGAGATGCCGCCATCATCAACCTAACCGACCTAACGGCGTTAAAACAAAAAGACCAGATGCTGCTTGTGCAGTCTAGGTTTGTGGCGATGGGTGAGATGATAGGAAACATAGCGCATCAATGGAGACAGCCTCTTAATATCATACAAAGCTCTATCACAAAAATTTCTATTTACAAAGAACTCGGAGAGGTGAGCGATGAATTTTTGGATGAAACTGTCAAAAATGTCAAAAGGCAGGTCTCGTATCTCTCGTCGACGATAGACGACTTCAGAAGTTTTTACAAAGACGACCCAAGCGGCTCTTTTGTACTAGAAGATGCGGTTAACAAATCCCTCTCGCTTGTGGAATCGGTCTATAAAAACCACTTTATCGATGTTGAGGTTGAGTGCAACGGATGCAAAAACGTCAAAATAAGCGGCTCTATCAATAGATTTATCCAGGCTCTTTTGAATATTCTCAACAACTCAAAAGATGCGATAGTCGCAAATGAGGTCAAAACAAGAATTGTAAGGCTATCTTGCACCAGAACTATCGGCGGCGCTTTGCTTAGTATCGTAGATAGTGGCGGTGGGATATCGGCAAAGAACTTGCCGAAGGTATTTGACCCATATTTTTCTACGAAAAACAAATCGCAAGGGACTGGAATAGGGCTTTATATGACACGTCAAATTATTGAAAATTCGTTTAATGCTACTATCGAAGCCAAAAACGCAGAATTTGAAAAAGACGGCAAAAAGTTAAAAGGGGCATCCTTTACGATAGAACTTCATGATGAAGAGATGGGTTGAGTATTGTCGGTGCGAAGACATAGCTAGAATATGAAAAGTGTTTTGAGATATCGTAAAAATATTTTAAAAAAGTCTATCGTCTACGGCAATATATTTTTCGCAATATTTTTAGTTTTATCTCTTTTTGGATGCGATACAAAACCAATTTTTACAAAGATTATAGACCAGTCTATTTGTGCGGCAATCCCAAAAACGGCTAAAGTAAGTATGGATGAATATGGTGTCGTAAATATAAAACACGACGATTTATCAAAGATAGAAATAAAAATTCAAAAGATAACGGCAACTTGCCAGACCGAGAGAGGGCGCTCCCTAGGTAGCGATTTTGACGGCTACATTCTTATAGAGGTCTATAGCTACGGCAAACTAGCAGCTAAGGCGCAGATGGATTTCAAGACGGAACCCACAAAAAAAGACTACGAGAAAGTTTGGCTAGAGCTTGCAAGTGCGTTAAAGTGGCATAAGTAGCGTCGCCTACTTTCTTTTTGCCACAAAGTACTTCATTACCAAAAGCGGCAAAGCCACCGACATTAATACGGCCAAAAATCCTGCTATCGTTGTAGTATATGCTATATCCAAGACTGACTCCATTGTTTTATTGCTTCTAAATCGAGTTCTTCAAAATAATTTTTATAGAAAAACTCCGCTATTTACCGTATGTTTACTAATAGGTTTTGGCTAGAGCTTGAATTATATTATTTCAAATTATGCTATCATAAGACAAACATAATTTGGAGATATACGATGGAGAGGATAAAGCACTTTCCGATTCCCTTTTTTGCCGTTGTGATGGGGCTTAGCGGACTTGCCATAGCTTACCAAAAAGCTTATCATTTATTTGGCGTGCCAAAAATTATATATGAGTTGTTGATGTTCGCCGCTGCAGCGGCTTTTGTCGTGATAGCTATTTTTTATCTTGCGAAAGCGTTTTTGTATTTTGACGAGGTAAAAGCAGATTTTTTACACCCGATACGGATTAATTTCTTTGCGGCGGTATCTATCTCGCTTCTTCTTTTGTCTATCGCCTTTTATTTTTATTTCCCTCCCGTAGCGATGGTGCTTTGGGCTTTTGGGACGATGATTCATTTGTTTATGACTTTTTATGTCGTAAGTTTTTGGATTAGACACAATTTTGAAATTACGCACACCAATCCTGCTTGGTTTATCCCTATAGTCGGAAATGTGTTAGTTCCGGTTGTTGGAGTTGATTTTTTGCCAAAAGAGGTGTCGCTTTATTTTTTTAGCGTCGGAATGTTCTTTTGGTTTGTTCTCGGGACTATTATTTTTTATCGGATTATATTTCATCATCAGCTCCCGCAAAAATTTATCCCTACACTTTTTATATTTATAGCTCCGCCGGCGGTCGGTTTTGTTGCTTATATGAGGATATTCGGGGCTTTTGATATGAGTGCTATGTTTTTGCTTAATATGGCTTTGTTTTTTACCGTGCTTTTATTTTTTATGGGGCGTAGTTTTTTTGGGCTGAAATTTTTTATATCGTGGTGGGCTTTTACGTTTCCGCTAGACGCCGTGGCTATTGCTTTTATGAGCGCTTATCAAGTCGGCGGTTCTTCGCTTTATGCCTTTATCGGTCTTTTGTTTTTGGTTATCGCCTCTTTGGTTGTCGGATATGTAGCCGTGATTACGGTTGCCAATATAAGAAAAAAAGAAATTTGCGTCGAGGAGTAGAGGATGAATAAAATCTTAGTTGCTTTAGTTGCGTTTGTATCTTTGTTTGTTGGTGCGCTAGTCGGTGCTTTTTTTATCCAAAGCT
Organism: Campylobacterales bacterium; assembly: GCA_041915365.1. GTDB lineage: Bacteria > Campylobacterota > Campylobacteria > Campylobacterales > UBA6016 > UBA6016. Next base: position 67,944 of record JAYSBP010000010.1, on the reverse strand, counting down.
TTGCAAAACAAGCTCTTATTTTGGAGCACAAAAGCCCGTATGACTACAACAAAACGGTATCTACGATAATTGAGCGTATCAACGCCAAAGATGGTTGGAAAACCATAACGGTGCTAGACCAAGCCGAAGAGATAAGAAAAGGCGGTGGGGCGGATGTCGGCAAGGTCACGATAATCAAGTACTGTAATGCAAAATTTGCAGGTCGTATGCTAAGCGCCGATGAGCGCAAAAAGATGGCGGTCTCTATGCCTATTTCGATAGCGATATACGAAAAATCCAGCGGGGAATGTGTAGTGTCCGTGAGCAACGGCGTGCTGATGTCAAAAATCTACGGAGGCGAGACGGAGATGATTATAGAAGAGGTCTCAAAGGACGTCGAAGAGATACTTGGTTTTATGGCATTTAAGTTCTCGAGGTTTTGATGGGTATAAAGGGCGTTATATTTGACCTTGACGGGACGCTACTGGACTCGCTTGGCGATGTCTGCGATTTTGCCAATGCCGTACTTGTGACTTTCGGATTTGAGCAGAGACAAAAAGAGGACTATAGGTATTTGGCGGGGCAGGGGGCATACAATCTGATGAAGGCCGCCAGCGGCTGTGATAGCGAAATTTTGACTTTGGAGATGGCATCGGAGTTTTCAGCCGTCTACTCGCAATTGCAAGGAAACTCCACTCCATATCCCAATATATCGTTGGTTTTGGAGTGTCTTGATACGCTTGGTATCAAAAAAGCGATTTTGTCGAACAAGCCTGAGCATTTGACGCAAAAATGCGTATCAAAATATCTGAGTGAATTTGATTTTGAGGCTGTATTTGGACAAAGGGACGGTATAGATGTGAAGCCAAACCCAGCTTTGGGGTATGAGATAGCCGATTTGTTTGGTTTGAAGCCTAGTGAGATAGCGATAATAGGCGATACCAAAAATGATATTTTGACGGCAAAAAACGGTGGGTTTTATTCTATCGGGGTGACTTGGGGTTTTAGGGATAGGGCTGAGCTTGAAGAGAGCGGGGCTGACGCCATAGTCGATAGCCCGCAACAGATGTGCGAGCTTTTTTGGACGCTGAGTCGCTGAGATTACTAAACGATTAACTCTTGAGAAGGTGCGCCTATATGGTAGCCCTGCGAGTAGTCTATTCCTATGTCTAGTGCAATTTTTTGTATATTCTCGTCGCTTACGAACTCCGCTATTGACTGAGCGCCGCACATGTGTATAAACTTGTTTAGATTTTCCACCATCTTGGCTTTTGTGTCATCTAGGGCAATCCCTTTTATTAGCGAGCCGTCTATTTTGATGTAATCGACGTGATAGTTGAAAAGCGATATGAAGTTTGAATATCCGGTACCAAAGTCGTCTATGGCTATTTTGTATCCTATATCTTTTAGCGTTGCGATTGATTTTTTGAGTATCCCGTATCTATATATATCCTCTGACTCTAGTATCTCGAAAACCACTCTGGATGGGTCTATCTTTGTCTTTTCTTGCCAGTAGTTGACTTGTTTTAACAAAAACTCGTCTTGCAAGTCCATAGCGGAGACGTTGATTGAAAATTCAAGGTCTGCGTGGTTGCCGAAAGTCTCGAATGCCTTTCTGACTATCGCTTTTGTAAGAAACGGTATTTGTTTTGCCCTTGTGGCAAGGTCTATGAATTTGTCCGGCGAGATTATTTTGTCGTTATCTCTTATTCTTGCTAGGCACTCGTATTTTTCTATTTTTGATGTTTTGTTGTTAAAGATAGGCTGAAAAAACGGAACCATCTGCTCATCGGCCAAAGCTCCAGAGTATTTACCAAGCCAAAATATATTCAACGGAAGCTCATCCGCAAAACAAGCACTCTCATCATCGCCTATTGTGCGCTCGCCTCTACTTTTATCAAAGGCATAGGAGAGGAGGGTGACTATCTTGTGTCTTAGATTTTCCGTTCCTGTGTATGCGGCGACGGTTATCGGTGAGCTGAGTGAGATGTCGTTGTGTGTGGCATAAAAGAATTTTGCCATAGAGAGCAAGTCTTCCGTTATTTTCTCAACGTGCGGCACTGCTCCGTCTAGAACTATACATATGTCATCCGTATCTATCTTGTATATCCCGAGTTTGTTTGTAAAGCCTTCAAAAAAGCTCGATACGTTCTCCACGAATTGGCGCATATAGGCATCGGCAAAGCCATAACCTAGTACATCTTTAATCCCCTGTAGGTGGTCAACTCTAAAGGCGATTAGAGTTAGCTTGTTTTTGTTTTCACGCAAAAACTCGCAAAAAGCGTGATGATTTGGAAGACCTGACACGCTATCTAGCAACGTGAGATTTTTTATCTCCTCTTTTTGTAAGGCAAGTTCACTTTTGATATTTTCGGTGCGCATATACTCATCGGTAATATCTCTGCGTATACCTATATACTCGTTTATCTCTCCATTTTCATTTCTGGCTGGGATTATATTGGCCTCTACGACGTATGTGCTTCCGTCTTTAGCTCTATTTTTGACTATCCCTCTCCACGTCTCACCTCTTTGTATCGTATCCCATAGGTCTTTGAAAGCCTCTTTTGGCATATCTGGGTGTCTTACGATGTTGTGGTTTTTGCCTATTAGTTCATCTAGCGAATATCCGGATATTTCGCAAAACTTGTCGTTAGCGTATGTGATTACCCCATTTTTGTCGGTAGTGGATAGGATGGTTGTCATATCGACTGCGGTTTTGTAGTCCGATAAGAGTTTAAGCATCGCATTTTGACTTAAATCCTTATATTTATGCATCACCTTACCGCTCCCTAGTTCGTTTTTGCGTATCCTACAAAAAAATCCCAAAAAAGTATATATGAGCGTTTAAGATGCGAAAAACGATATAATCAAAACAAAAAAGAAACATTTATGAACGACAAAATAGAGCCTGGCAAGATAAATACGCTAAAGATAGACAGGATTACCCCTCCTGGGGTGTTTTTGGTCTCCGGTGACGGTGAGGCTGTGCTACTCCCAAATCGCTACACTACAAAGTCCATGAAAGTCGGTGATGAACTGGCCGTATTTGTCGCTACAGATTCTGAAGATAGAACTGTAGCTCTCGGCGAGAGACCTGCGGCGCTAGTGGACGAATTTGGTTTTTTTGAAGTTGTGAGCGTGGAGAGTTTTGGGGCGTTTGTCGATTGGGGACTGCCAAAAGACCTTTTTGTCCCTAGGCGAAACCAGAAAACACCTTTTAGGGTTGGCGACAAGCGTATCATAAGGGTGATATATGACGGCGAGACGGATAGACTTGTGGGTGATGAGCGGATAATGCGCTATTTGTCCAAGGAGACAGCATCCTTAAAATCAAAAGAAGAAGTAGAGGTGCTTGTGCTTGCACATACTCCGATGGGATATAAGGTAATAGTCAATAATTCTTTTGAAGGGATGGTGTATCGCAATGAGATATTTGAAGACGTAGGGGTCGGTGATATACGAAAAGGGTATGTGAAGCTCGTTAGAGAAGATGGCAAGTTGGATATTAGCCTAAGGGCGATGGGTGAGAAGAGAAAAGACGAAGCAAGTGAAAAAGTCCTTTCGGTACTGACGAGAAACGGCGGCAAAATGCCGTTTACCTACAAAAGCGACGCCGATGATATAAAAACGACATTTGGACTAAGCAAAAAGAGCTACAAAGCGGCGCTGACGCTACTAATAGATGGCGGCAGGATAGCTCTGAGCGACAATAATATAGAGATTGTCAAAAAGTAAAATAAACAAAAAAAGGAGGCCGTAATGGAAGTTGGAGTATTGGCGTTTATACTGTTTTTTGTAATTTTGGGTATCAAGATAGTGCCGCAACAAGAGGTGTTTGTGGTTGAGAGGCTGGGCAGGTTTAATAGGACTATGTCGCCCGGGCTAAATTTTGTCATTCCATTTATTGAGACTGTACCCTACAAACAAACACTTAGGCAGCTCCAAGCAAACGTGGACGTATCGACAAAGACGCAAGATAACGTGTTTTATACGATGCAGATAGCCGTACAATACAAAGTATTTCCGGACAAAGTATACGAATCGGTATATACGCTTTCAAATCTCCGCCACCAATTAGAGAGCTATATATTTGACTCCGTGCGAAGCATAGTGCCAAAGATGGATCTTGACGAGTTCTTTTCAAATCAAGAGGCTTTGGCCACAGCTATACGGGAAAACCTCGCAAAAGAGATGCCAAAATACGGGATAGACATAGTAAATACGCAGGTCGTGCAGATAAATCTTCCGCATGAGCTAGAAGACGCTATGAACCAGATAAATACCAATAAAAGACTAATGGAGTCAAATATCGCAAAAGGAGAGGCTGAAAAAGCACTTATTATTAGACTAGCTCAAGCCGATGCGGAGCAAAAAAGACTCGTCGGCGAGGGTATTGCAAAGCAAAGGCTGGAGATAGTAAGAGGGCTTACCGAGTCGATTAGCGAGTTTCGCACACAGCTTCAAGACGCAAGCGAAAAAGAGATATTCAATCTAATGATGCTGACACAATATATAGATATGCTAAAGACGGTCGGCGAAAAAAATGCGGTACTTATGGTGCCCTCAGGCCCAGGCGCACTAGGCGATATGGCAAAGCAGATGTTAGAGTCAATCACTGCGGCAAATATGCTGGAAAGTGAGATGGAGGACAAGAGGCACTAAAAATGCACTTCATATCTTGAATTAGATAGGAGATGCCGATGAGTAAAAATACACCGATAGAGATAATACCCTCAGTCCATTATATAGGGGCTTTTGACCAAAATATAAGAACCTTTGACATCATAATGAAGACCGCCAACGGCACTTCTTACAATTCATATCTTGTAAGAGGTAGCGAAGGGGTGGCCGTCATAGATACGGTAAAAAAAGAGTTTGAACAACAGTTTTTTGACAAGCTAGAGCAATTATGTTTTTATGACGAGATAAAATATATAGTCTTAAACCACCTAGAGCCAGACCACTCGGGGGCAATATTTGAGCTTATGAAAAGAGCTCCCGAGGCAAAAATAATCATATCCATTACTGCAAAATCAATGCTAAAAGCGCTAATAAAAAGCGACATAGAGTTTACGACGGCACAAACTGGAGATAGCATCTCTCTTGGAGACAAAACGCTGGAGTTTTTGTCTACGCCATTTTTGCATTGGCCTGACACGATGAGCACATATCTCGTTGAGGATAAGATAGTTTTTAGCGGCGATGTATTTGGCTGCCATTTTTACGACCCGAGATTATTTGATGATATGGTCGGTGACTTTGACTACGCGTTCAAGTATTATTATGAGCATATTATGAGGCCTTTTAAGCGCTATGTTATATCAGCCCTTGAGCTCTATGCCACAAAGGATATAGCGCTTATAGCACCGGCGCACGGTCCAATACTCAGAAGCAAGCCTGAAAAATTCATATCTCTATACGGCGAGTGGAGTAGTGAGGCGAAGTTTGCAAAAAAAGAGTATCACTACAAGCATGTCAATATATTTTATGTCTCAAGCTATGGCAATACTAGGTCGATGGCAGAGCAGATATATCTGGGTGCAGACTCGGTGGACGGAATAAGGGCTAGCATATACGATATGGAAGCTCTCGAGATGAACAATATGATTACGCTACTTGAAGAGAGCGATGTGGTTGTTGTCGGTTCACCTACGATAAATGCCGATGCGGTTAAGCCTGCGTGGGATTTACTTGCCTGTATGGCATTTTTGGAAAGCAGGGGCAAGATAGGTGCCGTATTTGGTAGTTATGGATGGAGCGGTGAGGCTCAAAATATGCTTTACAATCGTATGCGAGGGCTAAAATTTAGAACACCATTGGAGCCTGTCAAATTCAAGTTGATACCGACAAAAGAAGAACTTACCAAGTGTTATGAGTTTGGAGTTGAGTTAGCAGAGATAGCTAATGGAAAAAGCATAGAAGTAAGTATGGACTAAACGCAAAAAGGGCCTAGCCGAAGCGAACAGTCGCCTGAGCTAGACCCGAGGTTTGGCACCGACGAAATAATACCAAAACAATCCTGATGTGTTAAAATATCAGAGTTTTACACGGAGGTTTGAAATGGCAAAAAAAGTACTTCTTCCTTTTGCGGATGGTTTTGAAGAGATAGAGATGGTCGCCATTGTGGATACCATGAGGCGTGGCGGGCTAGATGTCGTAACGGCCGGAGTAGATAGCGCTTCCCCTGTTGGTGCGCACGGGATTTCCGTCATTGCTGATTGTCTTATCGGTGACGTTGTCTCCTCTGACGGGTTTGATATGATAATTTTGCCAGGTGGATATAAAAATACTATGACGCTTGCCGAAAATGCCAAAGTACAAACGCTAATAAAAGAGTTTGATAAAGCTGGCAAGCTTGTAAGTGCGATATGTGCCGCACCGATAGCGCTTGATAGAGCCGGTGTGCTAAAAAATGAGTATACATGCTATCCAGGAGTGTCGGACGCCATCAAAAGCTCCTCATTCATAGAAAAAACAATTGTCGAAAGCGGCAATGTACTCACTTCCAGAGGGCCTGGAACTGCTGTATGCTTTGGGCTTTATATCGTTGAAAAACTAGTCGGTAAAGAGACCGCCGAAGCGGTCAAGGAAGAGATGATTGCGGGGTATTGCTAGACCTATTTGTCTTTGATAGTTATTTTGATGATTTTTTGTTGCTGGAACGGTCTGTCTTGAAAGCCTATTTTGACGTTCTCTAGTTTTTTTACCGTATCGATACCGCCTTTTACAGTGCCAAATATCGTATGATTGCCGTTTAGCCAAGGTGTCGGTGCGACCGTAATAAAGAATTGACTGCCGTTTGTGTTTGGCCCTCTGTTTGCCATGGCTAGCATAAGCGGTTTGTCAAATGTGAGCTTCGGTGTTATCTCATCTTCAAAAGTCTTACCCCAAATAGAGCTTCCTCCGGCACCCGTTCCAGTCGGGTCTCCGCCTTGTATCATGAACCCCTTGATAATTCTATGGAATAAAATACCGTTGTAATACCCCTTTTTCGCTAGCGCTATGAAATTTTCACATGCTTTTGGTGCTACATCAGGACGAAGCTCTATTTCTATTGCCCCCTGTGTTGTCTCAATGATAGCCGTCGGATTTGCAAAGAGAGCCGAGGCGAAAAACACGATGCCGAGTATGATTTTTTTCATTTTTATCCTTTTCTTTTGTCCTCTTTGTATTTTATCAAAAAGAAGCATTTTAAACGCATGCTATGTTAATGCTATTTTGCAAAGTTATAATTAAAAAATATTTAAGAAATCACGATTTATCCTTGCAAGGCATTATAGCTACGGTACTCGGTAAGGTATCGATAGCTTACAAAATTGTAATTTTTTCGTGGAAAAATCTTATAAAATAGATAAAAATGGGAAATAGATGAATAGTATTAGCATAAAAAATAACATTTTTGTACTTATAGCCTTGGCTGTTGTCGGTCTTATGACGCCTGCGTTTATAGTTTTGAAATCCCAGATGTTAACTGACAAAAAAGAGAAAACAAAAAATGTAGTCGAGAGTGCATACTCTGTCGCCGGACACTACTATAAACTGTACAAAGACGGCAATATGAGCGAAGACAATGCAAAGGCTGAAGCGCTAAAGACTATCAAGTCTTTAAGATACGGCGGAAACGAGTATTTTTGGGTGAATGATACTACTTTGCCTTATCCTAAGATGATAATGCATTCAACAAACTCAAAACTTGACGGTGTGACTCTAAGTGCCGAGAAGTTCAATTGTGCCACCGGTGTTCAGGCTGGTGACGACGGTGCAACCGAGAGTACAGATGGAAAGAAAAATCTTTTTCAGGCTTTTGCGGAGATTTGCAAGGCGAAAGGGAGTGGTTTTGTCACATACGAATGGGCAAAACCAAAGCAAGGTGGCGGGCTAACGGAGGAGACGTATACAAAGCTTTCTTATGTCAAAGAATTTAAAGAATGGGGTTGGGTAATTGGTAGCGGTATCTATATAGATGACTTGAACGCCGCATTTGTTAGCACAATACTCAACAATAGTTTTTATATCGCCCCGATGATTATCTTGCTTTTGTTTATGTCTTATAAAATAGTAAATAGCGTTTCAAACTCTATAAAAAGCGTAGTAGAACCAGTATCGCAGCTTGCAAATTCGGTTGCTAGGGGTGAGGCTGATTTGAGGGTGAAGATAGAGACAAAAAACAAAAATGAACTAAACCAGATAGCCGATGCCGTAAATGTTTTCATTGAGGCAGTCAGAAACACTATAGGGCACGCCAAGATGACAGCTCTTGAGAATGCCTCTGTATCTACTGAGCTCACTCAAACATCTTTTAATATTGGTAGAAGGGTCGAAGAGGATGTCAGGACGATCAATCACATTTTCGAAGATGCGAAGGCAATCATAGTTGATGTAGCAGAGTCGGTCAAAACTACGGAAGAAAGTAAGGCAAATGTACTTGAGGCCAACAGGGCACTCCAAGGCTCTAAAGCGGAGCTAGCAAAGATGGTTGAGGCTGTGCAGGGAAGTGTTCAGGTGGAGATGGAATTTGCCCAGAAGCTTCAAACGCTAACGCAAGAAGCTGACAGGGTCAAGGATGTATTGTCTGTAATAGGCGACATAGCAGACCAAACAAACCTTCTAGCTCTAAATGCAGCAATAGAAGCGGCAAGAGCAGGGGAACACGGCAGAGGTTTTGCCGTTGTTGCCGATGAGGTACGAAAACTTGCAGAGAGAACACAAAAAAGTCTACAAGAGACAAATGCGACGATAAGCACGATAGTTCAGTCTATAAATGATGCGGCTGAGCAAATGAGCGACAACGCAGAAGACGTCAAAAAACTAGGGGATAGCTCTATTGCTATAGAAGACAGCATTCAACGTACTGTGGTTATTATGAACGATACGGTGCATGCCATAAGCACACTAAGCGATACCAGTACTAAAAATGCCGCCAGTGTTCAAAAAATATCCGATATGCTAGAAAAAATCAATGAAACGGCACATGTCAACTCAAGAAGTGTAGAAGAGATAGCGGCTTCAACAGAGTATCTCAATAAAATGACAGATGGACTAAACCAAAAACTAAGACAATTTACCACTTGATGCACTAACGGACTGCGGTTTTACCAACACTTCGGTAAAATCGCACCAAATAAAAGTCCGCACAAAAGGCATCTTTAATGACAAATGAGCAGTTTCTACTAGAGATAGGTACGGAAGAGCTTCCCGCTATCCCTTTTTTGAAAGAACTACCTAATTTACTCCCAAAATGGCTTGAAATTACGAAAAAAAATGGTTTTGACGCAGAGTTCGAGCTATTTTTTACACCTAGACGTATAACTCTTTTTTCAAAAAGTCTAAACCAAAAAGCAAACGATGAGACGCTAGAGCTTTGGGGTCCACCCACTGCCGTTGCTATGAAAGATGGAGTGCCCACAAAAGCTTATGAGAGTTTTCTTGAGAGAAATGGCTTGACGCAGACTGATGTAACAAGTGCGCAAAAAGATGGCAAAGAGTGCCTATATGCGAAAAAGACTGTGCTTGGCAAAACAATAGACGAAAAACTAACGCATATGCTGGGTGAGTGGTTAGGCGGTCTTCATTTTGGAAAATCGATGAGATGGGGCGCGTTATCTGAGAGCTTTATCCGCCCAATCAGATGGATAGTGGCACTCCACGGTTCAAGAATAATTGATGCGCAGGCATTTGACGTAAAATCTGGGGATAAGAGCTACGGGCATAGACAAGATTCTTTTGAACCTTTGCATATTCTTTCTCCATCTGATTATTTTGGCAAGTTAGCGCAAGCAGGCATTATGCTCTCATCCAATGAGAGAAAAGCAAAGATTCTTGACGACATTAAGGCTATAGAGTCAAAACATGGCGTAGAGATAGAGCTTGACGAGGATTTGCTAGCTGAAGTAGTGGCAATAACAGAGTATCCGAGCGCACTTCTTGGCTCTTTCGATAAGGCATTCCTCAAAGTTCCTAGCGAGGTCATCATTACCTCTATGAAAGAAAATCAGAGATACTTCCCTGTTTTTGAGGGCGGTAAGCTTTCAAATTACTTTGTAGTTGTTTCAAACGCATTTATCGATGATTTCAAAAAAGTTGTTGCAGGTAATGAGAGAGTGCTTAAAGCAAGGCTATCCGATGCGCTATTTTTCTACGAAAATGACCTTGCGAAAGGACTTTCAAACGACGGCCTTCAAAATATAGTATTTGTAGAGGGGCTTGGAAGCTTGGCCGATAAGGTGTCAAGAGAAATAAAAATTGCGCAGTATCTAGCGGACAAGCTATCGATCGATGCAAATGAAAAAAATGCACTACTTGAAGCGGCAAAACTTGGCAAAGCCGACCTTATGACTGAAGTTGTGTATGAATTTGGCGAGCTACAGGGTGTCATGGGGTGCTACTATGCGCAGGCAATGGGCCTTGGTGAGACAATAGCATCGGCCATAAAAGAGCAGTATATGCCAAAAGGCGAAGACGGTGAACTGCCAAAAACACTTGCCGGTAGTTTACTGTCTATTGCGGTCAAGCTAGACTCCCTTCTTGGACTTTTCAGTATAGGCATGGTTCCGTCAGGTTCAAAAGACCCTTATGCACTTCGTCGTGCAGCTATAGGTATCATCAAAAATCTCCTTCATTTTTCAATAAATATCGACATTAGAATGGCGATTGCAGACTTATCCGCATGGTACAAAAATTTTGATACGTCAAAGCTTGAAGAGTTTGTGTTTGATAGGCTATATCAAATGTTCGGAGACATAAATCCAAGCGTAATAACGGCTGTTTTAGCAAGCGGCGACAGGGATGTCGTGTCGATTGCCGAGAAGATTGAGGCTCTAAATATGTTTGTCCAAAAAGATGAGTTTAAAGAGCAATTTAGCACCTTCAAACGCGTGGCAAATATATCAAAAGATGTTGAACTAACTGGTGAGATGGCTGTAAATACTGAGCTATTTGAGTCTGATGCGGAAGCCTTGCTTTGGGCGGCATATATACATCACGATTATGAAAATGCATCCTATCACGAGATACTTGCCGCTTTATTTTCAATCAAAGATTCGCTTGATAGGTTCTTTGACAACTGCATGGTAAATGCCGACGACGAAGCCGTGCGAACGAATCGCAAAAACCTTATAGGCAGGATTTATAGACAGTTCTTGCTTGTTGCCGACATTAAGGAAATCGGGGTTTGATAGATTACCTCGTAATCGGGGGCGGTATAGCTGGAGCCAGTATTGCGTATTTTCTTTCGCAAAAAGGGGTGAGCGTAGCCGTGATGGACGGCTCTGAGTTTTGTGGAGCTGCTTCTTTGGCGGCAGGAGCTTTCATCAACCCTGTAATGGGAAAGCCGTCTAAATTCAAAGAGTTTGCCGATGATGCCTTTAGATTTTCGGTAGATTTTTACTCTACGCATTTCCCACATCTATACAACAAATGTGGCTCTCTCATCTATCCAAAAAATGAAAAAACAACTGCCGAATATGAAGCTCTAGGAGCTTTCATAGCGTCAAAATTTGATTTTCGTAGTGATATTGGAGAGCTGGGGGCTTTTTTTGTCAAAGACTCGGGGCTCATAAATCCAAAAATGCTTATAGACGCAATGCTTGAGAAAATCCAAAAAATAAGCAAGCAAGCCGATAAGCTAGAAAGAAAAGACGGAAACTGGAGCGTTGGTGGCGTAGATGCTAAAAACGTCATTTTGGCGCAGGGGGCGAATAGTCTGCTTATTGATGAGAGCTATCTCGATGCACAGCTGTATGGACTTTGGGGGCAAAAAAGCAAGATAAAGACGGATGCGAGCTTGCCTTATATCATATCTTCAAAAGTGCATATAGTGGCGATAGATGGCGGCTTGGCGATAGGCGCCACACATATTAGAACCGATGAGCCGATAGCTATAAATAGAGCCGATACGCTTGGGCTTATAGAGGAGGCAAGGGAGGCAATCGGGATTGGTGATTACGATGTGCTTGAGGAGAGTGGCGGTATGCGTTCGGCCTCTATCGACCATTTTCCGCTTGCCGGCACTATATATGATTCAGCCGCTACACTTGGGCGCTTCCCATCACTTGTTCACGGGGCTAGGCTAAGTAGTGAGGCACCTAGTGAATACGATGGGCTTTATATCCACACAGGACACGGAAGCAGAGCTTTTATGCTTGCCCCGTATACGGCAAAGCTACTTGTGGACGAGATATTAGACGGCGCTAAAAAGCCTGCGTGCATAGACCCCGCAAGACTTCTTTTTAGGTATTTTAAGAAGAAAAAGTCTTAGTGGTCTGCCAATGCGTAGTAGCTGCCAACCGTATCCACAAACAGCGTATTTTTTAGTCTTTTCATCTTGTTTGCGTAGGCGAAGTTTAGCTCATTGGTGAATGCGTGTTCTAGCATTGACGAGGCGGGCAGTATCTCCTCTTTTAACGCCGCACAGAGTATGGCGAGTGACAACGTGTCCGTAGCGCTGCCACATTGTCCGGTAGCACCAACCGGCGAGCCTATGAGGGCACTTTGCGTAAAGAGCTTAGCAAGTGCATTAGAGAGTTTTTCGTATTCGCCCCTTACTCCATTGGCACAAGTGTGGACGTATTCTATTTTGCCGCTCTCTTGTTCGTCGAAGTCGCCAAAATCATATTTCCCGTCATGGCATAGTTCTATGATGGCTGCTCCATCGGACACGTTTAGCCCGTCTGCGTCAATGTCAAAAGGCTTTGCGACGCCGTGTGAATATTTGCCATCTTCAATATAGGCCGATATTTCTTCATTGGTTGCCCTGTGAGAAGCAAATAGCAATACTCTTTTGTTTTCAGATACGATGGCTTTTGCTTTTTGTATCGCATCATCAAAGCTTATCGCTTGCGTGGAAGAGGCGAAGCCGTTTTGCTCTTGCGCCCCTATCGTGATTAGATGAGTTTCATTTTTGTGTGGGTATCGTTCAATCATCTGCGATATTTTTGCCGCAAACTCTTCGTCGCCCATTTTGCCGGTATATAGCATCTCTTCGCCATCTTTGTAATCAGCCGCTAAATGGCTGATTTTATTTAGCAGGTTTTCAAATATCTCTTCGATATTTTCACCCATTTGGCATACTGCGTCAAAATGTCCTATCTTCATTGCTAGACCCCTTGAAATATTTGGCTGATTATACTTTTTTTGAGTATAATCGAAGCAAATTCAATGAGGAGAAGCTTGTGAAAAAAGTTTTTGTTTCGGCTATGCTTTGTTCTGCTATCTATGTCTCCAGTGCATCCGCCGCTATGTTGTTAGGTTTTGGGGCTGAGGCTGACTATTATCATCCTGAAGCTAGTGGGCATTTCAATTATGACGGAGACATGAAGACAAATACAAACTTTGACAACCAAAAAAAAGGGACTTATCAAATAGGCGCTTATTTTGAGCATCCTGTTCCGTTTGTACCAAACGTCAGAATAGACTATACGCCTATGAAATTTGATGGGACTTCCACGGTCGTGAGCACGAAGGGGGTCTCTGGTTTTAGCGCAGGGAGCGCCAAAAATGACGTTGAGCTAAATACGCTTGACATAACCCCATACTATGAGATATTAGACAACGTTGTAAGCCTTGATTTGGGCCTTACGATAAGAAGTATATCGGCTAGTGTCGATACGACGCAGGGCGGACTAAAACACTCCGACAGCGCTACTTTTGCACTGCCTATGGCCTATATCGCCGCAGAGGCAAAATTGCCATTTACGGGGCTAAAAGCAAACGCAGATTTGAAATATCTAGGCTTTGGCAATAGTAATTATATGGACGCAAAGGCAAAACTGACATACAATGTGTTAAAGGGTCTTGGCGTGGAAGCTGGATATAGATACCAAAAACTAAAACTTGATAAATTCGATGTTGATGCTGATGTTACGTTCAAAGGGCCATTTGTAGGCTTAAACTATAACTTCTAATTAGGAATTGAGAGATAAAGGCGGTCACTTGACCGTCTTTATTATAGATGTTGAAAAGATATGTCTATCCATTATCCAAAATAGTTCGTCTAGCTTGTAAGCTTTCTCGGTTGCCATCCCTTCCTCCATTCTTTCAAACGAGCCAAAATCCATTTCACTCTCGCTAAATACCGCAACAAACATATCTGTACTATTTTTGCCGTCATTATCTGACATCACAAGTTCCAAATCTTTGTTTGTCTCATCGGGGATTTTGAGCGTCTGCATTTTTTTGATTTTTGCGTTGACGGCAACGGCTGTTACTTTGCCGTCGTCATAAACATCAAAAAGGGTTACATATCCGTCTTTTTGGCTCTTTATAAAAAATGATATGCTCTCCATATTTTTCGGCTGTTTTTTTGTTGGATTGAGACTGAGTATCGGTGCTTGACGCTCAAAAAATATCCTCTCCATCTCGGCGTCCGCCGCCAGCGCAATATCTTGTGAGCCTATCATATACACGCCGTTTTGTTTTGTGAGCCTTATTTTTGGCTGGCATCCCAGCTCTTCGGTGATAGCCCTAAAAAGTTTTGTATTTTCGATAGTTTGTGAACCTGATTTTCCTTGACATATACTTTTTGGAGCTTTGGCGGCGAATCTAACCTCAAAAGCTCTTGCGTCGTATTTGTAAGCGGCGTAATATACACCAAGCTCAACCTCTTCTTTTACCTTCTCTATTCCGCTTAGCATCGCCTCCGTCGTGACTTTTAGCTTTTGAGCGCTTTGACTCTCGGCTTTGCCGTTTGTTACTTTGATATTTTGACTAAGTGAGCTATCTATTTTTGTTTTTATTTGCGAGGCTATATCCTCTTTTGCCCTAGATGCCGCCGCTTCTGCGCTGTACCCCTCGCCATACCCTATTAGCTCGTACGGCTTGACCTGTGTATTCATATACCAAGACGGTGCCGCAAAAGCCAGAGCGCTAAGTATCGGCAAACAAAATATAATTTTCCTCATTTACAGCTCCAACTTCGTATTACCCTCAATCTGCGGCTCTTGTTTGTATATATCGCCTTTTTTGAAAGATTCGTCTTTGACTTTTAGTGCTACCTCTTGATAGAGTGACTCTATATCCAGCGTTGGTCTATCTAGTATCGCCTTTGTTAGATAATAAGTAAAGAGCCTGTGCCCTTTTTCATTAAAAGCGTTTGAGAACTGTCCGCTTGTGCCCGCCGTCATAACGACCATTTTTGTTTTATCGAACTCAACTTTTTTTGTCTTGAATACACCGGCCGCAACGCCTTTGATATTTGAAATGTTATCCGTCTTACCGCTGTAGCAGCTGTCTATGAATGCAAATACCTTTGCCGCCTTGCTCTCTCCTAGTTTTTTATATATCGTTCTCGCCATAAACTCATGCTCGTTTGTAATGTAATCGGCTATTGCGTCTTTTGGAAGTATGAATGCTTCGCCGTCTACCGGACTAGGTATACCGTGTCCTGAGTAGTAAAAATATATTGTATCGCCGGCTTTTACGTTCGTTAGGAATCTATCTAAGTTGTTTTTGATGCTGTTGCCTGTTGCCTTGTCGTCTATGTACGCGTATGTGTGTCTATCGTCGACACCAAACCTTTTTTTTGCGGCGGCGATGAACGCTTCAGCCGAGTTTTTGGCAAATATCACCGAATCCGCCTCTGTATAGTTTTCTATCGCTATGACAAAGAGCCATTTTTTTGGCGATTGAGTTACGGCTTTCGCTGCTTTTACGAGCGGCGTTAAGTCGTCGTTGTATTTTTGTTTTGTGTTGCCGTCGGCATATCCAACCATCTGTACCTGATATTTATCTATCAGATTTGGATTTTGCATTGCGCTAAAATCAACTTTTTTATCCTCTAGCGTAACCGCTACTTTTTGCGGCACATACTCTTTTTCGGATAGTAACGCCGCATAGGTCTCGGTATTGCCTTTGATTTTTACGTCTTTTAGGGTTATGAGGTCATTCGAGACATCAAATAGCGCTTGAATGTCATAGTTGGCGGCATTGGTTTTTAGCTGTCTTGCTTTTTCCGGCTCTATTTCTATGGCTATATCTTTGTTGAAAGTAGAGTGTTCCGCCGTTAGTTTTGCGTGCATTATCTGCTTGTCTGCGTCGTAGATTAGGTCTTTTATTGATGGTTTGCCTAGCACCTCAAGCAAAGACTCTTTCAGGTAAGTTAGCTCCATATTTTGCTTATTTTTGAGTCTGCTTTCAAGCTCTTTGTTTCGCTCTTCAACCGCCTTTCTGTAGTCGTCTTGAAGTTTTGCTATGGCGTCCTCTCTTTGCATCTTTACCTTATTGACTCTTGCCTCAAAATCTTTTGTTGTTTCAAACTCATCTTTTGTTACCGTCTGCACCGGCGGTAATGTCGGCTTTGGTATGAGCGGTATAGATAGATAGTCCGACATTTTTATTTTTGTTTTTTCGGCTGTGAGCTCTAGGTAGTTTGATGATATATCAAGCAGTACAAACTCGTATTGCCCTTTGATAAAAATCTTTTTCTCGGCCTCTAAATAATCCACTTTCGTAATATATATATTTGGAATATAGACCGAAAAATACTCATACGCTAGATTTGGGTAATATCCGATAAGTTTGATGTAATTTCCAGAGCCAAATAATAAGCTATTATTGCCCAGAGATGATATGTATGAGTTTCCGTACGCTTGTTTGATATCATTTGTAGATGCAAGCACGCTTCCGCTGGTAGCATCTAGTATATGGACGCTACCCCCAGCGGCAGTTGCTATCTGTTTTCCGTCTTTGCTAAAATCTGCGGATGTTACAAATTTTGTATGCCCTTTGTAATTTATCAATTCTTGTCCGGTTGCGCTGTCCCACATCTTGATACTTCCGCCATCAGCTCCATCTGCCGCGAGAAGCCTCTTGCCATCACTGCTGAATTTAATGTCGTCTATAAAAGTATTGTTTAGTTTAAACCTCCACAGTCTAGCTCCGCTTGATGTGTCAAACATGCTTATATATTTTGACATCGATTTCGACTTATCAAAAGATATGACAAGTATTTTTTTATCATCGGGAGTAAATCTGAGCGTGTAGAAACTTTCTTCCCTATCAAGAACTATTCTTAGGATTTGTTTTCTTGTCTCAACGCTCCATACAAAAATACCCTCATAGCTTGTAGTCGCTAGCTTTTTGCTATCGTTTGAAAAAGGGGTTGGCGGAATCCAAGCAAATGTGTCAAGCATGGCTATTTCATTCCAAGTGGCAGTATCTACGAGTTTTACTCTGGAACCGTCCGTATATATTACTAGAAGCTTCCCGTCTGGGCTAAAAGCGGCTTTGCTACTCTGTCTGTTTGTATATAACGTCGCATAGTTTTTTGTATCGACAACTTGAATTCCTGTCTGATAAACCAGTAATAGTCTTGTATTGTCTTTGCTTAACGAGGCAAACATAAGCACTTCATTGCCATATCTGCCTTTGAATTTTGGTGAACGGTACAATTCATATATGCTTACATTTGATTCTTGCTTGCCGCTTTGCCATGATAATTCGCTTGCCGCATATACGCTACTGCCGATGAATAAAATAGCAGTCGCTAAAATCAGCTTAATAATTTTCCTCATTTACAGCTCCAACTTTGTATTACCCTCAATCTGTGGCTCTTGTTTGTATATATCGCCTTTTTTGAAAGATTCGTCTTTGACTTTTAGCGCTACCTCTTGATATAACGATTCCACATCTAGCGTTGGTCTATCGAGTATCGCTTTTGTTAAATAATAAGTAAAGAGCCTATGCCCTTTTTCATTAAAAGCATTTGAGAACTGTCCGCTTGTGCCTGCCGTAATTACAGTCATTTTTGACGTATCAAAATCGACTTTTTTGGTTTTGAAATGCCCTGCGGCCACGCCTTTGATATTTGAGACATTATCTGTCTTGCCGCTGTAGCAGCTGTCGACAAAAGCGATTACTTTTTGGGCTTTGCTGTCGCTTAGTTTTTTGTATATATTTCTAGCCATAAACTCTTTTTCTTTTGTTATATAGTCGGCTATTGCGTCTTTTGGGAGTATGAACGCCTCACCGTCTATCGGGCTAGGTATGCCGTGCCCCGAGTAGTAAAAATATATTGTATCGCCGTCTTGTACGTTTTCAAGTACCCTTTCAAGGTTGTTTTTGATACTACTTCCAGTGGCTTTGTCGTCTATGTATGCGTATGTGTGTCTATCGTCTATCCCAAATCTTTTTTTGGCCGCCATTACGAATGCCTCGGCTGAGTTTTTGGCGAAAATGACTGGGTCGGCCTCCGCATAGTTTTCTATCGCTATGGCAAAGAGCCATTTGTTTGGCTGTGTCGCCACCTGTTTTGTTAATCGAACTAGTGGAGTCAAGTCGTCCTTATAATTTTTGGCGCTATCGGTGTTTATTTCAACAGGCGTTATTTTGTATTTGTCTATTAAGTTTGGGTTTTGCATGGCAAACATCTTTGCTTGCTGCTCGCTGTCAAACTCCACTTTTTTCTCTTGCAGTTTGACCTGTATCGTCTCTGGCTTGAATTCTCTATCGGTCATGGATGCCTGATATTTTTCGCCGTCAAAAGCTACGTTTATATTTTTTAGCCCAAAAGAGCCGGATACGTATTCATATCTTGCCTCTATCGTGGTTTTGTCAAGCTTGTTTTTTAGCTCTTTTGCCTCCGATGGCTTGATTTTGAAGGCTATTTTGTTGGAGTTTTTTCTAGTTTCAAAATTCACGTACATAGTTTGCGACTCTGCGTCATACGTTGGATTTGAGATATTTGGATGCCCTGTATAAAAAAGCAACGCAATTTTTGTGTAACGGTCAATTACTACAGGCATCTCTTCTTTTTTTGCATTTTGTTCGGCATTTATTTGTGTTATTTCATCTTGATAGTCTTTCTTTAGTTTTTCAACTTTAGCGTTTCTATCTTCTACGTCTTTTCTGTATTGCTGTTGCAAAGCGGCAATCTGCTCTTCTCTCGTACTCGTAGCCTTGTTTACCCTTGCTTCAAATTCTGCTCTTGTCTCAAACTCATCTTTTACAAGAGTAGGCATACTCGGCAAAGTAGGTTTTTGTATCTCTTGCGGCAAGATAACGGCTTTTGGCTTTCTAGGTTCTAGCAGATTGTCCAGCCACTGCGTGACAAGTTCTTGCGGATTTTTTTGCAAGTCAACGAAGAGATTTTGATTTGTCCCTTTGTCGTACACTATAGCGTTTGTCTTTGTGTCAAAAAATGAGCTATTGATTTTTATACTATTTTGTTCTATGAATTTGTCATAGTCAAACTCACGCAAAACAACAAATTCTTTTCCGGCGGCAATAGCCTCACGGTAGGCTTCAAAGTCGGAATTTCCGACATATTCTTTTAATTTTGTCTGGCTATATTTGACCTCATGTAGCGTGCCCAAAACGGCCGTTGCTATTCCAGCGGTCATTGCGGTTAGTATAACTCTGCCGCCTAGTTCGCCAACTACACTTGACTCTGAAAACTTAGAATCACATAGATTTTTATTATAGTCTTTGGCGCGTGAACCGGTCGTATAAAAGCCGCAAGTGGCTTTTAGTTTTGAAAAAGTATGCCCAAAACTATTGCCGCCATAGTATTTTACGACTTCCTCTCCATCCAGCGGCTCTCTGTACTCTTTGCTTATTTCAGTTAGTTTTTTATCTTTGAAATACGCAAACGCTTTTTGTTGCCCTTTGTCTTGCACCCTTACGTCAAATGCCGCTAACGGTAACGCATAAACAGAGGCCGCAAGAGCCAAACTAAAAAATCGTCTCGTCATAGCTTCAGATTGCCGTTACCTATCATTTGCGGCTCTTGTTCATAGCTTCCACCTTTTTTGCGAGACTCGTCTTTTACCTTTAGTCTTACGTCTTGATATATGTCCAAAAGCTCTTTTCTTCCGTCCAAAAGACTTTTTACTAGGTAGTAGCTAAACATTCTGTATTTTTTCTCGTCAAAGCTGTTTGAGAATTGGTTGTCTCTGCCCGCAGTCAAAATAACCATTTTGGAGCTAGGGGCGTATGCTTTTGTTTTTAGATTTCCGGCCGCAACTCCTTTGTAGATGGCGGCTCCATCCGTCATGCCGCTAAAGCAAGCGTCCACTATTGCGACCACTTTCGCCGCTTTGCTTTTTTCTAGAGTTTGGTAGATTTGGCGCATTTTTAGGTCAGGCTCTTTGCTTACATATTCGACCGCTTTGTCTTTTGGCAGTATAAACGCCTCGCTAGAGCTTGGGTCTGGTATCCCGTGCCCAGAGTAGTAAAAATATATCGTATCTCCAGGCTCAGCTCTTTCGCTCACCTTTAGTACGGCATCCTTGACCGCTCCCGTCGTAGCTTTGTCGTCTTTTAGAAATATGACGTTTTCTTTTGGTATGCCTAGCATTTTCTCAGCCGTAGCTACAAACATCTCGCCGCTTTTTGCGGAGTAGACAACAGGAGATGTGCTATCATATTTTTCTACCGCTATCGCAAGAAGCCAAGTTTTTGGATTTTTTGGGACTGCCGCCGCCGAGCTAAGTAGTGCCGTGAGTTCATCTTTTTGAATCTCCTTCGCGGCTTGTATCTGACGGAATTTGTCTATTCGCTCCTGCAATCTAGGGCGTTCCACGCTTTGTGTCGTACCCGTGTCGCCACCATCTGAGAAAAGTAACGCAGAAAAAAGAACGACTAAAAGAGCAAAACCTCTAATAATCATGATTAACCTCCAAAAAGCTGTTTTTTTGGATTTTACCTCTTTAACTCTTCCAAAACAAGTAATAATTTTTGCGATTTTTCTTTATCACCGTCTTTTGCGTAAATTGCCTGCAATCTAGATATTGCCGCTATCGTGACGTTTTTGTACCCGTTCGGCTTTGATATAGATAGTATCTCTTCATATATTTGTTTGTTTTTTGGCTCTAGCTTTGCAAGCACCCCTAGTGCTATAAGTTTGGAAGTTTCATCTTCTATTGTTTTAGCATTTTCTATTGCTGAGTTTATATCTTTTTTTGAGAGACTCGTCGCAAAAGCTTCATACATTGGCGGTAGAGTGTTTGTCTTTTGAACGGTTCCGCATAGCATCTGCTTGTACTCGTTGTTCGTAGCGTTTTGTTCTATTTTGGAGAGCCTGTCGTATGTCGCAAAATTCGCCTCTTTCAGCAGTGCCGTATCCATAGCCACTTCAGTTAGCTCTATTATCTGCAAATACTCTATATTTGCACTTTGTTTGACCGACGATATAGCTTTTTGCTTATAGATTGTCGCCTCTTTTTCACTTCCGGAGAGTTTTGCGATTTTGAACTTATCCAAATAACTTTGAGAATCAGATAACCAAAGCGGGGTTTTTTTGTTAGAACAGCCGGATAAAAGTAGGACGGCAATAATTGCAAAGATGAATGTTCTCATGGGAGTTTCATCTCCTTTTTGGCTTTAAACGGTATTTTGGAGTCTATCTCGTTCATAATGCTATTTGCGTTTTTTACCGCAAGGTCTATCTCTGTTCTTAAAGAGACCAAATCAGTCGTCGAAGCCGCCGCATCGGCGCTTATTTTGGAGGCATTTTTGAGAATGTCATCTAGCTTTTTGAGCGATGATTTTAGCTCTTTTGCCAAACCGTTGTCGCCGTATAGATTTTCATCGGTTTTGTCTACTATTTTGTGTATCGAATCTGATAGTTCCGCTGTTTTTTTGAGTATGTGTGCCAAGTCGTCGCCGCTTTCATTTTTACCCGTTGCCATTGCTACTAACGATTTTTTATCGGACATAGTTCCCGTTATTTGTTCGATATTTTTTACGATACCTTCCACTCTCTCAAGCACTGGCTGCACCCTCGCTATCGCTTCATTGATGCCGTCTACGGTTTTTAACTGAGGTATTTTATCTTTTCCTATCGGTTTTGCTTGTAGATTTGCCGTTTTTATTATTATCTTCGGTGAGCCGACTAGCGGTTTGTTGAGGATAAAATCAGACGATTCATTCATCCACTTTTTGTGCTTACTTGGTATTTTGACGTGCAGCAGTACCACGCCCGTATCGGTTAGTTCCATCTTTGTGATTTTGCCGACTTCAAAGCCTGAAAATACGACTGGCATACCCTCGGCTATGCCGTCGCCGGATACGGATGATAGCCTAAGCTCATAGGTCTCCTCAAAAGCCCCTTTTTTGTAAGCGATAAAAACAACGGAGAGTAATATGAGACAGATAATGGAGGTGACGAATATACCTACTTTTAACTCAAGATTTTTGAACATATTTATCTCCGTACCGTTGTTTGTTCCATTCAAAATCAAAAATGACTACTTCATCTATTGCGTCATCCGTAATATCGAATATTTTATCGACAAAAGATATATCTTTGTGGTCGCTTAGCAGCAAAAATGGGCGTAGCAGCAATATCTTTTTTGAGTATGAAATCGCCCTTAAGTACATTGCGCAAAACCTCTCTTCACTTGTTAAGTTCGGTTCTCTTTTTTGCATTTTTTGGCTCATCCCCATAGTCTCTACGTAACCATCCAGGACACCTCTGTTTGCCCCGTGATAATATATGACCACTTCGATATTCTCCATAAGGGAGAGGTTTGAGATAAGCGGGAGAGACTTTGAAATTATCCCATACCTATCCGTCTTCGCCTGTTCATTCGCCGCCAAAGACAACGCCTCTTCCGAGTCAAAAAATTTTATATGGCTTTTAGAGCTAATGACGCCACCTCGATAAAAATAATTGCGTTAAATATCCTAACCATCCCTTTAAGCACAGATATTGGGATTGCCGTCAGCTGCTTAGACGCTAAAAGTCCAGAGTAGATGGGGATGATACTTACCGCCAGACCAAACGCTACGCTCTTAAAAAGCAGTATTCCTATGTCGCCTAGACTAATCGATTTTGCTAGCATATTGATATAAAGCTCAAAACCAGTTCCGAAAAATATCAGACTAAAAAATGAACCGCTGAGGACTGATATAAAGGCGAACAGGTAGCTTAGCATAACTATCGAAATGACGGCATTTATTATTCTAGGCATCGCCAAATATCTTTTTTCGTCAATCCCAAATGCTCTTAGGGTATCAAGCTCCCCATTGACGTTCATAACCGCTATCTCGGTATTCATGGCAGACGAGGAGCGAAGGGATATTAGTATGACCGTTATGAGCGGGGCTATCTCTGTGATAACGAGACTAAAGACTATATTTCCAAGCATATCGAACAGCCCCATCTGCTTTACGGCGCCCATGGCGACGCCTATCGTGATGGAGCCAAATACAAAACATAAAGTCAAAAAAAACGGAAGTATCTGAACCGAAGTAAAGTAAATCTGCCTGACAAGAACCTTGCTAGTGGCCCTGTCGTAGGCAGATGGAGTAAATAAAAAAAATATACACGACGTGGCAAAAAATACCAAATCACGCAAATCGCGATAGTTTACAATGACCTTTTCGCCTATGTTTTCTATCGCTTTTTTAATCATTTTGCGCCGGTTTCTTTGTCTAGCTCATCCTCTGCATTGCCGGCTCTAAAGTGAGTCAGGCTATATTTTATTTTTTCGAGCCTATCTTTTTGGTAGTCGATGATGGCCTGTTTTGGTATCATCCCTCCTGCAAATGTTTGCTCAGGCCTTGCTTTTTGAAAAAAGCCCTCTTTTTGCTCATCAAAGTGTTCAACTCTTTCAAATTTCATATTTTTTTCTATGAATACGCCAAGCTCTGGGTCTTTTTTGAACTCATTTACGAGCGCCTTTTCTTTTGCATCTTTGATGTTTTTGAAGTTATCGTAGATTACTATCTCTATTAGCCCGTCTATCTTTTTTTTCATTTCGATTCGACAGTTTGCTCTGGCTATCTCTATCGACTCTATGCCGCCTTTTGCATATCCGTAGGCGTATACGTTTTTGCTGCTATGAACCTTGCCATACCAGTTTGGAGCGCCTTCTATATTTATACTTTGGATACTGTCTAGGTAGCCTTGAAACAAATAGCCTGTCAGCGTTGTGACCAGCTTTAGGATTATCGCTTCTAACATTTTACCCCCTTAATTAGATTGAATTTTTGCAAGCATCATTTGAGACGCTTTGTCTGCGTATATCCTATGGCACTCGCCAAAAATCTCTGCCGCTTTGCCGATGTCGCCTTTTTCTTTTGCATCTATGGCAGTTTCAAAATATTCTACCATTTTACGGTTTTGTTCATTGTTTTCAAGCAGTTCGTAAATGGTGACCGGTATCGTCTTACCTTTTACCAGTACGCTCTCAAGCTTTCTGGTAAGAAACGTATCGTCTAATTGCGCTTTTGTAAACTCGCTTATTATGATACTTGTGCCGTAAGTCTTGTTTAGCCCCTCCAGTCTTGAGGCTAGATTGACGCTATCGCCGATGGCAGTGTAATTAAAATGCTCTTGTGAGCCCATATTACCGACTACGGCTGCGCCGGTATTTATTCCGGCTCCTATGTGGATTAGCGGCAACCCCTCTTTTTGAAATTCCACATTTAGCGCATTTAGCGTAGTTATCATCTCAAGAGCCATTTTGCAAGCCTTTGACGGGTGCTCATTTACGCTTACGGGCGCATTGAAAAAGGCCATTATCGCATCACCTATATATTTATCCAAAAAACCGCCCGATTTCAACACTATATCAGTCATCGGGGTAAAGTATCTATTGAGTAGGGCTACTAGCGTTGTCGGTGTCAGGCTTTCGGATATTGTCGTGAAGTTGCGTATGTCGCTAAAAAATATCGTTATCTCTTTTGCCTCTCCGCCAAGGCTTAGTCTATCTGGATTTTGAACTAGTGCATCGAGGAGTTGCGGGGATAGGTAGCTTGAAAAAGCACTTTTGATAAACCTAGCCTTGTCTTCCTCGATTCTAAAAGTCAAAAACTCGTTTGCGGTTGTCGATACAATCAATGCGACAAGCGGGTAAAAGCCGTCAATCCATAAGTTGTTATTTATATATAGTAATTTTATGGATATAAAAAATGCGGCGTATGTTACGACCAATACGGATACCCTGAGCAAAATCTTTTTTATAAAAAACGTCAACAATAGAGGGATGAGAAGAAAAAATAATATGGCGATAGGCTCGAGCTTTTCATAGCTTTTTATTAGGTCGCCTTGCAGGTAGTTGGATATAAAAGTCGCATGCAGTATTGGCCCCGGTATTTGCCCAAGCGGGGTAGCTCTGATGTCTGATATTCCAGATTCAGATATTCCCACTACAACTATTTTGTCATTAAAAAACTCAGGGGATACCTTGCCGCTCATGACGTCTGCAAAAGGGATGGTTTTGTATGAGCTTAGCGGGTAGTAATTTAATTTTGCAAAACCGTTATCGTCAAAAAATATTTTTTTATCGCCTATTTGGGCTATATTGCTGACGGTTGTGGAGTTTATCTCCATATCTTGATTTTGCGCAACCCTTATGGCTTGAATCGAGAGGGATGGGTAGATATTTTTTTCATAGATAAAAGCTAGAGGGTATCGTCTAAAAAGTTGGTCTTTATCGGGAGCGGTAGAAAAGCAAGCGGATAGCTTGACGGCTTCCAAAATTTGATTTATATTTATTTCGGCATTTTCTATCTCGTAAAAATGGCTTGCGTCGCTTATTCTCTCCAAAGCCGAATTGCTAAGCGTATTTATATCGGCTTGAGATGGTTTTTGCGTGGCGTACTGTCTCAAAAAAAAGCCGCCTATTACATTGTCCATATCGGCTATTGCGGCCGCTAATTTTTTATCTGATTTTTCCGATGAGTTTTCGGAAAACACTATGTCCAGTGCTACAATTTTTGCGCTCTTTAGTTTTTGTATTCCATCTGCAAACACACCTCTATCCCAAGGCCATCTACCGTACTTGTTTATACTTTTTTCGTCAATTAGCACGGCTACTACGTCGCCGCTAGGAGTTTTTTTATTTAAGAGGTAATTTGTGTCGTTAAATTTGAGGGAAAATTCATAAAAAGGGGTTAGTTTGAGATACCAAATCGGGAAGATGAAGGCAATTAAAAACGCAAGTAAGCCAAGCCTTAAGGCGTTGGCTTTGTTCATTTAAAGCTCTCTAATTCTTTAAACTCTTTTTCTATCTCTTCGCCCATTTTCTTTTGGTATGCTTTGTTGCTGTCAAAACTTACCGTAGTGTTCGGTTTTATCTCAAAAGATGCTTTGTATTCGATAAACTCTTTTTTCATAGCTTCTTTGTAAGCTTCATACTCCTTGCCGAGACTTTTCATGTATGCCTCGTATTCGTCGGCTTCTTTTTGTTTGTGGATTTCAAATTCACCCTGTAGTGATTTTAGCTCCACGACCCCATTTTTCAATGATACTCTTTTGTCGTTTTCATCGGATGAGACTATGAAATTTGTCCCTTTTACTCCTATCGTCGCAAAGTCGGTGTTTACTTTTGTGCCGTTGACGGCGTGTTTTTTTTGTATGGCGTACAATGCCTTCCCAGCCCCTTGAGCTATTGTCTCTACGTCTGTTATTTCTATCTTGCTAGATTGGGCGAGTGTTATTGTCGTGCCGTTTGATAGTTTGATTAATGCTTTTGAATTTTCAGCGGTTGTTACAATGTCTTTTGCGTATAATTTTGAGCCGACCGTTCCGTTTGACTTTGCTATCGAGCCGCTTTTTAGTATTTTTACGCTCCCCTCAATCTTTAGTATTTGACCTATTTGAGTGGTGGTTGTCGCAAAAACAAAGCTTGATAGCAAAATTAAAAAGGTAAAAACTGCTCTCATAAAGAAATCCCCCTAGCTATTTATCGCAAAGCATCCAAACATACAAATCATCGCTAGCCGGATCTGCCCAAAATTTTTGAATCGTGGCCTTTACTGTTTGCCCATCGGTTGTCTGAAAGCTGTAAGTGTCCATTGTCTGAGAAGATGAAGTGGCTGTGGAGGATGTAGATGTTTTCAAAACCGTGCTTACTTTTGTCCCCATTTGCCTTGCTATTTCGTCGAGTGCCCTGCTTATGGCAAGCTCTCTTTGAGCGGATTTGCCTTTTATATGCATTGACGATATACCGACACCGCCGAGCCTACCGTCTTTGCTTGGAGAGTAGACCCACTCTGGTGCAACGCTCCTTTGACTTTGTGTTTGCATCGGCACATTGGCGTCACTTGACGCCTGTTCGGTTGCGCATCCGCAAATTATCAAAGAGAGCAGGGCTAGTCCAAAGTGGGCCTTTCTCATTTATTATTTAACCATTTTGTCTATTTCTGCAGATAGCTCGTCTTGAGCTTTTTTGGATTGGAATTGCTGCCACAAAGCATTATCATTTTTGAATGATGATTTTACTGCGTTTTCAGTCTCTTTTTTTACCGCTGTAGGGTCAAGTACAACTAGTATATATAGTTCGCCGTCATCAGCTATCCACATAGCTTTTTGTTTTGAGCCTGTAAGAGTTTGGTTTGCGATTTGTTTTGATACGCTGCTTGCGACTTTATCCACTGTTGCAGTAGAACCAACACCAGTTGTTTGGGTGAAGTCTTTTAGCATATTCGTTACTTTTAGCTCAAGCTGTCTAGCTAGCTCGTCTCTACCGTTACCTAGAGCTTGAGTTCTCTGAAACGACATACCGGCAGGTGTTGCAGCGGCTATACCGACGGCAGCTATACCACCTTCAACTTGCGGGTCTAGTACCCATTTTGGTGCATTTGAGAATTTATTTTTGACCTGTGTAGGCGCCTGAGCTATTTCCGGTTGCTGTCCGCATCCAGTAAACAAAAACGAAGCCGCAACGACAGACGCCGCAACTATAGATATTTTTTTTACCATTGTAAAACTCCTTAAAATTTGGGTTTAGTTATTTAGAAATCAAATCAATTTTATCAACGAGACTCTTAAAAAAGAGGTTTTTGGCCTCAATCTTTAATATTATATTCATCGTTGATTGATTTTTCTTGCTTTTTATTGTTGCTCCTTTGTTGTGCTAGTTTTTTAAAGACATCATAGAATTTATCAAATCTAGCTTTTGTCTTTACGACAACCTCGTCCGTCGCCCCACCTTTTGCTAGTGCCTTGTCATAGTTTGCGTTCGCTTTTTCCAAGAATCCAAGCTCTTCATTTTTGGCGGCCAGCGCTTCGTAGAATACGGCAAGGTCATAATAATAAGACATATCCTTGTCGCCTTTGTATTTTTCCATTTTGCTGATTATCTCTTGATAGTTGCCGGTTGGAGCCATATCCAGTAGATACGCTATCTCCGATGGGAGTGGTTTTAGCTCCCTTAGTTGATTGGTTTTTTGAGGCGATATATCGGCTATGAATTGCTCAACGCAATCTTTTATAAGTTCAGCTGAGATTTCCATTTCATTCGGAAGCAAGTGCTGGCTTCTCTTCTCAGATTGCCTTTGTTTGCTTGAGTTGTAGTTTTTTGTGTAGTAGTCGACGCTACCTCTGCTAATATTAAAGCTCAGCTCAAGTTGCGAATCGAGATAGCAAGCGTCAGCTTCGCAGCTTTTTTTGAAGCTGTAGTTTGTGACTTGCAGGCTAAGTCCATTTTGTGATACGCTGTATATAGGGTGAAGCAGTATGTAGTTGGATTCCGTAATCGTCTCTTTTGTTATGTTTACGATACGTTTTTTAAGTGCATCCGGTATTTGAACCTCTGATTTTACTTTTGGGTCTATCGCCAATGATACAAATTTGCCTTTTTTGTCGCCGTTATCATCCATTATATCTTTGACTTTTGAGGCCTCTTTTGGAGCCAGATATGTCGGCACTATGATTTGTTTGCCGCTGACACATCCAGTCAAAAAAAGTGCGGCTACCGATAAAAGCAGTGTTGTTTTTATTGCTGTCTTCACTTTTGGTTATTCCTTTGGTTGTGAGTCGTCTTGCTTTGGCTCTATACTGAAAATTACGTTGTAGATATCGTTTTCAGATAGATATTTATCTAGTCTTTGTGTTTTGGCTAGCGCATCGGCGTAGCTAACGGTAGAGTTGTTTGTAAATCTTATGATATTCGAGGCTATCTCATTTCCTCTTGAGTCTTTGAGTGATAGCGTCAGTTCAACGGCCGCAAACGATGCTTTTGCTATATCCTCGTTCGTGCTTTCAACTTTTTTATCTTTTGCTGTAGCGGATAGTAGCAATGCGCCGCTACTCTTCGAGCCGCCCACCTTTATCCCTCTTGCACTTATTTTTTTGGCAAAAACCTTGACATAGTGTTTTGCTATGTTATCCGCAGCTAATATAGAGATAGAGATTGAGCTTTTTGTTTTTACAAATGCGGTC
This sequence comes from Campylobacterales bacterium, assembly GCA_041915365.1. Classification (GTDB taxonomy): domain Bacteria; phylum Campylobacterota; class Campylobacteria; order Campylobacterales; family UBA6016; genus UBA6016. The sequence goes on along the minus strand of JAYSBP010000010.1, from coordinate 38,858 downwards.
GTTAACTTGTCGTAAAGCTTGACATATTTTGAAGAATCAGAGTTTGGAGCTATGCTTTTTAGCAAAAAAGTCTTCTCGTTCATTGCCGATATGTCGTCTTCCATGACTATTAATTTTCTTAGTCTCTCAATTTCGCTTGCTTGCTCAGCCTCGGCGTATTCTGACTCTAGTTTTTGAGAGATGGAGTCTAGTTCAGTTGTTTTCTCATCCGCAAGGAGCATCCTATCCACCTTGACAAGCGCATAGTATGTATCAGAACTACTTGCCTTTTTGACAATTTGATAGTTGTTGAATTTCATTTTTTTGACGTTTGCTACTATCGTATTTTCGGCTACGTTTGAGTATTCTGAGTTGTTTAGCTTTTGTTCGCTTTTGTATTTTGATTGAACGGTGACCGCTATTTTTGATGCGATGTCATTTAGGGCGGCTTTCGTCGCATCCTCTAGGCTTTCACCCTCGCCAACACCATAAAATGCCCCAGCCGTGTCGGACTCTGCTTGCGTATACCACTCCGGCGCTGCGGCAAAAGACGCCGCCTGCCCAAAAAATCCTATTGCTATTGCGAATGAGGCTATGAGTTTTTTCATTTTGTTTCCGTTTTTTTCTCTGCTAGTTTTTGTCTCTCTTCGTCTATTTTAACAATTTTTTCGACAACGTCAATATAGTTATTCACAAATATTTTTTGTTTTGCAACAGCATAAGCCCCGACAAAAGCGTTTGGAATAGTCATAATGGCATTATCCTTGAGCCTTATAAGTCTTTTTTGCATCAATGCCGGAGATACGGCTGTCGCAAGGGCTAGTCTTTGCGCCTCTTTGTCGAGTTCACCCATCGAATAATATGTTTTTGCTATTGCTGTCGCATATAAGCAGCTAGCTTGTAGTGTTCCATCGTTTATGGCGGTGAGGACCTTGTATATTTTTTTTGCCAAAATTATTTTTTTGTCGTCAATGCTTGTGTCAATATTTTGGATTGCAACCTTCCATTGTGCGTCCATGATTTTTTCTTTTTCGTCGGCTATTTTGTCAAGCTCTTTTATCTCTTGCTCTACGACTGGTATTTTGTCTTTATTGGCTTCTTTTGTTGCTTTATCTTTTTCCATATCGCCCAGTATCGCTTTTTTCTTTGCAACTGCGCCAAGTGATTTTTTGTACTCGGAGATTGAGGTTTGAAGCTCTTTTTTGCTGTTTATCGGCACCATTGATAGAACGGCTTCTTCTAGGTTTTTGTAGCTATCACCTTTGATTGCATTTACCGGTTTTAGTGTTCCACCCTGAAACTTAATCATTTTTTCTATACTTGCCGTCAGGACATATATATCCGGATATTCGCTAAAAAACGTATCTATTCTTTGATAGAGTGATTTTTCGAGCGGACTTAATTTGTTGAAGAGACCGATAAGATTTCCACTTTGTATATCGGTTAGGTGCACAGTCCCGAAATATGGGTCTTTTTCAAGTTTTTTTAAAATTGCTTCTTCTTGCTCTTTCGTTATATCTGTCGTTATAGCATCCATCCAAGTGGCGTCTACCGAGATAGGCATTTCGTTTATTATGAGGTAGTTGCTTTTTATGACGGCAGTCGCAGTCGCCACCCTATTTATCTGCTTTTCCATACTCGGTTTTTCAAAGACGGCTACAGCCGCTTCTTTTGCGCAGCCCCCGACGCTTTGTGTGCTAACGGCACAACCAGTTGTGAAAAAAGCTAGTGATATGAATGCGGCTATATGCGAAAACTTCATCGGTAATTCCTTTTGATTTATAAATTTTGACAATTAGATATTACTTTTTACATTCTTAAACAAAACACTAATTTATTAGCATGGCAATAGCTATTTTTTGTTCACTTACTTCGTTGGGACAAGATTTGCGGCAACGCCTTTGAAGCTAGGCTGGCTCACCCCTGGTGGAGCATAAAAATACGTTCCATCCGTGACATAGTATTTTTGTCCGCCTATGGTGTAATAATCAACACCCTTGCCCTCGTATGCAACCGCAAGCGACATATGTCCTGGGTAGTGTAGACCTACCGAGTCATAGCCAAATATCTCTCTGTAAAGATGCGATAGCAGAGTGGCTCTATCTTCGCAATCAGAGTATGGTAGAAGTATCGTCTGCTCAGCAAAAAAAGGTCTCTCATAGCCATAAGCATCGAAATCCGTTTTGTATGTAAAAGCTTTTTGCGCAAACCTAAGAACAAAAGCGACAGACTTTTCTTTTGAGAAGTTGTTTTTCTTTATCTCGAGCATCAAGGATGAAGAGAGTTCTTTGATAAGGGGCATACCTGAACGAGATTGCATATATATTGCGTAGTCAACTTGTGGATACATATCCATTAGTGCCGCTAGTTCTGCGTTGCCTTTGACTATCATCTGATATTGTTTGCCGTCAAAATCCCAGCTTAGCTTCACCGGCGAGTCGTTTTTGCCTATGTTCGGATTTTTGTGCATCACCATATCCATTGGCCTGCCAATGCCGTCATCTGGCGAGTTGAAGAAATATATAGGCTGCGTGTAGTTTGCCCTTGGGTGAGCATCTATCTCGAATATATAAAATCTTGAGCCATCTTTGTCGTAGAATGATTTTGAATAAATCTGCTGTTTTATTGATATAAGTATGTATGGACTCTTATCCTCGCCCTCCGCAAATCTAGCCTTATATCCCATCCCTCTTAATAGGTCTATGGCGTGAAGCGTTTTAGTCAGAGAGGCATCTTTTGGGTATATAGTGTTTACTAGGGTCTGTATCATCACAAAGCTATCCCAATCATTGAGATTGTATTCCGCCTTTGCTCTGATAAGCTCTTTTATGAGCGCACTGTCGTTTGTCTTTATGTTCTCGGCTATTTTTGAGGCGTCGCCAGATGTTGGAAGTTTTTTGGCGAAGGATATTGCGTCAGGATCGATAGCTATCGATGAGCCAAAAAAAGCCAAAGAAAACATCTGGGGCGTAACTACGGACGGTGTTTTTGTGATTGGCGGAACATCGGGCTTTGTTAGTTTATTTGGGTCTATTTGGTTTATTTTTACGGTTTTTAGCTGTGAATCGCTAGGCGTATTGTCGGGTAACGTATTTTTTGGCTTCGTTATCGGCTGTATCGGTTTTTCAGTTTTGACGGCAGGCGGTTTAATCATCGGTTTTGGCGGTATGACGTTCATATTTTGGTATGGATTTACTTTGTTTGGTATTCCATCCGAAGTCTCCACAAAAGCTTTAAACGCTTTCATCTCTTTTTGGTAGTAGTCGTTGTATTCGTTGATTACGTTTTGTTTGTAGCTCTCAAAGTCGTCAGCCGCAAACAAACTAGCGCACAACACAAGACTGAGTCCAAGCTTTTTCATAGGTTTAGCCTTTTTGCATACATTTGATATATTGCTGTCTTATACATCAAATGCCATTAAAACTGCCGCTTTTTGGTTTTTTAGCTTTTTTCATTCATAATGAACAAAAATCAAAACGGGAGATTATATATGAGCAGTACGAGAACTATGATTTCTTCTATCATTGCAGCAGGGGTGCTTGCCGGAGGCATTAGTCTTTTTACGGTTAACGCATCGGCGGTAACGTTTAAAGAGTCAAATTCGCAAGAACTAACCCGCAAAATGCCGGAAGGTGAGGGTGTTTTGCTTTCATATTATGACGCCGTCAAAGATGCAAAAAAAAGCGTAGTCAACGTATTTACGCAAAAAACGGTGAAGCAAAAAGCACAAGTAAATCCATTTATGAACGACCCATTTTTCAAAGAGTTTTTTGGTGGAAATCTGGGGAATATGGCTCCAAAAGATAGGGTGGAGAGGTCCCTTGGCTCCGGCGTCATAGTGAGTTCTGACGGTTACATCATCACAAATAATCACGTCATAGCAAACGCCGATACGGTAATGGTCGTGCTAGCAGATGACAGAAAAGAGTATAAAGCAAAAGTAATAGGAAGCGACCCAAAAAGTGATATTGCCGTAATCAAAATAGAAGCAAAAGGGCTTCCGGCAATATCTTTTGCTAATTCCGAAAAAGTAAAAGAGGGGGACGTTGTATTTGCGATAGGCAATCCTTTTGGGGTTGGCGAGAGTATTACACAGGGGATAGTCTCAGCTCTAAATAAAACAAATATGGGGATAAGCGAATATGAAAACTTTATCCAGACCGACGCATCGATAAACCCCGGTAACTCAGGTGGGGCGCTGATAGATAGCAGGGGTGGATTGATAGGTATTAATACTGCGATAGTCTCTCCAACAGGCCAAAATAACGGCATAGGGTTTGCGATACCTTCAAATATGGCGAAAAACATAGCCAAAACGCTGATAGAAAAAGGGAAAATAGAGCGTGGCGTAATAGGTGTCTCAATGAGGGATATGGACACATCGGCCAAAAAATACTACGGCAGGGACGGCGGAGCGGTGATAATGGATGTCATCGAAGGCTCACCGGCGCAAAAAGCCGGACTAAAAAGAGGTGACTTGGTGGTCTCGGTAAACGGTAAAGATGTTTCGAGTTCTGGGGAATTGAAAAACACGATAGGTTTTTTGGTTCTCGGTAGTGAGGTGCAACTAGGCATTATGAGGGACAAAAAACCTATTACAGTTAGCGTTACAATAGAAAAACAAGACGTAAAGGCCGTCAAAAACGGACAAGTAGAGCCGCTTGAGGGGTTGACGGTCGGTGCGATAACCGATGAAATAAGAAAAAAAGCAGCTATTCCGACAAGTGTCAATGGGGCAATAGTTATGAGTCTCAAAGAGGGGTCGCTTGCGGCTAGGCTAGGCTTTGTTGAGGGGGACATTATTATCCAAATAGATAACAAAGAGATAAAGTCGATAGCTGATATAAAAGCTATTGGAAATATAGAGGGTAAAAGGGTTTTTGTAAATAGGCGAGGCATTGTTTATATGATGATAGCTAGTGAAAATTAAATAAAATTGACAAAATCTATAAAATTACTTGACATTAAAAAAAATAGTAGCTATAATTTTCAAAATTTGACGTAAAAGGGGGCTCTGGTTGGCTGGTATATCAACAAAATCCATCTATGGGCTCGCCGCAATGTTCGAGCTTGCGAAGCATTACGGTAGTTCACATATACAAATAAAAGAGATAAGTACAAATTTGGGTATTCCGCAAAACTATCTTGAGCAGCTACTCTCTACGCTGAGAAAAGCAGGACTTGTAGAGAGTGTCAGGGGAGCTGGCGGCGGCTACAAGGTGGCCAAAGACCCTGCGGAGATATGTTGTTGCGATGTTGTAGAGGCGTTAGACGGCGACGTGTGGCGGGTGGAAAATCCGCTTTCAAATGAGGCGCTAAAGTTGTTTTGGAGCGATAGAAGTGAGGCGGGCAAGGGCGTATATGCACTTAGCCTCAAAGAGTTGTTGGCGTACGAAGAAAAAACCGCCGCAAACTTGGTTTACTATATTTAGGAGTAAAAGATGAAGGTAGCAAAAAGCGTAGAAGAGTTAATAGGTAAAACTCCGCTTTTAAGATTGAACGCATTATCCGATAGCTTGGGGGTTGAGATTTACGGTAAGTGCGAATTTATGAATCCAAACGGCTCGGTAAAGGACAGGATAGGGGTGAACCTAATAAATACCGCAATAAAAAACGGTAAAATCACAAAAGACACGGTAATCATAGAACCTACAAGCGGCAATACTGGCATTGCTCTTGCCTCTATATGCGCCGTTAAGGGACTTCGCCTCATTCTTACGATGCCTTCATCAATGAGTATAGAGCGTCAAAAGCTCCTTAAAGCTTATGGGGCGGAGATAGTGCTTACACCACCTGAGCGAGGTATGAAAGGGGCTGTCGAGACTGCCGATGCGTTAGCAAAAGAGTATCCAAACAGCTTTATTCCAGGACAGTTTGACAATGATGCAAATCCTCAGGCACATAGATTGTCAACCGCTCTTGAAATAATAGATGATTTGGATGGCGATATAGACGTATTTGTTGCGGCGGTTGGCACTGGCGGTACGATAACCGGAACTGGCGAGATACTAAGGCAAAAAGTGCCAAATGTCAAAATAGTAGCCGCAGAGCCAAAAGACTCTCCCGTATTGTCTGGCGGAACGGCTGGGGCGCACAAGATACAGGGGATAGGTGCAGGTTTTGTCCCAAAGGTACTAAATAAAGAGGTATATGATGAGATACTAACGGTATCAAATGAAGATGCCTTTGCGGCGGCTAGAGCTATTGCAAGAAGTGAGGGGGTGCTTGTCGGGATATCGGCTGGGGCAAATATCCACGCCGCTACCGTCATAGCTTCCAGACCTGAAAACAAAGGCAAAAAGATAGTTACGGTGCTATGCGACACGGGCGAGAGATATTTATCAACACCGTTGTTTGACTTTTAGAATCCAAAATTTCTGCCGCATTTGCGGCAAGCTTTAGTGGCTTAGCGCCTAGTGTAGTCAACCGGACTTTGTTCGTTTGGCGTACTGATAAAATATTTTAAAAGGAAGAGGCAAATGAATAACGAAACAATTTCAATACACGCTGGATATGACAAACACGCAGGCGAAAAGACAATGGCTGTGCCAATCTATCAGAGTACGGCGTATGCCTTTGACAGCGCAGACCACGCCGCAAACCTTTTTGGATTAAAAGAGCTTGGCAATATATACTCAAGGCTAATGAACCCAACTACGACTATCCTTGAGACTAGATTTGCGACTTTGGAAGGCGGGGCTGGCGCTACGGCTACGTCTAGCGGCTCGTCGGCTATTTTTTACTCTATTATCAATCTTGTTGCGGCAGGGGAGAACTTTATAGCCGCCAACAATCTATATGGCGGCTCAATGACTCTTTTTGCACATACGCTAAAAAGATTTGGGATTGAAGTGAGATTTTTTGACCCGAAAAAACCGCAAGAGATAGAGGCTCTTATCGACGACAAGACAAGAGCGATATTTTTTGAAAGCCTCTCAAATCCGGGGATAGATATAGTAGATTTTGGCGCTATCACGGCTATAGCCGACAAGCACAATATCATCACTATATGCGACAATACTGTAGCTACACCAGTGCTGTTCAAACCGATAGAAAACGGGATAGACGTGGCAGTGTATAGCACTAGCAAGTATGTGACTGGGCAAGGACTCGGCATAGGCGGGATGATAGTAGATAGCGCAAAATCAACGGCAAAAATCAAAGACAACCCTAGATATGCGCACTTTAATGAACCTGATGCGAGCTACCACGGACTCGTGTATGCGGCGTTGCCGTTTCCTCCGTTCACGCTTCGTGTGAGACTAGCACTCCTCAGAGATATAGGGGCGGCTCCTAGCCCATTCAATAGCTGGCTATTTGTGCAGGGGCTTGAGACTTTGACTATTAGAATGAAAGCGCATAGCGAGAAGGCTCTTGCGGTTGCAAAATTCCTAGAGTCGCATCCGAAAGTCAAGTCCGTGAAGTATCCTGGGCTTGCATCGCACAGAGACCACGCATTGCTCAACAAATACTTTACCGGCGGTTTGGCAAGCGGTCTTCTCTCTTTTGAAGCCGAGAGCTATGAGGCGGCAAAAGCGGTCGTAAATAGCGTGAAGATATTTACCCCTGTCGTCAACATTGGAGATAGCAAGTCTCTAGTCACACATCCGGCAAGCACGACACACTCTCAGATGAGTGCCGAAGAGCTAGCGACAGCAGGTATTAGCGACAAGCTAGTGAGGCTAAGTATCGGTCTTGAAGATGAAAATGACCTTATCGCAGACCTCAAAGCAGCTTTAGCATAACTACATCCACGCCCGCACTTTTGCGGGCAAGACTACAATATTACTTTAGACACAAAACAATCCCAATATATTGTGATATTTTCGACATTTCGGAAGTGTGGAGGGAGCCTAATTTTTTTTGAAATCGTGTAGTAGATAATGCTCTCATTTGTGGGATAGCCAAATCGGAAGCGTCCTTCAAAAATGGAAGTTTGTAGTGAACCCTGAGAGGCTCGCTATCAGGGACAATCACTGTAGAAAAGGAATTACTATCAAAGTTCCTATATCTATTCTTTCGTCTTGTATGACGAGGGCAGGACGAGTCTTACCTACTTCGTCGGCTCTGGTTGGGTTGAAATCGACAAGCCAGACCTCACCTCTTTTTGAGTTAATCAAGATTTTCTCCGTCTAGGCCGCTAAGCTCTTCGTATTCTTGTAGATTGGCGGCCTTTATTTTTTTTGCAACCTCTTGTATGTCGGGCAAAGGTTTGTAACCGTTTTGTTCTGCGGATTTTCGCACAAACATAGAGAAACCGCCGAAGCGTTCAAATAATAGAGCGAAGTTTTTAGCTTCCTGCTCGTTTGGTTTAAATATAAAGGCTTGAGCCATTTTAGCACTTCCAAAAAACTAGAGTGATATGATTATATAAATATATAAATATAAAATCAAGAAAGCACAAAAAAAATAAGCTCCAAAGTGTAAAATATCTTTATGCTAAAACTAAACATAATCAAGCCACGAGATGCGCTAAGTAAGCAACTATCAAAAAAGAGTATCGTAAAGCAGAGCCTAGAACGCTTCGAGGCAGAACTGCAAAAGCTAAGAGCCGTCAACCCGTCAGAGAGTGAAGAACACCAAAAAAACGATGTAAAAGAGTTCTTATCTAACTCGTTTGGGTACAAGATAAATACAAAAGGGCGGATAGACTACGCCGTATACGACGGCTCGGACATCAAAGTCATCATTGAGGCGAAGAGACTAGACAATAAAACCGAGATGATAACGCCAAACGAAGCGAACCGCAAAGCGATGCAAGAGGCGATACTCTACTTTATGGGCGAGCGTAAGGGCGGCAATGACAAACTTTGTCGCATAGTCATAGCAAACCCGTTTGAGTGGTTTATCTTTGACGCCGTGCAGTTTGAAAGGCTATTTTGGCAAAACAAGGAGTTCAAAAAGCGATTTTTGGATTTTGATAGCGGCAAACTACTCCGCAAGGATACGCCGTATTTTTATGATGAGATAGCAAAACCGTTTTTGGACGGGATGAAAAAAGACCTCATCAACGACGAGACGATAGAGTGCGTATATCTGGATTTCAAAAATGAGCTAAAAGACAAAGAGTTAAATGCAATATACAAGCTCCTAAGCGCCGACTACCTATTAAAAGCATTCAATCCAAACGACGCAAACACCCTCAACCGTGCGTTTTACAATGAGTTTTTGTATATCTTGGGGCTTGAAGAGGCAAAAGATGGCGGCAAAAAGCTCATCAGGAGAGCCGCCACCCCACAAAATGGCTCTCTGTATGAGAACATCAGACACAAGCTCGGACATCAAGAAAAATCTAGCGAATTCGAAGTCATAGTAAGCATCATCATCGTATGGATAAATAGAATACTCTTTTTGAAACTACTAGAGTCGCAAATATATAAGTTCAACGGCAATAACCCTGCTTTTAAGTTTCTGAACATAGAGAAGATTTCGGATTTTGACGACCTTGAGTCGCTCTTTTTTGACGTGCTTGCAAAGCCTGTAAAGAGCAGGGAGACAAAAGAGTTTGACTATGTGCCGTATCTCAATAGCTCATTGTTTGAGCGTCACGAACTGGAAAACAAATATCTATACCTCTCAAACCTGCGAGACAACCTAACGGTCAAATACTATCCGCAGACGGTACTAAGAGACGACAAGCAAGCCAAAAAGAGCGGTGATGTGGAGATGCTCCCGTATCTCTTTGAGTTTTTGGATGCTTACAACTTCGCAAGCGAAGATAGCGAAGAGGTGATAGAAGATAGCAAGGCTCTCATCAGCGCCTCGGTGCTAGGACTAATATTTGAAAAGCTCAACGGCTATCGTGACGGGAGCTTCTACACTCCCAGCTTCATCACTATGTATATGGCAAAAGAGTCCATCACAAAAGCCGTTCTCTCAAAATTCAAAGAGACACACGGCGTGGAGGCGGCAGACATAGAGGGGCTAAATGCCCAGCTCATTCGCCGCAATGTGTCGATAGACGAGACAAAAAAAGTAGTAGGAAGCCTCACTATATGCGACCCAGCGGTAGGTAGCGGACACTTCCTCGTCTCGTGTCTCAATGAGCTGATATATATCAAGCATAGACTTGGGCTTTTCGGGTTTAGAGAGCTTGGCGTAGATATAGAAAACGACGAGCTATATGTCAGGCTCGGAGGCGAATTTCACGAGTACAAAAAGCCTCGTGACTTGTCGTGTGACAATCACCGCCTCCAAAAAACGCTCTTTGAAGAAAAACGGCAAATCATCGAAAACCAGCTCTTTGGCGTGGACATCAATCCAAACTCCGTGAACATCACGAGACTAAGGCTATGGATAGAACTACTCAAGCACACCTACTACCGTGAAGACGGCACGCTAGAGACCTTGCCAAATATCGACATCAATATCAAATGCGGCAACTCCCTCATCAGTAGATTTGGGCTGAGCGATGAGCTAAAAATCAAAAATATCAAGCACGAGATAGAGCATTACAAGCAAGCGGTAGGCGACTACAAGGAAAATCTAGGAAGCAAAAAAGAGGTACTAAAGTCGATAGAAAACCTCAAAGACAAATTCAAGCTCTCGCTAAAAGCCGAATGGAAAGTGACGCAAGCTAGAAACGCAAAGCTCAAGGAGTACGCAAGCGAATACGGCTATGAGGGACTTGGCGATACGCTTGTAATCATCGCAGTCAAAAACAACTACAAGCAATCAGGCTCGCTCTTTGGCGATGTAGACGAAAAAAAGAGGGCAAAACTCAAAAAAGAGCTAACGGAGCTACAAGACAAATGCGACGAGATAGAGAGCGGCAAGATATACGAAAACGCTTTTGAGTGGAGATTTGAGTTTCCAGAGGTGCTTGACGACAAGGGCGACTTCGTGGGCTTCGATGTGGTTATCGGCAATCCGCCGTATTTTAACATTGACACATTTGGCGCAGGCTCTGCAATGCTAGGCTACTTGCCGCAAAACTACCCGGGCGTATATATGGACAAAAGCGATATTTTGTTTTACTTTATTGCAAGAGGTATCGAAGTCTCAAAAGGTCAGGTCGCATATATCATCTCAAACGCCATGCTTGCAGCGGACAAAGCAAAAAAACTACGCAACCACATACTAGACAATGCTCCGATAGAAAAAATAATCAACTTTGAAAAATATCAAGTGTTTGACGAGGCAAACATAACGGCTATGATGCTTTTTATGGATAAAAAACATAATGCAAACGCAAAAGTGCAAAATTTCAAAGATTCTACATACGATAAAAGCGTTCTTTTGGAACAAATATCAAAAGATAGTGAATATATGGATGTCGCATTCAAAAAAGACGATATTTTTGCCCTCGTGGATGATACTATCTCGGCCATCAATGAAAAAATAGACGGCAAACATCCTAAACTTGGCGAGCTTTTGAAAGTCGGAAAAGGAATGGAAACTGCGGCAGATGATATATTTTCTATTAAAGAGCCAACTGGTATAGAAGTTGACTTTATCAAAAAAAGAGCTAGCGGGCAGAATTTAAAAAGATACAGTATTGTTGGCGAAATGGACACAGTACTTTATTTTGAAAATGTTAAAGATATTGGCGATTTGCCGCAAAATATAAGAGACTATCTGAATGAAGGTGAAAATAAAAAGAAGCTTGAAGATAGGGCTACTGTCAAAAATGAAGGTCGTGTCTGGTGGCGATATAGCAGACCTATGCATAAAGAGTTTTATCATCTGCCAAAACTTTTTTGTAGTCGCCGAGCAAAAGAAAATATTTTTGGTCTTGATGTCGGTTTTAATTATATGCTATTTTCCAATATGACCGTTATCTTTGGCACAAATGCCGAGTTGGACATCAAGTATGTGATGTCGTTATTGCATTCAAAAGTTTTAAATTTTAGATATAGATCGCTTGGAAAACAAACTGGCGGCGGAATTTATGAATATTTTCCTAATGAAGTAGAAAAATTTCCCATTCCAAAGATAGACGCAAAAGCCCAAAAACCATTCATCGACCTAGTAGACAAAATCCTAGAAGCCAAAAAAAGAGGCGAGGACACGAGCGAGCTTGAGCATGAGATAGATGCGATGGTGTATAAGCTATACAATCTAACACAAGAAGAGATAGACGTCATAGAGAGAAAGTAAAAATTATTTTCGGATTTGGTTATAGACGGAATGGCTTCCGTCTATTATGTTATTTGCTGTTGCTAGATGATTCTTCTTCTAGTGTTGCCAACTCCGTTTCCATGTATGCGAGCTGTGCGGTTTTGGCCTCTGACATTCTCTGAGACTGGTCATCGGTCTTGCCTTTTAGCGATGACAGCTCTTTTTCAAGTTCTGCGATTTGTTTTTCAAGCTCTGATATTCTACTTTCCAAAGTACTGCTACTGCTAGATGAAGATGATGACGCACCGCCTGAGGCTGCCATTTTTTGTCCTGAAGATGAGATTTTTACAGAGTCTGTTGGCGTGCTAGAAGATGTGTCTGTTGTTTCGCTGCTTGTTTCTTGAGATGTGGTGCTTGTTGTGGATGATGTCTGTCCATAGCTGCTTATTTGGACTGTTGTGTAGTCTGCATTGATAGAGTTCATGGGGGTCTCCTTTGCGTTTTTGCCTCCATTTTACATTTTGGAGGAAAACGGGCGGTAAACGCAAAGAAAACAAGATTAGTTTTTTATAGCTTATTTCGGCCGCCATCTAGGTCTAGCTCTTTTTTATAGATAGTTCGGACGTGCATAACTATTAAAGTACATAGTCTGTCTACAGCTTCAAACAAAATATCATCGACTTCGTCAGTTAATGTTATTCAAATACGACATGACTCATTCTTCCTGAAATTGCTCAAAAATGTTAGGGTATAATTCATCACAAAAATGACCCAAAAGGCTATGAATTGAGCGGTTTGCCCTTTACTCATCTGCATTTACATACAGAGTATTCGCTCCTTGATGGGGCGAATAAGGTAGAGGCGCTTGCCAAAAAGCTCGCAGAACTCGGATTTACCGCTTGCGCTATCACCGACCACGGCGCTATGTTTGGCGCTATACATTTCTACAAGACTCTCAAAAAAGCTGGAATAAAGCCTCTTGTCGGTATCGAAGCATATATCCACAACGGCGAAAATATCGACGACAAAAACGTCCAAAGCTTCCACGCCTGCCTAATAGCAAAAAACGAAATAGGCTACAAAAACCTTATGATACTAGCCTCGAAGGCTTATCTCGAAGGGTTTTATTATGCCCCTAGAATCAACAAAGCCCTTTTAAAAGCCCATAGCGAAGGGGTCATCTGTACCAGCGCTTGCCTAGCCGGAGAGGTCGCCAGACACCTCAACGTTAATACAAAAAGAAACTTCAAGCACTTCACCCCAGGTGGTTATGATGAGGCAAAGAGGGTTGCGCTTGAGTACCGTGAGATATTCGGCGATGATTTTTATATAGAGATTATGAGGCACGGTATCGAGGACCAGCACGTCATAGACGAGGATACCATCAGGCTCTCTTTGGAGACTGGCATCAAGCTCATAGCCACCAATGACACTCACTACACGGAGCCTGACGACTCGGAGGCTCATGAGGCTTTTATGTGCATCTCCCAGCAGACGACGCTAGATGACCCGAAAAGATTGAAGCACTCGGTGCATGAGTTTTTTGTCAAGTCCTCGGAGCAGATGGAGCGAATATATGCCGACGTTCCAGAAGCTCTCATCAACACCCAAGAGATAGTGGACAAATGTGCTCTTGATATTAAGCTAGGCTCTCCTACGCCGCCAAATTTCAAATTCACGAAAGATTGGACAAACCCCGAGACTGGAGAGGCTTTCGCCAGTGATGACGAGCTTTTTGCTTACAAGTCCAGAGAGGGGCTTGTAAAAAGACTAGAGTTTATAGACCCTGCCAAGCATGATGAATACAGAGCCAGACTAGAGGTCGAGATAGAGGTCATCAACAAGATGAAATTTCCGGGCTATATGCTCATCGTTTGGGACTATATCAGATACGCCAAGGAAAACGGTATTCCAGTGGGGCCCGGCAGGGGAAGCGCCGCCGGTAGCCTTGTGGCGTTTGCACTGGAGATAACCGACATTGACCCGCTCCCTTACAATCTGCTGTTTGAGAGATTTTTGAACCCTGAGAGGGTGTCGATGCCCGATATTGATACCGACTTCTGCCAAGAGAGGCGGGAAGAGGTCATTGAGTATGTGGCGCAGGCATATGGACGGCTCAATGTGGCTCAGGTTATTACATTTGGCTCACTCCTTGCCAAGGGTGTCATCCGCGATGTCGCGAGGGTTATGGGGATAGCCTACGCCGAGGCGGACAGAATAGCAAAACTCATCCCAGAAAAGCTGGGCATTACGCTAAAAGAGGCGTTCGAGCAAGAGCCGAAAATCAAAGAGGCCGTAGACTCTGACCCGAAAATAGCAAAAATGTGGGAGTTTGCCGTCAAGCTAGAGGGGCTAAAACGAAATGCAGGCACGCACGCCGCGGGGCTTGTAATTTCCAATGAAGAGCTATGGCACAAAACCCCGCTGTTTAAAAGCAATGTCGGGACGATAGCGACGCAGTACGACGGAAGATTTCTTGAGGATGTGGACCTTATCAAGTTCGACTTCCTTGGTCTAAAGACCCTTACGGTGGTGGACAATGCCGTAAAAATCGTAAAAGAGAGTTACGGGGTAGATATAGACTTCAACGCTATGCCGATGGATGACCCCAAAGTCTTTGAGCTTATTCAGAGCGGTGCTACGATAGGGCTATTTCAGATAGAATCAGACGGTATGCAAAATCTTGTAACGAGGCTGAAGCCGACAAGCTTTGAGGATATCATAGCGATACTTGCTCTCTATCGACCGGGTCCGATGGAGTCAGGGATGCTTGATGACTTTATCGAGAGAAAGCATGGACGAAAAGCTATCGAATATAGCTTTGTCGAGCTACAAGAGATTTTGGAGCCGACATACGGCGTCATCGTCTATCAAGAGCAGGTCATGCAGATAGTCCAAAAGATAGGCGGCTTCTCCCTTGGGCAAGCCGACCTTGTCCGTAGAGGTATGGGTAAAAAAGATATCAAATATATCGAGGAGCAAAAAGCGTATTTCGCCGAAGGGGCGGCAAAGCAGGGGCTTGATAGCAAAAAAGCGGAAGATTTGTTCGACCTCATCCTCAAATTTGCCGGATACGGCTTCAACAAGTCTCACTCTGCGGCATATGCGATGATTACCTATCGTACGGCATATCTGAAGGCTCATTATCCGACGGCGTTTATGGCGGCTCTTCTAACAAGCGAGATGGACAATACCGACAAAATAGTCAAATACATCGATGAGATGAAGCGAATGGGGATAGCGCTATTGCCGCCAAGCGTCGCCAAAAGCTCTATTGACTTTAGACCGTCGCATACCGATGAAGGTGGCGAGGCGATACTCTTTGGACTTGGGGCGGTTAAAGGGGTTGGTGCAGCGGCTTTGGAGAGCGTACTAGAGCAACGAGGGCTTGCTGAGTATGTGGATTTACCGGACTTTCTGGGGCGGATAGAGAGCCAAAAAGTCAACAAAAAAGTTCTTGAGAGCCTAATAAAGTCCGGCTCCATGGATAGCTTCGGGTACTCTAGGCGGGCGTTGCTAATGCAAGTTGAAAGTCTCGTGGAGGCGGCGCATGAAGCTGGCAGGGCAAAGAAAGATGCCGGAAGTTCGCTATTTGGCGATGACGAAGAGATGACAAAGGTCAATCTAAGTATATCTGCAACCCCAGAATACGAGGCAAAAGAGATACTTGAGTTTGAAAAAGAGACGCTCGGATTTTATGTCTCAGGGCATCCGCTAGATAGCTTTAGAGAGAAGCTGGACGGTATCAACTATACACTATCAAGCGAACTTGACGAGCTGGCGGATGGCTCAAATACCATGATTATCGGTAAAGTAGAGGGGATAGTTCACAAAATATCCAAGAAAAACAACCGTAAATTCTCCATTCTGACTATCATGGACTTGCACGGCTCGGTGGAGCTGATGATATTTGAAGACCATGTGAAGCTACTTGAAGAGATGAATCTTGAAGAGCCGATAGCTATTGCGGTATCGGTGATGAAGACGGAGCAGTTTACGAGGATAACCCCTAGAAAAATACTTTCGCTAGATGATGCTAAAAAACAAAAAGTAGATATTAAGAGAGAGATCAAAAAACCGGAGCCTCCGAAACAAGTAGAAAATCTAGTGGTGGAGATAAGCCCAGAAAGAGATGCTTCGCTGATAGACAAAATAAGGGAATTTGCCGCCGCTGCACCAGGGGATAAGAGGCTTGTGCTTAAGATAGTAGGTCAAACAGAGAGTGTTCTTATCGATACAAATATGATGATTTCAAATGAATTTTTGAGCAGACTTAGCGCTTTTGCCGCCAGCCAAAACAGTGGAAATGCTGCGTGAAAAAGATTTTGTTTTTCGCCTCTTTGACCCCTGTGTTATTCGCCGATAATGGGTTTTTGATAAAGGCTGATGAGCCTTTTGATACTGGGAAAATCATAGAGACCATAGAGCGAAAAACTGCGGAAGACGCTACGGTAGAGAAAATGGTAGAGGATGCCGCCATAGAGGGTGGTATTGAGGTGGCTCTCGCAAAAGCTATAGCAAAAGTGGAAAGCAATTTCAACCCAAAAGCGGTGAGTAGCTCCAATGCCATAGGGGTAATGCAGCTCAAGATGGATACCGCCGTCAAAGATATATACGCTACGCTGTATCAAAGCACGATACTACCAAAAGAGGATGTCCTCTTTGACCCTAGACAAAATGTCAAACTGGGTGTGGCATACTTAAAGCTACTACGCCAAAAATATCTAAAAGACATAATGGACGCCGATAAACTGGAATATTGCACGATAGCCTCTTATAATGCAGGGGCGGGAACGGTGCTACGGACTTTTCACGACGATAAGATAGAGGCGGCAAGGGTTATCAACTCTTTAAGTTCGGATGAGGTGCTTAGACGCTTGATGAACGATATGCGAAGCGAGCAGGGGAGAAGGTATGTGGTAAAAGTGCTTGAGGCAAAAAAAGGCTTTAAAAAAAGCATTGAAATACAAGGGGAGTGAGCTTGCATAAAAAACATACGACGATAGATTCCGTATGCACTTATTGCGGTGTCGGGTGTGACATAGTTGCCGTGGTTGAAGACGGAGAAATCAAAAAAGTACATGCCAGAGAAAATGGGGTAGTGAGCCGTGGGAAGCTGTGCATCAAGGGTAAAGAGGGATGGAGATACCTCTATAGCGACAGGCGTATTAAAGAGGCTAGGGTAAAAAAGAGCTTTTTTGAGGCCAATAAAGCCTTATTTGCAAACAAAAATCCGCAAACTTCAACCAAAAGTGATGATTATTTCGTAATCTCTTACGCTGAAGCCTATGACGCCGTAGCCGCAAAGCTACAAGAGATAACAAAAAAATACGGCGCAAAATCAATAGCTGGAGTGGGTGGGGCTAGGACATCGTGCGAGAGTAGCTACTCTTTTCAACGATTTATGCGCAAAGTGATAGGTTCGCCGCACATTGACAACTGCGCAAGAGTGTGCCACTCACCGTCTCTGGCGGGACTAAAGCGTACAGTCGGGGAAGGGGCGGCTACAAACCCTTTTGACGATATATACAAAGCAGAGTTTTTGCTAGTGATAGGCTCGAATACCACAGAGGCTCACCCGATAGTCGCAAATAGAATCGTAGAGGCCGCAAATGCCGGAACTACGCTAGCCGTGATGGACGTAAGAGAGATTCAACTAAGCAAAAAAGCTAATTTCCAGCTCACTATTCCGTATGAGGCAAATCTGCTCGTGCTAAATATGATGGCCTATGTCATCCTAAAAGAGAAGCTATATGACAAAGAGTTTGTCAAAAAAAGAGTGAGAGAGTTTGACGAATATAAAACGGCGATACTTGACGACGAGTATGCAAATCCTGATTTTTTTGCCAAAGTAGATGGATATGAGAGCCTTGCGACAAAGATAAAAGAGGTGGCTCGCACGTATGCAAAAAGCCGTTCGATGATACTCTGGGGGCTTGGTGTGACGGAGCATCTAGACGGCTCTGCGGCGGTAAGCGCAGTAGCAAATCTGGCAATTATAACCGGTAATGTCGGCAAAGAGGGGGCTGGGCTTATGCCTCTTCGTGGTCAAAATAACGTGCAAGGCACTTGCGATATGGGTTGTCTGCCGTACTACGCTCCTGATTATCAGACTCCTGTGGAGATAGGTCTAAAGACGCAAGATATTCTCGCCGCTGCGATTGACGGCAAAATAAAAGCCCTTATAAATATCGGAGAAGATATATCGCATATTCATGCCAACCTAAATGTGGTTAAAAATGCTATGCAACACTTTGAAATGATAGTCACAAACGAAGTCATAGAGGCAGATATGACAGGTGTTGCGGATGTGGTATTTGGCGTCAAGTCGGCGTATGAGAAAAAAGGGATTTATACTAATGCTGAGCGTAGACTGCATCTGTCGCAACCCATCATAGAGTGTGATTTGCCGGATGATTGGGAAGTGTTAAACGAGATTACGAGTAGGCTGGATGAGGGGCTTGTCTTTGGCTCTCAAGACGAGCTTTGGGATGAAGCCAGAAGTGTTATTGATAGATACTCTGGAGCTACGTATGAGAAGCTTGCCGCAAATATAGATGGGCTTCAATGGCCAATTACCACAGGGGCGGATACGCCAAGACTGCACGAGAAAAAGTTTCGTACCGAAGATGGGCTAGCAAAGCCGTACTATGAGGGATACAAACCAAGAGGGCATATAGCGCAGATATTAGAGGGCGACAGCGGATATTGGCTAACTACTGGTCGGACGATAGCTCATTACAACAACGCCTCGCAAACAAGAAGCGTAGAAAAACTGCTTAGTTCGTATAGTAGAGATATACTTCTTGTGGGTCACGAGGACGCAAAAAAACTAGATATGTCTAAGCCTGTCATATTGCGCTCAGAGTATGGGCAGAGTGCGCCGCTAATGCCAAAAGAGTCAAAAACAATAAAAAAAGGGACGCTATATACTACGTTTCACTTTAGGGAGTCAAAAGTAAATTATCTATTTGGCGATGAAGGCGATGAAATTACAAAAACATCGAGATTTAAAGCGGTAAAAGTCTCACTATTACAGTGAGACGACCAAATCACTAGAGAGCATAGATTCTACCGTATCTAGCGCATTTCCAGACGCTCCTACTTTTAGCTCGTTCGTTAATCCGTAAAACTCTAGGCAAGCCCCACACGAGAGTATGGTTACCCCAGATTTTTCAAGCTCTTTTAATGAGCTTATTACGTCGCTATTTTCCTCTTTTGTGGTTAGCATCACGCCTCTATTTACGAAGATGATTTTTGACGGCTTTTGTGTTGTATGAAGCATTGCCGACAAAAACCCTTTGATTAGTTTTGTACCTAGTTCGCCGCTCTCGCCTATGTAGTCCGTTTTTACAAATACTACTTTGGAGCTATTTTTTGGGGCTAGCACTTCGCAAGAGTATCCTTTGACCGCAGTTATGACGAATTCCCCGTTGTCTGCTGTTTTTGACGATGCCTCTACACCGTTTTGTTTTAAAAATCTAAGGACATTCTCCTTCGATACCTCCGTGTTTAGTAGTATCTCAAAGCTGCCTTCCTCGCCGATAGACTCAATAGCCTCTTTGGCTAGTAGTACCGGTTTTGGGCATTCCATATTTCTTGCATCTATTTTCATTTTTCCCCCTTAGCTTTGTTTTTTAAATGTTCTGCGTTGCTCTACGTTTTCTATGTCATCGAATTTGTCGAGATATTCTAGGTAGTTTACCGCATATTTCCTGCTGATACTTAGCCCCTCTTTCACGCTTGCGACATCTGCAAAGCCTTTTATTTTTATCATCTCTCTGATTTTTGCAAGCGCTTTTGATAGTGCGATACCACCGATAAAATGATTGTGCGAGAGCCTTACCGCTTTATGCGTATGGCATAACCTCTTTAATATCTCATCACCTCTTTGCCTGTCTATATCTAGTTCGTCATAGATATTGTATGGAGCTGGCGGGCTTAGCGTTTCATCTTCAAGGATATGCAATATTTTCTCAGATAGTTTTTGAGTTAGGTCGGCTTCATTATTGCCACTTAGCATATATAGACCGCCATCTTTTATCAAAAAGCCGTCATTCGCAAGTCTCTCAAAAGCTAAGGCCGATACGTATTCGCTAGCCCATGGAAGTCTGAACTTGACGGAGGCCGGAGAGAGCATAGCGAGTTTGTTTTTTGAGTATATTTTTTTTAGCTCGGTCTCCAAGCCCAAAAGAGCACTTTTTGGATAGATTACGAGAGCTTTCTCGTCAACGATGACATTTTGCATTTTAAGAGAGATGGCAAGCGCCTCGTTGTGAGTGATACCAAACCTCTGTATTGCACAGATAAGCCCAAAGCCTGTCTTGTGGGCATCTAGCAAAATCTCAAAAGCTCTCTCAAAATCTTTTTTTATTAGAGAGTCAAAAAGAGCCAACTTCTGACGTTTTTTGAGTGGATCTGCGACAGGAGATACGACATTGCCGCCGCCTAGCGTATCAGATTGGTTTCTGAGTACAAACGGCTCGTCAAATATCGTGTATACGTCGTGTTTGAATTTTAGGCTAGCCAAATAGCCATCCTCCAGTTCATCTATTATCAGTATTTTTGCGGTTGCGGCGTATGTTCCAAAGTACGCTACTAGCTCTTGGGAGTGCTCTATTTTTACGCCTTTGACGGGTTTAATGAACACGTCTATGCTCTTAAAACCCCTCAAAAACCCTTTTTGAGTGAGGAGCATCCCTTTTTTTATCTCCGTATGACTAATATCGCTTAGATTTATAGCCGTTCTCTGCCCGCCAAAAGCTATATCTACAGCTTTACCGTGAGTTTGGAGGGAGCGGACTTTTACACTTTTTTGTAGCTGTGCGATAAAAAGCGCATCTTTTGTTTTTACCTCACCGCCAAGAAGCGTTCCGGTAACTACGCATCCGACACCTTGCAATGCAAAACACCTATCTATGTATAGCCTTGCTAGGCTTTTAGCATCGGAGGAGTATTTTTTGAGTTCAAAAAGTCTTTTTTTGAGGGCTTTTGCCGACTCATTATCTTTCGTGCTAAAGCGCATCAAATCAAGCAGTCTGAGATTATGATATTCGTCAAATAGCTCTTTTATCTCGTCCGCTCTTTGTAGTAGCGTAGTCTCGTCCGCAAGGTCGGATTTTGTTATGACCGCCAACACTCCAAGCTCTTTTATCGTATTTAGTATCGAGAGATGTTCTCTTGTTTGCGCTTTGATGCCCTCTTTTGCATCGACGACGATAAGGGCATAGTCAAATCCAAAAGCGCCGCCTATCATTGTCTTCACTAATTTTTCATGCCCAGGTACGTCTATGAATGATATTTCCGTATCGCCGTTTTGCATCGATGAAAAAGAAAGCTCTATCGTAATCCCACGTCTTTTTTCCTCCGGCGTGGCATCGCCGTCAAATCCTGTTAAGGCTGCCACCATACTCGTTTTGCCATGGTCTATGTGTCCAGCCGTGCCGATGATTAGCCTATCCAAGGTCTACACCGTTTAGTACGTCTATTAGCCCCTCTTCATCCTCTTTTAGCACAGTTCTCATATCGAGCAAGAGTTTATCGTTTTCTATTCTGGCGATTACACCGTGTTCCCTTATTGTTTTCTCTATTTTCTCCGGTTTTAGTTTTGATTTTATCGCTATGGCTATTGATGGGATTTGCTCCTCTGGTAGACTGCCGCCGCCCACAAATCCGGTAGTCTCTACGATACAAAAACGCTCTTTATTCGCTAGTTTTGAGATGATATTTTGGGCTTTTTTTGTGAGGCAACCATTCTCTTTGCCTAGCATTCCAACAGCAGTTATATTTTTTTCATCCCCAAATGCGTATTCGAGCATGGTCCGCTCCGTTATCGCAAGCGTCAGTTTGTCGCATCTGAGCATCCTAAGGAGCTGATTTTTTTTGAGTTTTGCTATTAGCTCTTTTTTACCTAGAATTATCCCGGCTTGTAGCCCCCCAAAGAGCTTATCGGCGCTGAAACTAACTATCGACGGAGATAGTTTCATTATCTCAAATATATCAGGCTCATTGGCTAATGCGTCTTTTTTGAGCGATGACGAGTTGGCGCTACCGATGTCGTAGTAGTCTATTAACTCCTTTTGCTTAGCAAGCCCCACTATCTGGCTATACTCTGCCTCTTCGCTAAAACCTTTGATGACGAAATTTGAGCGGTGAACTTTCATAAGTATCGATGTTTTGTCATTTATGGCTTTTTCATAGTCAGCTACTCTGGTTTTGTTGGTTGTCCCTATCTCTGCGAGTTTTGCCCCGCTATTTGCCATAACTTCAGGGATACGAAAGCCGCCGCCTATCTCAACTAGCTCGCCCCTTGACACCACGGTCTCTTTTTTATTTGAAAACGTATTTAGTATCAAAAACACCGCTGCGGCGTTATTGTTGACTAGCAAAATATCATCACATCCAAACAAAAACGACGCAAGAGATGTGAGATGTCCGTATCTATCGCCTCTTTTGCCTGCTTTTAGGTCATATTCAAGGTTGCAGTATCCACCCACAGAGTCTATGGTAGAGAGTAAAAACTCTCTTGAAATAGGGGCTCTACCGAGGTTTGTGTGTATCACCACGCCCGTTGCATTGATGAGCGGTTTTATTGAGGGTGTTTTTAGCTTTTCGTATTCGGCTAAAATCTCATTTTTTATCTCTTCTTCGGACTTGGCTTCACCACCATTCTTGAGAGACTCTCTAAGATTTGAGAGCACTTTATTTGCTATTTTCTTTACCGATTTTTCGTTTAGCTTTGACAGTTCGGCGGATTCGAGAAGTTTGCCCATTTGAGGGAGATTTTTCAAATTATCGGTCAAATTTAAGTCCTCGATGATTAAAATATATTTTACCTTTTTGGGAGGTATGATCCTCTGGTGGGGACCGCGGGCTTCAAACCCGTTGAAGGGGTCAGTGCTGACACCCTTGGTAGGTTCGATTCCTACACCTTCTCGCCATCACACTACCTTTACGGCTTTCTCCTCTTTTTTGATACACCTGCCGATGATAGCCGCATTTTCATATCCCACGTCATTTAATTCTTTTACGGCATCCATCATATATTTTTCATCCACGCTAAATACAAGTCCGCCTGAAGTCTGGGCGTCAAAAAGTATCATCGCCAAATCCTCATCTATCCCATCGTACGAGAGTAGTGGTTTTAGAAAATTTCTATTTTTATAGCTTCCGCCACATATTAGACCCATTTTTGCATATTCCATAGCCCCCTCAAGAAGCGGCACGGATGAGCCAAATATCTCCATTGTAACCCCTTTTGCCATCTCGCTTAGATGACCCATCAGTCCAAATCCGGTTATGTCCGTACAAGCGGAAGCTTTGTATTTGAGCGCTACTTTTGAAGCTTTGTCGTTTAGTTGTTTCATAGTATCGACCGCTTTTTTGGCGGCTTGCTCTCCCGCAAGACCAGCTTTCATGGCCGTCGCCAATACTCCTATCCCAAAAGCCTTGGAGCTTATGAGGATGTCGCCCTCATTTGCCGTGTTGTTGCGCAGTATGTTTGTCGGGTGTATCTTGCCCGTGACCGATAGTCCGTACTTCATCTGCACGTCTTCTACCGTATGGCCTCCAATAAGGGCACATCCGGCTTCATCCATCTTGTTTTTGCCGCCGTCAAGTATCTCTTTTAGCACATCAAGCCCCAAATTGACATTGTCGAAGCAGACTATGTTCATAGCGCTCATTGGCGTTCCACCCATGGCGTATACGTCGCTTAGAGAATTTGCAGCCGCTATCTGACCAAAAGTGAATGGATCATCTACGACTGGTGTAATAAGGTCTAGTGTCTGGACAAGAGCCAGTTCGTCGCTTAGCTTATACATCCCTGCATCGTCGGATGTATCAAAACCTACTAACACATTTTCGTTTTTATCATGCGCAAAAGAGCCAAAGAGTTGTGTTAGGTCCGCCGGACCCATCTTTGCCGCTCAACCCGCCGCTTTGACAAAACTAGTCAAGCGGATTTTTTCGTCCATTGCCTATCCTTTTATTTGATTAACTCTGCTTTATAACCCGTGCTTTTGACCGCCTCGGATAAAGTCTCAAACGATATGTTTTTATTTAGCACGACTACCGCTTTTTCACTTTTGAGATATACCGCTGCCTCTTTGACTCCATCGGTCTTTAGGAGCGCGGTTTTGACGGCTCTTGTGCAAGTAGGGCATGTCATCCCCGTGACTTTTAGCTCCACGGTTCCCTCAAGGGCGAATAACGATACCGAACAGATGGCAAGTAGTATTAGTTTTTTCATTCTACGTCTCCTGTAAATATAATCCCGTCGATACAAGGGTACAAAAGTGCGGCAAGCGATATGGCCGCCAAAGCCCAAAATAATGCTCTTAATAAATTTTTGTTGACTATGCGGCCACCGCTACAAAACGGTTTTTTGCTGATGTATAGTTTCCAAAATCCATATATCAAAGACAAAACGGCTATGGCGATAAAAATTGCTCTGTACGGAGCTAGGAAACCAAGAAAAGATAGCGATGAAGCGGAGATGCCAAATAGTATAAAAAGTAGCGGAGCAAGGCAGCAACTCATCGAAAAAACTGCGAATACGGTTGCCGCTAGTATTGAACCTAGTATTTTAGCCGCTTGACCTATCATTTGAGCC
This sequence comes from Campylobacterales bacterium, assembly GCA_041915365.1. Classification (GTDB taxonomy): domain Bacteria; phylum Campylobacterota; class Campylobacteria; order Campylobacterales; family UBA6016; genus UBA6016. The sequence goes on along the minus strand of JAYSBP010000010.1, from coordinate 14,206 downwards.
TAGTTGAATTAAAAGAGTATGTGAATGTTTTTGGGTCATAAAAATCAAGTACATCATCGTTTGACTCACCATACGGATAGTTAAACTGGTCTAACGGATATTGTACTGGAAGTGGGAAAAGCTCGAAATCTCTTGCGTGATTGAGCGCCATCCAATTCATCTCAAAACCGCCAAAATACATATTAGCTATCTCGCTCTCTCTTGCGCTTTTTGGTTCCAGCTTCTCTAGTAGCCTGAGCTTTGTTATATCTCCTGCATCAGCCCTTATCCATCCCAAATCGTCTACAAAAAACTCAGACCTGCAATGCTGGGCTTGCGTGATGTCATTAGATGAACCAAAGGCCGGAGAGATGTCGGATTTTCCAAGTCTTATCCCCATTAGTTCTCTTGCCGGAATGTTTTGGGCTCGAAGTAGCGCTACAAATACGGCACTGATGTCTAGACACTTGCCGCCGTATTTTTTTTGCTCCAACGCCTCTTTGGCATTTCCTGCCCCACACCCTTTGACATTCGGGTCTCTGTACATATTTTCGACCACCCAGTCGTAAATCGCCCTTGCCTTGTCAAGCTCATTTTTGTGTTTTGCTGATACTTTGTCCGAAATCTCTTTGACGATACCGTCAGTCTGAACATGCTTTGTCGCGGCTAAAAATTTTTTTGCCTGCGCTCTTGCGGCAGGTGATATTTTTTTTGGCTTTAGGTCTGCCTTTACGTCTGTGGTAGATACGGCAAAAGAGATTGATAGTTTTTTGTTTTGTTCCTCTTTACCCCACTTTCTAAAAAGCGTAGATGCAAAATAGCTGTTTTGCGACGTAATGAGGGATTTTTTGTCATTTTCATGGATGGTTATCTCTGAGACTAGCTGAAAGTCGTTTGACGATGGTAGCGGTACCCATAATGTGGCATTATTTTTGATATGCGAGAGGTCAAAATCGAGCAAAACGTTATAAGTTCTCTTGGCTGGCAGCACATCAAAAGCAAAAGACGGTGAGGCTAGCAGGGGCAGGGCGGTGCATGAGCGTATAAAATTTCGTCTATTCATAACTAGGTTTGCTCCAAAATGTACGTCTAAGCCTTAGACTAAAAAAGTAAAATTATTCTAAACTTTTTTACTTAAATACTTCTGAATATACATCTGAAATATTTACGTTTTTGTATGATTATATTTATAAATTTTTAAGTTACATTCAAATACAATCTTTTTAAAGTTAAAAAATACTTTACTTTTTGCTATCAAGGCGCAGGATGCGCTACACACGCAGGCAAAAACACACAGTCATACTTTGATTTGAAGGGTTTTTGATGACAAATTTGTCGTACGCCGCCACCTATCTTTTTGAAAAATCACACTCAGCCGATTCGGCAAAACTGATACAGACACAAAACAACATAGAAGATATTATTTTTGATTATTCCAGACGGACAAGTAAAGACGGCTTTGTAAAAACGCTTTTATTTGATAAGAATATATGTGATGCCACTGGCGGCGAGGGTAACATATGTGCGGCATGCGTTGGTTCTTGCGAGAGCTCCGCTATAGCTTTTGACACTACCGCAAAGCAAATCTCGATAAGCTTTGCCGACTGTACGGCCTGTCAAAAATGTGTTAGCGTTTGCCCGACTGGAGCGTTGCAAGAAAGCGAATACAATCTCGAATCCATAGTAGCTATGCTTGAGAGTTGTGATGGAAGTGGCGTACTCGTCGCATCAGAGGCAGATTTGGCTTCATGTGGCGGAGATATACCAGAAGATACCGTTATTTTTTGCCCCTCTAACTACTCGTTTTTAAACGAACTATACCTCTCTTTATTTGCTTTTAAAACAGGCGGGGCGGTCTTTTTTGTCTCAAAAGATAGATTGCCTGAGTTTTTACAAGAAAGCATTGAAAAAACAAATAAACTTTTTGAGACGTTTGGTAAGAAAGCCATTTCATTTTTGAGCGATGGTTCTGTAGCAAGGAATTTTGAGCCAATCAAAAAAAGATTTGAAAATATGTCATTCAGAACCGCCGTTAGCGAAGGTTTTAAAGAGCTTGGAAGCTTTGGCGGTTCGAGTTTTTCAGCTTCAAACGTATTTGCCTCCGTCAATGTAGATACAAGCTGTACCCTTTGCATGGGGTGTGCATTTGTCTGCAAAAGCGGCGCTTTTTTTGCCGATGAAAAGGAAAAAGCTCTCACGCTAAATGAATCACTTTGCACCGGTTGTGGACATTGCGAAAGTATTTGTCCCGAGAAGTCAATACTGGTTACGAAGGGACTTTTTAGGAGTGAGGCTGCTTATTTTGATTTTCAAAGCGTTGCAAGAGATGAGCTGTTTTGCTGTGTTGAGTGCGGCAAGCCGTTTGCGACTGCAAAAGCGATAACAAAGGTTGCATCGGTTCTCGCCTCTGTGTTTGTTGACGAAGACAAAAAAAGAACGCTATTTTGTTGTGCGGACTGCAAACCAAAAATAATGCTAAAAGATTTTGCCAACAGGAGCGCTGAACATGGAGCAAGGTAACCTTGTCGGTGCAAGAGCTGCTATGTATAGCTTGCTTGCATCTTTATATGTTAATGGCGCATTAAAAAAAGATTATGAGCAGATACTAGCAGCCCTTTCTATAATTTCCGATGAGCCGTTTGCCGATGAGGCAAAAGAGGCTGCGGATTTGATGCTACAAGCCCTAAGAGATAGCAAAGAGGTAGTTTTGGAGGAGTTTGAAGTGCTTTTTAATCTCCCTTTTGGAGATTTTATCAACTCTTCCGCTTCTTATTATTACGATGAGAGAGAGTTTGGGGAACAGACGATAGAAGCTAAAGAGATAATGAATGAGGCCGGTTATGTGAAGGCTGATTTTTTTAGCTCCGGTGAAGATGAGTTTGGATTTTTATGCGCACTATCAGCAAAACTTCTGAAGGATAGTAAACCTGAGCTTCAAAAAAGAGTTTTTGAGAAGATTTTGTTTCCGCTTGTCGGTGGCTTTTTAAAAGCGCAAGTGGATAGCGAAAGAGCAGAGTTTTACAAAAATGCCGCAAGGCTATTTGCGCTCTTTTTGGCTTTTGAAAAAAGCTATTTCGAACTGTATTAATCTTATAAAGGAGGAGAACAATGGCAGACAACGGCAGAAGAGAGTTTCTGAAACGACTTGGTATCGGGAGCGCCGTAGCGGCTGGAAGCTTAGGTTTTGTAGTAGCATCATCACCGAAGCACCATCGTGGAGTGCATCTGCACGGCAATGGAGTCGTCGTCGGAAATTCAAGAAAAGACGAAGTTCTATATCAAAAAACCCAGAATTGGGAACAGTTTTATAAATCCGCATTGTAATTTTCTTGCCGTTAGGCAAAAGCTTTAGTGAGTGGAATTCAAAAGCGAGCTTGCTTGTTTTTGAAGGAGACGTTAATAATGAAAGGAGATACTATGAGCGAAAAAAGCCCGTTAGAGTTGTTAAACTCTAGAATCGGTAGGCGTGCTTTTTTGAAGATGGGCGCAATGGCGTCACTCGGCGCTACGGCACTATGTGCCGCTGAAGACAGCGTCAAGAGTGCGTCGCCTCAGGAACTCAAAGAAGCATACCCTGGGTCCAAAAAAGTAAAAACAATATGTACACACTGCTCTGTCGGCTGTGGCATCATAGCTGAGGTCAAAGACGGTGTTTGGGTGAGACAAGAGGTTGCACAAGGGCATCCTGTGAGCCTTGGCGGACATTGTTGTAAAGGTGCTGACCTTATAGATAAAGTCAGATCTACAAATAGACTTAGATATCCAACCGTAAAAAAAGACGGCAAATGGGAAAGAACGACTTGGAACGAGGCGCTTGACGACATAAGTAAGCAAGTAAGAGAGCTTCAAAAAAAATATGGCCCTGACAGTATCATGTTGCTAGGCTCCGCAAAGGTTTCAAACGAACAGTCTTATTATATAAGAAAGTTTGCGGCCTTTATGGGAACAAACAACATAGACCATCAAGCTAGAATCTGACACTCCCCGACAGTCGCCGGTGTGGCGAATACACTTGGGTATGGCGGTATGACCAACCACCTGGGAGATATGCAAAATTCTAAAGCTATTCTAATAATGGGAGCAAACCCTGCGGTTAATCACCCGGTAGGTATGCAGCACATCCTAAAAGGGAAAGAAAACGGTGCAAAAATAATCGTTATCGACCCTAGATACACTAAAACTGCAGCGCATAGCGATCTTTACTGCAGAATTAGAACCGGTACGGATATTCCATTCCTTTACGGGCTTATTAGATACATAGTCAAAAATGATTTGCATAACAAAGATTATTTGTCTGAGAGAGTTTATGACTGGGAATCAATTGCAGCTGAAGCGGAGCAATATACTCCTGAGGTTGTTGCGGACGTTTGTGGTTGTAACAAAGAAAAATTCCTTGAAGTTTGCAAGGTATTTACTAAGGCCGATCCTGGATGCCTCATCTGGAATCAAGGATGGACACAGCATACAGTCGGAACAAGCAATACAAGACTTGGGCCTATCATGCAGATGTTCCTTGGAAACATAGGAAAAGTCGGCGGCGGTTGTAATATCCTAAGGGGTCACGATAATGTTCAAGGTGCGTCAGACATGGCAAACCTATCAGACATACTTCCTGGTTATTATCCGATAGTAGAAGGGTCTTGGAAATACTATTCGGGACAGTGGGGCGTTGACTACGAATGGCTAAAGGGAAGATTTAAATCCAAAGAGATGATGGAGAAAAAAGGCTTTGCCCTTTCTACATGGCCTTGGGGTGTTATAGATGCGGACAATGCAAAAAATAACGCAGGAACACCTCTAAAAGCGCTTATTTGTATTGGAAACGGTATATCAACCATTACTATGACGCATAAGACAAAAGAGGCACTTGATAAGCTAGACCTTGTCGTGTTCATAGACCCGTATGTAAATGATGCGGCTGTAATTACGGATAGAGAGAGCAATATGTATCTCTTGCCTGCGGCAAGCCAAGTAGAAACTAGCGGTTCGGTTGCGGCTACAAACAGAAGCTATCAATGGAGAAGCCAAGTCGTCAAACCTCTATATGAGGCAAAAGCTGACCACGAGATACTGTTTGAATTTGCAAAACGACTCGGTTTTTATGAGGAGTTCACAAAATCTCTCAAAAACGGTAAAGCTACGTATGAATGGCCTGAGGATGCAACGAGAGAGTTCAATAGAGCCATTAAAACAATAGGTCTTCAGGGTGTAACACCTGAGAGAATGAAACGCCAACAAGAAAACTGGCATTTATTCGACCCTGTGACTCTGAAAGGAACGGGTGTCGTCGAAGGCGAGTATTACGGTTTACCGTGGCCTTGCTGGAGCGAAAAACATCCTGGTACACCTGTAATGTATAGAAATGATGTCTCTATTATGGAGGGCGGTATGGGCTTTAGAGCCGGATGGACTGAAAAAGGCCCTGATGGCAAACCTGTGGTTGTTGCCGAGAGAGAAGGTCAAAGTCTACTTGCGGCAAAAGAGCTTCCTGGTTCTAAATATAAAGGTGGACACCTTGAGATTACGGCCGATAATATCGAATCATTCGGTATTAAGCTTACAGCTGAGGAAAAAGAGAAAGTCAAGGGTAAAAACTGGAAAAACGATAACACGTATATTCTAGTTAATAAAGCTCTTGAGGCTGGACTGTGCCCTTACGGCAACGGTAAAGCTAGAGCTAGAGCATGGGATTGGGGTGATCAGATACCAAAACACAGAGAACCTCTGCATAGCTTTAGACAAGACCTTGTGGCCAAATATCCAACATTTAAGGATAAAAAAGACCACTACAGAACGAATATCAAATACGAGTCAGAGCAAAAAGCTCAAAACTGGGTAGGTGAATTCCCTGTTAACGTCGTAGGCGGTAGGATAGTCGAGCACATGGGTACCGGTACGGAGACTAGAGCTTCAAAATATCTAGCTGAACTAGCCGGAGAAATGTATGTACACATCCATCCAAATATGGCCAAAAAAATGGGCATCAGCAATGGTGATATGGTGTGGATACACGGTACTGGCAAAGGTAAAATAAAAGTCAAAGCGGTATATAGCCATTCGGTTGCCGAAACTGACGTATTCTTGCCTCAAAACTTTTCTGGTATGTGGAGCGGTAAAAGCCTACTTAGCAAGTATCCAAAAGGTACGGCTCCGTATGCGATAGGTGAGAACTCTTGCCATGTTTCTAGCTACGGTTACGACATAGTAATGGCATGCCCTGAAACCAAATGTACGCTAGTACGAATAGAAAAAGCGTAGGGGAGGGGTGAATATGTCAAGAATGAAATTTTATTGCGACGAGTATAGATGTATCGACTGTAACGGTTGCGTTGTGGCGTGCAAAGAGGCTCATGAAATCCCTGTGGGCGTAAATAGAAGAAGGGTTGTTACTATAAATGAAGGTATAGAGGGAAAACAAACTTCTATATCCGTGGCTTGCATGCATTGTTCAGATGCTCCTTGCCAAAAAATATGCCCAACCGATTGTTTTTATATAAGAGCGGACGGTGTAGTGCTTCATGATAAAAACAAATGTATCGGCTGCGGGTACTGCTTGCATGCTTGTCCATTTGGTGCTCCACAATTTGGGCATGAGGGGATATTCGGCGTTAAAGGCGTTATGGACAAGTGTACGTTCTGCTCCGGTGGTCCTGATGAGACGCTGTCTGAAAAAGAGTTTGAGCACTATGGTCAAAACAGAATGGCAGAAGGCAAGCCGCCTATGTGCGCATCTATGTGTTCTACAAAAGCACTTATTGCGGGTGATGCGCTAGAGGTGGCAAAAATATTTGATGCTAGAAAGGCAAAAAGAGGGGTCGGTACGACTCTAAAACCGTATGGATGGGAGGCTTATAATGACAAGCAATAGTTTTTGGCATAACAACAAGGCCTACATTTATACGGCTCTCGGTCTTGCGGTGGTTGGCTTTGTGTTTATTAAGTATTTGATGATTATGGATTGGGGCTACCTAATCCAATTCACTCTTCATGCTTTAATAGGCGATACTAGCGGTGTAGTCGGAGAGCCTAAGACTCTTCTAGAACAGATGATGAATGCCGCTTTTGGCCCATCTTACAACACTATAGCTCCAGAGATAATCAGAGCTAGTAATGAAAGACAAGAGTATATCTGGTACGTATTTGTAGCTGAGATAGTTATATTTGCGTTTTTGTATATCAAAAACGGTCGTGTCGAGGCCAACATTACAAGACCAGATGATATGGTTACGGTGTTTACACCGTTTCAAAGAGCGGTTATCTGGCTTAATATAGGGCTTATATGTATTCTTATATTGACAGGTTTTAATATCACTTGGAGCCTTAGAAGCGAGGGCGGCACGCTCCCTAGAATACTAAGACAGTTTCACGAAATAGCAGGTCTTACTTGGGTTCTTGTGTGGCTAACGTTTACCGTAATAGCGGCAAAGGACTCAAAAGGCTATAGAAAAGCCACATTGTTTAAATATTTCCTACCTGGAAACTTTAAGCCTTCAAAAAGAGTTGTATGGTTTTTCTTTGCGGCGATGGGTGCTGGCTTATGCTTTAGCGGTGCGATGATGATTTTACTTCATCCAAATGCCTTCACGCATGCTGAGGTTATACAATTTAGAAGAGCACTTTTGTATCTACACTTTGGTGCTAGCGTTCTTATTATGTTCTTTATACTTGACTATGTATATGCTTCGGCTGTATCTGTCAAGGGCTACCTAAAAGGACTATGGAGCGGCAAATATCCTAGAGAATACCTTGAGCAAGTAGCTCCTGACGTGCTAGAGGATTTAAAAAAGGAGGGCAGGGCGTAAGCCTTTGCCTTTTACAAAAGCAACTAGAATAAATTTTTCCTTACGGCAAAGGGGTTTTAAAAGCCCTTTGTCTTTTAAATAATAAGGTATCGGTCAATGAAAAAAGAGATTCTTAAAAAACTTGTTATCGAAAAAGTCGGCAAAAACGGGCTTGTCAGCATAGAAGAGGATTACATCATCTCTGAAGAGAGGGTTGATTTTTATCTCAATGGCTCAAAGCTAATATCCGTCATGTCTATCGCAAAAGACCAAGAGGCTCATATAGTCGGTTTTTTGATGAGCGAGGGAGTGCTTGATAATGTAGAAGATATAAGTTCTTTAAGGGTCTCAGACGACGGCTTAGCCGTATTTGTCGAGGCAAAAATCAACGAAGCGAATATAAAAAATCTATTTAAAGAAAAGACATTAACAACTGGATGTTGTGTTGGTGTAACGGGCAATATTGAAGACAGAATAGTAAAAGAATTCAATAAAAGTACAAAAAAATATGCAGCCGATGATTTGTTTGCTGCTATAGATGAATTTTATGACGAGAGCGAACTATTCAAAAAAAGTGGCTGCGTACATAAAGCAAAGCTAGTTCTCGAAAACGGCGAATCGATAGAGGCTGAAGATGTAGGTAGGCATAATGCCATAGACAAGACGATAGGCAAAGCAAAACTCGGCAAGGCTGATATGAAAGATGCTTACCTGATAGTAAGCGGAAGACTATCGATGGAGATGGTGGTCAAATGCGTAATGCACAAAATACCTATGGTGGTGTCAAAAGCGGCTCCCACGCATCTCGGTATCAAAAGCGCTCAGCTTCACGGCGTGACGCTTGTCGGATTCGCTAGGGCCGGAAAGATGAACATTTATACGCATTCATCAAGAATTGCGCTTGACAGAGCGGTCAAGGCCATAACTCAGGAGCAAAAAGAAATTGCAGTCGGATAAAAAGTTTTATTTAGACTTTAACCACGCTCCAAATCTTTATACTCCTAAAAATACTCTTTTTGCCGAGAGGCTAAGAAGTGGCGATGAATATACGATAGATAGTCTGTCGGCTTTAGATTCTTTTTTTGCTGCGGAATTTGGATACGAGAGCGCATCTTTTTTGGACTTTTCCCCTTATTTCATCTCTCTTTTTTTGGATTATCTAGTTCCGCAAAATGCAAAAATAGCAGTAAGTACAAAGCTACCTTATTTTTGCATGGAGGCTGCAAAGCTACTAGAGATAAAAGGGAGAGAGATTGTTTATGTGGGAGCTAGTAAAAACGGATCGTTGTCTCCCGACTCTCTATCTGAGGCAAAAAAATCAGGAGCGGAATATATATTTTGTTCAACCGTGGATGAAGATACGTTTTTTGTAGAAGATATGGAGCTTGTAGCAAAGTTTTTTGGGCTTCAAAAGATGATACTGGATATATCGAATAGTGTCAAAAAAATAGACGCTCCGAAGGTTTTCGCCACAATATTTTGGGGTTACAAGCTAGGCGGGCTCAAAGGGTCCGGCATTGCTCTTTGTAATGACGCCGCTGCAGCTAGACTCGAGTGCATAGACCTAGCCGCGTACATGCATCTCAAAGCTGCGTATGAGGCTTACGTTTTTGACGGTGGTTTGTCGGAGGCACGGGATACTTTTGTTCTGGAGCTTCAGAGCTTGCTTCAAGAAGACGTGTTTTTGTATGTTGAACCTTCGAAATGCTTAGCAAACTCCGCTTATGTAGGTTTTAGAGGTATTAAAGCAAGGGATTTTATAAGAACACTTGCCTTAGAAAATATATTTGTCACAAACGGAGAGCTTTGCTCTCTTGCCATGTCCAAACCGTCCAGAATTCTTCAAAATATCGGATATAGTGATGATGAAAGTAGAAATGCGATTAGCTTTTCATTTGCATCTTTGAATATTGACGAAGCCAAGCTCCTAGCCTCAAAAATAGCCTTCAAATATCGCCAAATTAAAGCAATTATGGATTAATCTAAAACTAACTTCAAGCCCGTGCAGATATAATCAAAACAAAAAACGGGACTTACAATGCAAGAACAAAAAACTCAACTTATAGACTTTGTAGACGCGCTAAAGATGGCAGCCGACGGGATAAAATCCGGCTCAAAAACAAAAAGTGTTAGCTTATTTGACGCTGTTGGTATGGTTCTAGCTGAAGATATTTATTGTCGTAAGCCTCTTCCGGCCTTTACGAATTCTGCCATGGATGGATATGGCGTGAGATTAGCAGATGCCGGCAAAAAAGTACCGATTAAATCATCTGTGTTTGCCGGAGATGAGGCGCTAGACATAAATATCTTGGATGGGGAGTGCATTAAGATAATGACGGGGGCTTTTGTTCCGCCTAGCGTTGAGGCAGTTGTCCCCTTTGAAAATGCTATAGATGTTGACGGCGACAGTGTAACCTTGCCCGATGGCTTGAAGAAGTGGGTAAATATAAGGAAAGAGGGCGAAGAGTCAAATGTGGGCGATAAGCTACTAAGCGTTGGAGATACGCTAACCGCCGCCGCTATAGGCACACTAGCTAGTCAGGGCATCTTTGTTGTCAAAGTATCTAGCAGAGTGAGAGTGGCCGTAATATCTAGCGGCAATGAGATAGCTGAGCCATGGGAGCGGGCGGCAAAAAGTCAGATATACAACTCTAATGCCCCAATGTTGATGGCACTATGCAAAGAAAAAGGGTGTGAGCCAGATTATATTAGGCTAATATCAGATAGCTATGAGGCTACACTTGAAATGATACGCTCGCTAAAGGGATATGACCTTATTTTGACAACTGGCGGTATCAGCATGGGGGAGGCCGATTTTGTCGGTAAAGCCTTTTTGGAATGTGGACTAAAGCCTATATTTAAAAAGATTGCTCTAAAACCAGGGAAGCCAACAATGCTTGGCTATTTAGGGGATACAGTTGTGCTGGCGTTACCTGGAAACCCAATATCTGCGATAGCTAATTTCTATGTTTTTGGTTCAATAGTGATAGCAAAGCTTGCCGGAGCAAAAAACTGTAATATAGCAACTGTAAAAGCTATAAATAAAAGTAGTTTTGACATTAAAACCTCAAGGGCAAACCTTATACTCGGAAGCTACGAGAACGGTACATTTGAAGTATTTGAAGGCAATAGATACGGTTCAGGGATGCTAAAACCAATGACAAAAAGTAATGCTTTTATTTTGACTGGAATGGGCGTCGAGAGAATAGAGGCCGGAGAGTATGTCGATGCCGTGCTAATAGGCGGAGCACTTGGCGAGAATTTTTTTGATTTTGTGAGGTTGTAGTGAGTAAAGACAAATTCGCCTTTTGGCTGTTTGCCTCCTCTTTAGCACTATTTATTTGGCTGTTTGCATTTTTCTTAAAACCGTTTATCGTCGCCTCTCTTCTTGTGATGTCAACTTCTGTCTTTTCAAAAAAATTAGAAAATCTTATCGCCGCTACCGACTATCAAATTATAAGTGCCAACAAAGAGCTCCTTAGCGCTTTTGTTTTGACGCTTGCTCTTGGCATTGTGCTTTTTGTTCCTGTCGGGTATGCGGTGGTTAATGTTTTTTGGAATATTACCGAGTTTAGAATAGGCGATTTTGGAGACGTTAGGCTTTGGATACTCTCTATCGTCGGAAATATCGATTTTCTGGGCGATTATCTGACGCAAAAGATTGTCACCGGCGTTAACACAGTTTTCAGCCCTGATTTTTGGGTTGGTGAGGCCTCTCATATATTCCAAAAAGTAGGCTCTTTTTTGGGCGGTCTTGCCAGTTCTATAACGGAGCTTGCACTTATTGTTGTTTTCTTTTTTTTGTTACATTGGTTTAAACGCAATATTGTGGCCTTTATAAAATCTTTGCTTCCTCTTTCCGAAGAAGAAAAAGAACTTCTAGCATATGAGACGGTAAGTGCCATCTCTATCGTCTTTTTGGCGCTTATCGGTATTGTTATCGCACAGGGTTTTGCCTTTTTTATTTTGATGTTATTCTTTGACTACAACGCCCCACTTCTAGGTTTTTTTGCCGGACTATCGTCTATCGTTCCGATATTTGGAACTGCTTTGGTGTGGGTGCCGATAGCGATTAACGAGTTTATAAAAGGCAATGTACTAGAAGCCGCCATTATAAGTGTCTACAGCTGGTTTGTTATGGCGTTTTTGATAGATAATTTTTTGAGATTGATACTGCTAAATCAAGTAACAAAATTATTTAAAACAAACTATAAAATAAATGAATTTTTGCTATTTTTTTCAATAGCGGCAGGGATTGGAGTGTTTGGTTTTTGGGGATTTATCATAGGTCCGTCGATAACTGCAATTTTTCTGTCATCTGCTAGATTATATGCCAAGATTTACGATAAATAAGGCTTTATGTGTTCCAAAATTTATAAAATTATAGTACAATGAAAGAAATATCAATAATAAATAATTAAGAACAAGGAGTAGAGCGTGGCTAAACGAGTTGTGTTAGTAGATGACTCAAAGACTATATTGGCTACCGCCCAGATGGCCGTAGAGGATTTGGTTGCGGCGGGTGCGATAGAGTTTAAGGTGTATCTAAACCCACAAGAGCTTTTGGCAAACCTGCAAAGCGGAGCCGAAAATTTTGACCTTTTGATAAGTGATATTAATATGCCGCAAATGAACGGGCTAGACCTAGCTCATGCGGTAAAGTCTGATATGAGATTCAAGCAAAAGCCGGTACTTATTCTAACAACGGAAAGCTCTGCGGATATGAAACAAAGAGGCAAAGATATAGGTGTTACGGGCTGGATGGTAAAACCTTTTAGCGATGATAAGCTAGTAAAATCTATCAAAATGGTACTAGGGATATAAAACATGGGCGATGCTGAAAATATAAAGAATAGGGCCTCAAAAAACAAGTTTTTGACTTATTTCCTTGGCGATGAAGAGTATGGTGTAGACATCTCTCAAGTGCGTGAAATTATTGCGATGATGAAGATAACGCCTGTGCCGAGAACTCCAAAATACGTTGCGGGTGTGATAAATCTAAGGGGCTCGATAATTCCGGTCATAGACACTAGACTTAGATTTGATATGCCACCGCTTGAGTACACGGAGCAAACGGCTATTATTATCATAGAAATTAACAAGGTAAGCATAGGATTTGTAGTCGACAAAGTGGAAGAGGTGCTTACGATAGATGAAGCAAGTATATCCGAGCCGCCTAAATTTGGTACAAATATCAATACGGACTTTATAAAAAATATCGCAAGGGTAAGCGATATGGTGATTATGATACTAGACCTTGAAAAACTATTTGAAGCGGAAGAGCTCTCTATGCTTGATGCTATGAGTAAGACGAACTAAGGCAAGAGGGGGTTTTATGGGTATTGAAAATAAGAGCAGTTTGACTTTGGCTCAGAGGCTTTGGCTTTTAACGAGTCTTTTATTGGTATTGCTTGGTGTACTTGGGATTTACTCCATCAACAATGCAAAAAATTCGTCAAAAGGCGCAAAGACTATAAGTGAAAACAGACTTTATCCATCTATTATAGTTGGTGAGATAATTCAAAATAACGCCAATCAAATAAATCAACTCTCTCTTGCGGCAATGCACGACCCAAGACTGCCGGATAGCAAACTACACGCAGATCACGGGCTTGAAAAGCACTTTAATGCCGTTGCTGAGCTTAGGGAGCGGAATTCGCTTCTCTGGAAAGAGTATATGGCATCCACTCTTGGCGACGAAGAGAAGACTCTTGCTTTAAGATTTGAGAGTGACAGAAAAGAGGCTAGGGAAAAAGGGATAGATGTCGTAATTGGTCTTTTGAAAGCAGGCAATTTTGCCGAGGCTAATGAAGTGAGGGTTCGAGTGCTAACCCCTTTGAATAACGCTGTGCAAAAAAGTGGGAAAGAGCTTTTGACACTGCAAAAAAAATTGGGCAAAGAAGAGGTTGAGCGTCAAGTCGATAACGCCAATGCGCTTACAAGAAATCTGATCATTATAGGAATTATCAGCCTAGTCGTTGTTCTTGCTATGGCTGTCCTCATCATCCGTTCAGTCACAAACTCAATCTCAAAAGCAGTTACTACTATCAATGACGGGGCTCTTCAAATATCTTCAGCATCAGACCAAGTCGCATCTAGCTCAACATCTCTTGCTCAGGGCGCTAGCCAACAAGCAAGTAGCGTTGAAGAGGTGAGTGCAACTCTTGAGGAGGCAACCGCTGGTGTTACTTCAAATACTGAAAACGCAAGACAAGCAGACATTCTTGCAAAACAAGCAAATACTGCGGCAAAAGACGGCCTTGCAAAAGGCGAAGAGCTTGTAGAGTCAATGAAGGAAGTTACGGAGTCTGCCGCCAAGATAGCAAACATAGTAAAAACCATAGACCAAATAGCTTTCCAAGTAAACCTTCTAGCTCTAAACGCAGCCGTAGAAGCCGCAAGAGCGGGCGAGCACGGTCTTGGATTTGCCGTTGTTGCCGATGAGG
>JAYSBP010000009.1:0-92044 GCA_041915365.1 Campylobacterales bacterium | reverse complement strand
TAAAAAGCCTATGAATGTTTATCTTGAGGGGATGAGAAAAGAGGTTAAAAATGTTGCGTAATGTGGCAGATTTGAATATGAAGATAAATTCTGAAAAAAGTGTCTTGACAAGTGGTGGCGGTTTATTGCAAAGTATTTATTCGCCTCAGTAATATTATTTTGTGATTCGAAGTGATGCTTTATCAATCTAACACTATCTTTATTGGCAAAATTTTCTTTTGTTAGCGCAGGCTTTTTAGAATCTATACTTTTTAAATTAATAAAATTAGCCCGCTCAATGTCTGAACCTATTAAATTTATCTTTCCAATGGTTACATTGTGAAAGTAAAATAGATCTTTAGAAATAAAGTTTTCGAATTCTATTAATTTCTTAAAAACTGCTCTTTCAAAACTTGTATATTCGTTAAATCTAACTCTAAAAAATTTTGCCTGATCCTGAAATTCTGTCTCTTGAAATATAGCTTCTTTATGAAATCTTACTCCTTCAAAGATAGTTCCCCGTTTTTTTTCTTCTATGCCTTCTACATCTTCCTTGAATGTGCTTTCTTGAAAGCTAGCATTGTCATAAAAATATGCTCCTTCAAAGCTAATCTGTTTTTCAAAATCAACTCGTATAAATTCTACTTGTTTATAAAATTTTGCATTCGCAAAACTAATTCTTTTTATAATATTACCACTTGCTTTCCCATCTTTTTGAAAGCGATTTAAAAAACCTACCATTTCAAAAATTTTGTTCAACTCTAAATCATGATTTGTAAAATTGTATGCTTCATGAAAGCAAATATAGCTTAGGTCTATAGTAGCCTTGTATTTTTGTAAAGATATAAAATCAAATAAAGCCTTATTGTACTCACCAGCATTTGGGATATTAGTTCTTTCGTCGTTTTGTTCTATAAAAAGTACGTTAAAATATTCTCGGTCGGTTTCTTGAAGTGATATATAAAATTCGTTTTTTATTTCCATATTTTAGTTTTTAGAGATTTGGAAAATATCTCTTGCAACCTCCATTTCCAAATCTTTTCTATTAATGAGCAATGTTGACATACTATCAAATATCACTTGCTTATGTTCCACCAAAGTGTTTATCTTCTCCTCAATAGAATCTTTGTAAATAAGTCTGTACACCTTTGTGGCCTGCTCTTGACCTATTCTATCGATTCTAGCAAAGGCTTGCTCTTCTACGGCCGGATTCCACCACGGTTCAAAAAGTATAGCGGATCTTGCTGATGTCAGATTTAGCCCAACGCCTCCAGCTTTTAAAGATATGAGAAAAATATTATATTTGCTTTTTGTATCCTGAAACTGTCCAGCATACTTATCCCTATTGTTTTTTGTAGTTGAACCGTCCAAACGAAGATATTGCAAATTGTGCTTTTGCAAACGCATCTCCAGAATGTCTAAGCTACGCGTAAATTGTGAAAAAACGATAATTTTTTCATTTGACTCCATGGAATCTTTTATTATTTCTATTGTTTTTTCTACTTTAGAATCTTTTATATTTTCGGCAGTTATCAATGTGCGGGGTACGGTTTGATGGATTGAGCAATATTGCCGCAATCTCAATAATCCTTCCAACGCGATAGACTGGACTCTGCCGGATAGCCCACTTTTCAGCGCTGAAATAAAGATATTGAGCAGTTGCGTATACCGACTTTTTTCTTCCGATTCAAAATCAATAAATATTGTTTTCGTGCTTCTTTCCATAAGATTTAATACTTGTGCTTTTTTTCTTTGTAACATTATCGGATGCAACATATTTATTGTCAGCTCAATAGCTCTACCGTACTCTTCTTTATCAGACAAAAGTGGTTGAATTCTGGCAGTATAGAGCTCATGCAAACTCGGATTGATTGCAAAAAGCATATTCCACAAATCATTTAGACTATTTTCAATCGGCGTTCCTGTCATGATTACCGTAAAATCTCTTTTTATTTGGGCAACCGCATTAAATATCTGCGTGTTATGATTCTTTATTTTTTGTGATTCATCCATGACAAGTATCTCAAAATCTAAGTGCCGTAATTCTTCTATATTGCTTCTCATGTATTCATAAGATAATATTGTCAAAAACTTCCCTCCATCGATTGAGAAGCTAATATTGTCTTCTGCTAGGACTGTGAACTTCAGGATTTCATTTTTCCAATTATGCACGAGCGAGGCTGGCGCCACAATAAGATTACGAGTTGTTTTGGATAGTAATAAAAATGCTATTACTTGAATGGTTTTCCCCAACCCCATTTCATCGGCTAGCAACCCACCGTCAATACGATTTTTGAAAAGATTATAAAGCCAAAATGCACCATCTTCTTGGTAGTTTTTCAGGGTAGCTTTAAAGCCTAAATATTCAAGTTCATTCATTGCGGACAGCTTATCCGCAAGTGCGGAGATGCTAAGAATCTTATCTATAAATATCCGAATATTTTGATTTAAGTTGTAAGAAAAAACTTTCAGGAGAGTTTTATTATCAATTTCCTCAATTATCTCTTCTTCATCAAACAAAATAACCTTGTCGTCATACTCTACATATCGTTTATTTTGTAGATAGTTTGCTAGAATCGAATAATATAAATCCATCTCTTTTGAGTCTATATCATCTTTGTTGAATATACTCATTTTAAAAAGAGTATTTGAAACAAAAGTCACACTCTTATGCTTATTTGCTTGAGCCCTATATAGTACTTTGATATTTTGATTTATGCTTAGATTGTTTATATTTTCATAAGTGAGAAATCGCGCATCAAAGATCTCTTGCCCAGTCGCAGTATTAAAAATATCAAATAGTTTATTTGTTTCTATCTTATCAATTTCTGCTAATTCTTTCGTTTTAAAAAGAGGAATTTGTAAGCTATATTCTATTGGGATATCTTTCTCGATATCATTAAACTCAAAATAAAAGTCAGCATTTGCTTTCAATTGAGAAAAATGACTAATATACACCTTAAGATAGTTCGGAGCTATAACTTTTGCTTTTTTAGCCCCAATGAGGGTATTAAACACAGTAAAATCATTCAGTTTTTTTAAAGAATTTCTGCCGTTCTTGTAAAAAACGAAGTTTGTACTTTTTATCGCCTCTGCCAATTCGATGGAAATAAACTCTCGATGAATCTCAAAAGGTGGCATCAATTGATTAAGCATGGTAATAAACCGAAAAATATCCTTATCGACAGAACTTGATAGCTGCTGCGACAAACTTTCAATAACTTTTTTTTGCCTGATGAAGGGGGCAAGTTTGCCTCTATTTGTCTGTACTTCAACAATTATTTTACCGTCTGCGACTATATATGCAAGCCTCATTTATTTAGTCGATTTCGTATGTGTATTTTATGCTACGAATCATTTTGTCATAAAGATTGTTTTTATACTCATTGTCGCAATCAATTTTGACAAGAGGTTGAATTTCATTAATCTGGCTTTGTAAGCCTTTAAAATAGTATTCATCAATTCTGCAACCGCCGCCACAAATGTATTTTAACTCGCAGTTCATGCAAGGCAGCACATTGTCAACACTTGATAGTTCGTAGTAGTAGTTTGCTTTCTTAAGTATTTTCTGAAAATCTTCTTCTTTTGTGGCAATTGGTTCCAAATCTTCAACCCTGTTGCATAAAAAAAACTTTCCGTCACTAGATATAGATATACCGCCGTAGCCGCAATTTTTCATTCCGCTACCAACTGCCATGTTATTAATAAAATTTCTAATTGTATAATTTGGATATAGCGTATCGGCTAATTTATTTGTAATTTGCGAATAAAGTTTCGCTTGATTTTGCATTATTGCGTTTACCTTACGACCGCTTAGCAATTTTTGTGATATTTTAAAATAGAAATTTTCGCTATTTATTTCTTGAAGTAGTGATTGCGCAAAAGTAATGTATGATTTTTTGATTTCTACTATGTTGTCAAGCGTAGGCGTAGTTGCAATAACAGTTTTAACGCCTGATTTTACAAACAATTTAACATTCTCTATGGCTTTATAGAAATTCCCTTTTCCTCGAATGGTGGCACTGGTTTGTTCGTCGACGCCGTCAATGCTAATCTGTATTTCATCAATATAGTGCTTGCTCTTTTCTATTGTATCCTTATCCCATAAAACACCATTAGTTAGAAGTGTAACAGTAATATCATTCTCTTTTGTAAATTTTATGACATCAAACCAGTCTGGATATGTTAAAACTTCTCCCCCAGTAAATGTAATAGATTTTATACCGCTATTTTTGGCATTTATAATAATCGTTCGCCATTCTTCTTTTGGTAATTCATTAAGTTTTGGTTTACCTGAATACATATAGCAATGAGTACAAGATAAATTACAATCATTAGTAAGATAAATATATAAACCTTCACTTTGAGGAGTATTGAAAGTTATTTGTTGGTTTTGTGCAAAATTTCTGTCTATAATTTGACTTACAATAAAATTAAAGTTATTTTCATCATCAATAGTTTTAGATATTTCACCAAGTGATTTTTTTTCCAGTAATTGGCTAAAAATATTTTCCTGTTCTTTATTGAACAAAGCAATCCAGTTAGCTGTATCTCTTGATATAACCAAAGAGTTATTGTTAATTTTGTAATAAGACAAATTTAACGGCAAATCCAAAATTCTATCTTCCGTCAGCTCAATTTCGAAAATCTCTTCCAATTTGATCCTTTTGCAGGATAGTGAGAGTGGATACTCACTATCCACTAGTTTTAATTTTGATTTGCGCTACAACTTTTAAAACAATATAATGAGCCGATTCTTGTATCATCTTTTATTGTTTTTTTTGTAATTTTAAAAACAATTTTTTTCATAAGTTAGTACCTCCTTTATAAAATAAGACAAGTCAATATTATACATATGTTGCAAAAAATTATCTCTTCAAGTGGTGACTATCTACATAAAGATAAAATTGAAGGTTTAAACAGACAAGCTCGCGAGTTCATCCAAATAATCAGCCCACCATTGCATAAGCTTTTTTCGTTCAGCCAAATACTCTGCGTGATTATAGGATGCCCTCACAGAGTTTCTTTCGCCGTGAGCTAGCTGCCTCTCTATGACATCGGAGTTAAAACCATGTGTCCCTTTTTGCTCGTTCAAAAGAGTGGAAGCCATAGCCCTAAAGCCGTGTGCTACTATTTCATCGCCGAAATCTATACGCTTTAGAGCCTGATTTAATGTGTTTTCGCTTATCGGCTTTATCGTGCTAATTCTGCTCGGAAATGCAAAAATCCCATCGCCTGTCAGAGTCTGAATATCTTTTAAAATAGCTTTTGCTTGCTTTGCCAGCGGCACGATATGAAGTTGTCTCATCTTCATACGCTCTGGCTTAATACGAAGTTCAGAGGCCTCCATATTTACCTCTTCCCACATTAGCCCACCAAGCTCACTTGGTCTAAGAAACAACATAGGGGCCAGCCTAAGTGCGCATTTGACGATATAGCTTCCATCATACTCATCAATCGCATGCAATAGCTGCCCAACCCTTCTTGTGTCTGTAATCGTTCTAAAATGGGTCGTTTTGTGCGGCTGAAGGGCGCTTTGTCTATCAATATCGCCAACTATATTGTGCTCTACTTTGTCATGCGTAACGGCATATCTCCAAATTTGCCCACATAGATTAAAGGTATCCCTTGATGCCCTTGTTGCACCCCTTTGTTCAATTTTTTTAATAGCCTGCAAAAATTCTTGTTTTGTTATTTCATTCATAGCCCTATCAGCAAAAACAGGCAAAATATCTCGCCTGAGAGCACTATAGTTTTTGTGATAGTTGCTATCGCTCCATATTTTCTTCCTACTCGCAAAGAACTCATCTACTACAGATTGAAAGGTCGTCTCTGTTTTTTCTTGCTCTTCTTTTTTGGATTGCTTTATCTGCTGCCGCTCATCGGATGGGTCAATGCCTACGGCAATTTTTTGCCTTGCCTCATCTCGTCTTGCTCTCGCTTTGGCGAGTGATATTTCTGGATATGTACCAAGGCTAAGTAGTTTTCTTTTTCCGTCATTTGGACTCACATAATTAAAACGCCACCATTTGGCTGAGGAAGTCTTTACTAGAAGAAATAAGCCTTGTCCATCAGAGAGTTGATAGTCTTTTTCTTTGGGCTTTGCATTTTTGATTTGAGTGTCATTAAGTTGCGTAACCATTTTTGGCATAGTAATAACCTCGTCTGTTATTACATGTTTATGTAATAACTTTTTGGATGTAGTAACTACATTCTACAAGTTATTACTTAGGTTATTACTTAAAATCGTAGATTTGGTTAAATTTGCTTAGATTGTGCTGGACTAAGAATATGTCTTGAGGGCTTTATTTTCAGGGGTTTATTGGATTTTGCTGGATTGGTTTAGATTAGTTAGTGGCGGGCAGGGGGAGATTCGAACTCCCGAATGGCTCATCACCATCGCCGGTTTTCAAGACCGGTGCATTCAACCACTCTGCCACCTACCCAAAAATAGTGGAGGCGACACCCGGATTCGAACCGGGGATGGGAGCTTTGCAGGCTCCTGCCTTACCACTTGGCTATATCGCCGACATATATAAAAAAATATAAAGAAGAATTATCAAACGCTGTGGTGCGAATGGCCGGAATCGAACCGGCACGGACAAAAAGTCCGAGAGATTTTAAGTCTCTTGTGTCTACCTATTCCACCACACTCGCATACTACATCCGAAAACGAGTGGAGCGGGAGACGGGGATCGAACCCGCGGCCCCAACCTTGGCAAGGTTGTGCTCTACCACTGAGCTACTCCCGCATATTACTCCAAATAAGGTGGCTCCGGATGCAGGATTCGAACCTGCGGCCAAGTGATTAACAGTCACCTACTCTACCACTGAGCTAATCCGGAATCTAACCCTCTTGACTCACAGCCAAAATGGAAGCGTGATTATATACAAATTTTCTTAGTTTGTCAAGATAAAATTTGAGTTTTACCAGACGGCTATCACGCCTCTTAGCTCACCAATCCCGTATCCTGTGGCTTTATCGGCAGGATATAGTTGTTTTATTTTGTCTGCTATAGGTTTTGAAATGGCATTTTCCTTGCCGTGACAAACCATGCACATATCGTTTGTTATCATTGGTTCATAATATTTTCCGTCAATAACCGCAAACTCACTAACTTTACCATTTTGCTTAATAGACTCAGCAAAATAAGAGATTGCTTTTTTATCGCTAGAATCAGGGATATTTACGCTGTTTCTATTTTTTTCAGACACTCTTTTTATGTGCAAATTGTGTTTTTTTGCTACGGCATCAGTAATAACGAGCGCATTTTTAGAACAAAATTCTATCGCCGCAACAGGATTTTCGGCAAGCTTTGCTTTTAATTGCCCCATCATTGTTTTTTTCAGTTCTGATGCTGCCATTTTTTGCTTTTGCACGTCAACATCTGCTGCAAAAACCATAGATGCTGAAAGAATAGTCAATGCCAAAACCTTATTCATATAGACTCCTTTTATTTGTCGAAGTAATCATAACTTAAGCTGTAATTATATTATGATTTAGCTTTTTTTTATTTACGCAATAGTCTGATTTTAAAAAGCCCAAAAAAACTTTGTTCCCGCAACATCTTTCGTATGTATTTTATTAGACTCTACAAGCTTATGCAGCGCGGCCTTAGAGTTTTCATCATAAAGCGTTTCAATGTCAAAAGAGCTAAAAGGTCTATTTTTGAGCATATATATTATCTCTTCATCACCGAAAGCTCTTGCCGTTGCCACGCTTATTTTCCTAGTGGCCACGCTCACCATCAGACTTTTGTCTAGTGTTGAGGCTATCCGCATAAGCTCGTCTTCGCCGATTTTATCCACATTGTATGCTGGGGGACGGTCTATCGTACTTAAGTCTATTCTGTCCGCCCTTATGCGTAGATACGCTTTATTTAGAGCCTCTATATCCTCGGCAGAATCGTTCACGCCTTTTACAAAAAGACTCTCTAGTACAAGAATACCGTCATACTCATCCCTAAAAGAACTCATGCATTCTATCAGCTTAGCAGGGGTGATATCGAGCGGTCTATCTATTTTTTTGAAACTACCCTCAAGTGCGCTATCAATTGATAGCTTGACGACGTCAAATAGCTTTAAGGCCTTCACGACTTTTGCGTCACATATAGTAGAGCCATTTGAGAGAATAAGTAGTTTTTTTGAGCCTTTAATTTTACGAAGCAAGGTGACAAGCTCGCCGAGCATGGGATACAAAGTAGGCTCTCCATTTGCCGTTACGGTAATAAAATCAATATCCGGATGTCTAGTAAGTGCCGTTTCAACCTCACTGGTAATCAACTCAGGTGTTTTATACTCATCCAACGACGAAACTTTCGCAGCTTTCGGAAGTTCACAGTATAGACAGTCATAATTGCATTTTTTAAGGCCGTCCCCGACAAGGTCAATTCCGAGAGAAAGCCCAAACCGCCTTGATAGTACCGGGCCAAATATTGATGAGCTCATTTTAGTATCCGATAAGTATAAAAAACGACGCCAAAAAATAATCCGCAACAAGTATCGTAACCGATGAAGCAACTACTGCCACCGTAGTCGCTTGCCCAACGCCTCTCGCCCCACCAGATGCGTGATAACCACAGTAAGTACCTATTGAGCTAATCAAAAAGCCAAAAACTCCAGCTTTAATTATACCGCTCATAAAATCAGCAAAATCCGCATATTGACGTATCGTATTCAAATATGAAGTTGGATTAATGTCAAGAGCGGCAACGGCTATTGCAAACGAAGATATATTTGCAACCACGTTAAATGTCGCCGTAAGTATGGGCAAAGCGATCATTGCGGCTACAATTTTTGGGATAACAAGAAATTTTTTTGAGTCAACGGCTAGCGTATCAATGGCATCAATTTGCTCTGTCACCCTCATTGTTCCAAGTTCTGCCGCCATCGAACTAATAGCCCTGCTCGTCACCATCAAAGCGGCAACGACAGGGGCTAGCTCTTTTCCAAGGGCATAGAATATTGTATATCCCATCATATTTTCCATGCCAAACTTGTGAAATCCTTGATATATTTGAATAGCCTGCACAAGCCCCATAAAAATGGCCGTTAAAACTATAATAGACATAGACTGTATGCCTATTCGCTCTATTTCATAAAAAATCTCTTTCAATCTATATGGGCGTTGGAACGCCAGAGAAGATAGCTTAAAATTGAAAATAAAAAATTTACCGAGCCTTTCTATGCTTTTGTACGCCGTCATAAATGGCGTACCGATAAGTGCCAAAAACGACTCCACCCCTCTGTCTATAGACAAAATTTCACCTCTCCGCCCACAATAGTACAAGCCACATTACCAACTAGCGGTACATTTTGATAAGGAGAATGCTCATGGGGTAAGCTCGGCTTCTCTTTTGGATTGAACAAGAAAATATCAGCGTCAAAGCCCTCTTTTATAAGCCCCTTATTGGTATTTCCAAGTATCGAAGCTGGATTGTAGCTGGTTAGTTCGCTAATTTTAGAGATGGATATTTCTTGCTCTAATGATAGTGCATAAAGCGCCGAGAAGAAAAACTCTAGCGACTCTATCCCAAAGGCCGCCTCCTCAAACGATAAATCTTTTGTAAGTCTAGTTACCGGCCTATGGCCAGAGCTTATAGCGTCTATAGTGCCATCTTTTAACGCCGCAATCAATGAGTCCCTATCTCTCGTCTCTCTAAGAGGCGGAAAATTTTTTGCATAGCTAACATATCCTCTACAGCTCTCATCCGTCAACACTAGGTGATGCAGCGAAACGTCAAAAAATATATTTTTATAGTGTTTTTTAGCGTCCCTCGCTATGGCGGTAGATTTTTCGCTAGACAGTGAGCGAACAACAAGCTTTGAGCCAATATAAGAGGCTATGTCAACCACTTTCGCCATCTCGCTGCTTTCAGATACCACACTAAAACCGCCAAGCCCCATAGAAAACGAGACTGCGCCATCGTGCATTACCGCACCCTTATCAAGGTGTGGATTTGAGCAAGTCACAAACAAAGGCGTAGCTTGCATTTTGCCATACTCCATAGAGCGTTTGAGAATATTTGAATTTGCGTATGACGGCACGAATGCTCCAACCGCCCCGTTTTTGTGCATTATCGCCATATTGTTTAGCTTTTCGCAACCGTTATTCTCAGTTGCCGAGGCTATCGGAGTAAGAGAACAAAGCGATATCTCTTTCGACTTTGAAAAAAAGTAATCAAGCCCTATCTCCGTATTGATAGCAGTATCCGGCTGTACCGCAACAGTTGTAATACCGCTTTTTACGGCAAAGTTAGACAACTTTTGAAGAGCCCTAAAAATATCCTGCACACCTTCGCCTATTGCTGCCCCTATATCAATAATGCCTGGCATAAGATAAAGGCCGTCCGCTTCCAATACCTTTTCATTTTTCTTTGGCTCAAGCTTTGCGGAAATCTTTTTTATCTTCCCATCTTCTATTCTTACATCGGCTCTTTTTTCGCCTCTTTTGTCACAAACAATACCGTTTTTTATAAGCATCCGCTACTTTTGCCCCTCTGCCTCTTTTATAATCTTCAAAAACTCCGGCGCACCAGCCCCGCCAACCAATTGTCTTGCGGTTTTGTTTTCATTTCTATCCAAAAAATAAAATGTCGGCGTTCCAAAGGCTCTAAATTTTTTGTTCCAACTATCCTTTAATATATTAACCTCAACTGCAACAAACTTCGTGTTTATCTCATTGATTAGCAGCTCATCTTCAGCCATAATCTCTTTCATCTTTTTGCAGCTAGGGCACCCAGGTTGAGATAGCATCAAAAATATAAGCTTATTCTCTTTTTTGGCTTTTTCTACAGCCGCCTTATAGTTTGGCGCCCACTCTATCTGGGATGCGAAGGCGACAACGCAAAATGAAAGTATTAGGAAAAAACCTCTTATCATTTTACTCTCCTATAAAAAGTGCGCTAAGCTTCCCTAGCCCGCCCGTAGCAATCGCAAGACCCAAAACTATTAGAAGCAGGCCACCTACTATCTCTACAACCTTGAAGTATTTTTTGATTTTTGCCATAAACTTGAGCATAAAGCCTGTGACTATCGCCGTAAGCAAAAATGGTACGGCAAGTCCGGCAGCATAGACGATAAGAAGCCATATTGACGTTGATGGCTCTTGTGCGGCAATCGCTATTATCATTGAAAAGATAGGGCCTACACACGGCGTCCAGCCAAGCGCAAAAGACAAACCAAGGATAAAAGGGGCAAAAAATGACTTGCTTGTCGTATCGCCGAAATTTGCCCTTTGCTCAAAATTAAGGAACTTGATATTGATAAAGCCGGCCATGTGCATACCAAATAGCACTATGATACCACCCGCAATCCAAGTTATCCATTGGTAGCTAAAAATATCGCCTATGAGGCTTGCCATAATGGCACCAAGAATGACGAAGACAAGGCTAAATCCAAGGACAAACATCAACGCCGCATAAAAAATGCGCATTCTCTGCGCCCTAGTCACCTCCCCATCTGTAGATAACTGCTTAACGGACATTCCGGATATATACGATATATAAGCAGGAATAAGCGGCAATACGCACGGGCTAACAAAAGTCAGTATCCCTGCCGCAAAGCTAACCAAAAAAGGAGCCGAAGTAAAAAATCCTCTTAATGCCTCTTCCATTCAAACACCTCAATTTATTTTTTAAAAAGATAACCCAAAAGGGCTTTATTTGGCTTTAGCTTCGCCAAAAAAAATAACAAAAATAGCCAAAAAGACAAGTGCGGAGCCAAGTACCTGCATAGCTGTAAGCTTCTCGTCAAGAATAAGCACGGAGAGCACAAGAGCCGATGGAAGCTCGGCAGAGCCTATTATCGATGTAGCGGCGGCTCCTATCTGCGGTGAAAATAGCGCATAGATGTAAAAAGGCATAAACACCCCAAAAACTCCACACACCGCACCCCACTTTATCACCGGATATATGTTTTTGAAATCAAGCCACAAAAACGATAGTGCAAACGATAGTAAAAATGCAGAAAATATAATCCAAAAAGCCCTTGCATCAGAGTCCTCATCAAGGCAATATGTCGAACTAAAAAATATATAAATAGCAAAAAAAGTGCCCGATATAAACCCCAAAAATAAGCCAAACAATGTGCCGCCAGTAGCCTCGCTAGTACCGACGCTTAGATATGTCCCAGCGTAGCAAAGCAGCACGGCTACAATCTCAAACCTTGAAGGCAATCTTTTTTTGTGCGCAAGCTCAAGGGCTAGGCCTATCCATACAAATTGAAATAGCATGATTATCGCAACCGAAGCGGCAAGCGTATCCAAAGAGCGGTAGTAACAAAAAGCCGTTAGGGCGGACATTGCGCCGCCCACACCAAGGAGTACGATACTGCGCTTTGATACTTGAAAAAAAGTGGGGAGTTTTTTTATTTTGTATAGGCCAAAAAACAAAGCTCCAAAAAACATCTGTGAAACAGCAAGCATATTTGCGCTAACGCCATCTGCATAAGCGAACTTTGCGATAACGCCGAGAGAACCGTAACTTATTGAGGCGAGTAAAATAAAAAAAGCGGCTTTTGGCTTGTATGAGTTCATAATCAAGGCTTTTTGTAATAAACGGTTCCGTTTTCGACCGTTTTTTTGAATCCTACGTTGTTTGGTATCAAATCGGCGTGCCCCATAAATAAAACGCCGTCTTGTTTTAATAGCGAACACAGCGCCTTTTCAGCCTCGCCCCTGCTCTCTTTATCAAAATATATAATCATATTTCTGGAAAAAACAAAATCAAAATCGCCGAGACTCTTAATATTTGAGTCAAAAATATTCGCAATTCTAAAATCAACTATCCTTTTGATTTCGGAGGATATATCATAGTAATGCCTCTCGTTTTCCGTAAAATACTTAGAGATAACCTCTGCTGGAGTTCTATGGAGGCTTCTTTTGGAGTATGTGCCTTGTTTTGCCGACTCTATGACGCTACTATTTATGTCTATACCGACAAATTTGCACAGCCCGCCTAAAAGCCCGTTTTCAGCTAGCTTGATTAGTATAGTATAAGGCTCTTCGCCGCTAGAACTAGGGGCGCACAAAATATTGAAACTCCGCTTTTGTTTTGCCATCTCAATCATTATGTCTATCTGTCTAGTCTCTCTAAAAAAATAGGTCTCGTTGACGGTCAGTAGATTTACAAGCTCTTGCCAGAGCGGCCCATATCTTTTTATCTCCGTGAAAAACGAATTAATATCCGCAAAACCATGATTTTTGTAAAACGTATTTATTTTATGGGCAACAACGTCTTTTTTTTCATCAAAATGGATTCCAGTTTTGTCATAAAAAAATTCTAATATCTCGCCGTGAGTTGAGCTATACATCTATCTACCAAACTCTATAATCTTATTTACTATCTTATCAATGCTAAGCACCTCATCAGCGGCTCCCATCTCATAGGCGGCTCTTGGCATACCATACACTATGGCACTCTCCTCGCTCTCGGCAACCGTATGCGCACCTATTTTCCTTAGCTCAAGTAGCCCCCTAGCCCCGTCATCGCCTATTCCTGTCATCAAAACTGCGAGTATGTTCGGCTGTTTTTGCAATGATGTTAACGACAAGAATAGTCTGTTGACGGACGGCGAGTAGTCTTCACTGACAATATCTAAAATTTTTAGCTTATAAGTACCAGACTCATAAACAATGTGATTTATCCCTGGACCTTTAGCAAACACGACAGATGGAACATCTAGCGGCATTCCGTCATGCCCAACATATACCGGAATACGACAAAACGAATTTAGACTCTCTACGATGCTATCCAAAAAAATAGAGTTTATATGCTGAGCTATCACGATAGTCGCATTGAAATCACTAGGGACGGCCGATAAAATCTTTTGCAAATGCCCAGGGCCGCCAGTGGATGAACCTATCGCTACTATCTTATGCTGTAAGTAACTATTTTCCATCAAAACCCAATGCTTTTAGCCTATCTTGCAAACTTGGATGTGTTGAAAACAAAGAGGCGAAAGCTTTTGGTTCAAAAATATAAGCCGCCCTTCTAAATTCAGCGCCATCATCTTCTGCGTGCGGCTCTGCAGTGTAATTGTTGTGTATTTTTATTAGCGCATTTGCCATAGCCTGCCTATCGCCTGTAATCTCTACGGAGCCAGCATCTGCCATATATTCTCTAGTCCTGCTAAGAAACATCGAAAGCACCCCCGTGATAAGCGGCAATATGAACTGTAAAGCAAAAAGAATCATCTTTGCGGCCCTAGCCCCGCCGGAGTCTCTGGAGCCGCCAAAAAACATAACGCCCATATTAACAATAAAAAGCATCACATTCGCAAGGACGGAAACAAGAAGCGTAAGCTTAATATCGCCGTGTCTTATATGGCTAATCTCATGTGCCATGACGGCCTCTATCTCTTTTTCGTTTAGTCTATTGATAAGGGCGGTTGTTATGGCTACCATCGCTGATTTCTGACTAAAGCCGCTAGCAAAAGCATTCATATAATCCGCCTCTATCACATACACCCTAGGCATATACCCAAGGCCACCTTTTGCGGCCAAAGAATCTATCATATCATATAGCCCTCTCTCAAAGCCGCTTGCATTCTCCGGCGTAACCTCTTTGTACTCATGTCCATAAAGCATTATTTTGTCGTACATAGAGTATGTGACCAGTATCGATATTGCCCCAAAAATGACCATACCGACGGTAGCCATCGGGAATACCTTGAATGTGAGAAGCATATAAAACCCATAGGACAATGAGGGCATATTGTAAATTATGACGTCAAGCAAAAGACCTATAACACAGTAGATTGCAAAAAAAGCCGCAACAACTATCTTACTTTTTAGCTCGTTAACTGCAAGAACCGCTTTAGAATCTCCCATCGCAAAGAACTCCTACGCTAAAATTTTTTCAAAATTATACCAAAACAGTACCCCATAAGGATGCACATTGCAAGACGATATTTTCACCAAGCCGCTAGAAAAACAGTTTGAGTTTGATAAGGAGGTGGCAGGGGTATTTGACGATATGATCTCCCGCTCAATACCAGGCTATGAAAATATCTTGGAGCTGACGGAGGCGGTACTACTGGAATATGTAGAGAGTGGGGCAATAACAGACATAGGCTGTTCAACCGCAAACTTGCTCATTAGACTATCTCAAAGCTTCAAAGGTAAAAACATAGAGCTAATCGGCGTGGACGACTCTGAGCACATGCTAGAGGTTGCCGCACAAAAAGCCGCCGCTTATGAAGCAAATCTAAAACTTTTGAAGATAGACGTCGCAAATTCACCGCTCCCAACGTCAAAGGCATTTGTCGCAAACTTCACCTTACAATTTATACGCCCAATCATAAGAGAGCAGGTAGTGCAAAAAATTTTTGATGCCCTTGAGAGTGACGGCGTATTCTTGTTTGCCGAAAAACTAATTAGCGATGACAAAAAACTAAATAAATTTCTTATAGATTCATACCACGGCTACAAAAAAAAGCAAGGCTACTCCGAGCTTGAGATAATGCGAAAGAGAGAGGCCCTAGAAAATGTACTTGTGCCGTATAGTGAAAAAGAGAACGAAGCGCTTTGCAAAAAAGCCGGCTTTGCGCATGTGGAAATATTATACAGATGGTGCAACTTTGCCCTCTTTATAGCAATCAAAAAATAACTAAAACAGATTTTCTGGGTTGCATCCGGTTATTGAATTACCGCTATCTGATGCGTACTCATGCAAAAATTCAAATATATTTTTTGCGTTTACCTTGAATCCATCTGACTCAAAATAGCTTTTGGCTTCTGTTTTTGAGTGCTTATCCGTAAGCTTTTTAGCACCATTATCAAACCATTTTTTCCAGCCGTCTTGAGTCGCCATAAAAGCGCCTTTAGCACCTATTCCGTGGCACTTCATACAGTTTTTTCTATACTCGCCCCTACCCTCCTCTACGGCAAAGCAATTTACTCCAGCAAGTAGTAATATAATGAATAAAACAAAATTTTTCATACAGTTCTCTTTATTATTTTTGAGAAATTTTATACTGTAAAATTTTATTTGTCAAGTATTCTTATCTGTTTTATCAACTATATTAGTTTTTTGGCACTTTAAAGCCATCTCTTTATCTATTTTTTTGTGCTCCATCATCCCGAGTCTATTTATGATATAAGGCTGAATATTGAGCGGAATTTCAAACATTAGATGATGCGCTTCATTGTTATAATCGCCATCCTCTTTAAGTTTTCGTTTCATTTCGATAACTTTTTTTATATTGTAATTGGCAAGCTCTCTCGATATTTGCGCATATTTTTCAAAAAACTCAATATCCCACCCAGATTTGCACAGCTTGTCATATATCACTATCATCTCGGCGTCTTTGTCGTCAAACATCCCTTCAACAAGCGGTATCACAATGCTTTTTTCAACAAGCACCCTTATAAACTCTTCGCCTACATCTGTCTTTTTTGCAAGCTCTTTTATGTCCATTTTTTGTGAATTGGCAGGCGTACCGGATAGCTTTTCCAAAAATTCAATCAAAATATCGGAGCCTTGGGAAAAGTCATATCCGTGCGAACATACAGCAGACTTTAACTCAGTTATAGTCTTACTATATGTATTTTGAAGATATTTTATAAACTTTATCCGCTCTATAAAATCGCTCTCGTAAAGGCATACATTTTGTTTTATCCGCTCAGGTTGCGGCAAAATCCCCTCTTTAATGTAGTACAAAATAGTTGATTTTGGAACACCTGTTTTCTCTACCAATTCAGCCATTTTTATTTTCATATTCGCACACCATCAACCAAAGTTTACCGCCACGTTACCGATAACCTCAAATTTAGCGTTAGGCTCTATCTCGGCATGACTCAAAACAACGATATCAAGGCCAAATCTCTCAAAAATCTCAGAGAGCGACTTCCTGATGAGCGGCTCAACCACTATGATAACAGGGGCTACACCTCTCTCGAGCACAGCTTTTGCGGCGTCGCTCACGTCGTGAACCAGAGCATTTATCTCCCCAACATTGAGAAGGAAGCTTCTCGCACCACCCTGATCCCTCGTCTTATCAAGCAATCTTTGTTCTGTTTCGTTGTTAAAAGTAAGTAGCTTGATAGTGCCATCGTCGGACTTGTATAGACTCGTAATAACCCTAGCCAATCTAGCCCTAACTTGCTCCACAAGAACGTCTATGCTTTTTGTATACTCTGCCGTATCCGATATACTCTCCATAATGGTAAGCATATCTTTGATAGGTATTTTTTCGTGTAAAAGCTGTTTTAGGACACGTTGGATGACACCTATCGACGAGACTTTTAGTGCGTCGTCCACAACGGCCGGATAGTCTTTTTTTAGTTTTTCTATTAGGTTTAGTACATCTTGGCGTGTTAACAGCTCTTCGGCGTGTTTTTTGACAAGTTCGGACATATGCGTAGCTACAACCGTAGACGGATCGACGACGGTATAGCCCTTCATAAGCGCTTCCTCTTTCTCCTCAGGGTCTATCCACGTAGCGTCAAGCCCAAATGCCGGTTCTTTTGTATTGATACCCTGTATTTCATCCGTCACAAGCCCACTATTCATAGCCAAGAATTTTTCAGGATATATCTCCCCGGAACCTATCGGCACGCCTTTTAACATCACTTCATAATAGTTTGACGCAAGCTGCAAATTATCCCTAATACGCACTTGCGGCATTACAAAACCAAAATCAAGCGCAATTTTGCGCCTCATTCCACGTATCCTCTCCAAAAGGTCTCCGCCTTGATTCGTGTCGGCCAAACGGATAAGCCCATATCCGACATTTAGCTCCAAAAGCTCAACTTTTAGAATGTCTTCTATTGCGTCATCTTCTTCTTTTTTTATCTCTTCAGCGCTTTTTTGCGGTTTTGCCGACGCTTTTGCTTTATGGGCTTCGGCGGCGGCGGCAAGATCCATCTCTTTTTCTTGTTCCGTTTTCGGTTTTGATTTTTGTGTGCTTTTTTTGATTTTTTCCAAAACCTCTGGGTGCTTTTCACGCAACATCATGTACCCAAGCCCCAAAAAGCAAAGCCCAACAAACCCAAGAGACAAGGTCGGCAATCCAGGTATCATCGCAAACATAATCAAGATACCGCCGACTATCAAAAGAACCTTGTAGTCTTGTATTAGCTGATTAACTATATTCTCTGTAAATATTGAGCTTTCAGAGTCAGATTTTGTAGCTCTAGTAATTATGATACCGACCGATGTCGAGATAATAAGCGCTGGAAGCTGGGCAACTAGGCCGTCGCCTATGGTAAGGATAGTATAAGTAGATGCGCTAGCCGAGACGGTCAAGTCGTGCTGGAATATACCTATCAAAAAGCCGCCGATTATATTTACAACCGTGATGATGATACCTGCAACGGCGTCGCCGCTAACAAATTTGCTAGCACCGTCCATCGCTCCATAAAAGTTTGCTTCACCAACTATCTCTTGACGTCTTTTTCTAGCCTCAGGCTCATCTATCATACCAGCGTTCAGGTCGGCATCTATCGCCATTTGTTTACCAGGCATCGCATCTAGCGTAAATCTTGCCGCAACTTCAGCAACCCTGCCGGAGCCCTTGGTGATAACCATAAAGTTTATAAGGACCAAAATCGTAAAAATAATAGTACCTATGACGAAGTTGCCCCCGACGACAAACTGTCCAAACGCCGCAACTATATGACTGACCGCCTCTGGCCCGTTGTGACCCTCCGACAAAATCATCCTTGTCGTAGCGACATTGAGGGCAAGCCTATATAGCGTGACTATAAGCAGTAATGTCGGATAGGTTGTAAGGTCGGTAGGCTTTGGGGCATAGAAAGCTATTAGTATCATAAGGACGGCAATGGCTATTGAAATCGTGAGGAAGAAATCGAGCACCATCGTAGGAAGTGGAACAATAATAATCGCCATGATAGCGACTACCATCAAAACCATTGTAAATTGCTTTGCTTTTCCTATAACTTTTAATATCGGTATCGCTTTGCCGACTAGGTTTTTACGTGTTGCCTCAGCCAATTTTGAAGCCTATACTCATTTTGATAGGATATCTTGAAGTGTTATCTGTGATAAAAAAACATCTATTTTGAGCTGAAGTTTGTTCAAAGTGGGCCAAATGCCACAAGCCGCAACTCTATTGCTAGGACATACGCCGCTGTCACTCGTACACTCAAATACGGTCGCTGGATTGTCTTCTACCGCTTTTATGATGTCAAGGATACTTATCTCGTTCATCTCTTTTGCGAGAATAAAACCGCCCTTAACCCCTTTGAAAGATTTTAAGATGCCGGCTTTTGTAAGTTTTTGTAGTATTTTTGCCAAAAAACTTCTGGATATAGCAAGCGAAAACGACAAGTTCTCCACGTCGATTGGTTCCTTGCGATCACTGATACAAAGTATTGACAAAAGTGCGTATTCACTTGCTTTTGTTAGCAGCATATCTATTATCCAAAACTATAAATTTACATCCGTCTAATTTACTATTATAGTTACATTAGGTTTAAATAAAACAGTTTTTGTGTTATTTTGGCGGTTAGTAAGGAATAAACTGCTAAAATTGCGTTTTCCAAAAAATAAAACCAATCAGGAGGTCTCACATGGCTTTGGATTCGGCGAAAAAAAGCGAACTTATCGCTAAATTTCAAAATTCCGACAAAGACACTGGCTCACCAGCCGTTCAAATAGCTCTTCTAACAGAGAGAATCGTATATCTTACAGAGCATCTTAAAGTTAACGCAAAAGATCACTCTTCAAGACTTGGACTTCTAAAACTAGTAGGTCAAAGAAGAAGACTTATGAGATATCTAAAAAGAAAAGACGCAAAAAAATACTCAGAAGTTATATCTACTCTAAACATCAGAGATAGAGCTTAATCTTCAATTCCGCCCTGTATGTGGGGCGGTTTTACCACCTGTTTTTACACCCTCCTAGATTTAAGACAAAAATAATCCTAGTTAAAGTTTTCGGCTGTATAATCCTTCAAAACTAATTTTGAAAGGAAAAACTATGGCTACAGTTGACGACATACGCTCGGCATTATCACAAGTAGCATATCCGGGATTTACGAAAGATATCGTAAGTTTTGGTTTTGTAAAAGAGATAAAAGCGGATGCAAAACCGTACATCGAACTTGAAATAACAGCAAGTAGCGAAGAAATTGCCTCCATACTAAAAGAAGAAATCAAAACAAAGTTGTCCGTTATCGGAATAAACGATTTTGAACTAAAAATACTTCAGCCTACAGCCCCAAAAGAGACATCTTCAAAGGGCAAAAACATTGCACCGTATATAAAAAATTTTATAATGGTAAGCTCCGGAAAAGGTGGGGTCGGTAAATCTACCACAACAACCAATCTCGCTATAGCTCTTGCAATGCAGGGTAAAAAAATAGGTGTTCTTGACGCCGACATATACGGCCCAAATATTCCTAGAATGTTTGGCGTAGTTGGTGCTCAACCAGAAGTTATTGCAAATAGGGTAAAACCTATAGAGGCGCTCGGATGTGAAGTCATGAGTATGGGCATGCTAATGGAAGAGGGGCAGTCACTTATATGGCGTGGTGCTATGGTAATGAAGGTAA
The DNA here is from genome assembly GCA_041915365.1 of Campylobacterales bacterium. Classification (GTDB taxonomy): domain Bacteria; phylum Campylobacterota; class Campylobacteria; order Campylobacterales; family UBA6016; genus UBA6016. Next base: position 71,548 of record JAYSBP010000009.1, on the reverse strand, counting down.
TACAACAACTTCTTACGGATATTGAATGGGGAGAGCTAGATGCTCTTATTATAGATATGCCCCCTGGCACAGGTGATGCACAACTAACATTGGCTCAGAGTGTACCTGTAACGTGCGGAGTAGTTGTCACAACACCGCAAACAGTGGCTCTTGATGATGCAAAAAGAAGCTTGGACATGTTTGAAAAACTACACATACCTCTTGGCGGAGTAGTGGAAAATATGAGTGGCTTTATATGCCCAGAGAGCGGCAAAGAGTACGACATCTTCGGGAAGGGAACGGCGGAAGAACTAGCCAAAGAGTATAAAACCGAAGTAATAGCTCAAATACCTATTGAGGTCGACACAAGAAAAGGCGGCGACGAGGGTAAACCAATCACTTATTATGCACCAACCTCAGAGAGTGCGAAAAGATTTTTATCTGCGGCGGCAACTCTGTGGGCAAAAATAGAGGATATAAACAAAGACGGCGGCACTACTAACGAAGCAATCCAGCCAACGATAGGGCTTGACGGCAAAACGAGCGCTTGCAGCTCAGGCGGCAGTGAACACAAAGATGGCGGCTGCGGCTGCCACTAGACAGGCAGAGGGGGCTCGCCCCTTTGCTATCTTAGTAACCAGTTCCGTCGTCTTCCCACATCTCTTCTTCAAATTTCACAACCCTATTTCTGCCACCAGTTTTAGCTTTGTAAAGAGCTATGTCTGAAAACTTAATACATTTCCAAACGCTATCTGTGTTGTCAGGGAATAGAGAGACACCGATACTAATCGTCTTTTGGAGAGTTTCATTTCCAGCTTTTACCTTCATCTCCGCGACTCTAACTCTAAGCTTCTCGGCTACGCTCACAAGCTCATCTTCGCCACTAACGTCGTGCAGCAGTACAAGGAACTCTTCGCCGCCGTATCTAACAGCTAGGTCAGCTTCTCTTATATTGTCAAGTATTGTTTTTGATAGTTTTTTGATAACGGCATCACCTATATCGTGTCCATATGTGTCGTTCACCATTTTGAAATGGTCCATATCTATCATCAAAATACCGACTTTTTTATTGTTTCTTATGGCTTGCGGCATTGCTTTTGTCAGATACTCTTCGAGGAATCTTCTATTGTAAAGCCCTGTCATCGCATCCCTTAGGGACGACTCTCTTAGAATCTCCATTAGTTTTTTAGACTCTATAACAGATGTCGCCTCCCCAAGATAGTTATGAAGCTTCGGAAGTAGTACTTTAATTCTCTCTGCATCCTTCTCGTCTTTTGCTACTATATTTATCACAAGACTTACCTTACCCCCGATAGCAACAGGAAGACAAATATAAGGACGTTCCCCGCAACCTGTAGCCTGCTGGCACACGCCATCAAAGTCATCAGAGAGAACATCTTTACCTATCCTATTTGATCGGCATAGCTGAGAGTTTTCAAGAGACATAATCGAGCAACAACTGCCTTTCCCATACTGAATAAGAGCTTTTCTAATGTTCTTTTCCGGATCTATCTCGTATATAGTAAAGTTTTTAATATCAAAACGCTTATCAAACAGGCTGACTATCCGTTCATAAACATCCATTTTATGAGCGTCGTTTTCAATAGTTCTCTTGAACTTATATATATCTGCCAGCTCAACTACGACGTCTTTTGTCTCCGTTAGCGGATCCAAATCTTTTCTTGTGCCCCTAACTACAAACATACCTATACTTTGTTCTATTTGTTTGAACGTATCCTCTAGTTTTTGCATAAACTCGTTAAACCACTTAGCGGCGTCGCCGGCTTCGTCTTTGAGTTTTGTCTCTATTCTCTGGCTATAATCTCCATTGTCGGCGGCCTCAATCTTATCCGTTAACTGAGAAAACAAATCAAGATATGGATTTAAAAATCTATTCAGCATCAATATAACAACACCCAGCGAAATCGCCGAGACAAGAATTATTTTCAAAATAATCTCTATACCGGTCGTCTTAATATCGCCAAGATCAAATTCCATCGTCACTGCACCCAATACATCACCATCTTTTGCCTCATGGCAATTAAGGCAATTTGGCGAACCTATATTAGCGTTTGCTATATATGGAATAGTCGTTCTAAGTCTGGCGTCCATAAAGTTTTCACTCATAACCTCTATAGCTTTGCCGTTTCTTATAACATCAAGGTCTATTTGGTCTTGTGCCCCTTCATTTTCCCTAGTTTTGCCAAACTGCTTAATAACCTTCTCGCCTCTTATTATCCTAAGCTGCTGGACACCCTTTAGATGAGCTATGTTTGATAAAAACAAATCTCTTTTATCCATGATGCCATTCACCATATGGGCGGTTAGTGCATCTCTGGTTATTTCAGACACAAGCGTGGCTTTTTGTTTTGCCGCCTCTATAGTGCTATATCTAATATGGAAAGCAACTATAGCTATAATCAAGAGTGTGGCCACGGCTATAGCGACGCTTATTCGTAAAAGTATTTTTCTTTTAATGCTCATCGTTGAACCTTCCAAAATTACTAGGCATAATAATACACAATTTTACTCTACTGTAACGCTTTTTGCCAGATTTCTTGGCATATCGACATCGTTTCCTAGTCTAACCGCCACCTCAAGTGACAAAACTTGCAAAATAACCATCATTTCAAAAAATTCCAACATATAATGGTCCCAAACTTTTGTTTTGATAAAGTCATCCGCTATATCAAACTCGCTAGGGGAGATAGCGACTATTGTCGAATCTCTTGCCGATAGCTCCTCTATGTTGCTTTTTGTTTTTTCATATAGCAGTGTTTTTGGCAACAAGGCAACAGTAAAGAGCTCGCTATCTGCAAGAGCGATAGGCCCGTGTTTCATCTCTCCGGCTGGATACCCCTCTGCGTGCAGATACGTTATCTCTTTTAGTTTCAAAGCCCCCTCGAGTGCCAACGGATAAAACACATCCCTACCTATAAAGAAAAAGCCGTGCCCGTGTAGGTATCTCTTTGACAGTCTTTTAAGTCTCTCGTGCATGCTAGACTCTATTACAACGGCATCTTTTGCCCTCAAGAGCGTATTGATCTCACGATTAATCGCATCGCTACACATCGAGCCTTTCATTTTTGCAAATACGACGGACATCATCCAAAAGACAAGAACTTGGCTAGCAAACGCCTTTGTACTGGCAACACCTTTTTCTATTCCAGCTCTAGTAAGTATAGACGCATCAGACTCTCTCACTATCGAACTATTATCCACATTACACACGGCAAGCGTCGTAAGACCCGCATTTTTTGCAATCTTAAGCGCCTCTAACGTATCGGCCGTCTCGCCACTTTGCGATATTACGACAAATAGCATATCTTTTGATAAATACGGCTCTTTATATCTAAATTCACTGGCAATTTCTGCGGATGCACGTATATGTGAGTTTCTTTCGAACAAATAAGAGGCTGCTATAGCCGTATGATAGCTAGTACCGCAGGCGCATATTTTGATTTCCCTAAATCTTGATAGGTCACCGAGGGCATCAAGCTCCTCAAGTCTAATGGAGTCTTTTGTGACTCTGCCCATCATGGTGTCTACCAATACGGCTGACTGCTCGTAGATCTCTTTTTCCATAAAGTACCTATAGCCCTCTTTTTGCGCCCCCGCCCTAGTTCCTTCTATTTTTTTGATACTAGGGGCTATTTCACCGCTTGCGTCAAACATCTTTATTTCATTTTGTGTGACATATCCGTATTCGTTCTCTCTGAGGAATACAGCGCCCACAGCCTGCCCTATCAACACTGACTCACTAGACGCAAAGTACATCTCGTCGTTGTTTTTTGACGTTCCTATAAGAAGAGGTGGGGAACCCTTTTTCATAAAAAATATCTTGCCAGGCTCACTTTTTGTAATTACAAGGACGGCGTAAGCGCCATCAAGCATATCTTGTGTTTTTTTGAGCGCCGACAGCGAATCATTTGTTGCTTTTAGATTTTTTTCAAATAAATGGCCTATAACCTCTGTATCAGTCTGACTTACAAAGTGAACGCCGTCTTTTATTAGCTCTTCTTTCAAAGTTGCGTAGTTTTCAACTATGCCGTTATGGACGACAAAAGTACTCTCTCCTATGTGTGGGTGAGCATTTGCCTCCGTCGGTTTGCCATGCGTTGCCCATCTAGTATGCCCTATCCCAAGCGAAAATCCATTGGAATTAAATGCACCGCTAACGTCAACAAGATTTGCAAGCTTACCGACAGCCTTAAACAAAGAGACTTCAGAACCCTGCATAATAGCTATTCCGGCAGAGTCATAACCTCTATACTCAAGCTCACACAAGCCGTCTAGAAGTATTTTTTTTGTCTCTTTATTTCCTATATAACCGACAATTCCGCACAAATCAAATCCTTTATAGTATGAGCGGTATGTTAAAAACCGCTTCCTTTTCACTAAAATTAGTAAATAAATTGATATTTGAGGCTATCTCTTCTATTAATGCATCTTTTGATGTTGCTCTAGCCTCTCCGCTGATTTTTAATTTTAGTATTTGAAATCTTTTGCCGGCAACCTGCAAAAACTCGCCTGTTTTTAGCTTCAATTCTGCTTTTATTTCATTCGAACCTTCAAAGCTTTCAAGTGCCCTTGTTAGTACCTTTACAAACTCATTTTGAGAGAGTTTAAAGTCCGGAAGAGCCGGGTCAATATCTTTTTTAAATTCGGCTTTGAGCTTTGAGCCGACCGACATTATGCAAAGATCAAGCATGTGATATATGTTTGTGAACTCACACTCTTTGATTGATATTACCTTTTTTGGCCCAAGATACGGCGTTTGATACAGCTTAATTCCTATTTCTTCCTCTGATTCATATCCTACCGTCAGTGCAAAAAAGCTAAAAACATCAAACTTCAAATCTATAATAGTCGTCTTATATCCGAAATCATGACTAGCATAGGCTATTGCAAGTTCATACAGAGTTTTTGGCTCAACTTTACTTATAAGAAACTGCGCCGGCTGATTAAGCGTTAGCAGTTCGCCATTTTTGCCAAAAACAAAAAATGGGTTATAGTCATACTCCACCCAATTTTGATAATTTATCGTATGTGGCTGCTTATTCACTTTCTAGTTTCTTTCCAAGTTGCATGATTTTTTTTCTGAGCGTATTTCTATTGATTCCCATTTTATAAGACATCATTAGCTGGCTTTTGTATTTTCTATAATTTGCGTTAATAATCGCCCCATCAAAAACATCCAAGAATAGCTTATAGTTCTCCTCGGAATCGTCCATATTCTCAAAAAAATACTCTTCCATTATGAGGCCAAGTTGCTCTTTTGTGATGTCATTGCAAAGCAGGGCTTGATATACGGCCCGCTTTAGGCTGTGGCAATTCTCCGTTATGTCCGTCGCTATTGCGGACATATTTACATAAGAGTTGATATTTAGTTCTTTTTTAGCTTTGTCCAAAAAATGCTCTTTTAGAGATTCCAAATCTGACTTTCTCTCGGTAAGGGACGGTATCTCTATTTTTATTCCGAACAGCCTATCAAGGGTACTGTCTTTGATGCGTTTTTTTGACGTAGCTACTATTTTTTTGCCCTCAAAAAAAGGCAAATCGGTATTAGGGAGTTTGTCAAAGTCTTCTATGATAACTTCATCAAAACTCTTTAGCGCCTTAATGACATCTTCGGGTCTATCGCCGTGAACCACTATAGCATTTGGTATTATGGTAGTGGCAACAAGAGTTTTGCCAACGCCCACATCGCCCATTACTATTGTATTTACATTTATTCCACGAACAAGCGCAATAAGCTTTTTGACCTCTTGCATCTGTGATGAGACCGCTATAAATTCGTTATCCAAGTGCACTTTCCACAAATATTTTAAACTTCGCCTATTATATAGGATGGCTGATAAAAATACACCTCGCAAAAATAACTGCTTAATTTTTAGACATCAAAAATGTGATATATAAACTTTCGTTTTGTATAATACGTAGTACTTTAAACAAGGAGAAACAATGAAAAAAATGTTAAGCATAGCAGCAGTAGCTGCACTAGCAACATCTTCATTTGCTGCTAGCGATCTTGCGAGCGCATTTAAAGAAGGGAAAGCTTCTGGACAAATCAGAGCGATGTATATCAATACCAATCTATCTAGTGCAGCCAACGATGCTGGCAATCCTGATAATTCCGCATTTGCAGTTGGCGGCAAACTTGCATACGAAACTGCGCCACTATACGGTATATCTGCTGGCGCTGCATTCTACACTTCTCAAGATGTCGGCACTATGAACTCAAACGGCGAAAAAGTTGATAGCGCAATGTTTGATAGAATTGGTAGCTCGACAAACAAGCCTAGCTCTTACAGCCTTCTTGGTCAAGCTTATGTAGTTGGCACTTACGGTAAAACTACGGTAAAAGTCGGTAGACAACAGATAGATACACCTCTTGCAGGTTCTGATGATATCAGAATGATTCCAAATCTATTTGAAGCGGCTCTCGTTATCAATACAGACCTTCCAAGCACAACACTTATCGGCGGGTACGTATCAAGAATGGCTGGTCTTGATTCGGGTTCCGATAGATCTCCTAGAGTAGCTTTTAGCTCAATGTCAAGAAGTGCGCTAGGCAATATTGCAGACAGAACGACACTTGGCACAAACAATGTTTCAGCAGTTGGTGACAAGGGTGTATATGTACTTGCGGCAATAAACAATTCAGTAAAGGATCTTACGGTTCAAGCTTGGGAGTATTATGCTGTTGACGTTGTAAATGCGGTATACCTACAAGCGGATTACAAGCTAGGTCTCGCAAAAGACACAGCTCTTAACCTAGCTGGTCAATATTATAATATTCAGGGCATAGGAAACCTAAAAGATCTTTTAAAAACAGGCGCAGCTCTTGGTAAAATTGACTACAACGTATACGGCGTAAAAGCTAGTGTAGAGACTCCTGTTGGCCTAACTCCCTATGTTGCATATAACAAAGTAAGCGAGCAAAAAGATGGAACTTCTGGTGGCACATTTGTATTTGGCGCATGGGGCGGTTATCCAGAGTTTGCAGTAGCCGATGAGTTCTGGTTTAATTCGTTTGGCGCAACAAGCAAAGGTCTAAACAATGGTATGAACGGCGCTCAAACTTACAAAATAGGTGCTGACTATAGCCTAGAAAAACTAGGTCTTGGTGCTAGGGCACTTGGTGTTGCTTATACGAAATTTGACGTAAAAAGCAAATACAATGTAGACAACAGTGGCAACGATGTTGATGCAGATACTGCTGTTTGGGATTTGACATACACTTGCACTGGTGCTCTTGTAAAAAATCTTGACGCAAAAATCGTGCTTGAGTCTGTAGACAGCAAGTACAATCCACTTGACAGAAAAACAGCAAAAGTGACATTCAACTACAACTTCTAATTAAATTTTAGAGGCACACGCAAACACTTCACACACTCCTTAGGCGGGGGCTCAGGAATGGGCTTCCGCCTTTTTTGTAATATTCTCACTAGCAAAAGCATAATAAACGCATAAAAAAGCAAACAAAATTGTATGTTTTGCTTAAAAATTAAGCAACATAGTATTAGAAAAACCTATTTTATTGTATATAATTTTCGTGCATTTAAAAAAAGGAGCAAGAGATGAAAAAGCTTAGTTTATTAACACCGTTTCTTCTTGCACCGGCTCTACTTTTGGCGGATGAAAATGCAACGGCTCCAGTAGCCGCTGTAGCTGCAGCCGCTCCAAAACTAGACGGTGCAAACACGGCGTGGGTACTTATGGCCACCGCACTTGTCATGCTAATGACACCAGCTGGTTTGGCGCTATTTTATGGCGGTATGACTAGAGGAAAAAATCTTCTAAATACAATAGCGATGAGCTTTACGGCTTATGCGATAGCGAGTATCGTATGGGTACTTTGGGCATACAGTCTTGCTTTCGGCGCTGATGTCGGCGGCGTAATAGGTTCTTTGACGCTATTTCTTAGCGATATAAAAGTAACCGATATTTGGGCAACGGGTAATATCCCGACGCTACTTTTTGTTGCGTTTCAAATGACGTTTGCTGCTATTACCGTAGCACTTGCCAGCGGTGCAGCTATTGAGAGACTAAAACTATCCACTTGGATGATTTTTGTTGTTATTTGGGTAACCGTAGTGTATGCCCCTATAGCTCACATGGTATGGGGCGGCGGTATACTTGCCAAAGACGGAGCACTTGACTTTGCGGGCGGTACTGTCGTTCACATCAATGCGGGTGTTGCAGGTCTAGTTCTTGCTCTTATGCTTGGCAAAAGAAAAGATTACGGCAAAGCAATATTCCCTTCTTCAGTTACACTAACTGTTTTGGGCGCTATCCTTCTATGGTTTGGATGGTTTGGATTTAATGCCGGAAGTGAACTTGGCGCTGATGCTATAGCTGCAAATGCATTCCTTGTTACAAACACTGCCGCTGCAATAGCCGCTCTTTCTTGGATGATAGTAGAGTATGTGGTTTACAAAAAATTCACGCTTCTTGGTCTTGCATCAGGTCTTGTGGCTGGTCTTGTAGCTATTACCCCTGCTGCTGGTTTTGTTGATAACTCTGCGGCTCTTATAATAGGTGCTGTTGCCGGCATCGTAGGCTTTGTGGGCGTAAACGTAATTAAAAAAGCGTTCAAATTTGACGATGCGCTAGATGCATTTGGCATCCACGCTCTTGCTGGTATCTGGGGTGCAATAGCAACTGGTATATTCGCAAATCCAGCTGTAAACTCAGCGGGCAAAGGTCTTTTGTATGGCAACCCTGGACAAGTAATGATACAAGTCAAAGCGGTTCTTGTAACAATAGTATTTACTGCTATCGGAACAGCTATCGTTTATGGCGTATCCTCACTTCTAACTGGTGGCGGTAGAGTATCTGCTGAAGATGAGAGCATAGGTCTTGACGAAGCTACTCACGGTGAAAAAGGTTTTCATATATAATTTAGTAAAATGCCCGTAACGCACGGGCATAAAACAAGGAGTGAACGATGAAAAAAGTTGAGGCTATCGTTAAGCCATTCAAGCTAGACGACGTGAAAGAAGCATTGTCGGCTCTAGGTATCAGCGGTATGACAGTATCTGAAGTAAAGGGTTACGGAAGACAACAAGGTCATACTGAGCTATACAGAGGTGCTGAGTATGTGGTTGATTTTCTACCTAAAATAAAAATAGAAATGGTAGTTGAAGATAGCATGGAAGACAAAGTTGTAGATGCTATAGTTCAAGCTGCCAGAACAGGTAAAATCGGTGACGGAAAAATATTTGTTTCCGATGTGAGCAAAGTAGTTCGTGTAAGAACGGGCGAAACTGGAGCAGAAGCTATCTAAATACGGTCGGGGCTTATGCCCCACCACCGCCTACCAATCTTTTTACAACCTCTTTTTGTTTTTTCTCTATATCGCTGGATTTTTCAATCAAAAACATATCTTTTACGCTGTTTTTTATAGTTCCGACTTTTGCAGTAGCTATATCCACTTCAAGCTCATCAAAAATCTCTATAACAAAAGCTAGTAGCCCTTGCTGATTTTTTGCCGTCAAAAGCATCTTTGCATAAGTCTCAGAGTGTTCAAAATCAAAATGAATGTCTGATTTTTTGATAACGGGCTTCTTGCTTTGCGTTACATTGTCATCTCCAAAAGCAAAACTGTTAAGTATCTCTTCCGCTACCATCAGCTCTTCGCCAGATATGCTTGAAGAAAAAGAGATTTTGAAATATTTTGCACCGTCAAAGAGCTTGAAAATATCCATCGAAACGATATCCAAAAAAGCAAATCTAGAGAGAAGCCGACCGAAATTTATCCATTTTTTTGAAATTATCTCAAAACTAAAATACGGCTCGTTGCTCATATAAAAACTAAACTCGGCACACTCTTTTGCTCTTTTGCAAATATCTATTATCTTTGCGCTTGAAAATTTGATAAAAAATAGATTTGAGGCTACCGATATAATGTTTTTTTGCAAAATATGAGGCAAGGCCTTAAACTCTTCGCTTTTTAAAAGTGCTGCCTCCTTTGTAAGTCTCGTAGCCGCTTCGCTCACAAGCTCCGAGCGTGAGAGCTTGCCAGTGGACTTATAATACAGCTCACGAAGTAATATGGCATTAAACGAACTATATATATTTTGCCCAACAGCTTGCAAGTCCGCATATGTAAGGACAAACAAATAATCAATCGCTTTTTTGGTTTTTAAATTAGCCGCAAAAGAGAGTATTGTTTTTTCGCTATTAAGGTCCTCTCTAAAGGCCGTGTGTGACATCAAGGTATGATACACGATAACACGCCTTACTAGCTCCGATTTTTGCTCGTCAAGTCCGATTTTTTTTGCAAAAGAGGCAAAAATCCTAGCGCCAATTAACGAGTGGTTGCCACCCCTGCCTTTTCCTATGTCGTGAAACAATGCGGCAAGCTTGAGATATATTTTGTCTTCAGCGTCAAACGAATCAAACACGCTTTTTACAAAACTGTCTTTTATATTTTCTAGGTGTTTTACGGTCTCTAACGTGTGTATGTCGACAGGATAAGCATGATAACCGTCAAACTGAGCCAAAAACATAGTGTTTTCAAACGGAGGGAAAAACCTCTCCAATACACCAGTCTCATACAAAAGTGACATTATTTTGTGCGAAAAATTAGAATGCAATATCGAGGTTATTAGCTCTTTAGTTATTTTTGCCTGTTTTTTTTGGGCGGCTGAGACCATAATGTATTGATGAATACTATAATCAAAGTTTTCTGCCTTTGTATCGAGTATGGCACGGACTGCTTTCGGTAAAGAGGTGGCTTTGTTGCCAAAGGTCGTATAAAGTGTTTCTTCTATCACATAAAATCCCTGCGCAATACGACAATGTCTAATCTCGCCAAAGCCCTTTTCGCCAAATAGTATTTTTCTAGTCAGCTTGGTTGAGTTTATCGATGAGAAGATATTAATAGCCTGCATAGAGCGAAGAGTCTTGGAAATCAAGGCACTTTCGGCTTTTTGTCTTTTCATATCCTTAAAGCCAAGTTTCAAGGCCGCTTCTCTTTGGATTTGCATAAGCATTTCGTCTTGCTTTTTGCCTGCAAGCAAATGAAGGGCGTTTCTTAGCTTAAATAAAAACTCAAGCGCTATTCTATATTCCCTATATTCAGCCTCGCTAAATAGCTTGCCCATTAACTCTTTGTTTGAGTTTACCCCATAGATACAAGTGGCAAGCCAAAAAAGAGTATTTGAATCTCTGAGGCTTCCTATCCCCTCTTTGATGTTTGGCTCCATCGAGAGTTTATATTTTTTGTGTCTTTTTTGCATCTCTTCAAGCTTTGCAAACACAAACTCCCTTCTATCCGTGCGACGCACTTGCGAGAGCTTATTTTGGTATTCCATCCACAAAAACTTAGAACCCCAGATAAACCTAGACTCCAAAATTGCGGTTTTGATTGTAATATCAGCCTTTACCGCCTCGGTAATTTCCGATACCTCATGCACTCTATGCCCAATCTTCAAGCCGGCATCCCAAGCAAGATATAAAAACCTCTCCAAAATAGGCTGAAGCGCATACCCCTTCACCTCTTTGTACAAAAGCATAATGTCAATGTCGGAATAAACGGCAAGTTGTTGTCTACCATAACTGCCGAGGGCTATCATCGAAACAGGGATGGAATTTATCATAGGTTGATAGTCACCAAAACTATCTCTTAGAATGTAGCGGAGCATTTCAACTAGGATAGAGTCGAGCTCTTTTGTGTGGCGATACAAAAATTCACGCCCGAAGTCGGATTCAAATACCGCATCTAGCGAGCCGAGATAGGCTTTGATGTGATTTTTGAACTCTTTGGAGATTTCAAAGTCGCTAGCACCGGAACCGACTAGGGACTCTATTTTTTCTCTGAGGCTTACCTCATTCACGGCTTTATTCTGTGATAAATTTCGACAGAGGCTCTGCCGCCAAATAATCTGTATAAATACTCTCGTCCAAAACCACTTGAGCCATAGTTTTGTTGTCAACATTTAGTATTACAGGGGCTAGAAAATTGGCAAGAGACTCTTTAAACGGTTTTTTGACTATTAGAACAAGATAAATAAGCATATTCGTCTCGTGAGTCAAATCCATCAACGCCCTAACAGCAACGGGCACATCAAAAGCATAATCCCTTAGTACAAATGGGTTTACCAAAGTAAAAGCCGGCATACCGCCTTCCGCATTTTTGATTGTGGCGAAATTGTCGTCTACCACCTCAAAATCATATGAGTGAACATTTTCAAAACCCAATATAGGGTATTTTGCTTCAAAAACCAAGTGGGGTTCCTTTTTGGTTAGCTTTTGTTTTGATTGTAGCCCAAAACGGTTTAAATCCAAATGGATATTTATCAAAACAGATGTTATAATCGGACAAAAAGCAGCATAGGCGGATATTGTTTTGAAAGTTTTAATTACTGGAACGGCCGGATTTATCGGTTTTAATTTGGCTAGAAAATTACTGGAGAGGGGCGACGAAGTAGTCGGCATAGACTCCATCAACGACTACTATGACATCAACCTCAAATACGCAAGGCTCAAAGAGTTGGGGATAGACAACCCTCAAATAACGTATGGGATGAGAGCAGCCAGCAATACAAATAACAAGCACTCTTTTTATAAGGTAAATTTGGAGGATAGAGAGGCGGTATTCAAAATATTTGAAGCAGAAAAACCTGATGCAGTGTGCAACTTAGCCGCTCAAGCGGGTGTAAGATATAGCCTCACAAACCCTTTTGCGTACGTTGATAGCAACATAACTGGATTTATTAATATCCTTGAAGCGTGTAGACAATACGGAGTACAAAACCTCTCATACGCATCGAGCTCTTCAGTATACGGCCTCAATGAAGATATGCCTTTTTCCGTACACAATAATGTAGACCATCCAATTAGCCTCTACGCCGCCAGCAAAAAATCAAACGAACTAATGGCGCACACATACAGCCATTTGTTTGGCATACGCACGACGGGGCTAAGATTTTTTACCGTTTACGGCCCTTGGGGACGCCCTGATATGGCTCTATTTTTGTTCACAAAAGCGATACTAGAAGGCAAGCCGATAGACGTCTTCAACAATGGCGACATGAGACGTGACTTTACGTATATAGATGACATAGTAAGCGGCGTTATAGGTGTTATAGACAATCCGGCAAAACCAAACGAGCTATGGAGCGGCAAAACACCAGACCCATCAAGCTCAAAAGCGCCATACAGAGTGTACAACATAGGTAATAATTCACCAGTTAGCTTAATGGAATTCATAGGCGCAATAGAGGAAAATCTAGGCAAAACGGCTGAAAAAAACTTTTTGCCACTTCAAGCGGGCGATGTGCCGGCGACGTATGCAGATATATCAGACCTCACAAGAGACACGGGATACACACCAAAAACAGGCGTTAAAGAGGGGATAAAAAACTTCATAGAGTGGTATAGAAAATTCTATAACGTGTAACAAAAAAGAAGCCGAAAAAATTTAATATAAAACCCAAAAAAGGAATACGGATGCAGTCTATTTTTAGAGAGTACGATATTAGAGGGATTTTTGAAAAAGAGCTCAATGAGCAAACAGTCAAAGCTATAGGCTTCCACCTTGGCGAGACAATCAAAGCACAGCTGGGAGAAAAGGAGCATTTTGTATCAATCGGGTTTGATGCCCGCACACACTCTCCAACACTTTTTGAATGGCTCTCTTTGGGATTTTTATCAAGTGGCGTAAACGTACTAAATATGGGAATGGTAACTACTGGAATTAATTATTTTACAAACTTTTTTGAGTGGGAAGCAGGAGACAAAAAAGTATCCACGTCGGCATCTGTTATGATAACAGGCTCGCACAATCCACCTGAATACAATGGATTTAAAATCACGATAGATAAAGCTCCGTTTTTTGGAAAAGATATAGAGGCGCTCGGAAAAACCATAATCGCCGCAGGTGACACAAAGCTACCGCACACCGAAGCAAAAATCTACACGATTTACGCAAAAAAAGCATACGTCGAATATCTAGTAAAAGAATTTGACGGGCTAAAAGGTATGGGTACAAATATAGCGATAGACTGCGGAAACGGTGTTGCTGGACTATCCATAATAGATATACTCTCAAAATTGGATATTTCGTTTGAATCTCTATATGAAGACCCTGACGGCACATTCCCAAATCACCACCCAGACCCATCAGAAGAGCATAACCTTGAAGACCTAAAAAAACTAATGGGCGAAAAGGGATACAAACTCGGTTTTGCCTTTGACGGTGATGCCGACAGGATAGCCGTGCTCACGGATAAATACAACATAAAAGGCGACCAACTAGCGCTAATATTTGCTAGAGAGATGGCGAGAGAGGGGAAAAAACCGACGGTTATCGGCGAAGTAAAATGCTCAAAAGTAATGTACGACGAAATAGACAAAATCGGTACTAGCATCATGTACAAAACAGGGCACAGCAACCTAAAAGTAAAACTAAAAGAGACAGGGGCAGACTTTGCCGCCGAGGTTAGCGGGCATATGTTTTTTAACGACAAGTGGTTTGGATTTGACGACGCCGTTTATGTGGCCTTGAGAGTGTTGGAGCTTGTCAAAAAAGGGGTTGACCTCAACAAAGAGATGGATAGTATGCCAAAGCTATTTTCCACAGATGAGATAAAAGTCAAAGTAACAGAGGAGACAAAATTTGGGATTATCGCAAAAATAAAAGCGGCATTGCAAAACCCACCATCGTACCTACCTAAAATCACCGGAATGGTGGACATAGACGGCGTAAGAGTTAGCTTCGACGAAGGATGGGGGCTCATAAGAGCATCCAACACAACCCCCGTGCTCGTAACAAGATTTGAGGCCTCAAGTGAAGCGAAACTAGTAGAATACAGAGACGCCCTCAATAGACTAATAGAGGAATCGAAGAACTAATGCAGACCTTTACTATCAAATCGCCGCTGGATATGCACCTGCACCTAAGAGACTCCGATATGTTATCTCTCGTAGCCCCGTATTCTGCGGAGGTATTTGCCGGTGGAGTTATAATGCCAAACATCACCCCGCCTATTATGAGCTTAGATGCACTACACGCCTACAGAAAAAGGGTTTTGGCAGCTTGTGGTAATAATATTTTTTTGCCGTATATGACCATATTTTTAAAAAACTATGATGATGCCTTTATGGAGGAAGCGGCAGCTCACATAATAGCCATGAAACTATATCCTGCTGGAGTTACCACAAACTCAGAGGAAGGGGCAAAAAGCATAGACTCCTTAGAGCCGCAGCTAAAAGCTATGGAAGCGTTAGGTATTCCGCTCTCTTTACACGCCGAGACACACAGTCCAAACCTTTTTGAAAGAGAGCAAAACTTTATCCCGATACTAGAATATATAGCCAAAAAATTTCCGAAACTAAAAATTATGTTTGAGCACATAAGCTCAAAAGATGGTTTGAGGCTTATTGAAGATTATGAAAATATCTATGCAACTATCACGCTACATCATATGACTTTGACGGTAGATGATTTGATGGGTGAGAAGCTAAATCCACATTTGTTTTGCAAACCCGTAGTAAAGACTGCTGCCGACAGAGACGCCGTGCTAGAAGCGGCGCTAAACGCACACCCAAAAGTGATGTTTGGCTCTGACAGTGCCCCACACCCAAAGGCGGCAAAAGAGAGCGGCTCGGCTCCAGCCGGTATATTTAGCGCTCCGGCTCTTTTGCCAAAGCTAGTAGAGATATTTGAACACCACGCCAAACTCGAAAACTTACAAAAATTTATCTCAGACAACGCCGTGTCAATCTACAAGATTAGTCCACCGGAAAAATACGTAACGCTTGAAAAATCATCTGCCACCATCCCTGAGACGTGCAAAAACAAGCAAGCCGAAGTAGTACCTATGTTTGCGGCTGAAAAATGTGAGTGGAGAGTTATCGGCATTGAATAGAATTTTGTTTGTGGAAGACGATACCCTTTTTAGAGAGAGTACAAAAGAGTTTTTGGAGCTTGAAGGGTTTTTTGTTCGTGAGGCCGCAAGCTTTGAAGAAGCACTAGAAATCGGCTACAAAGAGATATTTGACTTGTATCTGCTAGATATTAATATCGGCGCAAAAAACGGTATAGAGCTCCTAAGTCAGCTAAGAGACTATGGAGACAACAAGCCGACTCTAATGCTAACCAGTCACAAATCGCCGCAAATTGCCGCAGAGTGTTTTGAAAAAGGGTGTGACGATTTTATTAGAAAACCGTGCGACGCTACAGAACTCGTAGCCAGAATAAAATCAAAACTAAGAGACTCATTCGGTCAAAAAAACAAAAAGATAGAGCTAACAAATTCACTTTTATTTGAGTTTGACTCGAAAAAAGTCACCAAAAACGGTAGCCCGATAGATTTGAGTCAAAAAGAACTGGAGCTACTCTCCTTGCTTGTAAAAAACAAAAACTCAACCGTCTCGACAAATGAAATAGCTATGGAACTTTGGCCTGCTGCCAGAGAGCCTAGCTATGGGAGCATTAGGGTCTATATCAATTCATTAAAAAAGCTTTTGGGGCACGATGCAATAGTAAACATAAAAGGTATCGGTTACCGCATTGAAATTTAAAAAAGAATTGCTCCTTTTTTCTATAGGCATCATCGGAATAAACACTTTTCTTTTTGGCTTTGCGCTCTTCATCCTCTCAAAAACCGCCGGAATAGGCAATTTTGAATACGTCATATTGTCCACCCTCTTTGTGTTTTCAACGCTCTCGGCAATATATATAGTCGGCGAACTAATGGAGCTAATCGTAAGTCCGATAAAAAACTTCAAGCTCCTCATAGAAGACACGATGCACGAAATCAATACCCCCGTAGCGACAATCAAAACAAATGTAGCAATGCTTAGAAAAAATGCAGATGAAGCAAACCGAAAAAGATGTGATAGGATAGAGGCATCCTGTAATAAACTCTTGGATTTGTATGAAAATATGGAGTATTTTGCAAAAAAAGAGGCAAAAATCAACCAAAAGAGCGAAAATAATCTAAAAGAATTGATAAATCTGGAAATATCAATTTTTGAAGACCAATTTGCAAAAAAAGGTGTTTCGCTTGTAAGCAATATTTGCGACGAATGCATCATTATCGACAAAAAAGGATTTTCACTGGCTTTTGCCAATTTGCTCTCAAACGCTCTCAAGTTTAGTGAAAGGGGACAAACCGTATCAGTAAACATGTCAAACGGAGTGCTAAAAGTAAAAGATGAAGGGTGCGGTATATCAAAAGATGAGCTAATCAAGATATTCGACCGCTATTACCAAGAAGACGCAAGCAAAGAGGGGCGTGGTATTGGGCTATTTTTAGTCAAAGAGTTTTGCGATGAAAACGGCGTAGAGCTCTTTATACGCTCCGATGTTGGGGCTGGCAGCGAATTTACGCTGGATTTTGGTAAAATTCGCAAAAAAATTTAGGAAGCGAAACAATGGTAGTAACAAGATTTGCCCCGTCTCCTACGGGCTTTTTGCACATAGGTGGCCTACGAACGGCGCTATTTAGCTGGCTTTGGGCCAGAAAACAAAACGGAAAATTCCTGCTTAGAATAGAAGACACCGACCTCAGCAGAAACTCCGAAGAGGCTTTGCACGCTATACTAGAGGCATTTGACTGGGTGGGGCTAAACTACGATGGGGAGGTGGCATATCAGTCAAAAAGATTTGACA
Organism: Campylobacterales bacterium; assembly: GCA_041915365.1. Lineage (GTDB taxonomy): Bacteria > Campylobacterota > Campylobacteria > Campylobacterales > UBA6016 > UBA6016. The sequence continues at coordinate 53,940 of JAYSBP010000009.1, read as the reverse complement.
TCTACAAAGAGTACGTCAAGAAGCTACTAGATGAGGGTAAAGCATACCACTGCTATATGTCAAAAGAGGAGCTAGATGCCCTAAGAGAGGAACAACAAGCCGCAGGTGGACAACCAAGATATGACGGCAGATACAGAGACGGCAAACTCCCACCGGTTGAAGGCGTAGAGCCAGTAGTGCGTATCAAAGCCCCACTTGATGGCGTAATCGAATTTGATGATGGCGTAAAAGGGAAGCTCTCTTTTGGAGCAAAAGAGCTAGATGACTTCATTATCGCTCGCTCCGACGGTACACCTACATATAACTTCGTAGTCGTAATCGATGACGCTTTGATGGGTGTGACGGAAGTTATTAGGGGTGACGACCACACCAGTAACACTCCAAAACAGATAGTTCTATACGAAGCACTAGGCTTTAAGGTCCCAAAATTTTATCATGTACCGATGATACTGGGCGACGGCGGCAAAAAACTCTCAAAAAGAGACGGTGCGGCGGACGTAATGGAATATAAAACGCTTGGCTATCTACCGCAAGCACTTCTTAACTTCCTAGTCCGTCTCGGCTGGTCGCACGGTGATCAAGAGCTATTCTCGATAGATGAGATGCTAAGCCTCTTTGACCCGTCAAATATCAACAAATCGGCAAGCCAATACAACCTAGAAAAACTAAACTGGATAAACGGCGAATACCTCAAAAAAACACCGATAAACGAGCTCAAAACATTATTAAAAGATTTTGGATGCGATGGCTTCGGACAAAATGAGGAGTTGATGTTCAAAAATGCTCTCGAGAGGGCAAAAACGCTAATAGAGCTGGCCGCTGCGATAAATTCAATGGCAAAAACACCTACAGGCTACGATGAAACTGCTGTTGCGAAGAATATCAACGATGAGGCAAAAGATATACTAAAAGCGTTTAGCCAGACTTTACAAAACTCCAATGCAAAAGACGAGCACGAGTTCAAAACGGTAATCGACGAATTTTTGGCCTCACGTGAGCTTAAGATGCCTCGCCTCGGTATGCCAATAAGGATAGCTCTTACAGGCTCAACGCAAAGTCCGTCGATAAATGAGCTTTTAGCGATAGTCGGCAAAGATGAAGCGATAGAGAGAATAAATAACTTTTTAAAATAGAGTAACAACGTCGTAAACTTTTTAGGGTAAAATCTTTTTAATCCACAAAAAGAGCGTGCATGCAAGAGTACATCTTGACCCTATTTTTGCTTCCATTTGTTTTGTCTACCGCGATGCTTGTGTTCAAGAGGCAGGCCGGTGTTATCGCTATAGTAGCCTCCACATTTCTTGTATCGGCGTCGATACTTTCGTACATATATTATGAGGCCGCTTTTAGTATTGGGGCCTCCTATCTCTCACTTCCGTTTTTAGTTTTTGACACTATATTACTGGGATACTTCGCATATATAGGCTTCAAAACCGAAAACAAAAAAATACTATTTTTGAGCCTTATCCAAATCGCAATTTTGTTTGCGCTAGAGAGTTTCGAGGCCAAAAGTGGATATGACATAGTAGTCGACAAGCTCTCCGTATTTATGTTTTTACTTATCAATATAGTCGGCTCGCTTATTTTAATTTATGCGACAAGATACATCAAAGACGAGACGGCAGACACATCAAAACAAGCCCTATTTTTGGCGATTTTGACGGCTTTTTTGGGTGTTATGAATGTGCTCGTATCGGCGGACAATATCAAATGGTTGTTTTTATTTTTTGAGCTAACCACGCTTGCTAGCTTCTGGCTTATCGGCTTTAGAGACAACGAAGAGTCAAAAGAGAATGCGAGGACTGCGCTTTGGATGAACCAAATAGGCGGCGTAGCGCTTCTTATCGCCGCACTTGTGGCAAAAAGCCAGTTTCACACGGTCTATATCTCTGAGATTTTGGCTCATGGCGGCGAGCATTTGATGTTTTTTTGCGCCCTTGTGTCGATTGCGGCACTCATCAAAGGGGCTCAAATCCCATTCTCGACATGGCTACTTGGGGCAATGGTAGCCCCAACGCCGGTCAGTGCAATACTCCACTCATCTACAATGGTCAAAATAGCCCCGTATCTCATACTAAAAATCTCTCCCGCAATAGCAGGCTCAGCCATCGGGGCGGGAGTAGCGGCTGTTGGAGCCGTCTCGTTTTTGGTATCAGCGGCGCTTGCACTAAGGGAAGATAGCTTCAAAAAGATACTCGCATACTCAACCATCTCGCTACTTGGGCTTATGGTTTTGACGGCCGCTCTTGGCACCCCTCTTACAATACTTGCCTGTATGCTTCTCATAATTTTTCACGGCGTATCAAAAGCGATGCTATTTATGTGTGCAGGGATTTTGGAAAAAAAATACCACATAAAAAGCATTGAGGCCGTAGAGGGGCTTATCGGCAAAGCACCGATACTAACATCCCTTATAGTTCTTGGATTTTTATCCATCGCCCTCCCACCGTTTGGCGTTTTCTTTGCAAAATGGCTAGCATACGAGGGTGTTGTTGGCTTTGGCGGTCTACTTATTGCATTTTTGCTGTTTTTTATAGCCGTTGGAAGTGTTGCGCTCACTTTGCTTTATTTCAAAACCGTTGGCAGATTCGTTGCAAACGATGGCCAAAAGAGCGAAAAAGAGGATGGCTCATATCTCATAGCCCCTTTTGTCCTCGGCGTGTCGCTATTGCTATTTGCCGTCTTCGTCTCCCCTGCCATAAGCAGCTTTTTCAAAGAAAATGCAGAGTTTGTGGCAAAAGCGATTGTACCTATAGCATCAAACTTTTGGGATATCGAACTCCCTTTTGGAACGCTCAAATTTTGGCATATACTAGCAGCGTTTTTGCTCCTTGGAATAGCCCCAATACTTGCCGCAAAAATCAAGCTAAAAGGTGTCGACAAAGCGACCCCGTATACATGCGGAGAGAGAATAGAGGCTCACGCTTATTCATTTTATTTTAACCCTGCAAAAAATATAGAAAAATTTGCAAGCATACTCGGCGCAATACTTTTTGCTGTTATCATCATAATGGGAGCGCTAAATATATGAGCTGGTTACTGACTATTTTTGCCCCTGTTATCGGCGGAATTTTGTACGGCATAGAAAGAAAGCTAAAAGCTAGAATGCAGTCGCGTATGGGCCCTCCCCTGCTCCAGCCTTTCTATGACCTCTTCAAACTAGCAGATAAAAGACCTATGATACTTCACTCATACCACGCATTTATGGGGATAATGCACTTTTTGGCTGCATGGGTGGCTCTTTCCGTGCTATTTTTTGGCGGAGATTTGTTGGTTGCGATATTTTTTCATCTGCTCTCAACGTCGCTTTTGATAGTGGCCGGATACTCTGCAAAATCGACGTATAGCCGCATAGGCTCGACTAGAGAGCTTATCGCCATATCAGCTCTAGAGCCGATACTCATTCTTACGGCGATAGCTTTTTATCTGCACACCGGAAGCTTTGAGGTGTCAAAAATATTAGAAACCAAGTCTACGCTATCTATTTCTTTCGTAGGGTTTTTAGCACTCCTTATAGCAATGCCTGGCCTCCTCAAAAAATCCCCTTTTGATGCCGCAGAAGCGCATCAAGAGATAGTAGGCGGAGCCGAAATAGAGTTTTCGGGTATCTTTTATGAGGCTGTCTATACGGCAAAGTGGCTTGATATGCTTTTTGTATTTAGCCTCGTGTTTTTGTTTGGCGGGCATAATTTCTTGCTTGGAGCATTGCTTGTCGGCATATCGTTCTTTGTGATACTGCTTGCCGACAACTCCACCGCTAGAGTCAAATATCAAGACCTTGTAAAAATAATCTACAAGTTTGCGTTTGCCCTTGCGGCGCTCAATATCATACTAGGCGTAATTTCATGATAAAAGAGTTTTTAAAAAAATTTAGAGCTAAATCACCATGGTTGCTTCACTACAACGCAGGAAGCTGCAACGGCTGCGACATAGAGATACTAGCCTGCCTTGCGCCAAAATACGACCTAGAGAGACTAGGGGTCAAAAACACCGGAAATCCAAAGCAATCAGACATATTTTTGGTCACTGGTCCGGTCACAAAAAGAAGCAGAGAGAGGCTAGTCGAGCTGTATTCACAGATGCCGGAACCAAAAGTCGTAGTCGCATGCGGCTCTTGTACGTCCACGGGAGGCGTATTTCGTGGAATGTACAACGTCGAAGACGGAATAGATAGATATATCCCCGTTGACGTATACATAGGCGGTTGCGCCCCACACCCAGAGCAGATAATAGACGGCGTGGCGAAGGCTCTAGTGATTTTGGAGCAAAAAACAAAAGAGATAGAAAAACCAAAAAAACTACTAGGCGAGATAACCCAAAAAGACGGGCAAACGGATAGGACAAAAATGGCGGGTAAGATATGAAAACAACCAAAGAGTTTATAGATATAAACGACATAAAATCAAAAGTGACGGAGTTTTACGACAAAAATATTTGGCATTTTGTCTGCATAAGCGGCCTTTTTGAAAACGATGAGCTGGAGATACAGTGGTGCTTCACAAAGATAAAAGCAAAAGAGGAGTGGAAAGTATTTGCCGCCAAAGCCTCGCCCGATGAGACACTCCCAAGCCTGCAAGACATATTGCCTACAGCCAGAATGTACGAGGGCGAGCTAAAAGACTTGCTGGGTGCTAACTTTGAAGGAAGCGTCAAAGGGATGTTCATAGAGGTGGACGGCGTAGAAAATCCGCTAAGGATAAAAAGATGAGCAAGACCATAAATATTCCGCTAGGAAGTCAACACATAGCTCTTTTGGAGCCTGTAAGATTTAGTTTTGAATGCGAAAATGAGAAGATTATCGGCGTAGAGGCAGATGTTGGGTATGTACATAGAGGGGTAGAGCTTGCCTGCACTACAAAATTCAAATTCAAACAAGTGGGCTACGTCGTCGCCCGTGTCTGCGGACTGTGCGCCATCATACACTCCACCTGCTATACGCTAGCGTGCGAAGAGCTACTCGGTCTTGAAGTCCCAAAAAGAGCTTCATATCTACGTATTATCGCAAATGAATTGGACCGCATCCACTCACATCTGCTTTGTCTAGCGCACACGGCCGAAAATGCCGGTTTTGAGGCGCTTTTTATGAGGACAATGAAAGATAGAGAGCTTGTGATGGAGGCTCAGGAGACGATGACCGGAAACCGTGTGCAGTTTGACTACATATCCATAGGCGGTGTAAACAAAGATATAAGCGGCGACATTGAGAGCATAGTGAGGGGTAAACTTTCGCTGTTAAAACAAAAAGTTGGCGAAATTGAAGAGCTATTTTTGAGTAACTGGAGCTTGTCTTTGAAATACAAAGGCGTCGGCGTAATCACAAAAGAAAATGCCTTGACAAACTCTGCCTTAGGGCCTCTTGCTAGAGCTAGCGGGGTCGATTTTGACGTTAGAAACGAGAGCGATTACCTCCCGTACGCAGAACTTGGATTCAAAAGCATAGTGATGGATGGCGGAGATGTTCACGCTAGAAACATGGTAAGACTAAAAGAGGTTTTTGAGAGCATCCGCCTTATCGAAGCCGCTCTTGACGGGATGCCGGAGGGTGATATAAGCACCAAGGTGCGGGGTATGCCTGAGGGTGAGAGCTATATGAGGGTCGAAGCACCGAGAGGCGAGTGCTTTTATTACCTCAAAGGTTCAAAAGCGCAATATCTGGACAGGGTAAGAATCAAAACGCCGACGTTTGGCTCCGTGCCAGCCATGGTGGAAGCGCTAAAAGGGCAAAACTATGCGGACGTACCGGCGATAGTCGCCTCATTTGATCCTTGTTTATCGTGTACGGCGAGGTAAAAATGATAAAGTCAATGGTAAACGCACTAACAAATATGTTTTCAAAACCGGCAACAATCAACTATCCTTTTGAGGAGAGCCCTAAAAACAAAGAGGCGAGAGGTCTTATCTTGTATGAGGTGGAAAAGTGTATTTTTTGCCTCAACTGCGAAGTGGTCTGTCCCCCAGGGGCGATACTTTTTACGCAAAATAGAGAGAGTTTTGAGTTTACATACCACTACAATCCATATCTGTGTATTTACTGTGGCGAGTGCGTCAGAGCCTGCCCTGACAAAGCGGAGGCTCTAAGCCAATGCGACGAAAAAGCTCCACCGTGTGATGACAAAACAATGAATGACAAATGGTTTGAAGTAGAAACAGAGGCCGCCACATCAAAAGAAGAGTGTAAAATTCTCAAAAAAGCTCAAAAAGAGGCCGCAAAACAAGAGGAAAATTTAAACCCTTAGTATGTATCCTTAGTAAAAAAGGATACTGCTTTGTACATCTCAAAAGTTTTAGACGATTTAACGCAAAAATACTCGCATCAAGCCGAGTTTTTGGAGGCGGTCTCCGAGGTCTTTGGCTCCATATCTCCGCTTTTATCTTCAAATGACATATACGAAAAACACAAAGTCCTAGAGCGAATCAGTGAGCCTGAAAAAATCATAAAATTTCGGATAGTCTGGGAGAGGGACGATGGAACGATAGAGATAAACAGGGGCACAAGAGTGCAGTTTAGCTCTGTCCTTGGGCCGTATAAGGGTGGACTCAGATTTGAAAAAGGTGTTGACCTCTCGACGCTTAAATTTTTGGGTTTTGAGCAGGCTTTCAAAAACTCCCTAACGGGACTAATGCTAGGCGGCGCAAAAGGTGGTTCAGACTTTGACCCAAAAGGTAAATCGGATAGAGAAATTATGCGTTTTTGCAAGGCGTTTATCAGAGCCCTTGCGCCACATATAGGAGCACACACCGATATTCCAGCAGGAGACATAGGTGTCGGCGAACGTGAAATCGGGTATATGTTCGGTGAATACAAAAAAATAACAGGACTTTTTGACGGTGCGCTTACTGGTAAATCACCACTTTTTGGCGGAAGTTTTGGCAGACGTGAAGCTACTGGGTATGGAGCCGTGTATTTTGCGCAGGCAATGCTGTCGCACTATGGACTTGGATTTGAGGGCAAAAAGTGCATAGTAAGCGGCAGTGGTAACGTAGCCATATATGCGATGGAAAAATTAACGCAGCTTGGAGCAAAGGTAATAGCATGCTCCGATAGAGGCGGCGTGCTAGTTGATGAAAACGGCGTTGACATCGACAAAATTAAGAAGATAAAAGAGGTTGATAGAGCCTCTCTTTTGACTTATGATAACGGCTCATACAAAACTATTAAAATCACCGATGTGACTTGTGATTATGCGTTTTTTTGCGCTACACAAAACGAGGTTGACATAGACGGCGCAAAGGCAATGGTCCAAAATGGCGTAAAAGCGGTAATAGAGGGTGCAAATATGCCTTTAACAAACGAGGCGGCGGATTTACTTATAGATCTTGGGGTGCCGTACGCTCCGTCAAAAGCGGCAAATGCAGGGGGTGTGGCCGTAAGCGGGCTCGAAATGGGACAAGACGCTCTGTTTTTACAGCTTTCACGCACGGAGATAGACGCAAAACTTAAATCAATTATGCAAAATATTTTTGATGAGTGCAAAGATGCGGCGACTGAGTTTAATCAGCAAAATAATATCAAAATGGGTGCAAATATAGCAGGCTTCAGGCGTGTCGCCGATGCTATGATAAAGCAGGGTCTATAAAATTTACGCCAATTTTACTTCCGCAGTGTAAAATAAATAAAAATTATACTAGGATGTGAGATGAAAAAGCTACTCTTGCTATCTATCGGTGTCTGCCTATTTGGCTTTGACTACGACCTAAAGCCGATAAAAGTAGAAAACGGCGTATACTGTATATTCGGCAACCCTGGCGCCCCAAATACCACAAATAACGGCAATATCGTAAATAGCTGCTATATAGAGCTAGATAACGGGATATTGGCTGTGGATACTGGACCAACTTACAAATACGCAAAAGAGGCCGCCGAAAAAATACAAAAAACAATGGGTAAAAAAATAACGCTTGTCCTCAATACTCACTATCACAACGACCACCTTGGCGGCAACTCATACTACCATGAACAAAAAATAAAAATTATCGGGGATGCAAATATAAAAGAGGCGTACTCAAAAATACCGGAGAGATTTGATAGCTACAAAAAAGCCGTATCACCCGAGGCTTGGGATAAAAGCGTAGTCACCTTACCAGATGAATACATAGACAACAATATCACTATAAAAGCAAAAAGAGGAGAACTCATCGTATTCAAGCCATCTAAAAAAGCACACACAAACTCGGATTTGATCGTTTACTATAGGGCGGCAAAAACAGTTATTGCTGGCGACATAGCATACAGCCAAATGATACTTCCAATAAGGGATGGGAGCACAAAAGGTTCACTGGAGGCATTGAAAGAAATAGGAAAATTAGACTTCAAACATATAATAGGTGGTCATGGCAAGACGACAGGAAGGGAGTCATACGACTTTGCGCTCTCCTACATGAATGCTTTGCATTCGAGGGTTAGGGCGGCAATGGACAAGGGGGTAGAGCTGGATACTATCACAAAGGCTGTTGATATGAGTGAATTTAAAGATGCGGCGCTCTGGGACGAGAACCCAAAAAATATAATAGTAGCGTTTCAAGAAGCGGAGATGGAGTAGGAAAACCTACTCCGATATTTATGCGCCGATTCTAACAGCCATATCTACTAGTCTGTTTGAATAACCCCACTCGTTGTCATACCATGCCATTACTTTTATCGTATTGCCGATAACTTTTGTCGTGTCTGTTACGAATATACAGCTTGATGGATCCGTTCTAAAGTCCATAGAAACTCTCTTCTCATCGTCCACGGTTATGATATTTTTGAATGCGCCTTTTGCGGCTTCTCTGAAAAGTTCGTTTATCTCTGCTGCCGTCGCAGGTTTTTTAAGCGTTGCAGATAGATCCGTCATAGATACGTCAGGAGTTGGAACCCTGACAGATAGACCGTCTAGCTTGCCTTTTAGGTGTGGAAGCACTAGGCCGATAGCTTTTGCCGCACCCGTAGTCGTAGGGATGATATTTGCCGCACCAGCCCTACCTCTTCTTCTCTCTTTTTTGTGGATAATGTCAAGAATCGCTTGGTCATTTGTATATGAGTGGATAGTCGTCATAAGACCGTTTTCGATACCAAACGCATCATCAAGGACTTTTACCATTGGTGCAAGGCAGTTTGTCGTACAAGACGCATTTGAGATAATCTTCTCGCCGTTGTATGCACTGTCATTTACGCCCAAAACAAACGTAGGTGTATCGTCTTTTGCGGGAGCAGAAAATATAACTTTTTTGATTCCGTTATCTAGGTGCGATTGTACTTTTGCTTGCTCCAAAAATAACCCAGTACACTCAAGCATTATCTCGGCGCCAACATCTGCAAACCTAAGAGCTGCAGGGTCTTTTTCGCTAAATACTTTTACAGTTTTACCGCCGATGATTAGATTGCCGTTATCCACAACAACGTCCTGATTAAACTTACCGTGAATTGTGTCATATCTCATCAAATACGCTAGCTCTTCGATGTCCGCTAGGTCGTTTATCGCTACAAGCTCTATATCACTCCTATTGGCTATTACTCTAGCCACGCATCTGCCTATTCTTCCAAAACCGTTAATAGCAACTTTCAAAGCCATATTATCCCCTTATCGGTAATTTACTTGATTGTAACAAAACTTTGTTTGCCAAAGCGTTACGACAACAAACTTTTTGCACGAGATGCGACGTTTTCAGCCGTAAAACCAAACTCTTTAAATAGCAAAGAGTCTTTGCCGCTTGCACCGAAGCTCTCCATACACACCACATCGTCGGCAAATCTGTACCACTCTTGCCCACTAGCCGCCTCAACGGCTACGACTTTCGTATCGCCAAGCAAAGCTTTTTGATACTCTTTGCCGGCTTCTACAAGCAAATCAAAACAAGGTACGCTCACAACGCTTGTCGCTATACCTTCTCCCTCTAGCAATTTTGCCGCTGCAATCGCCGTATGAACTTCGCTTCCGCTAGCCATTAGAGTGACTTTTGAGCCGGCTTTTTCAACAACCTTGTAAGCACCTTTTGAAATGTCTACGTTTTTACTGATTTCAAGTGTTTCAAGCCCCTGTCTTGAACATACGAAAGCACTAGGGGCATTTAGATTTAGAGCTGTCTTCCAAGATGATATATTCTCGTTTGCGTCACACGGTCTAAATACATAGAGATTTGGAAGTGCTCTTAGCGAGCTTAGGTGTTCTATCGGTTGATGTGTAGGGCCGTCTTCACCCACGCCGATACTATCGTGCGTAAATACGAAATGCTCTCTTGCTCCCATTAGAGCCGCAACCCTAACTGACGGCTTAAGATAGTCAGAGAATACAAAAAATGTCGCACAAAATGGTCTAAATAACCCGTACAACGAGATAGCATTTGTAATCGCACCCATAGCGTGCTCACGGATACCGAATCTGATATTTCTACCTCTTGGGAAGTCCCCTAGCCCATTTAGCTCCGTTTTGTTCGATGGAGATAAGTCTGCACTTCCACCAATAAAACCAGGGTATGCTTTTGCTATCGCATTTAGTATTTTGCCGTTTGAATCCCTTGTGGCTACTTTTGAGCCTATCTCAAACTCAGGATATACAACTTCTCTAAAGTCAGGATTTAGCAGTGCCTCAAGATAATCATTTTTTTCTCTCTCCGGAAGCTCAAGAAGCATTTTATTCCATAGCTTCTCTTCTAACTCACCCTTCTCTTTTGCGCATCTAAATCTAAGCAACACATCTTCTGGGATATTAAATTTTGCCTCAGCGTCAAATCCTGCTGCGCTTTTTGATGCTTTTATCTCTTCTTCGCCTAGAGGTGCTCCGTGTGTATGGTGTGAGCCCTCCAGCGTCGCAGCCCCTTTTGCAATTTTTGTTTTTGCTATTATAAGAGTAGGCTTGCCCGATTTGCCGCTTACAGCTTCGCTAAACGCATTTTCAATCTCGGTATAATCATGCCCATTTATCTCAAGCACGGTCCACCCCTGAGACTCAAATCTGCCTCTGATATTTTCAGATAGAGCAATCGTCGCTTCGCCTTCGATAGTGATATTGTTACTATCATATACGACAACTAGATTTGAAAGAGCGTGATGCCCAGCAAGGCTTGCCGCCTCATAGCTGATGCCCTCCTCTAGGTCGCCATCACCGCAAAAACAATAGACTTTATGATCTATCACTTTTGCCGTTGGGGTATTGAGTAGATGTGCGGCGTATGCGGAAGCAAAGGCAAAACCGACGGCATTGGCAAATCCCTGACCAAGAGGCCCAGTGGTTACCTCAACACCGGAAGTGTGACCGTATTCCGGATGCCCTGGAGTCTTTGAATGGAGCTGTCTAAAGTTCTTAAGGTCATCCAAAGAGACATCATATCCCCAAAGATGAAGCAAAGAATAAATTAGTGAGCTACCATGCCCGCCCGAGAAAACCACTCTATCCCTGTTGAGCCATTTCGGATTAGCCGGATTATGCTTGTAAAACGAGTTGAAAACACTCATAATATCAGATAAACCCATCGGCATCCCAGGGTGTCCCGAATTAGCGGCTTGAACCATATCGCAAGCCAAAAACTTTATAGTATCAGACATTTTTTTTAGCATCGTAGTACCTGGCATAATTTATTATCCTCCAAAATCTTCTTTAAAATATCTATCGCATACAGCAAAAAGTGCAGTTGAAAGTTTCGACTCAAATGTCTTTATCTCAGACGTAAGCTCGTTTTTTAAACTCTCAAATTCACTCTTAGCCCCATCTATACCAAGCAGATTGACAAAACTATTTTTGAAGCCGTCGTTTTGTACTTTCTTGCCCTCTTTTTCTTCGCTAGAGAGTGCATCCAAAAGATCATCTCGCACTTGAAAAAAAAGCCCTAGCTTGATTCCAAAACCATACAGCTTACCGATAAGCCCGACATTTGCCCCACCTATTACTGCACCCATAGCAAGCGAAGCCGCGATAAGTTTCGCCGTTTTATGAACATGCAAAAACCTTAGCTCATCAAGCGAGAGTCTCTTTTTCTCAAAAAACAAATCAATAGCTTGACCAAGCACCATTCCGTAAGTCCCGCCGTCACGACTCAAAAGCCTAATGAGCTCTACCTTAACATCACTACTTAGCTTTGAGTTTGAAATTAGATAAAAGGCATGCGTATTCAGAGCGTCTCCGGCAAGAACGGCGGCCGCATCACCATAAATAGTATGCAAAGTCGGATGCCCACGTCTAAGCGGCGAGTCATCCATGCACGGTAAATCATCATGAATAAGAGAGTATGTGTGAAGGCACTCTACGGCCAAGGCCGGCTCATAGGTATTTTTTAGCATTCTATCATCAAGCGCATCAACGACAGAGAGCATCAAAAGCGGACGAAATCTCTTGCCGCCAACGTTTAGCATTTTATTTATGGTATCTTCAAAAGAGGGGTGGAAGGAGTCAACTTTTATTGGATTATTTTTTAGATAGTCTTCAAACTCTGCTAACATAACGGCTATTAACCGTTTTTTGCAAATGGATTAAAGCCGCCAAGCATTGACATTGCATCATTTTTTTGGTTTTCTATGGCTGATTTGATGGCGTCGTTGATTGCGCTCATCAAAAGTATTTGGAGCGACTCTTTGTCTTCCAACAAAGAATCGTCAATCGTAATATCAAGGACTTCAAACTTGCCATTAACGGTTGCGGATACCATTCCACCGCCGCTTTTTGCCGTGAAACTAAGGGAAGAACTTTTTTCCTCCAACTCTTTTGCTTTTTTTTGAGCCTCTTCTATCATGCCACCCAGTTTTGACATATCAAAACCTTCAAACATTAAAGCCCACTCCCTATCTCTACGATGTCATTTTTATCGTCTACTATAACTATCGCTGGGGCATAATTTTTTAGCTCTTCTTCCTCAAAAGAGGCGTAAGCGACTACTATAATTTTGTCGCCTACATGCACTTTTCTAGCTGCGGCACCGTTTAAGCACATATCACGCTTGCCTCTTTCGCCTTCAATAACATAAGTAGAAAATCTCTCACCGTTATTGATGTTTAGTATCTCTACTTTTTGCCCCACTCTCATTTTGGCGGCGTCCATTAGCTCCCTATCTATTGTGATAGAGCCGACGTAATTAAGGTTTGCATCTGTTACCGTCGCCCTATGGATTTTTGAGTAAAGCATATCGATTCGCATAATTTTTAACTGACTCCAGCCATTTTTCTCATTTGTTCAGGACTAATAGCGTCCGCCCACATCTCTTTCGGGATTACATACTCTTCAACAACGCTTCCGCCTATGATATGTTCTTTTATAATTTTATCAATTTTTTCTTTAGTCAGACCGACATACATAGTGTGTCCAGGCTCTACCATCATTACTGGACCGAGGTTACATCTATTTTGACAACCGCTCTGTACCGGCACTACTGTGCCTATTACGCCGCTTCTCATAAGAGCTTCGCTTAGATAGCCGAAAATATCTCTGTTGTGAGGCTTGATACATGAGCCTTTTGGGAAACCTTCCGGTCTTTCAACTTGACACATAAATAGATAAAAAGCTGGTTGTGGAATGCCTGCCATTTCTGACTCCTTGATTATATTTTTCGTTATTTTACTAAAGAAAGTTTTTAAATGGGATAAATTAAGTCTTAAATATTTTTGGAGCTATTTTTATTTGCAAGAATCTCTTTGGCAACTTCTCTATCGTCAAAATGAATTGTCTTATCTGCAAAAATCTGGCTTGTCTCGTCACCCTTGCCCAGTATCGCCACAATCTCGCCCTCTTGTTGTTCCATTATTGCTTTTTTGATAGCCTCATATCTATCTTCCACTACATATACTTTCGATTTGTCGTCAATACCACCCAAAATATCACCGATAATATCGCTTGGATTTTCACTTCTAGGATTATCGCTTGTTACTACGAGCTTTGCCGCCCTAAGAGCTGCTTCTTTGCCCATCAAAGGTCTTTTACTTGCATCTCTATCGCCGCCGGCACCGAATACAACCGTTATCTTTGAGCCGCCGAGTGCCTCAAGGACTTTTGCTATACCGTCAGGGGTGTGTGCAAAATCAACTACGATAAACGGATTTGTACTAACCATCTCCATTCTGCCACCGACACCGCCAAAATTCTCTATATTCTCCGTTATGACTTCCAAATCGTCGTTGGTAAGTAAATGCACCGCCGCAATCGCAGCCGTTAGGTTATAAATATTGAACACACCGGCCATTGAAGCGTGAAAAGAAAATGGTTTGTTGTCGTTTTCCAAAACAGCGAAAATGCCCTCATTCAATGAATATGCGCCAATCTTATAGTCAGCATGCTTTTCAAGTCCATATGTCTTGGCATTCTTTTGGTTGTAGGCTATATTTTCATCGTCAATATTGATAAGCTTCAATGAGTCATCGCACACAAATTCATTTTTAGTATCACGATAGTTTTCAAAAGTTTTATGAAAATCTAAATGGTCTTGAGTGATATTCGTAATTATCTTAAGCGCAAAACTAAGCCCCTCAATCCGCTTTTGAGCTATGGCATGAGAGCTTACCTCCATTACGAAGTATTCACACCCTCTGTCTATCGCATCCAAAATATTCGCAAAAATATTCAGTTGCATGGGGGTTGTAAGTGATTTCTCCTCCAATCTCTCTTCATTAGCAAAAAAACCCCTTGTTCCTTGAAGCGCAACTTTTTTCCCACTATCAAGCAACAATGAATATATTGCGGCGGCGGTTGTAGTCTTGCCATTGGTTCCGGTAATACCTATTATTTTTATGGAAGATAAATCAAAAATATCTTTTAGCTCATTTGCGCTCACAAATACAGATACGCCCTTTGATTTTGCATCGTCAATATACTTGACAGAAAGCGGGGTAATCAAAAAGGCGGTTTCTTCGTCGCACTCCGCGGAATTATCGCTTATGCATGAGGCTTGAAGATCAGAGTTTTTTGGGAGTTTTAGTTTCACTAGGTTCTCTTTGTTGGCTTAGCTTGTCAAAAAGCTCTCTAATTTTTTTGCTAGAAGGAAATATCGCACTTGCACTCTCAAGATAGTTTAGGGCCATGTCGTTAAAACCGCTCATCACAAGGGCATCCAAAAAGTTAATAAAATCTTTTTTCTCGGATATAACCACTCTCGTTGAAAACATTATGTCCTCAAAAGCTCTTTTAAAATCCCCTCTTTTTTTGACTATCTCTTGGAAATCTTCATACGAAATCGCATTTTCATAGTCAATTCTATTTTTGATTGACGGCATTAAAATCTCAGCAGTTGCGCTCAAAGCACCATCTATAGATAGTATAATTTTCTCTAGAAGTTCGGCAGCATTTTCCGCATTCTCTTTTTTTGCAATCATATAATAATCAAATAATGAATGAGCTTCAATCTCCATCTCGTATGCTAAATCGCAAAGCAGTATACCAACTCTAACATCTTGGCTTGTCGGGTCTTCTGCTCTCGCCAAAGAGTATTCAAAAAGAGCCTTCTCGTAGTTTTTTGCCGCAAAATGTTTCTCGGCACTCTCCAAATGGGTTTTAAAAACTTTTTTTTTCATTAGCCTCGCAAACCTTGTATAAATTCTTCCAAATTAACCTCAGCCCCAATCGGCACATTAACAACAGCGAGTTCTTGATGAATGTCCTCTTTTATTTTTTTCTCAACGCCGTATTTTAATGTGTTACCGCTACTAGGACACCCTATGCAGGCACCTTGCAACTGAACATAAACAACGTGGTCTTTAATCCCGACAAGTTTAATACTTCCGCCATCAAGAGCGAGCATCGGCTCTATTTTTGATATACATCTGCTGACTGCGGGTAATAATTCTTCATCTGTAAAAGGGATAGCCATCTGACAACCTTGCTTAAGTTTTTGGTGTAATGTATTGGTTTAGCGCTTAAAAGTCGTTTAACGAAGTAGAAGGGCTTGTCCGCAAGGGACAAGCCAATTTTTGAAAGATTAGCCTTTGATTATTTCAAGTGTCGCCATCTCAGCAGCGTCACCTTTTCTTTGGCCTATTTTGATTATACTAGTGTAACCGCTAGTTCTACCGCTTAGAGCAGGAACAAGCTCGTTCATTAGTTTTTTTGTTGATTCTTTGTCTTGCAATAGGGCAAAAACAGCTCTATGAGCGTTTAGGTCACCTTTTTTTGCTTTTGTTACAAGTTTGTCGAAATAAGGTTTCAACTCTTTTGCTTTAGGTAGAGTCGTCTCTATTTTTTCATATTGTATAAGTGATATTGCAAGGTTTTTTAGTAGAGCAAGTCTGTGAGACGTTGTTCTACCGAGTTTTCTATGTGCTACTCTATGTCTCATTATCTATCCTTTAGTTGTGCTAGCTTCGTTTTTAGTGAAGCCAAAAGCTCTTCTGGAAGTTCTGTTCCGACAGGATAACCCATCTCTTCCATTTTATCTTTTATCTCATCAAGAGATTTTTTACCTAGATTTCTAACCTCGGCAAGCTCTTTTTCATTCATAAGTACCAAGTCGCCTAGGTATTTTACTGAGGCTCTTGTAAGGCAGTTATGGCTTCTAGCCGATAGGTTTAGGTCATCTACGCTGATAAGTAGCTTTTTAAGCTCTCCATCGTTTTCACTTTTAGCAGATACTCCACTAACAGCTACTCCGCCGCCTATTGCAAGCTCTTTGTTGAATATGCTTAGTTGCTCATATAGAGTTTTTACAGCTTCTCTAAATACAGCTTCTGCTTCACTCTGACCATCTGTACAAATAGTGAAAATAAGTTTTTCATAGTTAGGGTTATCCTCAACTAGCATATTTTCAATATCGTAAATAGCTTTGGTTACAGGCATAAAATATGCGTCAAGAGGTATAAAGTTTGGCTCGACCAAATCCCTAATCTCTTCGCTAGGCACATAACCCATACCTTTTTCGATAACAACACTAAAGTTTAGCGTAGCGTCATCGTTGATAGTCGCAAGGTGCAAATCTTTGCTGACGACTTCAACTTCATCATTTTCAAGGTCAGAGCCTTTAATCTCTCTGTGCCCAGCAAAAGAGTAATTAACTACAACTCTTTTTGCATCGCCCTTGATGCTAAATCTAATGTTTTTCAGATTCAAAATAAACTCTGTCACATCCTCTAGCATACCTCTTACATAGTCAAACTCGTGAGTAACACCCTCGATTTTGACAGCTGTAGGAGCCGAACCGACGCTCGAGCTTAGAAGAAGTCTTTTGAGCGGGTGCGCTATCGTAATAGCGTACCCAGTCTCAAATGGGAAAATAGAGATTTTAGCCGAGTTTTTATTCTCGCTTTCAACCTCAATGTTAGTTGGAATTAGAGGTGATACTTTTATTTTTTTCATGCTTTAAGCCACCCTATTATTTTGAGTAGAATTCGATGATAAGTCTCTCGTCAACCGGAATAGTAACTTCACTTCTTTCCGGAATTCTAGTAAATATACCAAATAGCTTCTCTTTATCTACGTCTACCCACGCAGACATACCTGTTTGGTTAGTTAGCTCCATAGCTCTTATGATTTGTGGGTTGTTTCTTGATTTTTCGCAAACTTCAATTTTTTGACCCGGTTTTACTCTATAAGAAGGAATTCCTACTTTTTTACCGTCCACTAGTATATGACCGTGATTTACAAGTTGTCTTGCAAATCTTCTAGTAGTAGCCATACCCATTCTATAAACTACGTTATCAAGTCTTCTCTCAAGAAGTTTCACGAAGTTTTCACCAGCATTACCGCTAGCTCTTGAAGCTTCGTCGTATATTCTTCTTGTTTGCTTTTCAGACAAACCGTACATAAATTTTATTTTTTGTTTTTCTCTTAGCTGAGTTCCAAACTCGCTTACTTTTGCTTTTCTTTGCCCGTGTTGACCCGGAGCGTAAGGTCTCTTATCAAGCGCAGATTTGCCTGCAAGTCTTCTCTCGCCTTTCATATCAAGGCTAACGCCTAGTCTTCTTTCTAGTTTCTCAACTGGTCCTGTATATCTTGCCATAATCTATTCCTTACACTCTTCTTCTTTTTGGAGGTCGGCATCCGTTATGCGGAAGCGGAGTAACATCTTTTAGATAAACTACTCTAATATCACTTCTACCACCTACGGCTTTAACAGCCATCTCTCTACCGTTACCCGGCCCTTGGATTTTTATGCCGAGCTCTTTAAGACCGTGTTCTTTGGCTTTAGTTATAGCGTCTTCTACGGCTTGTTGAGCGGCGAAAGGGGTAGCTTTTTTGCTACCTTTAAAGCCCAGGCTTCCCGCGCTTGACCAACAGATGGCATTACCCATTTCGTCTGTTACAGTTACAAGCGTGTTGTTGAAAGAGGCTACTATATGTATGATGCCTCTAGCAATATTTTTCTTTACTACTTTTTTCTTTACTTTTCTTTTTGCTGCCATTTTTGCTTTCCTTTAAATTACGCCTTACTTAGACTTAGAACCTACGGTTTTTCTCTTACCTTTTCTAGTTCTAGCATTAGTTTTTGTTCTTTGGCCTCTTACTGGAAGTCCTTTTCTATGTCTTAGACCTCTGAAGCTACCAAGATCCATAAGAGCTTTAATGTCCATAGAAACTTTCTTTCTAAGGTCACCCTCAACCATATAGTTTTCTTGAATCTCTTTTCTAAGAGCCGCAGCTTCATCTTCTGTAAGCTCGTGAACTCTTTTGTCTATTGAGATGCCCGTAGCTGCTAGTATCTCAAGGGATTTTGCATGTCCAATCCCATAGATATAAGTTAGAGCAAACTCAAGTCTTTTTTTCTTAGGAAGGTCAACGCCCGCTATCCTTGCCATATAATTATCCTTGTCTTTGTTTGTGTTTTGGGTTTTCGCAAATTACGCGAACAATGCTTTTTCTTTTAATGACTTTACATTTATCGCACATCTTCTTAACCGACGGTGCTACTTTCATAAAAACGCTCCTTAATATAATAAAACCTATACGTTATCGGCTTCTCAAAGCTTATAAACGGAAAAAAGAACCGAATTCTAGCAGGTTTAACGTAAAAACTTACTTATACCTGAAAGTGATTCTGCCTTTGTCGAGACTATAAGGCGTGAGCTCGACTTTCACTTTATCGCCTGGCAAAATTTTGATGTAGTGCATCCTCATTTTCCCGGCAATATGACCAAGAATTATATGGCCATTCTCAAGTTCCACCCTAAAAGTCGCATTAGGCAATGCCTCTACGACTACACCGTCAATCTCAATGACATCGTCTTTTGCCATTTTTCCTCCCTAAATCTTTGACAGAACTTCGGCTCTGCCGTTAATGACAGCAACGGTATGCTCAAAATGGCTACCCCGAAGTCCGTCCACCGATACAACGCTCCACTTGTCCTCAAGTACCTTTGAGTTACCACTTTTCTGGCAAATCATCGGCTCTATGCAGAAAACCATTCCATTTTTTATTTTTGGACCTTGAGAAGAGTTACCCTCTACGTAGTTTAGGATGGATGGCTCTTCGTGGGGGCTCCTTCCTATACCGTGTCCGCAAAAATTCCTAAGAGGTTTATAGCCTTTTGCCTCTATAAAATCTTCGATGAGCTTGCTTAGTTCTTTAAACCTCATACCCTCTTTGACAGAGGATATAGCAAACTCAAGAGATTCCTCGGCGCAAGCTAAAAGCCTCGTGTCATCTTCTGAAATTTTTGACACCGGAACAGTAACGGCGGTATCGCCGTACCAACCATCAATTTCTGTCCCTATGTCAAGCCCAACTATATCACCATCTTTTAAAACAGTGTTATTTGGAATTCCATGTATTATCACCTCGTTGACCGAGATGCATATAGCCTCTGGAAAGTTGTACAATCCCTTAAATGACGCTCTAGCACCTTTTGAGACTATAAACTTCTCGGTCTCTTCGGAAATAAACTTTGTAGATACGCCTGGCTTTATGAGAGACTTTGCAAGTTCGATGGCCTCTGCGGCCACCTTCCCTGCTTTTCTCAAAGCATCAATCTCGCTCTTGCTTCTTATATGAATTGCCATAAAAATTAGAGTCCGACGGCGCTTAGAGTTTGATATTTTCCGGTATAAACCTGTGCCTCTATTTTTCTCATCGTATCAAGGGCAACTTGAACAACAATCAAAACAGCCGTTCCGCCGAAATAAAATGGCACACCCATCATCTTGACAAGTAAAAACGGTAGCGTAGTAATAACGCCAAGGTATAGCGCACCAAACAAAGTAAGCCTACTTGCTATCTCATTTAGAAACTCAGCGGAATGCTCACCGGGTCTTACGCCGGGGATAAAGCCACCTTGTCTCTTTAGATTTTCAGAAATATCTTTTGAATTAAATGCGATTGACGCATAAAAATAGGCGAAAAATACAACAAACAAGAACGTAAGAGCATTAAACGCATAGCCTTGAGGATGTATGAAATCTCTTACAGCTATAACCCATGGATTTGAGCTCGCCTGCATAACAGTAGACGGAAACATCAAAATAGCGGATGCAAATATCGGGGGGATAACACCGCTTAGGTTAAGCTTGATAGGGATGTAGTTCATTATCCTCTTGTGTTGGTTTGCCATAAGAGTTTTTCTTTGATAAGAAACCGGGATTCTTCTCTCTGCAAGCTCCACATAAATGACGGCGCCAACAGTAGCCACAATAAGAACTACTATCGCAACCAAAGTCAAAAAGTGCATTTCGCCTGTATTTACAAGCGATACTGTGTGCCCAATAGCCTTAGGTATTGCAGAAACTATACCTGCAAAGATTATTAGACTTATGCCGTTGCCGATACCTCTTTGGGTTATCTGCTCACCTATCCACATAAGCATCATGGTTCCGGCAAGCATTGATATAGCAGAGATAGCCACAAACAAAGAGTGGTCAATCGATATAGCACTTTCGCCGGCCCTGCCTGTTAGACTTTGAAGGCCAAAAGATACACCAACTGCTTGCACAAGTGTGATAGCTATGGTTGCATATCTGATTATCTGCATATACTTAACCATTCCATCGCGCTCTTTTTTCATTTTACCGAGCTCTGGAAAGGTTGCCGCAAGAAGTTCCATGATAATTGAAGCGGTGATGTAAGGCATAATACCGAGAGAGATAATGCTTAGTCTTTCAAGTGCGTTACCGCTAAACATATTGAAAAGACCAAGGGCATTCGCCGAGTTTGCATCAAAAAATTCTTTGACGACATCTATATTAACACCTGGCACGGGCACATAGGCTAAAATCCTATATGCCAGCAAAAAACCAAGCGTAATAAAAATTTTATTTACTAAACTTTTATCCATTGACTTTGCCGCTGCTTAGTACTGCCTCATCTTTTATTTTTGAAGCAAGTTCTTTGGCTTTTGTGCCAATCAGCTTAACTTTTACTACGTAGTTAGGCAGTCTCATAACGCCTTTGATGCTATCCATTGTGATTTCAGCAAGAGCCGCTACAGCTTCTACTCTATCTACGTTAATTATATATGGCTTAACAACTTTGCTGTTAAAGCCTATTTTAGGAAGTCTTCTTTGAAGTGGTTGCTGACCACCCTCAAAACCTCTTTTTGCAGTATAGCCACTTCTCGCAGTTTGACCTTTGCCACCTCTTGTGGCAGTCTTGCCCATACCGCTACCTTGACCACGACCTACTCTCTTTGTTCTATGAGTACTGCCAACCGCAGGGGTTAAATTTTCAAGTGCCATTTTTTATTCCTTTACAGCAGTAAGCGCCTTGATAGTAGCTCTAACCACGTTTGACGGATTAGTAGAACCAAGTTGCTTAGATAGAATATCTCTAATTCCTGCAAGCTCTAGAACAGGTCTAGCTGCACCACCGGCTTTAACACCAGTACCTTCTTTTGCAGGCTTTAGGATAATCTTACTTGCATTGTATTTTACTTCGATGTCGTGAGCTATCGTAGTACCTTTTAGGTCGATAGTTACAAGGTTTTTAAACGCATCTTCAACAGCTTTTTTAATAGCATCCGGCACCTCTTTAGCTTTACCGAATCCGTATCCAACAGTCCCTTGTTTGTTACCCACTACCATTAGGGCGTTAAATCTAAATCTTCTACCGCCCTTTACAACTTTTGTTACCCTGCCGATGTTTACGACGACTTCTTCAAATTCTTCTCTATTAATTTCCATCATAAACCCTTAAAAACTAATTCCGTTTTCTCTTAGCGCATCAGCGAAAGCCGCTATAACGCCATGGTAAAGGTAGCCGTTTCTATCAAATACTATATTATCTTTTTTAGCGGCCTTTAAAGCGTCTGCAAGTGTTTTAGCAACAACTTTAACGCCTTCTCTATTTGGCTTAACGCCAAGTTTTGAACCGTCAGCATAAGCTAGTGTAACGCCTTTTACATCGTCAATAGCTTGTGCGTAAAAATATTTGTTAGATTTAAATACGGTTACTCTTGGTCTAAGCTCCGTACCAGAAAGCGTAGCTCTAATTCTTAGTTTCGCCTTCTCTCTTCTTCTTGTTTTGAGTTTTAATGCTTTGCTCATAGACAACCCTTATTTCTTAGATGTCTTGCCCGCTTTTCTGCGGATCGTTTCATCTACGTATTTAACACCCTTACCTTTGTAAGGCTCTGGTGGTCTAAACTCTCTGATAACTGCTGCAACTTGACCTACTTGTTGTCTATCCGCACCCTTGATGCTGATAACGTTTTTATCAACAGCCATCTCTATCCCTTTTGGAATATCGAATATTACAGGATGAGAGTAACCAAGAGCCATCTCAAGTTTAGTGCCGTTAACGGCAGCTCTATAACCAACACCATTGATTTCAAGTTTCTTCTCAAAACCTTTATCAAGGCCTACAACGATATTGTTTGTAAGCGCTCTGTATGTTCCCCAAAACGCTCTATCTTGTTTTGTTTCACCTTTTAGCGTGAATACTATTTTGCCGTCTACTACTTCTATGTTTACTCTATCCATAGTGTCTAGCGTTTTTGTATCTTTAGCGCTTTTTACGGTAATTACACCGTTTGACACGCTAGCTTCGATACCCTTAGGAAGTACGATAGGTTCTTTACCAACTCTTGACATATATCACCTCACCAAATGCTGCAAAGAACTTCGCCGCCAACACCCATTTTGTGAGCGCTGTCGTTATCCAAAACGCCTTTTGACGTAGATACGACGATTGTTCCGTAGCCATTTTTGAATTTTTTGATCTCAGCGCAAGGCTTATAGATCCTTCTTCCCGGTTTAGAAATTCTTTTAACTTCATTGATTACCGGTTTGCCGCCTTGGTTATATTTTAGGACGACATTGATTTTTTTCTTAGTTCCCTCTTCAACTACTTTGTAGCTTTCGATGTAACCTTTTTCTTGGAAAATTTTTAGAACTGACTCTACGATTTTAGAGTACATTACGTGCGTTACTTCTATTCTTCTCATAGAGGCATTTCTGATTCTTGTCAGCGTGTCAGCTATAACGTCATTCATGTTTTACCTCCTACCAGCTTGATTTTTTAAGGCCAGGGATTAGACCCTCGTTACCCATTTTTCTTAGACATACTCTGCAGATACCGAAGTCTCTGTAAACCGAGTGTGGTCTGCCGCAAATAGAACATCTTGTGTATGCTCTAACTTTGTATTTAGGCTCTCTAGCGCATTTTGCAATCATTGACTTCTTAGCCATTTGCTCTTCCTTTTGCGAATGGAATTCCCATAAGCTCTAGAAGTCTGAAAGCCATTTTATCGCTATCCGTGCTTGTAGAGATGCTAATGTTCATTCCGTGAATTTTTACGATATTGTCGTATTTGACTTCAGGGAATATAAGCTGCTCGGAAAGACCGAAGCTGTAGTTTCCTCTACCGTCAAAACCAGTTCTTGAAAGACCTTTGAAGTCTTTAACTTTAGGAAGCGAAAGAGATATAAGCTTCTCAAGGAAGTCATACATATTTGCCCCTCTAAGAGTTACCTTAACACCTACGTTCATACCCTCTCTAAGTTTGAAACCAGAGACAGATTTTTTAGCAACGGTAATAACCGCTTTTTGTCCAGATATAGCAGAAACAGTATCAGCTATATTTTGAAGAAGCTTAGCGTCTTTTGAGCCTTCACCACAACCTACAGATATAGTAATCTTCTGAAGTTTTGGGGTAAGCATCGCATTGCTTATTTCAAATTCGCTAACAAGCTTTTCTTTTACGTTTTTTAGATAATAATCTTTTAGTGTTGCCATCTATTACGCTCCTTCTGCTATACGAACGTTAGATACGTGAATCGGCATTTCAACGTTTTGAAAACCGCCGCTTTGATTTTGTTCGCTTGGCTTAACAGCTTTTTTAGCTAGTTTGCAACCCTCTACAACAACTTGTGAAGTTTTTGGATATACCGCTAGAACTTTAGCTTTTTTGCCTTTGTCATCACCGGCGATGATTTCTACCAAGTCGCCTTTTTTGATTTTTAGCTTAGTCATTATAGAACCTCCGGCGCAAGCGAAACTATTTTCATAAAGTTCGCATATCTGATTTCTCTGCCTACCGGTCCAAAAATCCTCGTACCTACAGGCTCTCTTTTGTTGTCAAGAATAACAGCTGCGTTATCGTCAAATCTAATAAGGCTTCCATTTTCTCTTTGAAGCTCCTTTTTAGTTCTAACAACAACACATTTAACAACTTGACCTTTTTTTACTTTACCGTTAGGGATAGCTTTTTTAACAGAAGCTACGATGACGTCGCCGACAGTCGCATATCTTCTTTTTGAGCCGCCCAAAACTTTGATACACATAAGTTCTTTTGCGCCGCTGTTATCAGCGACATTCATTCTTGTAAAACTTTGGATCATATTTCAGCTCCTGCTTTTAGAACTGCGTTAAGTCTGAATGATTTTGTCTTAGAAAGCGGTCTGCACTCAAGAGCAGATACAAAATCACCTACTTTTAGGCTATTGTTTTCATCGTGAATAAGATATTTTTTGTGTCTTTTCACGAATTTGTGGTATCTAGGGTGCATCATTCTTCTCTCAACAAGAATAGAATAAGTTTTATCCCCAGACTGCTTAACTACCGTACCTTGAATTTCTCTTTTATGGCTGTTCATAACTTATTCCTTACTCTGCAGCTTGCGCATTCATCGCAGTCTGAATCTTAGCGATGTCTTTTTTTGCCGCTCTAATCTCATTTGGATTAGTTAGTTGCATAGTTTTTAGTTTCATTTTGAGCTCAAACAGATAAACTTTTTTCTCTTTCAAAAGCGCTTTTAGCTCTTCAAGCGATTTTGAGCTTATATCAGTATATTTCATTTTCACTCTCTATTGTCACGATTTTCGTCTTGAAAGGGAGTTTGTGCATAGCTCTTGTTAGAGATTCTTTTGCAAGACCCTCTTCAACACCGGTCATCTCATAAATGATTCTTCCCGGTTGGATATTCATAACCCACTCTTCCACGCTACCTTTACCTTTACCCATCCTAGTTTCTAGTGGTTTTGCAGTAAGAGGTTTGTCAGGGAATACTCTTATCCAAAGTTTACCCGTTCTTTTTACGTTTCTAGTAATAGCAATCCTTCCGGCTTCTATTTGTCTAGAGTTGATTCTTCCGGCTTCTACCGCTTTTAGACCGATAGTTCCGAATGAAAGGTTGCAGCCAACATAAGTTTTACCTCTGTTTCTGCCTTTCATTTGTTTTCTGTATTTAGTTCTTTTTGGCATCAACATAATTATTGCCCTCTTCTTGCTGGTCTTCTTCTAGGTTTTGTATCTTCCGCAGACTCAGTAGACTCTTCTGTCGCCTGACCTCTACCTTTTGAAAGAACTTCACCTTTGAATATCCATACTTTTACGCCGATGATGCCGTAAGTAGTATGTGCTTCCGCAGTACCGTAATCGATGTTCGCTCTAATAGTATGAAGAGGAACTCTTCCTTCAAGATACCACTCAGTTCTAGCCATCTCAGCGCCGCC
This sequence comes from Campylobacterales bacterium, assembly GCA_041915365.1. Lineage (GTDB taxonomy): Bacteria > Campylobacterota > Campylobacteria > Campylobacterales > UBA6016 > UBA6016. The sequence goes on along the minus strand of JAYSBP010000009.1, from coordinate 28,177 downwards.
AAGTCTTCCGGCTACCATTACTTTGATACCCTTAGCACCCGATTTGAGAGCCGCCTGCATAACTTTTTTCATCGCTCTTCTGAAGGCAACCCTTTTTTCAAGTTGAGTAGCTACGTTTTCAGCGCAAAGTACAGCAGATATTTGAGGTTTTTTCTCTTCTTTTATGTTGATAAGAACCTCTTTGTTTGTCATCTTAGAGATGTCAACTTTTAGTTTTTCAATCTCAGAACCTTTTTTACCGATGATGATACCAGGTCTTGCAGATACAACTGTAACTTTTACTTTTTTAGCTGTTCTTTCGATGATAATATCAGATACGCCAGAGAAGTAAAGTTTTTGTTTTAGATATTTTCTTATTTTATAGTCTTCGGCAATGTTAGTAGGCATCTCTTTTACAGAAGGAAACCATCTTGATCTCCAACCAGTGTTAATGCCAAGTCTAAGCCCGATAGGATTTACTTTTTGACCCATATTACTTACCCTTCGCTTGTGTTACTTCGACGAATATATGAGACGTCGGTTTTCTAACAGGAGTAGCTCTACCTCTAGCTCTAGGAGTAAATCTCTTTAGAACCGGGCCGGCATCAACTCTGCATGAAGATACGATAACTTCATCAGCCTCAAAACCACCGTTTGCAACTGCAGTAGCGATAGCTTTAGAGATAAATGTAGCGCCTTTGTTTGACATGAAGTCAAGAGCCGCAATTGCAGCTTCCGCATTCATACCCTGAACTTCTCTTGCAATAAGTCTAGCTTTCGTAGGGGAAAGTCTGATAAATTTAAGTGCTGTTTTACTCATCCTATTCCTCCTTACTTACCTATTTTCTTTTGAACAGAGCCTTTGTGACCCTTGAAAGTTCTTGTAGGTGCGAATTCGCCTAGTTTGTAACCTACGTGAGCTTCCGTAACATATACAGGTACAAATTGTCTACCGTTATGAACGTTGAAAGTAAGACCTATCATATCCGGAGATACCATACTTCTTCTTGACCAAGTTTTGATTGGTTTATTTGAATTTTCGGCCTTTGCTTTCGTTACCTTCTTTTGAAGGTGACCGTCTATGAAAGGACCTTTTTTAATTGATCTAGCCATTATCTAACACCTTTTTTTCTTTTAGAGATAATGTATTGGTTTGATTTTTTGTTAGGTTTTCTAGTTTTTAGACCTTTACATTTTTGACCCCACGGAGACACAGGATGTCTGTGTCCGTTTGATTTACCTTCACCACCACCATGCGGGTGATCGATAGGGTTCATCGCAGAACCTCTTGTTTGTGGTCTAATACCCATATGTCTTGCACGTCCAGCTTTACCTATTGTTACGTTAGAGAAATCTTCGTTTCCAACCGCACCGATAGTAGCTATACACTCAGACAACACATATCTAACCTCAGAACTTGGAAGTCTAAGAATAGTGTATTTATCTTCTCTACCCATTAGCTGAGCATAGTTACCAGCTGATCTTGCCATTTGAGCACCTTTGCCAGGTTTTAGCTCGATGCAGTGAATAACTGTACCCACAGGGATGTTTTTTAATTTCATTGCGTTTCCGGCTACGATGTCAAGACCGCCTTCAGCCGCCATAACTTTATCGCCTACTTTCATTCCGCTTGGCTGAATGATGTATCTTTTGTCGCCGTCTACATAGTTGACAAGTGCAATTCTACAATTTCTGTACGGGTCGTACTCGATTGCGGCTACCACACCTTGAATATCAAATTTATTTCTTTTGAAATCTATAATTCTATATAGTTTTTTAGCACCAGCTTCTTTATGTCTAGAAGTGATTCTACCTTGGTTGTTTCTACCCGCTTTTGCCGGAAGTTTAACTAGAAGGCTTCTGACTTTCGGTTTTGCCGTAATATCAGAGCTGTCTAGGTTTGACATTGTCCTTCGGCTAGGGGTATATGGTTTATAGGTTTTTATTGCCATCTTCTTATCCTTATACCGCTAAGCTTTCTATTCTAGCGCCCTCAGGAAGCTTCACATAAAACTTCTTGAAAGAGTCTCTTTGACCTATCACGCCTCTAAATCTTTTTGTTTTACCTTCCATTCTTAGTGAGTTCACTTTTTCAGGAACTAGACCGAAGTACTCTTGGAAAACTTTTTTTAGGCCGTTTTTAGTCATTCTTGGTGAAGTCTGCACAACGATAACGCCAGCTTCCTGAAGACCAAGTGATTTTTCTGTGTAAAGTATTGTTTTTATATCTGTAATATCAGCCATCTTAGCCCTCTTTTACGATTTTGTCATAAGCGTCTTTTTCGATTACGACCGATCTATAAGTGCTTACAAAATATGCGTTTACTTCCGTAAAGTCTATTAGGTAGCAGTTTTGGATATTTCTATACGCTAGGTATGACTTTTCGTCAAAATTGTTTGCGATAAGAAGTGCGTCTCTTTGGCCTAGGGCTTTTAGAAAGTTTGCAGCCTCTTTTGTTTTTCCGCTCTCAACAGCAAGGCTATCAACAACGAAAAGTTTGCCTGCTTCAGCTTGTTGCGCAAGCGCACATTTAAGAGCAAGTCTTTTTTGTTTTACGTTAATTTTTTGGAAGTAGTTTGTGTAGTTTTTTGGACCCCACGCAACACCACCACCAACAAATACAGGAGATGTGATAGAACCAGCTCTAGCTCTACCGCCGCCCTTTTGGCTCCATGGTTTTTTACCACCGCCAGATACGCCGCTTCTTGTTTTTGTATGAGCGTTTGCAGTTCTAAGATTAGAAAGATACGCTTTTACATACAAATAAAGGTTATGCGGATTGATACCTTCATAGCTTGCAGGAAGTTGTAGTTTCCCGCTCTCTTTACAATTTTTGTCTAGTGTTATTGCAAAACTCATTTTACGACCTTCACTTTCCCGAATCCGCCGTTAGCGCCAGGAACACTTCCTTTTACTACCAATACTCCGGCATTTTTATCGAAGCTAAGAACTTCGCATTTAACGGTAACTGTTTCGTTTCCGTATTGTCCTGGCATTTTCTTGCCTCTTTGAACTCTACCCGGCCATTCTCTGTTACCGATAGAACCAACTCTTCTGTGAAATCTTGAACCGTGTGCACCAGGGCCACCAGCAAAATTCCATCTTTTCATTACGCCTGTAAAACCTCTACCTTTAGTTCTAAAAGTAGCTTTTAGCTCTACGGCTGCCTCTAGAGATGCAGTCTCTTGCTCTCCTACCTCTTTGTTGTCTACCACTAGAGATGCAAACTTGTTGAACTCTTTAGATAGATCATAAGCTTTTTGCTGACCCTCTATTGCTTTGTTCATTGCTTTGCCTCTTGAGTAAGCAACAAGAGATTTACCTTCTGCGTTAACTTTTACAACTTTCGCAGGAAGCACTTTTAGAAGAGTTACTGCGTTCGATACTTCGCCGAGCGTTCTGCTCATGCCGATTTTTTCAACCAAAAATTCCATCTTCACTTTTCCTTAGTTAGCCATTGATCTTACTTCGACATCCACTTCAGGAGCAAGGTCAAGTTTCATAAGAGCATCAACCGTATCCGGTGAAGCAGCTATAATGTCTATAAGTCTTGCATGAATTCTGATTTCGAATTGCTCTCTTGAGTCTTTGTTGACGTGCGGAGATCTAAGAACAGTATATTTTCTGATTTTTGTTGGAAGCGGGATTGGTCCGATTAGTTCCGAACCAGTTCTTTTTACTGCATCGATTATCGCCGATACAGATTTGTCAAGAACTCTATTGTCATAAGCTCTAAGCTTGAGTCTCAATTTTTCCATTGCGGTATACCTTAATAAAGAACTTTTAAGTCTTGTGAACTTAAATTTTGAGAGCGCAATTTTACTATAATTAGTACAAAGAGTCAAGTAAAAACGGGTTTCTTCCATATTTCTACATAAAAACTTATCCTTTTTAAAAGGAAAAAAGCTATGATAACCGAAAAATATTAGGTATAAAAAATTTGGAAATTTTTGAACAACTGCTTTTGGAAACACCAAAAAAAGTATCTTTTTTTGAGAGAAAAGTTTTTTTGCCAAACAATAAAAACATCAATCTGCATGGCGTATCCTGCTGTGGAAAAACATCTACAGCTCTTTTGCACGCAACTGAAAGAAGAGAGCCTTTTTTGTATCTTGATTTAAAAGACTTCAGATTGGATAACATTAATTTCGACATGCTTCGTGCTTTTGTTTTGCAAAAAAAGCTCTCCATGCTAGTTATAGACAACGTAACCAATGAACTATTCGACGACATACCAAATACGCAGATAATATTAATTTCGAAGACACCGCTTGAGCTGGATGGCTATGAGCAAATTGCCCTTGGAGGATTAGATTTTGAAGAATATCTCTCTTTTTATGAGAGGGTATACCACGGCAAAAAAGAGAGTGAATTTGAAGAGGATAGGATACCGCATATATTTGCCTCATTTATAAAAGACGGCTCAAGCCCTAGATTAGGCATGACAAATGAACTAGAAAAAAGAAGGTGGCTAAACGACACCGTAAAAAAAATAGCAACCACGCCAACCGAGGAGAGCATAATCGCCGAATTTTTGCGCAAAACGGCTACAAAACTCTCTTTATTGCAAGTTTTTTCTCTAGTAAAATCAAAAACAAAAATATCTAAAGACTTTTTTTATTCATATACGACAAGGCTCCAAAACGAGGGGGTGCTATTTTTTGTAGAAAAATTACACCAAAAAAATAGTTCAAAAAAAATATACTCATACGACTTTGCCCTAAAAACAATAGTAGACTTCAAAAAAGATTTTCCGGCCGTCTTTGAAAATATGGTTTTTTTGGAGCTGAATGCCAGGGGTTATGAGGTGTACTATACCGACGAGGCTGGGTTTTTTGTCCCTGAGCTTGAAAAAGCGATAGTGACAAAAGCATTTGCGATAACGGATGATGAAAAAAAACTGGCAAAACTATCAAAAAAGGCCTGGGAGCTTGGTATTAGAGATGTTGAGATAGTAACGGTAAACAAAGAAGATGAACAAATAGTGGATGGCGTTAGGATACAAAGCCTCCCTTTTTGGCAATGGGCGCTCAGCTTTTAAGGGGGGGGGGGATAAAGATGATACTATGTGGAATAGACGAGGCAGGGAGAGGGCCGCTAGCTGGGCCGCTTTGTTTTGCTGGCTGTGTATTAACTGGTGAAATAAAAGGTCTTAACGACTCCAAAAAACTAACGGAGAAAAAAAGAGAGAGCCTGTTTGATGAGGTGACGGCAAACTCGATATATCATATAGTATGGCACTCGGCAAAGGATATTGACACACTTGGCATATCGTCGTGTATCAAGCGCTCGCTAATCGAAATAAAAAGCAAAATCAACGCCGATAGATATTTGTTTGACGGCAATAGCCGCTTTGGGGTTGACGGATTGGAAACAATGGTAAAAGCAGATGCACAAGTGGCAGCGGTCATGGCGGCGAGCATAATCGCTAAAGTAAGTCGTGATAGGGTGATGCTAGAACTTGACAAACAATATCCGCAATACGGTTTTGCCTCCCATAAAGGCTACGGTACTGCGACACACATAGAGATGATAAGAATACATGGACTAAGCGAGGTGCACAGAGAGAGCTTCAAGCCAAAAGCCTTGCAAACCTTATTTTGACTACGCCAGCCGCTATGGCACTAAAGCTAGCCTTGCAGGCAGAAATTATTGTATATTTAAAGCACCTCTAAGCTCAGCCTTTGCCGCTTCAAAATCGACCATAAATTTTTCGCTTTTCAAAAACTCGTTTGCCAATAGCGTCCCGCCTATACGTCCCGCCATAATGTCGCTCGGATAATGCACGCCGAGCACTACTCTATTGTAGCCATACTCCTCGGCCCTCATAAAAATTTCGTATTTTTTTTCAGGAACCATCTTTGAAAGTATTACGGCGCACTCGTAGGCAAATGTAGTATGCCCACTAGGATATGAGCCGCCTTTTGTCTCTGGCTTTAACGAATGGATAGCGCCACTTGCCATAAAAGGCCTAGGACGTTTGTAGGCATTTTTGACATTTCGGACTATCTCGTCACCGTCAAGCTTTAGATTGTCAAAAAGCGCCGCCGTAAGTGGAAGCTTATCGGGGGTAAAATCAGCTCCCATCACATCCGCAAAACGAAATACGCTTAGCTCGGCATCCGCCAAAGCTCTATCGCCGAGAGCTTTTGTCCTTTTGCTTTGCGCTTTTAACACCCCTTTTAAATCCTCTTTATCCTCCAAAGAACCGGACTTTGGCGGCGGGGCAAGCAACTCCATCAAATTTACTGCGTTTTTGTCTATGTAGTATTGGTCGGCAAATAGTGGAAGTGAGGAGAGTAGAAGAACTAAAAGTAGTTTTTGTATTTTTGAAAACATCGTAAACTCCGAAATTTTTGGAGATGTTAGTCCGTCTTCATTTCGGAGTTGTTACGATTTGCTTCATCGTGGCACAGTTATACAGATCCTATACTTTCTAATAAACTGGTAGAAAAGTACCATATTGCAGGTCTTGTTTATAGACCACTTCAATTCTTTTTTGACTGATTATGAATTTGTAATTTTGAAAACCTGTATATCCACCATAGCTATTTTTTGCATTTACTGACACATCCACTACATATCCACAATGCAATCTGCCTCCAAATATTATTGCATCCTTCATATAGCCTTCTTGGGGCTGCCCTATGTTATAGTCTGCACTATATGGGTCTTTGAGCCTATATCTAAACCAATCTTTAACTATTGACTCAGCCTCGTCATGCCCCACATAATCCCCAATTTTACTCCTGCACGAATATAACTCCTCTGGCGTTGGCTGTATAGCGCATCCTACAAGCATAAAAACCAAGAAAATGCTAAATAGTAAGTTTTTTTCATATTGACGCCTAACGCAGATTAATCTATTTATTAACGCTTTTTTCATTTTTGTACCATACGCAATTCTTCAGGCAAATCGTCTTTAACATTAAAAGCGTTGCACAGATTTGCTATATATCCAGTGGTAATATGCTCGTCTAGCTTTTTATCTGCCATATCGCATGTCATCCACTCTTTTTTTAGCCCCATTAAATATTCAAGTCTACTAAAAAATAAGTCATACAGTGCCGTCCCTGGTATTGGCTCTCCTCCGAGCGTCGGAGTAGTACCTACAGAGTATGTTTGGCTATTTGTGGTTGCCATCGGCAAAATAGCTCCAGCTATCGTTGTCGCCTGAATAGACACTTTAGTTTTCCCATCTGGCATCTTTGAAGTTTGAACTTGCCAGCTATCAGTCCCCATACTCGCTGCCAAAACTAGATATATAGACCAACTTCTGGATGCCATAAGAGATGTTTCTGTGTGCTGAAATTTAAAATCATCTCCATCTGCAAGTTTAAATAGTTTTTCAGACGCATTTAGTATTTCATCTGGTGTTTTATCGTATATTCGAGTCGTAGTTTTAATCCACTCATCCCTGCTTAGCTGTGGTACTTTTTCAGCACATCCACTAAACATAAAAATTGCAAAAGTAGCCAAAAATAAGTATTTTTTCATATATCAGTACCTCCTGTTTATTTGCTATCATGATTTCTTTTACACTAGAAAATATATCTACACAGACCATAGTCTGTTGTTAAAAATATTCTAACAAACTAAACTTAATCATAAAATAACGACTATGGTAAGTTTTGGGATTAAAAGAAGTAGAGTTCGACGGTGAACAAATAGCCGAGTTTTATAGGCTTATCGGACAAAATGTCAAACGCTTGCACAAAGAAAAAAATGTAAGCCAGCTAGAACTAGGTCTAGCCATAGGACATACCGGAGTCGGCACTATCTCAGTCGCCGAAGTCTATTACAACAACAAACACTTCAACCTCGAACACCTATACAAAATCGCCGCCGTACTAGAGTGCGACATCTGTGAGTTTTTCCGCCCCATCCAGTAAACAACTTCAACATAACTACGATTTTGGTATCATAAATAAAAAATCAAACGGAGGGTTTGATGATACAGCTAGCAATAAACGACCAGCCAGTTGAGCAGTATTTCAAAACATCAGAAAACATCAGGGATTTTTTGGAAAATGCCGTTAGCCTTGATTTGATGTCTATACTAAGCGATATAAAGTCCGACAAATTGCATCAAAAATCGCTAACCGACATAAAAAACAAAGCCGTAAGATTTCACAGTGACACAAATAGCTTAATAAAATCGCTGAATGACTAAATACGAATTTGCTTTTTTGGATAAATTCAAGAAAGACTACAAAGAGGCAAAAAAGAAAAATCAAAAGCTAGACGATGAGTTTGCCGATTTTATAAATTCTTTTGAGCACACGAAAGGCGATATGGTCACAGGCACAAGCGGCGCCCAGAAAATAAGAATGGCTGGATTGGGCAAAGGCAAAAGCGGCGGCTATAGAGTTTATTATTATTTTTGTTTTGAGACAAAAATATACCTATTAAGACTCTACTCAAAAAGCAATACCGAAGAGCTAAGCCTCAAAGAAAAGATAGAAATCTTTGAAATCATAAAAACTATAAAAACAAATACTGATACCGACAAATAACCTCGAACACATTTACAAAATCGCTGCCGTGCTAGAGTACTAAATCTAGCGAGTTTTTTCGCCCCATGTAGAGTTCATTGACAAAGCGTACGCTTTTTTGTACAATCCAAAATATTTAGAATGGAGCTATAAAATGACAAAAGTTATGAGCGCTTCAAAGGCTAGGGAGAATATTTTTAGTCTTATTGATGAAACCGCCGCTACGCATCAACCAATCCTAATCACAGGCAAGAGAAATAACGTCGTAATGATAAGCGAAGACGACTACAACGCTATTCAGGAGACTTTCTATCTAAGTTCAAATCCTGCCCTAAAGGCATCTATAGTAGACGGGCTAAATACGTCGCTTGAAGAGTGTAGCGATAAAATAGAATGGTGAAATATCGCCTAGTCTACACAAAACAAGCCGAAAAAGATGCAAAAAAGCTAACTGCATCAAATCTAGCAGGCAAAGCAAAAGAGTTGCTCGCAATCATAGAAAACAATCCATACCAAAACCCTCCGCCATATGAAAAACTACTGGGAGACTTGAGTGGGGCATACTCTAGGCGAATCAACATCCAACATAGGCTAGTGTACGAGGTGTTGGAAGAGAGTAAAACCGTGAAGGTAATTAGAATGTGGACGCATTACGAGTAGATTTGGTATCATAAAAACAAAAAATAAGGCAAAAATGTTCACGGGATTAATAAGAGAGTTTGCAAACGTCAAAGGCTTTAGCGGCGAGAAGCTAACGCTAAAATCAAATTACAAACCAAAAATAGGCGACAGCATAGCCATAAATGGGGCGTGCCTTACCGTTACCGAGGTGGCTTGGGGCGGTTTTTCGGTTGAGTTGTCGCACGAGAGCCAAAAGATACTAGCCACCGAAAATCTGAGGGGCAAAGTCCACATGGAGCCGGCAATGCAGATGGGTGATAGGTTTGAGGGACATGTGGTGCAAGGACATGTGGACTGTGTTGGCGAGATAACTAGAATAGATAGAAGCTCAAAATCATACGATTACTACATCAAAGTTCCAGAGAAGTTTTTGCCACTACTTCCGCCAAAAGGCTCCGTAACTATTGATGGTGTTAGCCTAACCATCAATGAATGTATGGATGACGGATTTCGCCTGACCATCATACCGCACACGCTTCAAACCACGCTCTTTGGAGATTACAGAGTCGGACGCAAGGTCAATGTAGAGACCGATATGTTCGCTAGATACCTAGCTCATATGTTCAAAAAAAAAGATTCCCTATCGTGGGATGACGTAGAAAAAATACAGGCTCTATACTAACAGATGCTAACCCCAAAAGCCGCAGCGCTAAAATACGAAAAAGAGGGCGACAAAGTCCCGACCGTCATAGCAAAAGGCAAAGGGATAATAGCTGAAAAAATAATAGCCAAAGCCTCTGAAGTCGGTGTGCCGCTCTTTAAAAACGAGCTTTTGGCAGACTCTTTACTCAACGTAGAAATAGATAGAGAGATACCGCCTGCACTGTACAAAGCGGTTGTGGAAGTGTTTGTCTGGCTCGCCAAAAATGAAGACGGGGCGAAAGCCAGAAAACAAATATCTTAAGAGCTTTAGCCTACTATGTGGCCTACGAATTTACTCATATTATCAAGTATTTTCCCGCCTTTTCTAAAACCAAGTCCCGCACCCTCATACGCAAAAAATACACCCGCTTGATAGTGTGCCCCGCTATCGTCTTTTGGAAGCTCCGTAAACTCTTGATAGATGTTTTTTTGGTTTGAGTATGCACCGCCACTTTCCACCGACACAGAGCCGTCGGCATTTACTATCTTGACATTTTCACCCTCCCTAGAGAAGCATTTTTTCTCAACATAAGCTTTGCCTACTAGTGGTTCGAACGATGCGTCAAGGAGATAAGGGCTATCCGGAAAAAGTTTTTTCAAAATAGGAAGCATCCCTTTTGAGTGAAACATCGCCGCATAAGGTGGATTCAAAAATATAGCCGATTGATTTTTGACCATATCCGTTAGCTGAGCAAGCAACCCACCCTCATTAACGGCGATATCCTCCCATGGATATAGCTTGAACCAAAACTCGTACTTTTCGCCGTCTTCATCAAACACTCCGTGTTGCGGGTCAAAACCAACCTCGTCCATATATGTAAATCCGGTCACCCAACCAGCCTCATGGGCTACTTGCTGCAAAAATTTAACCGTATTTTCTTCTTCTTTGTTTCCTCGTACAGCCGAAAACAAAATTCTCCACCCGTCATAATTTTGTTCAAAATCGCTAACATCTTCATCTAGCGTCACCAGACGTTTAAAGTTTGCCTTGAGTGCTTCATATAGATTGTTAAACTGTGCGGCCGTGTCAAACCCATTTTCTCTAGCAAGCGCCCACTGAATAACGCCGGTCTCAAAAACTGCGGTCGGCGTATCGGCATTAAACTCCAGTAGCTTTATCTGCTTACCGTCAATCCCGCCCGCAAAATCAAATCTACCGTACAAATGCCAATGAACATCGGATTCCCATGAAAGTTTGATCAACTCCACAAGGTTAAAAGGCACGCCAAGCTCATGAAATAAATTGTTGTCTATGACGTACTGCCCAGCTTCAACATACATATCATATATCTCGTTTGCCGCCGTGTAGTAGGCATCCGCCTCGGATTCGCTTATTTTGACGAGACTATCCGCCACATAATCGCTATTGTCTATATCCGTATGCCAATAAAAACCTATCTCTTCAAGCGCCGCTTTTGGCAGCGGCTGTACTTTTTGCAAATTTATCATCTTAGCTCCCGTAACTTTGAGTGGATGTAGAGCTTGTAGGACTACCTGTTGGTGTAGCGGGAGATTGAACAGGTGATTGTTTGAAGTAACCGCTTTGAGGTTTTGCCGCAGTACCCGTAGCGCTTGACGGCGTTTTCGTGGCTGGCTGACTCATTTGTGTTGGCGTATTCATCCGCTGATTTGCCTGAAAATTTGGATTATTAAACAGCTTATTGGCAAGGTAACCGCCTATGAGCGCACCTGCCGCTGAGGCTAGTATCGTCTCTCCAAGGCTCATGCCACCGGAGTGCATCTGCTCATTTGGAGCTTTTGCTAGATTTGAGGTGTTGTTTTCTACTTTTTTTGCTTCATCTTCGGCAAGTTTTTTTAGCTCTGCCTCGCTAAGAAGCTTCTCCGTACCGTTGACGTCTTTTAGTATCGCACGACTTGGGCCGTTAGCAGGATATTGCTCCACGACTTTGTACTTACCCTCCGAGACCTCTTGAATAACCATAAATTGCCCTTGCGCTTTAGCCGCCTCGGCTACACCACCGCCAGACTCTTCTTTTGGCTTTTCGGAACATCCGCTGACAGCAAGTGCCGCAAGTACAGCCATAGAGCCAAAAGCCGACACCTGCGAGATTTTTTTTATGTAGTGCTTCATTGTCTCTCCAAAATAAAGTTTTCGCTATTTTAAAATATGCTCTTGTAGATAAAGATTAAGCCGACAAATAAAAGCGAACTGGCTAGAATATTTGCGGTTACGGTGTATGGCTTGCAACCGTACAACGATGCTAAATTGACATTGTTTACGGCAAGGGGCATACATACTTGCAAAAATATTAGGCTTTTAATGAACGGGTCAATACTCAAAAAGCTCAAAACCAAAAACGCAAAAAGAGGAACAGCCATAAATTTATACCCCATCCCCCAAACCATAAGCTTAAAGTCAGGGCGAAACCTACCTAGTCCACCAAGAAACACTCCAAAGATAATGAGCTGCAAAGTCATAGAAGTGTAAGCTCCCATCTCTATAGTCTGATTAAAAGCGTCAGGAAGTGTAATCCCAAAATAGTTCATCAAAATAGCGATGGAAGTAGACCAAACGACTGGCATCGAGAGGATATTTTTTATCGCATCTCTGGCCGTATAGCTACCAAGAGAATACAAGAAAACTCCGACGACGTAAAGGACAAAAATATTTGCTACATTGATAAGGACGGCATAAAGAACGGCGGTTTTTCCAAACATCGCAAGAAGTAGTGGAATGCCTAGATTTCCGGTATTTCCTATTATGCCTCCAGCCGTTACTATAACTGCGTCTTTTTTGTCGGCAAAAACACGGCTAAAAACAAAAAATCCAAACATAGCGGCAAACAGCGAAATGCCAAAATAAACAAAAGGTGCGCTAAGCGCCGAAAAATCTATTTTTGCACCTAAAATTCCCCAAAAAGATAGAATCGGTTGCAAAAAATAAACAGATAAAAGAACAAGAGTGCGCTCGTGTATTTCGCCAAACATACGTTTTGCCGCAAATCCAAGAGAGACAAAAAAGTAAACGCCGAGGATAGAGAGTAAAAGACTCATCGTATTTTTTTCATTTTTTTGGCAAGCAAAATTATTTTTGAAGCCTTGCCTTCCTTTAAATAATCTTCTGCGCCAACTATCTCATCTGCCACACCTTTGGCAAAAGATAAATCAAACCCTTTTCCAGCCTCATTCGCACTAGTTGAGTACATCCACCCAAACAGCTTTAAAAACTCATAATAGCTACCATCTTGCACAACTCTTACTGCCAAGTTTTTGTGAGGATATACAAAAGTGGTTTTTTTTGCCCTACGGACAAGCTTACGTTTTTTTCTTGGAACTCTTGTTAATTTCTTTAGCTCGCCGCATCCGGCAACGGTAATGATAAAAGGTTTATTTTCAGCTCTCTCTTTCGCATTTCTTAGAGCCTCTTTGTTTTGAGAGGCCAGACCAACTGTCGTATCGGTCTGGACGAGATATATTTTTTGGGGGTCCATTAGCCTAGATAGTCTTGTATTGCTTTGACCGACAGGTCACCTCTTTGAAGCCCTTTCGCCGCTTCAACCGCTGCATTTGCAGCCGCTATTGTCGTGATATACGGAACAGAAAATCTGACTACGGATTGACGAATTTTTGTCGTATCGTTTTTAACCGATTGATTGTCCGACGTGTTTATAACCATCGCTATTTCACCATTTTTGAGGTGGTCTTCAATATTTGGTCTACCCTCTGATATTTTTAGTACGCTCTCACACTCTACACCGGCTTCATTAATAGCTTTTGCCGTGCCGCCAGTGGCTATTAGGCTAAAACCAAGGGCTTTATACTCTTTTGCAAGACTTACTGCGTGAACTTTGTCGGCTTGCGATAGTGATATAAATAGCTTACCGCTTTTTGGAAGTCTATTGCCAGCAGCCGCTTGACTTTTGGCAAAAGAGACTCCAAAGTCGCTAGATATACCCATAACCTCGCCCGTAGACTTCATCTCAGGCCCAAGGCTTACATCGGAGCCGGCAAGTTTGTTGAACGGAAATACCGCCTCTTTAACGGCTATGTGCCCTTTTAGTCTAGGAATTAGCAATCCATCCTCTTCGTATACGACACCATGTTTATCGTAAAACTTGAGAGCTTCTCTTAAGTTGCCTTGCCACATTACTCTTGTAGCTACCTTTGCCATCGGAACACCTGTGGCTTTTGAGACAAATGGGACAGTTCGGCTGGCTCTAGGATTGACCTCGATAAGATACAGCTTGCCCTCAAAAATTGCAAATTGAATATTAAGAAGTCCTTTTACTCCTAGTGCCAAGGCTATTTTGGCAGTCGTAGCCCTAACCTCTTTTATCATAGCTTCATCAAGAGAAACCGGAGGGAGTGAGCAAGCAGAGTCGCCAGAGTGAATACCGGCCTCTTCAATGTGTTGCATTACGCCGCCCACATACACGTCAACACCGTCAGTGATGGCGTCCGCATCAAGCTCTATAGCCCCTTCTAGGAATTTGTCTATAAGCACCGGTGAATTATGGCTGACCGATATAGCTTCCGCCATATAGTTTCTTAGTTCCTCTTCGCTATCCACAGTTCTCATCGCTCTACCGCCAAGGACAAATGAAGGTCGTACAAGCACCGGATATCCTATCTCATTTGCATATTTTGCCGCCTCATCTATACTTGTGGCTGTTGCATTTCTAGGTTGCAAAAGCTCTGTTTTTTCAGCAAATTCGCTAAATAGTCTTCTATCTTCGGCAACATCTATAGTGTCGGCGCTAGTTCCGATGATTTTTCCACCGTAAGCGGCTATTTTTTTAGATAGCTTTAGTGGAGTTTGTCCGCCAAAATGCACGATGATACCGTCTGGCTGCTCTTTGTCGATGATAGAACTCACTCTTTCAAAATCTATCGGTTCAAAAAACAATATATCACTCGTATCGTAGTCTGTCGATACCGTCTCAGGGTTGCAGTTTAGCATTATTGAGCGCACACCCATGTCTTTTAGGGCAAATGCGGCGTGAACGCAACAGTAGTCAAACTCTATCCCCTGCCCTATTCTGTTTGGTCCACCTCCGATAATCATGACTTTCTTGTCACCCTCAAAAAGCGTCTCATTTTTGGCGTACGGATTTTGCTCGTAGCTTGAGTATAGATAAGGGGTCAATGCTCTAAACTCTGCGGCACAAGTATCAACTTCATTATAAGTAAGGGCTATCCCTTTTCTATTTCTAGCCTCTTTGACATCCCCTTCATTGACGCCTGCAAGTTTGGCAAGTCTCATATCGCTAAAGCCCATCGATTTTGCGGCAAAAAGAGCATCTTTGTCACTTAGGAGCGAACTGCTGACTTTTTTCTCGAAGTCAACTATCTCTTTTATTTCACCCAAAAACCAAGGGTCAATTTTTGAAAGAGCGAATATCTCATCGATACTCAAACCTCTTCTGAAGCCCTCCGCAACATACAGCACTCTATCTGCGTTTGGTCTTCTAATCTCTTTTTTGATTGACTCATCATCTCCACCCATATTATCAAAGCCTGTTAGCCCTGTCTCCAAAGAACAAAGCGCTTTTTGTATAGACTCTTTAAAAGTAGTGCCTATCGCCATCGCCTCACCGACCGATTTCATCGAAGTAGTAAGTGTCGAGTCTGCACCTGTGAACTTCTCAAATGTAAATCTAGGAAGCTTAGTTACGATGTAGTCGATTGTCGGCTCAAAAGAGGCGGCAGTACCGGTGATGTCATTTTCTATCTCGTCAAGAGTAAAGCCGACGGCAAGTAGCGTAGCTATTTTTGCTATCGGATAGCCTGTCGCTTTTGATGCTAGAGCCGAGCTACGAGAGACCCTAGGGTTCATCTCAATAACAGTCATTCTCCCTGTGTTCGGATTGATGGCAAACTGTACGTTTGAACCGCCGGTATCGACGCCTATCTCTCTGAGTATCGCAAAAGACGCATCTCTCATCCTTTGATACTCTTTATCCGTTAGCGTAAGTGCCGGAGCTATGGTTATTGAATCTCCCGTATGCACACCCATCGGGTCGAGATTTTCTATTGAGCACACAATGATGCAGTTATCTGCAGAGTCACGGATAACTTCCATTTCATACTCTTTCCACCCGAGAAGACTCTCTTCGATTAGAATTTCTCCTATAGGGCTTGCCTCTATCCCCTTCATCGCAAGGTCTTTAAACTCATCGATATTGTACGCTACCCCTGAGCCGCCACCAGCAAGAGTAAAAGAAGCCCTGATAATAAGCGGAAAGCCCATCTCTTTTGCCGCCTCGCACGCCTCTTCTACGGCGTAGGCATATTTACTTTTTGGAATATCCATCCCTATTTTGAGCATACACTCTTTAAATACCTGTCTATCTTCACCTTTTTTGATTGCCTCCGGATTTGCGCCTAGGAATTTTACACCTTCAAGCATCCCCTTCTCGTGCATTTTCATAGCAATATTAAGAGCCGTTTGTCCGCCCATTGTCGGAAGTACGGCATCCACTTTTTCCTGTGCTATTATTTTTGCTACGACATCTTCAGTTATTGGCTCAATATAGGTTTTATCTGCAAACTCTGGGTCTGTCATAATAGTTGCGGGGTTTGAATTGATGAGAACGACACGATACCCAAGCTCTTTTAGGGTTTTTGCGGCTTGAGCGCCAGAGTAGTCAAACTCACACGCTTGCCCAATTACGATAGGACCTGAACCTATCAGTAGGATTGTTTGGATGTCGTTTCTTTTTTTTGTAAGTTTTTTTCTCATCTTTTACCCCTTATTATGATTTCGTTATACAAATTTATTTGGCTTTTTCGATTACATAAAAATAGTTCGGCGATAGAGGGTTGTAGTAGCCATCCACAAGAACCTCTTTGTATGCGCTATCGGAGCTTACACTTTTTACAGTTCCGACCCTAACGCCCTCGAAAAATATATTGTCAAGACCGCTCGTTATCACCTCATCCCCTGGCTTTACTTCCATCCAAGTGGGGATATATTTGATAACTAGTTTATCTTGATTTTTACCGTACAGCACCCCGGGTGCTTTCGACTTGCCGACATATACCCCATAAGAGCATTTCGTATCACCATTTAGATATGCCTCATATTTACCGTTTTGGTTCTTGAGAGCTATGCCGCAAGATACAGAGTCTATCTTATTTTGAGCCGGATACACAATCCCATAGACCTTTGGTACCGTACTGCTCGCATTTTTATCTGTTGGTGTAAAATCTATCCATACTCTATATAGATTTGGCAAGTTTGAATAAGACAGTGCCTTTGAAGGCTTGATACTTACACTATGGTTGCCGTCAAAAATATGAAAATCGCTAGCCCCCTGCTTGTATACCAAATCTTTAACGCTGTTTTTGTACAGCAGAGCCTCTTTTTGAAGCTTCTCATTTTCGGCTTTTAGCGAGGCTATGGTATCAGCTTGAAACGTATGCCTATAAATAGCATCGTCGCAATAATCTCTCACGTTCAGGTAGACAATCCTGACTCCAGACAACAAAGGCAAAAGTTGTCTTTGCAACATAGAGCCGAAAAAATAATAAACGGCAAACAGGAATGCTGCTAGAAAACTAGAAACAATCCATTTTTTACTCATACGAGATTTGTTGCAACAGATCTAACTCTTCTAGTACGGCAGCCGTACCTCTAACAACCGCAAGAAGCGGCTCCTCTGCAACAAACACAGGAAGCTTGACCGCCTCGGATAGATATTTGTCAAGACCTCTAAGAAGCGCACCGCCTCCTGTAAGTACGATACCATTTTCCACAACATCCCCAGCAAGGTCAGGTGGCATAAGCTCTAGTACCAATCTTACAGCATCAAGTATCGCTTTTAGAGAGTCTTTTATCGCATCCCTAACCTCTTCGCTCGTAAACTCGATAGTCGTGAGAAGACCGTTGATTTGGTCTCTACCTTTTATTGTCATAACGAGCGGCTCATCTAGCTTCACGGCAGAACCGATAGTCATCTTGATGTCTTCCGCAGTTCTTTCACCGATTAGAAGGTTGTATTTTTTTCTCACATAGTTTACGATGTCGCTATCTAGCTTATCGCCCGCAACTCTTATGGATTTGCTAATAACAAGACCGCCAAGAGATGTGACGCCTATCTCAGTAGTACCGCCACCGATGTCCACAACAACGTTCCCTTGCGGCTCCTTTACAGGCAGACCGACACCAATAGCAGCCGCCATAGGTTCATCAACCAAATAAACCTCTCTAGCGCCGGCAGACATAGCAGACTCTCTAACAGCCTTTCTCTCAACTTGCGTAAGACCGTAAGGAACACAGATAACGATACGAGGTCTGATAAACGCTTGTCTGTTGTGTACTTTTTCAATGAAGTATCTAATCATCTTTTCTGTTATGTCAAAATCGGCGATAACCCCGTCTCTCATAGGTCTAATGGCTGTGATATTTCCAGGTGTTTTACCTATCATATCTTTTGCCTCTTGTCCTACGGCAAGAATTTTTTGTTTGCCATATCTGTCAGATTGCACTGCAACAACGGACGGCTCATTGATGATAATACCCTTACCTCTGATACTCACTATCGTATTTGCCGTGCCCAGGTCGATGGCAAGGTCACTTGAGAAAAAACCTATTAATTTATCTAAAAACATACCCTTTATCCTTTTTTAATTGTTATCGTCAAGCGCTAGCTTTTTTGCCTTTTGAGGTTTCAGATTTGCCTAGCTTCACCTTTAGCGGCTCGCTATTTTTTTCGATGCAATCCTTGTTGACTATCACCTCATATCCAGCAAGCTCCGGAAGTTCATACATAGTATCCGTCATTACATCTTCTATAATAGCTCTAAGCCCTCTAGCTCCAGTCTTGCGCTTAATGCTCTCTTTGCATATCTCTTCGATGGCATCTTCCGTGATAGTTAGCTTCACGTCATCTATCGCAAATAGTTTTTGGTATTGTTTTAAAATTGAATTTTTAGGTTCTTTGAATACCCTCACAAGCTCTTTAATATCAAGTTCTCTAAGGCTTGCTATCACGTGAAGCCTTCCTATTAGCTCAGGTATAAGGCCAAATTTTACAAGGTCGTCAGGCTCTATCGCCTCAAATATATTTTCCTCTTTTATCTCGGTTTTTTCTTTTTGTAAGAATCCCATAGAAGAGCCTGAGATTCTATTTTTGATGATTTCACCAAGCCCGTCGAATGCTCCGCCAGCTATAAAAAGGATATTCGTAGTATCCATCTGTATAAACTCTTGGTTTGGATGCTTTCTGCCACCCTTTGGTGGGATATTGACACTACTGCCCTCGATGATTTTGAGAAGTGCCTGCTGCACGCCCTCTCCTGATACATCTCTTGTAATAGAGCGGTTTTCGCTCATTCTAGCTATCTTGTCAACCTCATCTATAAATACTATGCCGTGTTCGGCTTTTTTTACGTCTCCATCGGCGGCCTGAAGCAATCTAACAAGGATATTCTCGACATCTTCGCCAACATATCCAGCCTCTGTAAGACTTGTAGCATCCGTAATAGCAATAGGCACGTCAAGGTATTTGGCAAGAGTCTGAGCAATAAGCGTTTTACCGCTACCCGTCGGGCCTACAAGCAAAATATTTGATTTTTTTAGCTCCGTATCGTCATCATCCGCCGGAAGCCCTTTAATGATTCTTTTGTAGTGATTATAAACCGCAACGGCAATAATTTTTTTTGCCCTATCTTGACCTATCACATATCCGTCAAGAGCCTCTTTTAGTTTTTTAGGTGTTACCTCTCCTCTTGTTACCTCATCTTTTGAAGCCGCAAGCTCGCCAAGTATTATTTTGTATGCGCTAAGAACGCAGTTTTTGCAAATATACGCATCTTCACCGGCCAAAAGCGGATTTTGCTCACTATCGTGCGCCCCGCAAAAATTACAAACTTTTTCACTCATCTATCGTACCCGCATCTTTACTGTGGTATGGTATGCCTCTTTTTGTCTCGAGGCAAAATTTTGCGATTTTTTGCACATAGGCATTGTCTATCGCCATCAGTTCTTCGGCCGCTTCCCTTAAAGGTCTGCCTTTCAAGAATAGTTCCCTATACGCTCTTTTTATCGCATCTATATCGCTTCTTTCAATATGGCGTCTTAATCCGACAAGGTTTAGCCCCCTTAAGTGAGCTCTATTGCCCTCCGCCAAACAGTATGGAGGAATATCTTGATTTACCGCACTTGCACCGCCAAGCATTGCAAAATCTCCGACTTTAACAAACTGATGCACCGGCGTCATACCGCCTACCACAACGTGATTTCCTAGTTCAACGTGCCCAGCAAGAGTCGCGTTATTTGCAAGTATGCAGTTATCTTCTATAATACAATCATGCGCTATGTGAACATAAGCCATAAAGAGCGACCCGTTGCCTATTTTTGTAATACCGCCGCCTTGAGCCGTACCCGGGTTAAAAAAGCAAAACTCTCTTATCGTATTGCCGTCGCCGATAACAAGCTCCGTCTCTTCGCCGTTATATTTCAGGTCTTGAGGGATAGTGCCTATAACTGCGTGCGAAAATATACGGTTATTTTTGCCTATTGTGGTTTTGCCTGTTATTTGTGCGCCGTTGCCTATCTCGCATCCGTCACCTATAACGACTTTTGGCCCTATATAAGCATAGGCTCCTACTTTGACCCCTTGGCCAAGCTGTGCACCGTCTTTGATTATCGCTGTTTGATGTATCATTATTTGTCTACTATCATTGCTTTTAGCTCAGCTTCTGCCACAAGCTTGTCATCTACATACGCCTTGCCATCAAGGACCCAAATATTGCCTTTATGCTTAATAACGCTCAGCTTATACTCTAGCTTGTCGCCAGGGAGCACAGGATTTCTAAACTTTGCCTTGTCTATGCTCATAAAATACACGACTTTATTTGCAAATTCACTCTCGTCAGCAACGCTCTTAAACGCCAATACACCGCCTGCTTGCGCCATCCCCTCTATAATAAGCACGCCCGGATATATCGGATGCCCAGGAAAATGCCCTTGGAATACTTGGTCGGAGATTGATATATTTTTGTAAGCTTCAATCGACTCACCACCAACAAGAGCCGTGACTCTGTCGACTAGCAAAAACGGATATTTGTGGGGTAGAATTTTGGATATTTCGTTAATATCAAGCATATTTTGAGGTTACCTTTTTATACAGAAAAATTGGAGGATTTTAGCAAAAATTAGCTTTTTTTAAGGAGTTTGCTCCATTGCGGAGTGGGATACGGCAAATTTTAGCTCTATTTTATACTTTGCGTCAAAAATCGGATTATCGACCACAAAAATAGGGGACATATCAAAAGGGTGAGCAACTAGCGATAAACGAAATCTCATCTCCTCCCCAAACGTTGGAGGGGAAAATATGAGTTCAACCGTGTCTTTATAATTTTTATCCAAAAAGCTATTTAAAGCGGCAAGGCTCACAACCCTAGTGCCATCTTTATCCAAAAACAAAATTCCATTTTTTTCACACAGCGTATTTGCGGTAAAGCTATCTTTTTGAGAGGTAGAATACAATAGTGGATATGAGGCCAAAAGCTCCCCATTTGCACTAATGGATGCCGATAAACAGCGATAATCAAGTATTCTAGCTCTAAAAATCTCACTGCCATTTTGTGCATAAAATCGTAACCTATCTTCTGCAGATGCCGGAAACTCTCTTGGAGCAATAGTCGAAAAACTTTCAAAAATAGGCTCTTCTTTTTTTGCCCTTTGGTTTATGAGTCCCCACGAACAGCCGCAATAATTTTGACGATATAGCCCAGCTTCCTTTGCCGCTTTGTTTTGAGCTTCCATACCCCCTTTTGAGAGGTAGTCCACGAAGGCAAAATCCACACCGTATTTTTGAGAGATTTTTTCAAGAGATATTCTCAGTTGCTCTTTATCTTTTAGCGGGCTTTGGAGCAGAGTGGAAGTAAATGTATTTAGCCCCAGCTGGGCGGCTTTTTTGGCGCTCTCTTCAAATCTTTTGTCAAAACATATTTCACATCTCTCGCCCTTTTCAGCGCACCCCTCAAAGCTCTTTACCGCTTCATACCAAAACACGTCGTCATACTTGCCCTCAAGTAGCTCTATGTCTAGCTTCTTACAACTCATTTTTGCGTCTTGGAGTCTTAATTCATATTCGGCTCTCGGATGAATATTCGGATTATAAAAAAAGCCGACCAATCTCTCATTTGGATAATCGGCTTTAAGGCGAGTGAGGAAGTAGTGGCTATCGACAGAGCAGCAGATGTGAACTAACATTCCCTAAAGAGCTATCCACTTGTCAAGAAGTTTAAAAAGTAACTCATTTGCTCTAGGAATATACCTTGCCCCGAGTAAAATATCATCAAAATCTTGGATAAACGGCGAGTCAAAGTCCAAATACCCGCTATCGGCCTCCAATATATCTTCCATACTCTCTCTAGTCGTCTCAAAGTGAAACTGAGTCGCTATCACCTTCCCGCCTTTTGCGCAAAACATCTGATTTTTAAAAGCATCATTTGAAGCGAGCAGCTCAGCGCCAGGTGGCAAATCAAACGTATCGCCGTGCCAGTGAAACACAATCCCATCGTCACCTAGCCCGTCAGTCATTTGGTGCTTGGCGAAGCTAACACTTCTCCAGCCAACCTCTCTTGTTCCGCTGGAAAATACTCTTGCCCCCATTACATCAGCGATTAACTGAGAGCCCAGGCATATACCGAAAGTTTTGCCACCTCTGTTGATATGGCTTTTTAGTGCCGCTTTTTCGGCTGGCAAAAACGGTAAAGAATCGTAGACGCCCATAGGCCCGCCGAGCACCACAAGAGCGTCACGAACGGTAAATGGGTCATCATAGTCGGCACGGATAATCTCCAGAACATGGCCCCGCTCTTTTGCCCACTCGGCTATTGCGGATGGCCCCTCAAAGTCGACGTGTTGCCAGACCGAAATCGTCATTATTCTGCGCTTATCGCTATGCTGACGATTTTGTCACCTTGTTTGACACTATCAAGCGTTTTCATACTCTCTGCATCATCTTTGTCGATTTGGCCAAACACCGTATGTTGTTTGTCAAGGTGTGATTGTGGGGCAAAGCAGATGAAAAACTGACTGCCGCCAGTATCTCTTCCTGCATGCGCCATTGATAGCGTACCTTTTAGGTGTTTTGACGTATTGTTCATACATTCGCATTTGATAGCATATCCAGGGCCGCCCCTGCCTGAGCCCTCCGGACAACCGCCCTGTGCCATAAATCCCGCTATAACCCTATGAAAATTTAGTCCATCATAGAACCCTTTTTTAACAAGGTCTGCGAAGTTTGCTACCGCTATCGGAGCCTCTTCTTTTAAAAGTTTGATTTTCATCGCCCCTTTTTCAGTCGTAACAGTCGCATAGTTCACACCATCAAGCGCCTCTGCCGATGTGTCAAATTCTTTTAGTTCTTTATTAAAAAACATTTTATCCCCTCTATTAATTTTTTTGTAATTATATGAGAGTTTGTATTAGTGTAGATACTGCGTTTTTGACTTTGCTCTCAAACTCCAAGTCTACATCTCCTATCTCAAAACTATCAAAATATCCGGCACACATATATGATTTTGGTCTACGATTGTAAAGTGTTTGGAGTAATCCAAGGAAAGTTTCAGCGCTTAGATGGTGAAAATCTGCAGTATCCTCGTTTGAGGGGAATATTTCATACAGCTCTACGTCCCCACCGCCGTGCGCCGCATCGACAAATACAAGTCTCTCATAATCTTTTGCTTTTTCAAGAAGCTCTGGGAGGAGCTGAATGACAAACACCCTCTCGCAAACATCTGGCAAAGCCTCATAGACCGCTCGTCCAAAGGCATCATTGCCAATGAGATCGTTGCCGTAGCAGATAAAAAGAGTCGTCAAATAAACTTTTTATCCACTATTTCGCCGTCCCTTCTAAAAGCGACCTCGAATCCCATCTTCCCTTGTGCGTGCGTAGCGCATGATAGACACGGGTCAAAAGCTCTTATAACGGCCTCTACGCGGTTTAGTGCACCCTGCGTGTATTCACCTCTCACAAACTCTTTTGCCGCCTGCGTAATACCCGCATTCATAGCCAGATTGTTGTGCCCTGTAGCTATTATCAGATTGGCAAACGTAATAAGGCCGTTTTTGTCGGTTTTGTAGTGATGCAGTAGCGTACCTCTCGGTGCCTCACTCATCCCGACCGCCTCAAACTCGTTTAGCTTTGCCACGGCTCTCACATGGTCAGACAAAATATCGGGTTCGTTTAGCAACTCTTCTATCTTTTCGATGCAATAAAGCACTTCAATGAGTCTTGCATAGTGATAAAAAAAGCTTGCGTTTTGCGTCGGGGCATAGCTTTTGAAAATGCCAAGCTCTTTGTCGGCTAGAGGGGTACCGCATCTTTTTGCGATATTCAATCTCGCAAGAGGTCCAACTCTATATACCCCTTTTTCGGGGCCAAATGGCAAATAGTACGGAGATTTCATAAAACTAAAATCCTCAACCCTCTCGCCAATGTAGCTTTGATAATCCGATGGCTCTAGATTTTCGGCTACGGTATTCCCTTTTGCATCGATAAACTTTATCTTTCCGTCATAGTGATCCAGCTCTCCATCCTTGCCCACCATAGACATAAACAAAGTGTCAAAATTTGCGATGGCGGCTATCTCTTTCGGGAAAGAGGAGAGTTTTGATTTGAATAGCTCTATCGCCGCAAGTGCATCTCTTTTTTTCTCGTCTATCTTGGATAGTATCTCTTCTCTTTGGGCAGGTGCTAACGGGGCATTCACACCACCGGGGACTATCCACGCCGGATGTATCCGCTTGTTGCCGAGTATCTCTATGATGTGCTGACCAAAAGCCCTTAGACCGACACCCATTTTGGCTATTGCCGGCTCTTTGCTCATTAGATAAAAGATATTCCGCTCTTTTGGGTCGGCATCAAAGCCGAGTAGTATATCAGGGCTTGATAGGTGAAAAAAGTTTAGAGAGTGCGACTGCATGATTTGAGCCAGATTCATAATCCGTCTGAGGTTTGCACCCGTTTTCGGCACTTTCACGCTTAGCAGTCCGTCTCCGGCTTTTGCCCCACTCACTAGGTGGCTAACAGGACATATACCGCATGTTCTAGCCATAAGCGACGGCATTTCGCTAAAAGGTCTACCCTGACAAAACTTTTCAAATCCACGAAACTGCGTCACATGAATTTTTGCGTCAACCGCATTTCCGGCATCATCCAAATCTATCGTTATTTTTGCGTGGCCTTCTATTCTTGTTACCGGATCTATCGTTATCTTCTTCATAATTATCCTCATTAATTCTCAAATTTCCGGCAAAGCCTGAAATTAGGTCTTCAGCAGACAGCTCTCGCAGCTAGCTGCTCTTAATTACTTCCCAAAACGAGTTAAGTGGTTGATATTTGGCTCTCTACCTTCTATCATGGCAAACAGCATCTCTTCGATGGCAACTGCCGGAGGCGGGCAACCTGGGAGGAAATAGTCTATGTGTACGACTTCGTTTAGTGGTACGACATGCTCTAGCTGTACGGGGAGCACAGGCGCCGGAAAAGTATCTGAGGTGATATTTGCATTATCTTTGTAAGCAAGCTCCATTGCATCTTCTAGTCCGCATATATTTCTCATAGCGGTCACATTTCCTGTCACGGCACAATCACCGAACGCAATGATTTTTTTCGCCCTTTTTCTGATTTTTTTTAGCTTTTCAATATCCTCTTCGCTACTTACCGCACCCTCCACAAGCACAAGGTCTACCCCCTCCGGAAACTCTTTTGCGTCAACATACGGTGAGCATACGACCTCTACTTTTTCGTTTAGCTCTAATAGTTTTTCGTCCATATCGAGAAAGCTCATGTGGCATCCGCTACATCCATCCAGCCAAACAGTTGCAAACTTAAGCTTCATGTGTAGCCTCCTTGACCCTCAAAAGATTTAATAATAAGGCTCTGTTTTTATGTTCTTCTCCGGCACTTCTACCTTTGTGAGTAAGCGTTCCGGTCGGGCATACGGCGACACATTTGCCGCATGTCGTACATGTGTCTACTTCGCCCCACTCCTGATTGAATCCGGTAATCACCCTTGCGTTTATCCCTCTATTTTTTAGATCCCAAACGTGCGCCCCTTCAACTTCATCGCACACTCTTACACATCTGGCGCACAAAATACATCTGTTGTGGTCTAGTATGAACTCGTCATGAGAAGCGTCAACTTCTACTTTTGGATACAGATAATCCACCTCAGAGTGCTCCATCTCAAGCGTCACAGCCATACTCTGTAACTCGCAATCGCCGTTTGTGACACACACGGAACAGGTGTGGTTTCGCTCTGAAAACATCATACTAAGGATTGTTTTTCTGTAATCTTTTAGTTTTTCCGTCTCCGTCTCAATCTCCATCCCCTCTTCAATAAAAGACGTGCAAGCCGGAAGTAGCTTGTTTGAGCCTTTTACCTCCACAAGACAAAGTCTGCAAGCCCCATAACTACTTAGCCCCTCCAGATAGCACAGGGTAGGTATAAATATATTATTCTCTCTGGCAACGTCTAGCACGGTCTCGCCTGAGCGTCCGCTGACGTCTACGCCGTTTATTTTTAGTGTTTTTATCTCGTTCATCGCCTACCTCTCACACGCTTCAAATGCCATATACTCGGAACGGAAAAATTTTAGGGTACTTAGTATCGGATTTGGCGCCGATTGACCAAGACCGCAAAGACTTGTATTTTTGACCGTATGACATAGTTTTTCCAATCTATCCATATCGCATCCGTCAGCCTTGCCGTCTACTATTTTCCCTAGCAGATTGTACATCTGAACCGTTCCTACACGACACGGCACACACTTGCCGCAAGACTCGGACATACAAAACTCCATAAAAAACCGTGCGACATCGACCATATTTGAGCTCTCATCCATCACTATCATACCGCCCGAACCCATCATGGAACCTATAGAGAGCAGTGAGTCATAATCAACAGGCAGGTCTAAGTGCTCAGGTGGGATGCAGCCGCCTGAAGGACCGCCGGTTTGAACCGCTTTAAACGCTTTACCGCTGGCAATTCCACCGCCTATATCAAATACGATTTCACGGAGGCTCATCCCCATCGGCACCTCTACGATTCCTGCATTTACGATATTTCCGGTTAGGGCAAATACCTTTGTTCCCTTGCTTTTTTCTGTTCCGATAGAGTTTAGATACGATGCTCCATGTCTAATAATCGGGGCGATATTTGCAAAACTCTCAACATTATTTATCAAGGTTGGCTTGCCAAATAGCCCCTTCATCGCTGGAAACGGCGGTCTAGGGCGAGGCATACCGCGTTTGCCCTCTATGGAGGCTATAAGAGCGGTCTCTTCGCCGCAAACAAAAGCCCCTGCACCGAGTCTCACCTCGACGTGGAAACTAAAATTTGTCCCAGCTATATTTTTGCCGAGGAGTCCGCATTTCTCGGCGTCTTTTATCGCTTTTTTGAGCATTTTGACGGCAAGCGGGTATTCGGCCCTAACATACAAGTATCCGGTATCTGCGCCTATGGCATATCCAGCTATCGCCATCCCCTCAATCACCCTGTGCGGGTCGGCCTCCATGACGCTTCTATCCATAAATGCACCTGGGTCCCCCTCATCGCCATTACAAATAACGTATTTTTGCGAGCCTTCGGATTTTGAGACAGTCTGCCACTTAAGACCAGTCGGGTAACCGCCGCCACCTCTGCCTCTAAGCCCACTATTTCTCACCTCATCTATAACAGAGGCCGGGTTCATCTCCGTTATAGCTTTTAGCAAGGCCACATATCCGTCTCTAGCGATATACTCCTCTATGTTTTCAGGATCTATCACACCTGAGTTTTCGAGGACTATCTTTTTTTGTTTCGCAAAAAAACTTGAATTCGCATCAGCTAGGCGAGGTTCGTAGCTTTTTTTCTCAGACACGGCCTTTACAAAAGACTCAGCCTCATCAACGGTTAACGCCTCGTAAAGCTCCCCTTTTTTATCCAGATTCACAAGAGGCCCTTTTGAGCAAAGCCCCTTACATCCAACACCTTTAGCCTTGCATTTATCAAGCCCGCATTTGGCAAGCTCGCCCTTGACCGCTTCTAGTAGCTTGTCACTTCCGACAGCTATGCAGGCCGTTCCCGTGCAAACAGAGATTATCTCGTCAAATCCATCATCTACGTTTTTTATTCTTGCGGCTATCTCTTCTAGTTCTTCAATATGGGTAATCATCGGAGCATACCTTCTATTTTAGTTAATGTCTTATCTTCATCTAGGCTACCTAGCACCTCCCCATCAAACACGGCTGCCGGAGCAATACCACAACAGCCGATACATCTGGCAGTCAGCAGTGAGAGCTTGCCGTCTTTTGTGGTCTCTCCGGCTTTGATTTTGTATTTTTTGCATACGCCGTCCACTATTTTGTTCGCACCCTTGATATAACAGGCTGTTCCGGTACACACAACACACGAG
>JAYSBP010000008.1:0-110533 GCA_041915365.1 Campylobacterales bacterium | reverse complement strand
TTTATCTTGAGGGGATGAGAAAAGAGGTTAAAAATGTTGCGTAATGTGGCAGATTTGAATATGAAGATAAATTCTGAAAAAAGTGTCTTGACAAGTGGTGGCGGTTTACAGGATGTTAGATGGAGCAAGGTTATGCCTTATATTGAAAACATCAAGCTTGACCTTGTAAGTTGGAGAACAACTATATTTGTTGAGCAAAATACGCTAGATATACACTATCTTGATAGTTCTTTAATGAGTTCTTGTATCCAAGCTCAGCTTTTCGACTCCCAGAGCAAGCTGGCCATAGACGATGAAAACGACCTAGAATTATTTTGATATTTGGCGGCAATTAAATGGTAAAAACTGCGGTAGACTATCGACAGATTGTCAATGAAACCCTTGGTGCTTTTTGGATGGTAGAGGCCGAAACCGGAGTAGTGGTTGATGTAAATAAAGCATATTGTGCTACTACCGGATATAGCGAAGATGAAATTTTGGGCAAAAAGATTTCTGATTTTGAGATTTGGGAAAGCGCCAAAGATATAGCCACAAGACTTGAGATGATAAAGCGTGACGGTGAGTGTATCTTTATCGCCACGCATAGGACAAAGGCTAATCTTATAGTTAGATTTGAGGTTGTGTCTAGGCCTGTATCTATGGATGGGCGATTGTATGTATGCGCTTTTATGAAAAATATTAGTAAAACATCAGAACACGATACGCACGGCGCCATAGTATCAACGCTATATGCAAATCACATATCCGGATGGCGTTGGGATATGATGAGCGACGTTATGGAGTGGGATAATCTGACGTTCGATATGTTGGGGTGCAGTGATTTTGCGGGAAAGAGCAATAAGACAAGTTGGCGCTCTACCGTACATCCTATGGATATAGAAAGGGTGGATGAAGAGCTGAAAAATCAGCTTGCCGAAGATGATAGCTTTATCATAGAGTTTAGAGTAAAAAAGTGTGACGGTTCATGGTTGTGGGTAGAGGGTAGGGGAAAGATCCTAAAATACGACAAAAATAAGACCCCTGTATTATCAATGGGGACATATTCCGACATAAGCCACAGAAAGGCGATGGAAGATGAAATAGCCGAACATCAAGAAAAACTAAAAATACTGAATACGCAACTAGTGGAAATGGTCAAACTTGAGACGCAAAAAAGAATTGCAAAAGAAGTCGCTTTTGGCAGTATTTTCGAATTATTCGGAACTGGGCTTTTAATACTTGATAGCGAACTTAGAGTGATTGATGCAAATAGGCAGTTTTTGTCGTTACACGATGTTGCCGAAAAAAGCGAAGTTATCGGTAGACTATACACAGATGTGCTTAGTGAAAGCGATCGCTTTGATGCACAAGACAGACTAAGTAATGTAATAGCGAGTCTCCATGGACAAGGGTGTTATGGGCAATTTGACGATATCGACACGCTGAATAATACGGTGCAATATGAGGTGGCAATCACCACAAAAAATAAAAATAAAAAGCTAAACTTACTCGTTAGTAGTACGTGTTTCAATGGAGTGAACGGTTTATCTAATTACATCTTTTCAATAACTGATATTTCGACGATTAGACAGCTAGAAAACAAGCAAAAAGAGTCGGAAAAGCTACTTATAGCCCAAAGTAGGATGGCTGCGATGGGCGAGATGATGGGGGCGATAGCTCACCAATGGAGACAGCCGCTAAACCTCCTCGGTATCTTGATTCAAGATGTCCCGTATTCATTTGAAAACGGTGAAGCTACACAAGAATATGCCGACGACTTCGCAAAAAAGGCGATGGAACAAGTCTATTTTATGTCAAAAACCATAGATGATTTTAGAAACTTTTTTAGAAGCGACAAGACTTTAAAAGAGTTTTATCTATTGCCCCATACGCAAAATAGCGTGGCGCTTGTGATGGATATGCTAAAAGCACATGGTATAGAACTAACGATGAATACAATAGATAATCCAGTAGTAAGCGGCTATCCAAACGAACTAAGTCAGGCAATATTGAATATAGTCGCAAATGCAAAAGATGCTCTTGATTTATTGCCAAATACCGTTAGAAGACATCTGCAAATAACAATTAACAAAGATACAAAATACGGGATTATAGAAATTGCTGATAATGCCGGTGGTATATCGGAAGACATTATGGATAGGATATTTGAGCCGTATTTTACAACAAAGCCAGAGGGTAAAGGTACAGGTATCGGACTTTATATGAGTAAGGCCATAGTTGAGACGAATATGGGCGGTGTATTGAGCGTCAGAAACAATGAGGAAGGTGCAATATTTACTATCAAAGTCCCATTATTTCAAGAGTAGATTTTTTAAAGAGAATATACATTATGTTAACCAAAATATAAAAGAATATTTTGAAGAATAATAAAGCATATTTTGAATAATAATTTTGCACATATAGATAAAGCATAAAAAAATAGATTTATATAGAATTCTGCACAAAAAATCGGAAGTAAAATTGTGCGCTCTTATAAACCAATAAAATATAATTATCTCAAACTAGCTTTTTCGCTTTCTCTCATTCCATTACTATTTGACGGTTGCGTGCCAAAAATAGATAAAGTAAATGCGATAAACCAATACGACATCAAAAATGACGTAGCGGCCAATATGCCAGACAAAACAAACCAAAAAGGCTCTCTTGCCAAAGATTGGTGGAAAGTGTATGGCGATGAACAGCTAAACGCAATGCTAAAAAAAGCGTTATTAGCCTCCCCTACTATCAAAAGCGTAGAAGAGAGATA
The DNA here is from genome assembly GCA_041915365.1 of Campylobacterales bacterium. Lineage (GTDB taxonomy): Bacteria > Campylobacterota > Campylobacteria > Campylobacterales > UBA6016 > UBA6016. The sequence continues at coordinate 107,787 of JAYSBP010000008.1, read as the reverse complement.
CAAACAAGCATCCGTAGCCATAGATACCGCAAAAGCAAATGCAATGCCACAGTATTACGCTCTTAGTGCAATATCAAGAGAGAGATTTAGCCCAAATGACTTTTTGCCCCCACCTTTTGGCGGCGGTTATTACTCCAGATACCAAGCTGGGGCTAGCATAGGGTATGAATTTGACTTTTGGCACAAAAAAGATTTTGAGATTTCTATGGGCCAAAATATCGCCCTATCAAAAAAAGCTTCGCTTGAGGCTGCAAAACTAGCTTTGACAAATGCCGTTTGTTCTTTGTATGTATCTTGGGATTTCGACGAGAAAAGAATTGCTATTTTGGATGAAGAGAGCAAGCTTGTATTGGAGCAGCTATCAGCAATCAACACAAAATACAAACGTGGTCTTGCAAATTCAAAAGAAAGTATTGAGCTAAGAATAACGCTATCAAAGCTCTCTGCCGCAGTCTCCGCTATCAAACGTGATGTTGTCGCCAAAAAAGAGATGATTTGTATCCTTATAGGCGAGCACCCATCATACGCCGACAAAATGAGTAAGCCAAACATAAATGTAAACAACGCTTTGCCACTACCAAAAGAGATATATTTGGATATTTTGTCGCATAGACCGGATATTTCTACGCAAAAAGGGATAGTGTTGGCAAAAGCCGACAAAATAGAAATACAAAAGACAAGCTACTATCCAAATATAAATCTTTCCGCTTTTTTGGGGGTAAATTCACTTGATTTTACTAAATTCTTGGATGCGTCGTCGTACGCCCCAAAAATACAATCCGCAATCTCACTCCCGATATTTGACTGGGGAAAGCGGGATAGCGAGCTAAAAGATAGCGTTAGTGACTATAACGCCGCAGTTTATGAATACAACGCTTTAGTGATAAGCGCCGCCAATGAAATAGTTGGGATTTTGAAGAAAATAAAACTTGCCGAGAGCGAGAACGAAATCGTAAAAAAAGAGGTTTACGATACAAAAGAGCTAGAAAAAATAGCAAATAGCAGGTTAAAAGCGGGGCTAGAGAGTAAAATAGGACATTTGGGCGCAAAAATAAACACGCTAAACGCAAATATGAGTGAACTATCGGCACAAGAAACAACCGCCCTGCTCCGTCTATCTCTCATCAAAGCCGTTGGCGGCGGCTATACAGAAGAGAAGTCAAAAAAATAATGGCTTATACAGATATTTTTAAAGCCTCTTTCAAAAATTGGCTTAGTAGCGACGCCGCTGTTTTGATTTTTGTCGCAAAAACGGTGGGCGCCGGAATATTAGCTCTTTATATGTCGATGTATCTCAATCTCCCAGACCCCAGAACGGCTCTCTTTACGGTGTTTATCGTTATGCAGCCAAAAAGTGGGCTGGTTCTTTCAAAAAGCTTTTATAGGATTATTGCGACATCCATCGGGGCGATAGTTTCTTTGGTGTTGATAGGTACTTTCTCACAAGACCCTTTGTGGTTTATCGCTTTTTTCTCTATATGGATAGGAATTTGCGCTGGCGCTAGCGTCAAGTATAGAAACTTTCAGGCTTACGGCTTTATTTTGGCCGGGTACACGGTGGCTATAGTTGCCCTGCCCGCCATAGATACGCCGCTTGAAGTTTTTGATATAGCGGTATCAAGGTTTTCGGAAGTTTTTGTAGGGATAATGTGTGCCACCATAGTAAGCGACGCCATATTTCCTACGCACCTCTCGGACGGCTTATTCGGCAGTGAGCTAAAAAGATTTACATCTTTGGTATCTTCATTTTCAAACCCTCAGACTATTTTGGAACACGGTGAAGCGAACACCCTCGGCCAAAGCTTTTTTAGCGGCGTTATAGGCCTCGACTCCATCCGTGCAAATAGCGCATTCGAGAGCAAGGGTGATAATGTAGAGAGGCTTCATTATCAGCACCTCAACAACGAGTTTATGCACTTATCCACCACCCTATTCTCTCTCAAAAATTGTATATCAAACGCACAAATAAAGCTTGACGGTTTTGCGTTTGAGGGGATAAAAAAATATATATTTGCCGTAACGGATTTGTTTTTGGCTAATGATAAAAAAAGCAGCGAGGCTGATTTGGAGCTGCTGATAAAACAGCTAGGCAGGCTGGGTGTGGAAGCGTCAACCGAGCTTGCAAATATAAAATCAAAACTGCAAGACAAAGAGAGTGAAGATCTATTTTTTGCGACATCCGCCCTTCTTATTAGATTGATTAGGGAGCTTAAAGCGTATTTGTCTACGTTTTTGTCGCTAGTAAAAATAAGAGACTCAAAAAAAGGGACAAAACACATAAAATCAAATATAGAATTCTCCACGCACGCCGATACGATTCTTGTCGCCATATCGATACTTAGGGGTTTTGGACTTATCGTCTTCTCTTTCGTGTTTTGGATATATACCACTTGGCCATTTGCCGTTCAGGCCATCACTATGGCTGTTATTAGCGGGATATTATTCGGTACTTTGCCAAACCCGACAGCCATTATAAAAAGCTTTGTTAATGGCGCTTTGATTGCATTTGGCGTTGTTGGATTGTGGGATTTTTATATCATTCCAGCCTTTACTTCCGATATTCTCACCCTCGCCATCGTCATAGCACCAGTGTTGGCTTTTGCAGCTTGGCTTGTCACCATGCCAAAATGGACTGGTTTTGCTCTCGGTTTTACATATATGTTTTTGACTCTCGGGGCGCTAGACTCATCATACGCAATAGCTCCGACGGTGTTTGTGGAAAAAGGGCTAGCCTCGATAATAGGGCTTATACTAGCCGCTGCATCATACATCATTAGCCAGTATTTTGTCGTGATGTTCGCCAATCAAAGAGTGGCTAAAGCTCTATCAAACCTAATATCTTCAATATGCTCAGGAGATGGCAAATTGGAGCGTGTCAAAATGGAGAGCGCCGCCAGGGACTTGTTGCAGCAGTTTTCAACGCACGGCAAAATAGACCTGACGACAGGAAGCCCAATCTTTCAATGGCTACTTACTACGCTAGAGATAGGTCAGTCAGCAATAAAAATCAAAAAAGAGCTAGAGCTACCCGATAATAAAAAACTACAAGCCGAGTTTGATAAGCTACTAAAAACCCTGCAAGCCGCTTTTGAAAAACCGTCAGAAATAACAATTCAATCGCTGTTAAACAGCCTAAACGCATTTGAGTTTGCAATCAAACAAGGCGAGCTCAGCCAATCAAACGACTTGCTTTCACAAATATCAATCATTAAAACCGTGGCAAAAATGCCAAACTCTATACCTCATACGGGAGAAGCTTATGCCGCCTGATATTGTTTTGTTCGGTATCCAAATGCCGACCTTGCTACCGATTTTTGTCGTTGTGCTTGTGTTGCAAATTTTGGTAAATCGTATTTTGTCTACACTCGGAGTGTATGGATTTGTTTGGCATCCGGGGCTTTTTAGGATAGCGATATTTGTTTGCCTTTTTGCACTCCCTTGCATATTAATTTACAGTTAAAGAGAAAAAAATGAATAAAAAACTAACTAACTTAATACGTTTTTCGCTTACTTTTGCGGTTGTAGCGGCAGCCGTGGTGCTTGGCGTATCATTATGGAATGACTATATGAACTCACCTTGGACGAGGGATGGGAGGATAAGAGCTGATATTACACTAGTCGCCCCAGACGTGGACGGGATAGTTGCGGATATTGCCGTCAAAGACAATCAGTTTGTCAAAAAAGGAGAACTGCTTTTTAAGATAGACGACAAACGGTACATAGACAAATACGAGCAAGCAAAGGCTGTCGCAGAGGCCAAAAAAGCCATGTATGAGATGAAAAAACATCAACTCTCAAAAAGAGCGCCGATAGATGATGATTCGGTCTCAAAAGAGGAAAAAGATGACGCTTCTTTTGCTGTGGCAGTAGCAAAAGCAGAGTATGGCGAGGCGATGGCCAATATGGAGACGGCAAAACTAAATTACGAGCGTACGCAGGTGCGAGCACCGCAAGATGGATGGATTTCAAATCTACTTCTTAAAAATGGAGATTATGCCAAAGTCGGGAGCAACTGCATGGCCCTAGTCAATAAAAACTCGTTTTGGGTCAATGGATACTTTGAGGAGCACAAAATATCGCTACTGCATATAGGCGACAAGGTAGATATTACGCCGCTAGGAACAAAATTTGTCATAAAGGGTCACATAGAGAGTATCGCAACTGCGATAATCGACAGAGACAACACTACCGGAGAGCGTCTACTAGCAAACGTAAACCCTGTATTTACGTGGGTTCGTCTGGCGCAGAGAATTCCAGTTAGAATTCATATAGACGAAGTGCCAAAGGACTTTACCATGAGTGCAGGGATGACGTGTTCGGTTAGTGTTAAGTTGGAACGCTAAGCTTTTGCAAAAGTTGTTCTTTGATTGCTCTTATCGGCTCCCTCCAACTTCCTCTTTTTGTTTGTCTAAATATCTTCAGGCTTGGATACCACGGCGTAGATTCTCCATCTTGCATCCAGCGCCAGTCGGCAGGAGTCGGAACTAAAACATAAGCTTTTTTGCCTATAGCACCACACAGGTGTGCCACAGATGTATCTGTAGTTATGACGATATCCAAGGCATCGATAACTGATGCCGTAGCTGAAAAATCAGTAAGAATTTTGGAGAGGTCTATTAGTTTTGTAGCAAAATTACTGTCGGCTTTTATAGCATCTTCACCAACTTGCAAGGAGAAATAATTTGCCGAGGATATATCCAAAAGCTCTGCGTAACTATCAACGCCGATATATTTGTTCTTAAAATCTTTATTTGTCCTGCTACTACTCCAAACCAGTCCGATATTTGTTTTTTGATTATCGAGACCTATGTCACCATTTTTTCCAAGAGAGCGTAAGTAGGGAAAATTGCTAGGTATAGTTTTTAAAGTTGTTTTGAACATAAGTGCCGATGACATGATTGGTAGATAATAATCGTGCTCAGGTATCCCCTCCTCTTCTTCGCTGCATACCAAAGACACACCTTTAATACTTTCAAATAACCTCACAAGTTCTGGGCGGGTTCTTATGATTACTTTTGCTCCAAGCTCCAAAAACTTTGGAACATAACGGATAAACATAATATTGTCACCATACCCTTGCTCATTTTGCAAGATGATTGTCTTCCCTTCTAGGGCTTCACCTCTCCACATAGGCGTTTTGTATTTGTATGTTTTTGATAGAAGCTCATTCATCTTTAGTCGATGTTCATACTTTGGCCATGCACTCTCGTACTCGCCTCTGGATAGCTCTATTAACGCCATGTCAAAATTTGCATTGGTGTGCTTTGGGTTAAGTTTTATGGCCTGCTCATAATATCCATAGGCTTTCTCATACTCTTTTGCCTCTTTGTATACAGCGCCTAGATTACTGTATGCGTCGGCGTATGACGGATTGATTGTGATTGATTTTTTGAGATGCTCTATGGCTGAGTCAAACTCATTCATATTTCTAAGTAGATTGCCAATATTATTGTGCGCCGCAGCGTCATTTGGATTTAGCTCCAAAGCCTTCTGGTATGCCGTTAGCGCTTTGGCCTCTTGCATAGTCTCTTTGTATGCTACGCCTATATTATTGTACGCTTGTGTTTTATTTGGGTCGATTTGTATCGCTTTTTGATAGTAGTCGATAGCTTTTGAAAAAGACTTTGTATTTGACAATAGATTACCGACCGACAAAAAGGCGTCGTACTCGTTACTATATTTTAAGAGCATAATATTTGCCACTTTGAGCGCATCGTCATAGCGTTTCATATCTTTTAAAAGCTCGATTAGGGAGATATAATCTACAAGGGTTTCTTCGATTTGTATCGATTTTTGTAGACACTGAGCCGCCTTTGTCATCTCTCCTTGAAGTTTTAGTACCTGTGCGGCGTTAGAATAAAAAGAACGGTAGTTTGGATTGATGGAAATCGCTTTGCCGAGGACGGCGATAGATTGATTGTATTCCCCTAGCCTTTTGTGCGCAACCGCAAGATTGTTTAGCGTTCTATATAGGGCGTCTCCGCTTGGTTTGGTCGATAGCATTTTGTTGTAGCAAGATATAGCCTCCCTGCTCTGTCCGTCTCGCAAGAACAGATCTCCGGACTCTAACAAAAAAATAAATTTACTCTCTTCCATATTGCCCTATTTGTTTTTTTCGGCTTCGCTATACGTTTTGAATGTGTTTATGGAGCCATCTTTATTTCTATATATTTTGATGTTTGAAGATGAGTTTCTATCTTTTTTTTGTCTATCTTTTTCGTATTGCTTTTGCAATCTTTTGTCGTAATAATCTTTGCCTTTTAGCAATACTTTTTCTTTTATATTCGGCTGTTGCTTTTGGTCTGTTTCGGCATACATTGTAGCGGTTAGAAATGAGACTGCTGATAATAAAATCAACTTATTCATTATTCTCCTCCGTTTTTTCTAAAACCCAAAAAATTCCAATAGTTTACCCTGTTTTGCTAATAAATTAAAATAATCCACCATTCTAGTCTTTTCACTTCTTAGCTTCTCTAATTCCGCCGTATTGACTTGTCTTTGAGCCTGAAGGAGCGTCACCAAATCCTGACTAGATAATCTAAACTTTTCCCAATACGCATCCGCCATTCTCTTACTGGCGTTTATTTCCGTTGTCAGGGTCTCTAGTGTTCTTGTGTTTGTTTGAACAGAGTTGAACAGTTTTTGTGAGTTGTACTTTGTATCCTGTGTTGTATATTCCAAGTCGTAAACCAAAGCTGATACCTCGCTCAAAAGCTTAGCCGTTTTTGCCTCTGTCCTTCCGCCCGTGTAGAAATTATAAGTCAAAGTCAGCTCCGCGATAGAATCTCTATTATTTCCCTGCGTTGGTGTCGCCGACCATTTGTTATAGTTGAAGTCATTTCTATATCTTCTTGAGTTCGATACGGACAAATCAAGTTTAGGCCAATCTGTAGCTTTGTTGATAAATACATCCTTTTGTTTTCCGACAATTTGCGTTTTTAGGATATTGAGGTCTACGTTTTTATATCTGATATCTTCAAACAAAACATCAAAAGGTTGGAGTTTTACCTCAAAATCAGTCTCATAGGGATTTAGCGTCTCTATCTTTGAATTTGTCAAAAACTCATAATAATCTCTTGCATTGTTGTACGCCGATTCTGTGTTGATAAGTGCCGTTTTTGCGTTTGATACGCTAGCCAAAATAGAGCTTTCATCTCCGGCCGTCGCTGCGCCAAACTCTCTTTTTATCTTCACTATCTCCAGTATTTGCTGTAGTTTCTCGAAGTTGTTTTTGTTTGCCTCTATCGATAGCCTGCCGTATACAACGCTAAAATAAGCATCGACCAGCTTACCTATCTCCTCTTCTATCGTTCCTCTTAATTTTTGTTCTTGTTCTTGTTTTGTTATTTTAGTCCTAGCTACTGTTGCGGCGTGCATACCCGACGAGAAGAGATTGTAAGTTATCGTTACATCTCCTTTTGCCTCTTCATACTCTTGGACGTCAAACCCTTTTGTTCCTTTTCTCGTACCGCTAGCCGTTATCGTCCCTTGTGGCAAGAAGTCGGCATATGCCTCTCTCGTTGAGTGATCAGCTTGTAAGACCCTCTCTTTGGCCTGCTTTACCCTGTGGTTTGATTTTATTGCGGATGAGACACACATTTTTAGCGTTGCGTTGTTTTCAAAAACAAACTTTTTATCGATGGATACACTCTTGTTAACATCCGTTGTTTTGTTTGTTTCGCTACTTATATTGAAATCAGAAAAGGCTGTAGCATTAAGATCGCTTACATCGTTTTGCGCCGCTACCAGCAGACAAGAAGACACCGTCAATGCGGCGATAGCTATAAATGAATGTTTTATTACGTTTGGCAATGCGTATCCTTACTTGACTTCTATCTTTAAAAACCCAAAATCATAACCGTTAAGCTCCGGCTGTTTGTAGTTTATTTTTACTTTATTTTTTAGGCTAGGTACAGAATCTAGGCTATTTTTTATGCTGAGTATTCTCCCGAGAGAGACTTGTTTTATTTGTGTTGAGCTTATGAGCTTTTTCGAATCGCCTACACCTATATAAAATGTTGCATTGGGCTTATTTTTTAGTACTCTATCCATCGCTTCGGAGACCTGTCTTACCATATCTTTTGAGAGGAAATAGTCATTACTCTTGAATATAATCATCATATCCTGTTCTCTAAACTCAGCCGCAGCCGTTCGCTCTGTCTTTTTGCTAAGGGTGTTGCCGTCAGTCTCGCCACCTTGTACGGGCGAGGTGTTGTTTGTCTCCTCGGGCGTATTTACAACCTTTTGTTTTTCTTTGAATTCCTCTTTTTTTAGCTCTTTACGTTGTTCGGTTTGCTCGGACTTGGCAACTTCCACTTGCTCGGAGGTACTGTTTTGTTCCACCTGTGCTTTTGAGTCTTTCGAGTTAAATTGCATGTAGTAGCCGACGTTCACAAACATAATCAAAACAAAAAGCAGTAATACAAGAATTACCGAAGAAAAAAGGTCAACATACGAAATAAACGGGTTCATCTCCCCATTGTCACCGCCGCCTGCCATTTATATTCTCCAAAATCTATACATTATTTTTTACCGAACAACATAGATAGAAATCCTTTTTTATCATCGCCGTCTCTTTGCATCGACTGGCCTAGCCCAGCGTCCAAAAGCGAATCGTTAAGCTTGTTTAGTATCTGGGCTATATCGACAAGCATATTTTGGGTCTCTTTAAATCTTTCGTCTATTTGCGAGACGGTATTTTCTTGTGTTTGTCTGCTTTGGAGCGAGGCGTCGGATAGTATTTGTTGTATTTTTGACACCTCCGAAACAACTCCGCCAAACAGTCTCTCTTGCTCGCTTAGCGATTGTTTCTGTCCACCGTTTAAGAGTTCTGCATTTTTTTGTATCTCAACGATATGCGCATTGCTCACATTCATTTGAACGCCCAAAGAACCTATCGCTTCAACTACGCCGTTTTGTCCTCTTTGGTAGCTAGGCTCAAAATCTTCAGCCATTCTAAGTAGTCCGTCGAGAGATATTTTGCTCGATTGGATTGCGCTATTAAGAGTGCTTAGCTCTAAAAGTACGTTTGAACCGAGCTTATCAGCATCACCCATAGCCTCTTCCCCCAAAACCGCAAGTGAGTTTATAGCCGTTCTTGTTTTCTCTGCCAAAGCCAGCATCTCGTCCAATGTTTTTAGAGTTGAATTTTGCGTTTGTATGCTTTTTTTTGCCTCTTCCGAATTGGTTTGCAGAAGATATTCCATCGATGCGAGTTTTGTTTTTGTAGTCTCATTGATTGCTGTGGTAGCTCTTTGTAAAGATGAATATGCCTTCGTACTCTCTTCTAGCTGTACTTTTTGCAAAGAGGCCATTTCGTGTAAAACATTTGTATTTTTGGATACTCTTGCATCAAACTCAGAGAATTTTGACAGCATATTATTAAACACTTCAAGCGCTCTATCAGCTCTATTTTCTTGGCTAGAAGCAAATGAGTTTAATACATCTGTTTCATGTCTTACGTTTGAGCCTACAACTTCTATGGCACCTATAAAATCAGCATGCAATCTTTCGTTATCTTTGTGATTTCTCTCACCGATGTCTACCAGAGAATTGACACCAATATTTTGCTCTGATATTTTATGTTCAAGACCATTTATACCGTTGCCGACAGATAGTAAAGTCTTGTTGGTTTGCTCCAAAAGCCTTCCATGGTTTTCAAAAACACCGTGCAATAGAGTTTGCTCCTCATGGAATCTTTTATCTGCATACTCTTGGTTTTGAGAGATTTTGTTTGATATGGCTTCTAGCTTCACATAGTATTTCTCTTGTGTCTCTACCATAGTTCTAAGCATCTCTTTTTGCATCTCCATCGACTCGCTAATTGCAGTTAGAGAGTTTGCCATAGCCTTTGTATTGTCACCAGAACTCGAGAGCTTCGATATTTCACTCGTGAAATTAGTCATCTGCTCTAGGAATATATCCATAAAGCTTTTTCTTTGATCCGGTAGAGCGTTTGGAGTGGCAGATACACCTCCCATGTTTTCAGGAGCTATGTCAATAATTCTATCTTTTAGCCAATCCTCTATTCCATCTATCAGCGTATCTTGGTATCTAAACAAGATATATCCGTTAAGACCGAGTATAACGGCGGCTACAACACCGAATAAAGATGCACCAAAGCCTATTGCCATACCCGATAGCGGACCGGAGAAATCCTGCATAATCTGTTTTAGATCGACATCGCCGTCGTTTAGACCGAGGATAATCTGCCCCATGTGATCTATGGCTTCGACAAGACCGACGAATGTACCGAGAAGACCGACAAGCATTGAAGTATTGATAAAAAAGTTGATATATGATTTTTGTTTTCTAAACTTATCTTCAAGCCAATCAATAATACTTCTTGATTCATCTTGCGTAAATAGCATTTTTTGCTGACTTTTCCTACTTCGTAGCATGTGCGCAATGTTTGCTGGCAAGATAGCATCTATACTTCTAATGTAAAACTCATATCCGGTCTTTTTGTAAGCCAAAGCCCCGAACGTACCGCCCAGCATCATAATATGAAAGCCGCTGACTATCTGATACAGTGTCCCAACAGCCAAAAGACCTATAATCGCGGAGCTGAATATAACCGTAGCCATAAAGAACGTACCCAAAAGTTCAGCATTTGCATACACTATATACAGTATGAATAGCCATGTAATAAAATAGGCTTTTAAAACTTTAATTCGCTTCATATTCTTGCCGAATCCTTTGAGAAGTGTGTGTGGTTATTTTTCACCATTTTAAACAAATTTACTTTAGAATAAAGCCCTGAAAATACGGCGCTCAAGGGCAATAAGTGGCATTTTGGTGTCGAAAGGGTCAAAAAATGTATTTAATTACAAAAAATGATATAAACGGCGGTTTATTTTTACTCGCCTCAATAGCTTTATCACTATCCGGATGCTCATATAAAAACGATTGCTATAAGCCAAATCAGAAGCAAGGATATGAAGATGTCGTATGCTACTCATACAATAATGCTTTATTTGCAGACCATCGCTTCGTATATATGGATAAAACAGTTTGGATGATGCACAAAAAACAATACCTGATAGAAGCTAGAGATTTTAATATTACGGTAAATGACGGCAACAGCACAAAAACAACGTCTTATAGAGTGTTGCCATCCGATCACAATTTGGAGGATTATTCAAATTTGATGGTCAATGTAGATTTTTTAAAGTCTCAAGGCAAGATAACGTCTTTATCATACACCATCACGAACAAACAAGGCGAAATAGAGCCCCAAAAACTAAGCTCGTTTAGTATCTCTTCCTTGAATAACATACTAGAACTCGCAAGAAGCGAAAGCAACAAAACAAAATAATAGCCAAGCGCCCATCGGCGCTAGCGACTTTTTATACCATTAGCACCAAAAGGGCAACAACAAGGCCAAGCGCAGCCGTAGTAAGACCGGTAGATATACCTTTTACCATTTTTGGAAGACCATTATCTTTCAAAACTTGCTCCCCTATTATCACGACACCCAATCTTTTGCCGTCAACATCCAAAATAGGCTTTGCCAAAACAAAATACTCATCTGCCAAAACATATTTATCGGTTATGATTTTATCTACATCCCAACCGCCTAGCTTATCAAGAAAATAGGTATCAGTTTTTGATTGAACGCTTATAAAGTTTTTGCCTATTTTTTGATTTTTATATTCCTGAACTTTTTTCATATCAAGCAGGTCTTTATCTAGTAGCACCTGAAATATCTTCTCATTACCGGCGTATATGTCGACAAGAAAATCGGTAGATTTTTTGATTGCCAGCACTCCGTTTGCCACTGGGTACAACGCTCTGATATATACTTGTCCATCTTGATACTCTATGCCGCTGACAGGTTGGTTGGTGGCTATTACTTTTTGAAGCCCTTTTGAATAGTCATACGGCACTCCGTTTAGTTTGGCGTTATCTTCTGAAGACGCCACTTTGACTAGATTTCTTGCGTAAAACTCCGCAACAACTTGACTTTTACTTATCTTACTCAAATCATCAGCTACTTTTTTGAGTTGCGGGGTTGCCGTAGCAGGGGCGGCAAGTGAGGCAACAAACGCTTGATTTGCCGCCAGCAATGTAGCGCTAATCTCTAGTTTTTGGGTAACATCCCCGACTTTTGCGTCAAGGTCATAAAAATAACTTGCATTGGTTGCTTCATATAAATTTTTTGCGGCTCTGGTCGTCATTGAGTTTAGGTAATACAGCGTGATTATCATACCTAGCACCGCTACCGTAGTCAGCGTAGTAAACCAAAGGCCTTTATTTTTTTTCAGCCTTTCCATAAAAGCTTGAAATTTCAAAACGAGACCAAACATTAAAAATCCTCCGTTGTTTTATTCATAGTTGTATCCAAATAACCTAGTTTATGGTTCTAGCATAGCGTTTTGCCCTATTCTTTTGATAGGGAGCAGTATGTATCCAAGAACTGTTTTTTTACCCGTGATTATATTGACGCCCGCTTCCATCCCAGGCATAATTGGCAGATTCGGACCTAGTCTGTCTTTTGACGCCTTGACTTTAATGGCATAAAATATCTCGCCTTTTTGGTTTGTGAAGCTATCCGGACTAATGGATATTAGCTCACCCTCTATTCTGCCGTATCTAGCGTAGTCATAAGCCGTTATTTCGATATTTGCCTTTTGACCCATCCATATTCTACCCCTATCGGACGCTTTGATATTGGCCTCTATCATTAGCCCCTCTTCAAGCGGTGTTACCTCAGCCACCTTGTCCCCAGGTTTGATAGCCCCACCCACCGTGTGAAAGTACAGCTTGTTCACAATACCGTTGACGGGAGAGGTGATAAGAAGTCTTTTTGTCCTATCCGTACTTGCTGCGCTTTGCTGTGAGAGCTGACTTATTTTTAGTCTTACGTCTTTTAGCTCGTTTAGTAGTTTTGATTGGATGTCTGAGCGGATTGAGCCTAGCTCAAATGTGGCCTCTTTGTATTTGCCCTGCACTACCGGAATTTGGTTTCTTACCTCATCTATTTGAGTCACAAGATTTTGTTTTTTACTCATCTCGGCCAAATATTCTTTTCTTGAGCCAGCCCCAGATTTCATAAGCTGTTCAGCTATGTGTGCATTTTCTTTTGCCATCTCAAGCTCTACTGAGAGATTTTTTTGCTTTATCTCCAGCTCTTTTAGCTCATACTTTCTTTGTTCAGCTTTTTGAACGGCTCCGTTTAGCCTCTCGGAGCTATTTTGGCGCTCGCTATAAAATATCTGCATCTCATTTTGAACGACTTGCGGATATTTATCGCTAATCTCCTTGTCAAATACTAGATTTTTTCCCTCTATTAGACTTGTAAGGCGCAGTTCTTTTGCTTGCAGGGATATTTTTTCAAGGTCTTTTTCTTTTAAATCCGCAGTAAAAAAAGCCTGGTCAAGGCGATAAATTGGTTGATTAATGGATACTCTATCGCCCTCTTTTACGAGTATTTCGGCCACCAAACCACCTTCCATGTGCTGAAGCACCTTCGTCTGGCCAGATGGAACGACCTTGCCGTCACCTCTTACAACCTCATCTATCTGTGAAAACATAGCCCAGAGCAAGAAAACAAGAAAAAATAGTCCGATTGGAATAACGGTAATATAGTAGTTCCAACGTTTTTCCAACATCATAATTCTATGAAACCATCTATTTTAATATCATTTTTTGCGTGTATGCAAAGTATATTTTTAGAAACTATATTTCCAAACACATTTACCCTTTGAGCGTAGAAATTATTTTTATTATACAGCGGCGGCGTATGCCCATAGACTTTGTATTCCAATTTTTTTACTGCTTTTATTAACGCTTCACTTTTTTCTTTTCTATCATTTTCTAGATACATAATAGGCCTAAACTTTCTTATTGTCTTATCGGCGCCTCGCAACACATCTTCTTCCATGCCTTCAACATCAACCTTGATAAAGTCACATCTTTCAAGCGCCATCTCGTCTATCGTCATAGTTTCAACCAAAAAGCCACTGTTATCTTCTGCATTTTTTGCGGATATTCCACCAAAATTATTAGTTATATACTGTGATAAATTTGGCATTAACAGTTTTTTATTATCTTTTCCTACGCATTTGTTGTATGTATACACATTCTCTATACTATTGATAGCAATATTTGCACATAGTGTCTGAAATACTTGTTTTTGCGGCTCAAATGCATGCACACTGCCGCTTACCCCTACTTGCTCCGCAAAAATAGTGGCAAAAGCGCCAATATTGGCGCCAACATCTAATACGCACATGCCGGGCTTTAGTATTTGCAAAAAAAGCTCTACCTCAAGCTGTGAAAACTCACCATAAAGATCAAATGATCTACCTATGTATGTATCATACTTATTAAAAAGCATATAGCCATATCTTGTTTTTTTAACTATGGCAAATCCACTATCTAAAATAGTGTTTGACATTATTGTGCGCCCCCGGATAGTTTTGCCAATATCTCATCTCTTGGTCCATCCGCCACTATGCGTCCGTTATTTACGACCATTACCCTGTCTACCAGATCAAGTGCGGCAAACCTATGCGTGATGACTATAAGCGTCTTGTCCGCCACGATTGGTTTTAGATGTTCCACCATCTCTCTTTCAAGTCCTACATCCATCCCTGTAGTTGGCTCATCCAAGATTATGATAGAAGGGTCATTGATAAGCGCGCGGGCTAGCCCGACAAGGTGTCTTTGCCCTACGGAGAGCCTACTGCCACCCTCGCCTACTTGGAAGTTCTCTCCCTCGCCAGAGCGTCTGACTAGCTCTTCTAGTCCTGTCATGGCAAGTAGTTTTATAAGCTTGTCTTTGCCTATATTTTGCCCTACTTCAATATTGTCTTTTAGCGTTCCAGCAAATAAGAACGGCTCTTGAGGCATAATCCCTATATTATCACGAAGCTCAACAGGGTGTATCGTATTTATCTCGTGTCCATCTATAAATATTGTTCCTGATTTTGGAGCATCCATTGCCGTTAGTAGTCTAAGTATCGTGCTTTTCCCAGCCCCTGTTCGCCCTATGAAGCCTACTTTTTCACCCGGTTTTATCTTGAATGATGCCGCAGTGAGCGACGGTTGCTTTGTGCCGCTGTATGTAAATGAAACATTATTAAATTCTATTTCGCCGGATAGTTTTTTTATCCCTATCTCTATCGGTTTTTGAGTCTCAAGCGGTAAATGCCAGAATTTATTGAGAGATTCTAGTGCCTCTTTGAATTCTTTGTACTTACTTATCATCCCTGATATGCTAACTATCGGAGCCATAGCTCTACCGACGAGAATACCGAGGGCGACTAAAGCACCTATCGTAAGATTTTTGTCTTGTATTTGATAGACGCCGACCACAAGCGTCAATACTGTTGCCAGCTGCATTACGATATATGAAAGATTGGTCGCAAGACTTGAATACATCTGTATTTTTAGATTTACAAAGTTATAAAAATTAACAAGCTGTCTCCACTTAAAAAGCCTTCTCGTGGTTGCATTCGTAAGCTTGAGAGTTTCTATCCCTTTGATTGTTTCAAATAGATAATTATGTTTTAGCTGCCCATCTTTGAAGAGCTTTCTTCCTAGAGAAAAAATAGGCATTTGAAAGGCTAGATTGATGGCTACGATAACAGCCCCGCAAACGAGCGTAACTGCCGCAACAGATGGAGAGATGATAAGTATCACGATAAGCGTCAAAAGAACAAATGGCAAGTCAAGCGCATAGGTAATACTTTTTGACATAAAAAAATCTCTAACCTGCGCTATCTCTTTGAAGAGATTTGCTTTCGAGCCTGCAAGTAAATGGTCGTGCCCGCTTTGGATTAGGAGTATTCTTTTTAACATCTCCTCCTCAAGGGCACTCCCTATCCGTCTACCCATATTCTCAAGGACATATACACGCACCATCTTAAAGAGAGCATCAAACAAAAAGATGAGTATCACCCCAAAAGTAAGAACAAAAAGCGTCTCCGTCGCAAAATTTGGGATTACCCTGTTATAGACATTCATGGCATAAAGCGGCACTAAAATAACAAATATATTGATAAATATCGTAAAGATACCGACTCTTATAATGTCAGGCTTTGCGTCAATAAGATGCCTCCAAAACCATTCTTTACCTTTTTCTTCAGGCATTAAGATATTTTTATACTCTATCTCTTTATAAAAATACAAAAGAGTGTCATACTCGCCGCCAAGCTCTAGCATTGCAAGCTCTTTTTTCTCTTTTGTGATAGCGTCGTATATCGTAGCCACACCGTTTTCAAGAGAAAGAAGAACGGCGGCCTTGTTGTTATCCCCAACCACAATACACGGGAAAATATGTGAATGTATTATGTCCGTAGAAATCTCGGATTGCTCAAAATTAAACCCAAAGTCTTTTGCCCCGTATCTTAAGTCATCCACATCAGTATGTTTTTTATCGTGGGCTAGTATCGTATTTATTGTTTTTAGCTCTACATCCCCGTAGTAAAAATCGAGGATGTGCTTGAATGAGAGTAAAAGTTGGTCTTTTGACTCTTGCTCTACGTTTTTTATATCCATCAAATCTCCAAAAACTAACTAACTACGTGAAGGTTCATATCTGTTGCGGCTGTACTCGTATAGTCTAGCGCATAGTTGTGCCCCGCTATTACGCCGCTTCCAGTATATCCAGCTACACTATTATCGGTACTGCTTGCGGTAATACCGCTCACCTCAAACAACGAACCGGCATTTGAACCGATTTTAAGCGTTAAATCGTGAGCACTTGTAAAACCATCGAGCGTTGCGGCCGACATTGACATACCAAACACATCGGCATCTGCACCGTCAGATATTGACAGTAGAGACATATCCATATTTTCTATATTTGTAAATGAGGCGCCAGCCAGTGAACCGTCAGTGACCGATGCCGTCTTAAACCTAACCGTATCTGTTCCGCTATCGCCAAATACGCTGTCCAGATTTGCAAAATCAAGAACAAATGTATCGTTGCCGTTGCCACCGTGCAGTTCATCCACTCCACCGGCGCCGTTTATCACATCATCGTTTGATGTTCCAGTGATGGTATCGACGCCTGCCGAGCCATTGATGGTAACCCCTTTGCCTGTTATAGCTGCAGCACTGTATGTTCCGCTAACATTGATACTTAGGTTTCCGCTTCCGCTCAATGCAAAACTGTTGTCGTCACTGCCAGAGATAGTTACGTTGTTTGCACCTATAGCCAGTGCTTCTATATCTTGCAGTTTACCGCTCATATCCACAGACGATGATACATTTACGGTGTCCGTACCGCCATTGCCGTCTATTGTGCTAGCCCCTGATATGTTGTATGTTTCCGCTACCGTTCCATTTGAGCCGATGATACTATGTGCTCCGGTATCGTTGTAGGTAATGCCCGATAGCCCAGATATGGTTTTGGCGCTCATATCGATATTGCCATCTACGGTAACAACAAGTGAGCCTGCGCCGTTAATAGTAGTAAACTGCGCTAGCTGAGAAGATGTAAGCGTAAGAGTGACACCTGTGTTTATCGTTAGCGTATCTATGTTATTTAGCGCTTTAGAGCTTAAATCCATAGTTGACGATACTGTCAAAGTGTCGGTTCCGCTCACACCGTCAAAGCTCGTAATGCCGTTTGCATTTGATACGGTTAGATTGTCGTTCCCGCTACCGCCGGCGATAGCATAATTTCCGCTTGAAACAGTAAGCGTGTTGCCTAGATTTGAAAATTGGATATTTTCAACGTTTGTCACATTGGCACCAAGCCCACTAATTGTTCCGCCGGTTGTGAACTGTAGGGTATCTGTACCGCCACTTCCGTTTACGATATCAGTAGCGCTAAAGTTTGCGGTCGAATATCTGAAAGTATCGTTCCCGCTACCGCCAACCAAGGATACGTTATCATAATTTAGCGTTGCATCATTTCCGCCATCTGCAAGCAAAATTAGTTCTGCATCGCTGATTGAGGCGGTAATGCCGCCGCCAGATGATATATTATTTGTTATCTGCACCGTATCCGTGCCGCCATTTGTATCTACCGTAGCGGATTGCGTTGATGTGATTTTGACCGTATCGGCGGCCGAGCCTGTGCTTACGCTAACTGCGCTAGTGTACGAAGCAATGTCTATTATTTGTGCGCCTGTGGCCGCTGCGCCGTTAATTGTCGCAAATTTATTTATTGCGCTAGTGTCTAGCGTTGCTGTGCCGCTAAAACCTGACAGGTCAAGAGTTTCAAAGTTGCTAACGTTTTGGAATAATGCGCCGTTTAGCGTGCCGCTTCCTGTGATTTTCAGAGTATCACTATCAGCTCCACCGTCTATCGTATCACTAGCGGCAAAATTCGCAAGAGAAAACTCGACAATATCGTTTCCGGCTCCGGCATTAATGGTATTATTGACGCTTGCCCCGCCTATGATGCTATCTATGCCGCTTGTACCGAGTACTGATATGTTTGCCAGACTAATAGTGTTTGTTCCACTCGCAAGTTGTAAAAACTCCACTGAACTATCTATTTTCGTGCTAGCTATAGCCCCCACACCGCTCATAACTATCGTATCATTGCCACTGCCGCCCACTATCGTAGCCGCCGCAGCTAAGTTTGCCACACTGCTAAAATTGAATATATCGTCGCCGTCGTCGCCATACAGCAAGTCTGCGCCGCCACCGCCAGTTATAACGTCATTACCGCTACCGCCATATATTGTATTTGCCGCACTTGTAGCCGTGATATTATCGGCATTGCTACCACCCACCAGTGTTGTATTTGTTTTTGAGAAGTTTGTAACCGTATTTGTACCGCTACTTGATAGTTGTATCGTCTCCACCTGCGTAACGTTATTAAACATTGAAGTTGCATCTATACTTCCGCTATTTGAAAAGGCTATCGTGTCATTGCCGGCACCGCCAGCTATTATGTCGGCACTACTCAAAGCGGCTATCGCATAGTTAAATACATCATTGTCGGTTCCGCCGACAAGAGATATGCCGTCAATATCTAGCGTAATATTATTCATTCCGGCAGATGAGAACTGTATCTTTTGGATATTGGTGTAACTTCCTGCGATTGACGATATTGAGCCGCTGTCAATGAATTCAAGCGTATTCGTACCTATACCGCCGTCTATGATGTCACCAGCCGTGAAGTCTGCAATGTTGAACTTAAATGTATCATCTCCACTGCCCGCATTTACCGTGTTATTTACACCGCTTCCACCTATTATCGTGTCAACGCCAGATGAGCCGAGTACGCTATATCCTGTTCCAATATTGAGCGTATTTGTCCCCGTATACAGCTGTATATACTCCACACCGCTTACATTTGCCAAATTTGTGGCTGTTATATTACCCGCATCCAAAAAGCCTATTGTATCATTGCCTGTGCCACCGATAATATTATCTATACTTGTCAGGTTGGCAATAGAGTAGTTGAATGTGTCGGCGCCAGTACCGCCTAGTATCGTAGCGCCTTTTGCGCTTGCATCCAATGTGATTGTATTTGTGCCGTCGGCAAGCTGTATTTTTTGGATATTAGATATATTCGCAAACATAGACTCGGTAAATGTTCCGGCACTCGTAAATTGCAATGTATTTGTTCCGGTGCCGCCGTCTATCGTATCATGGCTATCAAACGCATTTGCGGCATATTTGAACGTATCATTGCCGATATTTCCAAGGAGCGTCGCATCATTAAGGTCTATAGACACGATGTTGTTACCCGTAAAGAGCTGTACTTTTTCTACATTGAATATATTTGTGAACACAGGGGTATCTGTCGCTAGCACGGTATCTTTGAGCTCTACCGTATCCGTGCCTAGTCCGCCGAATATAGTAAGACTACTAGTCAAATCGGATTTTGACATCCTAAACACATCGTCATCACTGAGTGTACCGGCAACATCATCGCCATACAATACATCCGTACCGCCAGCTGTCCCCCTCTCTATGGTATCATTGCCACCACCGCCAACTATAGTATTGTTTGAAGTATTGCCGATGAGCCAGTCATTGCCGCTTCCGGCAAATAACCACTCAAAACCGCTTATAGTGTCTTTAAGTGCGGCATTACCTATCTCGTATGCTTGATTTGTCGATAGATTGACGTATATATTTTTGCCGCTTAGTTCGTCATATCTGAGTATGTCGATATAACCATCCGTGGAAGCATCTCCACCATATAGCGTGTCTCCATCGAGCATTGCATATATAGTATCATTGCCGGTACCGCCGTATATCGTATCGGCATCTCCATCTGCGTTATCGGCATTACTTATTGATGTTCCCCCACCTCTTATAAGGTCATTTCCATCACCGCCGTATATCGTATCTGCGCCGTCACCGCCCCTAATGGTATCGTTGTCTGCGCCGCCGTCGATATAGTCATCTCCTCCGGCACCGTACAGGGTGTCGGCCCCTCTATTTCCAGATAGTGTGTTTCTTGAGTCATTTCCGCTTATCGTATCTGCATTTTGAGAGGAGCTTGTGCTATCTGAGCCGCTTATGTTTTCAAAACCGTATATATAATCCTCGAGCACACCGCCGACTGTCACATTTGCATTGCCGGAAGCGTCCAAGACTACGGATACTTTGTTTTGATAGTAATAACTTACCGTATCGCCTGCCGCTCCATTGTTGCCGCCGTATAGATAGTCAGTTCCACCCATACCTGAAATCGCATCATCCCCGTCGCCGCCATCGATAGTATTTGAATTTCCATCACCTGTAAAGTTGTCGTTATAGGCGGTACCCTTGATGTTTTCAACGCTTTGAATAAGGTCACTACCTCTTAGTGCGGATATATATTGTGAATTTACTATTTCGCCCAAGTTGGTGCTGGCACCCTGCAATATGCCGTCAAGCGAATAGTCAAGCCAGTCGCTTCCATTGCCGCCTATGATAGTATCGTTGCCGGCTCCACCCATCAAAGTATCATTATCATCGCCGCCATCCAGTGTGTCGTTGCCAACTTCGCCATATAGCACGTCAGCTCCAGCGCTTCCATACAGCCTATCAGCCCCGTCGCCACCTTTTATAGTATCCGCTCCGGCATTACCTGTCAGAGAGTTGTCGTTTGCGTCTCCGGTTATAGTATCGTCAGCACTGCCTCCGATAAAGTTTTCTATATTAACTATCGTGTCGTTATCACCGCCGGCTATAGTAACCATAGCATTTACACTATCCGCCAACGTAACCGTGATTTTACCGTTAGCGGTAGAGTAATCTACGGTATCCGTGTCGCCTCCGCCATCATAAAAATCTACACCGTCCGCCAGAGCCGTAGCATAAAATGTGTCGTTGCCACTGCCGCCAAAGGCGCTATCATTGCCGCTATCGCCATAAATTTTATCCGCCCCGTTGCCACCATATATTGTATCCGCGTCATTTCCGCCGTACAATGTATCGTTACCGTCATCGCCATATACGGTATCGTTACCGACACCGCCATACACAACATCATCGCCGCCATACCCGTGAATAAGATTATCTAGGCTATTGCCAGTCAATGTATCGGCATAATTATTTGAGCCTGATAAGTTTTCTATATCAATAGCGGTAAATCTATCACTTCCACCACCGCCAGTTGTTTGAGCAGATGATATATTCGATATGTCTACAGTTACGCCAGAAGCGGCGTAGTAGTAAGATGCCGTGTCTATGCCGCTGCCGCCAGTGATTGTATCGTTACCTTCATGGACAACGAATACGTCGTTGCCGTCGTTGCCCTGCAATACGTTTATTCCGGCGTTACCCTCTATGTAGTCGTTGCCTTCGCCGCCATATATAGTATCGTTACCGTCGCCGCCATAAAGCGAGTCGTCACCAAGACCGCCATATATAGTGTCATCACCTGCTTCACCATACAAAGTATCTGCGCCGCTCTCTGCGCCGCCCATTGCAGTTAGATTGGTATTATCATCGCCGTAAATAACATCGGCACCATCTCCGGCATACACTATGTCATTTCCGGTTCGGCCTACGAGCGTATTTTTGGATGTATCTCCGGTTATCGTATCGGCAAGTAATGTGCCTGAAACGTTTTCTATACCGCTTAGAACATTTGTCCCAGCCACTCCGGTTGAATTTGACAACGCTAGATTAACTATTGCAGAGGTTGTTATCTGGGAGTAATCCACGGTGTCGCCATTTGCCCCGTTTGCTCCGCCCGTGATAGTGTCATTTCCCGTAGTTGCTATAAACCAATCATCTCCGCCGTTACCGACCAGATTGTCATTTGCTCCAGTTTTGCCTATTAATGTATCGTTGTATGCTGAGCCTAGTACTCTATAGAAGTTTGTAACGCTATCCGTGTTGCCCCAGCCGTCTCTTGCCGTATTTTGAGCTACGCCGTTTATGGTGAATCCAGAACTTAGATTTACGGTTACACCGGCAATATCAGCGGAATAATCTACCGTATCCGTACCGCTAGACACGCCGACATTTCCGCCGCTTAGCGTATCTGCACCGTTTCCTCCAGCTATGGTATCATCATTGTCGCCGCCATATATGACGTCATCGCCGTCGCCGCCTTTTAGTATATCGTTGCCGCCCCAACCGTATATAGTGTTATTGTTTGCATTGCCTGTTATCGTATCTCCAAAGCCATTGCTTCCATACACAACCTCAACGTCATCATATATAGTATCCGTACCCTCCGATGAACTTAGCGTTCCCGTTGAAAGTAAATTGCCATTTAACGTATCCGGGGCTATGACTATTTTTGCCGTCGCATTTCTATAGTCAGCTATATCCGCACCGTTTCCACCTATAAATGTATCATTACCGCTACCGCCAATAAAGGTGTCGTTACCGTCTCCACCGTCCAAAGTATCGTTACCGCTACCGCCGCTCAATGTATCATCATCAGCCTCGCCGAACAACCTATCGTCGTCTGCGCCACCATCCATGACATCATTGCCGATACCGCCATACAATAAGTCATTGCCGTCGTTGCCTTGCAAAGAGTCAGCTCCGGCATTACCGTAAATTGTATTTGCCATACCGTCACCGTATAGCGTATCGTTTAGTGCACCACCGTTTATATTCTCAACATTTAAGATACTCTCCGTATTTCCAAAGCCGTCATTTATAATCTTTTGCGTTGAGAGGTTGACATTGATAGAAGTTGATGTTATGGCGGAAAAATCTATCCAGTCACCGCTACCACTGCCGCCATCGATATAGTCAACGCCTGCGCTAGTAAATATCGTATCGTTACCACTACCGCCTCTTAGCGTATTGGCGGATGTATCGCCGTATATCGTATCATTGCCGCTACCGCCTGTTATATTTTCTATCTCAGAGAATGTGCTGGCAATTAGATTGACAGTTCCAGTTGCCATATCAATAGCCAAATCAGTCGCCACATCAGAGAAATCTATCGTATCGCCATTACTCTCAGACGCTTCCCCGCCAGTTATGACATCGCCGTCTATATTTCCATAAAACAAGTCGTCGCCATCACCGCCAGAAAGTATGTCGGCGCCAAGTCCGCCCCTTATCGTATCGTTGCCAGCTTCGCCATATATCGTGTCTGCTTGTGAACCGCCAGTTATCGTATCATTGCCAGAGCCACTATATATAGTAGAGAGAACACCACTATTCGCCATATTTATTACGTCTGCGCCGTTGCCGCTTCTTAAAATTTCTATCGAGCTTATATCAACGATATCGGCGCCCTCTCCAGTAATAAGAGAAGTATTGAGGCTTGCTGTTATTGCAACGCCGGCCGTAGTATAATCTAGCGTATCGATACCTGCGCCGCCATAGAATGTGTCATTGCCTGCACCGCCTCTAAGTGTGTCATTGCCACCTCCGGCATAGATAGTGTCGTCCCCGTCGCCACCCTCCAAGATATCATTACCCGACAATGTATTTGCGATGTCATCGCCATACAAGACGTCGGCTCCTGCACCTCCCTTTATAATGTCGCTTCCGGCATTGCCGATAAGCGTATTTGCCTGAGAGTCTCCATTTAAGACATCGTCGCCGCTTCCGGCTACTATGTTTTCTATATTGTAAATGGCGTCGGAACCTATATTGGAGCTTGAAGTCGTAGCCGAACCTGCCGATGAGCCGTTTAGGGTAACGGTTAGATTTTGACTCAGGATACTATAGTCTATAGTGTCACTACCTGTACCGCCGTCATATCTATCATAGCTACCGTCAATATCTTCGGCCGCAATGACGATACTATCGTCTCCAGCGTCTCCATATATAGAGTCGCTACCGCTACCGCCATATAGCGTGTCGTTGTCCGCCCCACCATAAATAACGTCGTTTCCGGCCCCACCGCTCAAAGTGTCGCCACCTTCGTTACCCCAGAGTATATTGGCACCAGTATCACCGGTAATGGTATCGGATAGTTTTGAACCTTTGATATTTTCTATATTTCTTATTACATCGTCGTTTGCATCTACGTTTCCAACAACAACCGTAGCATCAACGCTTCCCGCCATAGTAAGCGTAATAGCCTCTGATATAGCTCCATAATCAAGAGTATCTATCCCTATTCCACCATCTATAGTAAAGGCTTTGTCGTCATTTGAAGCGCTAACAGTGAAAGTATCGGCACCGGAGCCGGTGACTATTACCTCTGCCATGTCAAAATAATCTTTGTTTGCCAAGTTTGCTGTAGCGGCGATGGTTTGAGCACTGAGGTCTACGCTTAGAGCATTTGTTTGGGAGGCATAATTAATGGTGTCTACGTCGCCCTCTCCGATTAAGCTGTCCCCATCAAAATTTCCAGTCAGCGCATCATTTCCGGCGCCACCTTTTAGCGTATTGGCGGAAGAGCTTTTACCAATGAGAACGTCGTCTCCGCTTCCGGCTGTAGCATTTTGCATTGAGATAAGAGTATCGTATACGGTCGGCGAAGATATATAGTTTGCTCTTGCGCTATTTAGGTCTATTTTGATGTTTGGTGTCTCAGATGAGTAATCGATACTATTCGTACCAGTTCCGCCGTCTATATAATCACCATCGAGGCCACCATATATGGTATCGTTGCCGCCGCCTCCATTTAGTGTATTTATAACGCCGACTTTGCCCCGTATAGTGTCGTCAAGAGAAGAGCCGGTCAGGTTTTCAATGCCGCAAAGGGCATCTGTTCCTTCGGTAGATGCGTTGCCTGTGACCACACCGGTATCGAGGTTTGCATCAATGCCAAAAAGCGCACTTGTATAATCAGCCGTATCGTTGCCACTATCTGTGAAGGCATTCATACCGCCGTAAAAAACATCGTTACCTTTACCGCCTATGAAAGTATCGTCGCCAACTTCCCCATAAAGCGTATCAGCACCGTCACCGCCATATAATATATCCGCCCCAGAGCCTGCCTTTATTACGTTGTTTCCGCTGTTTCCAATGATTGTGTCGTTGCCGCTTCCCGTATTTACATTTTGCAAGTTAACAAGGGTGTCGGAATTGGATGAAGTAGGCGTTGCCCCAGAGACGTAGATATTTTTTGAAGAGAGCGTCAAATCTACGCTTAAATTTTGCGTTCTAGCGGAATAATCGGCCAAATTTGTTCCGGATGCACCATCAAGCATATCACCGTCAAGATTTCCAGTCAGAGTATCGTCTCCGCTGCCGCCATAAAGTGTGTTGTACCCTACCCCGCCCTTCATCGTATCATTGCCGTCAGTACCGTATACTTCTTCGATATTATAGAGCGTATCCGTGCTCAACGTGGCATTTGAAGCATCTCTAATGTATACGGAGTTTGTCGACAAATCGGCATAAATATTGTTGATTGTTGAGCCTGAGTAATCAACCCTATCTTTTTCCGTGCTTCCAGTTATCCCAAAATCTCCGCCATAATATATATCTCCGCCGCCGCTTGCAAAAAAAGTATCATTTCCGCCGCTACCTATCAATGTATCGGATAGATTTGAGCCAGTCATTACGTCTTGAGACAAAGAGCCCTTGACTATCTCTATACTATCTACCGTATCCGTAGCGCCAAAACCGTCGGCTATCGTTCCGGCCGCTAGATTGACTGTTATCGAGCTTGACGCTGAATAGTCTGCGGTATCCTGTCCATTTCCGCCATACAAAGTATCTGCACCAGAGCCGCCTATTAGAGTATCATTACCGTCTCCGCCGTACAGCGTATCGGCTCCGCTTCCACCGTTTAGCGTATCGTTTCCGGCTCTACCGTCAAGTATGTTGTTATTGCCGTCGCCAACCAGCGTATCGTCATTTGATGAGGAAAATATATTTTCAATATCGATTAGCCTATCACTATTAGAACCGCCCAGAGTGACATTGACTTTTGAAGTTATATTTGCATAATCTACCGTATCGCTACCGCTGCCGCCGTCAATAGTATCACCGTCAAGATAGCCGTAAAAGATATCATTTCCATCTCTGCCGAGTAGCGTATTTGCTATTCCCTGCACACCAGTTAATGTGTCGCTTTGGTTTGAGCCTATTACATTTTCTATAGATATAAGCCTGTCCGTGTCGCCTCCACCAAAAACAACTCCGCTCTCCGTAGCCAAATTAACTGTCACGCCGTTGGAATAACTATAGTCAACCCAGTCGCTGCCACCCCTACCGTCAAGCGTATCGTTACCGCCAAGACCGCTTAGCGTATCACCGCCACCGCTTCCAGTAATTGTATTTACGAGAGAATTTCCGGTCAGCGTATCGCCGAGAAGAGATGAGGAGCCTTTGATATTTTCTATATTAAATAGCTGGTCAATCCCCTCACCTATTGCGGTATTTGTGTTTAGATTTACGGAAACTTTTGCACTAGAGGAACTATAATCGACCGTATCCCATCCACTGCCGCCGTTAATATAATCATCGCCGGCGCCGCCAGATAGTGTGTCGTTCCCTCCATATATAGTGGCGAGTGTAGCATTCGTGTCTTTATCTTGTATGTATTCAACCGATTGGTCTGCCGAAACATTAATAACAGTTGCCCCAGACACCGGAGCAGAGTCGCCGTATATTGCATCGTTATCATTGCCGCCACTTAATACGTCATCGCCACCGTATATTGTCCCAGCCAAGGCAGAATCAACTCGCACATCCCCGACAATAGTATCAGCCCCGGCTCCACCGCTTATTGTATCGTCGTTTATAGTTGTAGCCGTTGCCGAGTGATCATACCCACCTATAAGTAGATTGTTTGAGTCATCACCCGCAATAATATCCTTATACTGCGAGCCAGCTACGTTTTCAACATTTTTTACTTTTGTGGTTGCAGCAGAGGCGCCTATATTTTTTATCGTACCGTTTGACGAGTTATTTAGGGTTACCTCTATTCCATTGCCATTATTTGCAAAATCAACAGTATCTGTATTGTCGCCGCCATCTATCATATAGTCATCAGTTGAGCCTATGAGCCAGTCATTTCCGGCTCCGCCGTCGAGCCAGTCCATGCCGCCTCTACCCTCAAGCGTATCGTTACCCTCTCCGCCGACTAGCTTGTTATCTGCCGCATCTCCTCTGATAGTATCGTCATACTTTGAGCCAATGACATACTCAATATTAGTAATAGTATCGCTGATAGTCCTTGTTTCCTCCCCTGTCTCTTTCACAGCCGTAGCATCATAAACTGTCTTGCCTGTGCCAGTTCCGGCTCGCAAATCAACAACTACACCTTTTGCATCATTGGCATAAGGTGCATTCGTTGCTGGGTCAATTGCCGAGGAACCTACGGCAAACAAAAATTCATCACTATATTTTGCCACATAAGAGTAATCAACGGTATCCCATCGTCCATCTCCGCCGTCAATAGTATTTGTCCCAGCTCCGCCGCTCAATGTGTCGTTATCACTCTTACCGCCAAGCAACGTATCGTTGCCTATGTTGCCATATATAGTATCGCTGGACAAGCCGCCCGTTACCGTGGAGTCGCTTTTGCCGGTATATACTATATTTTCGTTTGGCGTGGTGTCTAGCACAAAACCGCTTTGGTATTTGTCTGGATAGTATGTATAGTCAGATTCGCTTTGTACATCTTTGACTATAACCCCAAGATCTTTAAACACCGTAAGAGATGTCAGCTCAGGCGTGGTCACGCTTCCTTGCATAGCGACAGGTATATTGTCCACATCAAATGTTGACGTAATCTTTACCTTCATCAGATAGTCAAAGTTTAGCGTTAAATTCGGAGAACCAGGACTATAGCGTATATAAAACTCTATCACCTCGCCACCATCCGTCGGCATTGAGCTAAACCCGTCGCCAGCTCCAGCCGTACTTTCGGCATTCAGGCTCCAGCCGCCCCCTACCGAATTGGCAGAGTGAAAGCCGGCATCAAGTATCTGAAATCCCGTTGAAAGCCCGGTAATAACTATATCGCTAATGGCAAATCCGACAGGCTGAGAGACATTGAGTCTTACAAGCTTAGTAAGATATGTTTCATTTACCAATGCGGGGTTGTCTGCCGTTATTTCTTGCTTGAATGCGTCATTTCTATAATCAAGCGTCTCTGGCTGAAACTGAGCACTTGCCGATTTGCTTACATTTCCAAGTAAACTTCCGGTTCCGCCTAGGACGGTTGTGACACCGGCGGCGGTAGTATCGGAGCTTTTTATCTGATAAAAGCCTATATCAAAAGAGAGCGCCGCAGACACGTCTGCCACATTGTCTTTTGTCTTTGTTTGGCTCTCGGTAGACGAGTATTTTTTTGTCAGGTCCTCTGTATGAGAGCTGGTATCCGTAAGATTTGAAGTAAAATCATTTAGATATTTACCGCTACTGTCCTTTGCGGCTACGTCATCGTTTGGCTTGATATTTGGCTGTGGGTCTACATAGTACGCATTATAGTCATTGACTGGGGCATCTTGCGCTTTGCTTTTTGTCTGTTGTTTTGACGGGTCCGCATCATCCGGCAACTTTACGGGGCCTGATACCAGTATCGCATCCCTTGGGGCTTGGACAATATCTTGGATGGCACCGAGCACCTGCCCGACTTCCATCTTTGTGCCATTGGGGAGCTTGATTATAGGGGCGTTGTCTTCAAACGCCATCATACCCATTGACACGAACGTTATTTGTCCACCGTTTGGGAGAGTGGCGACAACGTCAGTGCCGACTACTTGAAGCTGAGCTTTTGATATATCTACACCTAAATTTACCTCGTCACCAGGGCGTAAAAAAAGATTGATATTCTCGCCCTGCTTGGGCTGTGTCTTGAGGGTTATATTGCCTTTAGCGTAGTTTACTTCCGGTGCTGATGCCATTTGACTCCCCCCAATATTGGAGTTTTTTGGTAGATTATTACATTTTTGCTTATATTGTATAACATATTTTCTTTATTAAAAGCACTGATTTTACGGCATTTGTGGCATTTTTGTGGGTTTATTTTAAATGTCTATATTATTGTCCATTTTGTGATATAAATAGCGAAAAGTGCAAAAATATTTTTACTATTTGATATTTGGTTATTTTGGCGAAAGAGTGGAAAAAAAGAGTGCTTCCAAAACGCATCCGTCACCACTCGTTCATCATCTCCAAAATCCTCGGAAATACTTATTATCTCTTTATTTTTGAGGGTAAAAACAAGTTTTGTATTTACGCCGATTGTCCTTACGTAGCTTATTTTGAAAGATTCTAGATTTTCCCTCTCTATCAGATACTCACGCTCTATCTCATCATCCAGCACAAGCTCTATTCGCACTTTTTCATCCAAGAAATAAAAGCAATACTTCTTTATATATCTGATTTGCATATAAAGCTCTTGCAGTCCAAAAAAGCCAATGACAAAGAACCACAAACCGGTGAGATTGAGCGGCAAAAATATCTCTCCACCCTCAAACTCTGCAAACGTCATCAAATAGGCGAACAAAAACACGATAGGCAGCATAAAAATCCAAAAAAGTATGTATTTTTTGGTGTTAACGCATATTTTCTCCAAGATTTTCCAGCCAAGTAAAGAGTTTTTTATATAATTATGCAGGTTTTCGCTGAAATATACAGCCATTCAAATGATTGTCTGGGGGAGAGTTTTTATATGAGCGTTATCAGAGTATTTTCGTTTGTATTGTTATTTGTATCTACGATTTTTGGAGCGGATGATACGAGGATGCAAAATGCAATTATTGCCAATAATGTCGCCGCCTTGCAAAAGCTCTACGAGGCCAAAACAGACTTCAACAAGCCGCTCGAAAACGGAAAACTCCCGATAGCCATAGCAATGTTCGACAAACAAAGAGAAAAATCGGCCAGATTTTTATTAGAACACGGCGTAGACAAAAACACGCTTTATGATGGAAAATCTATATTATTTGACGCCGTCCAAAACCATTTTAGCGAGGAGTTTGTCTCATATCTTATCGCCATTGGTTGCGACAGAAATCATTATAGCTCAAGATTTGCGGCAAGTAATGGCAACAATCCGTACGTATACGCCTCGGTATACAGAAAAGACTTTTATTCAAAAGAGCTTTTAAAAGCGCTAAAGCCCACAGAGTACAAAAATATCAAACTTGCATACCTATACCTAAAAAATAGGCTTTATGAAGAGCTAAGAGAGTTTGTCGAACATACCGAGGATGTCGGTATTTTTGAGAGGGATGATTATGTGAATTTTTTGTCTGAACTTACGAGGGTCTATCCGCTATATGTCAATGAACTATCAGCTCAGCAAAAAGAGGAATCCATAAAGACCATGGAGCTTCTCATCAAAAAAGGTGCGGACCTTAATAAAACAACGATGGACAACGCAAATAGTTTTGACAATATAGTATTCAAAAGAGGTTTTCCAAAAGAGTTTGTTACATTCGCCCTTACCTACGGGGAGCCAAACAAAAAATACTTTATCGGAATGCGAAAAACCAACTGGAGTCCACTATTTGGAGCCATAAGCGCAAAAAATATAGAAGCTGTGGATATTCTCATCAAAAAGGGAGCCGATGTCAACTATACGGACGAGGACGGACTTGACGCATTCTATCTAGCGATATATAGTGCCCAAATAGATGTAGCTAAGAAGCTTATCAGGGCTGGATTTAAGCCAAATCTAACACCAACGGGCAAACGTCACCCCCTCGCCATTGCCGTACTAAACAACGACATCAAAACATTAGAGTATTTGACATCCATAGGATATGATATACACAAAGAGCTTTTCGGTAAAAAAAATATACTGGAGTTTGCCCTCTCCTCGCCAAATAAAGACATAGGGCGCAAAGAATATTTTCTCACGCTAAATTTGCAGATGTACAAATATCTCTTTGAGGCGTTCAAAGATGAGCTAAACACTCCAAGAAAGATAGGCTACCACGACCTACTGCTAACAGATGTTGGAAAAGATGCATTTGAAGCGTTCAAAATATTGCTTGATATGGGGATTGATATTCACACCAACAACAACGGTTACTCGCCGCTACAGTTTTTGGCTGGGGATGATTATTTTTTTGACAAAGTGCGGCTGCTTGTAGACAAAAAAGTAGACCTAAACAATCAAGACAAAGACGGAGATACCCCTCTTCATCAGTTTGTTATTTATTATGCGTCAACACAAAAAGAGCTTGAGAAGATAAAAAATGAGAGAAATGAGAAAAAAACCGCAAAATACGACGACGTGGAGAGTATCTTGATGCTTGTGGGTTACAACAAAGCGGCGCTAATGCAAAAGCAATATATAACCTCAATGCAGACTTTTAAAAAATCAATCAAATACCTAATAGAGCACGGGGCAAACAAAACAATCAAAAACAAACAAAATCGCACGCCCTATGAACTAGCCATATCGGATGGCATAGATGATAAGGAGCTGCTTGGGTGGCTATTAAAAATATAAAAATATCAATTATTATGATAACTTTTTTAATAAATTTAAATCAAAAAATATGATTTAATTTTTATATATATTACATAATTAAAATTTATTTTTGTCGTAAATAATCTTTTTTAAAAAAAATAACATTTCTCTTTGTATTTGTATTTTAAATACTTTGCAGTAGTTTTTATTTTAAAATATTATTATGATTACTTATTTGAATATACAACAATCAAATAACAAAATTTTATAATTTTTTCTTTACGTTAATTTTACATTAAGCAATACAGGAATAGCATAAAAAGTATGCGGTTATTATAAAAATCGCTTATTTTCAACAAGGAGTATTCATGGGATTGGATAGAAGAGATCTGCTTAAGCTATCGGGCCTTGCGGCTGCTGGTTTGGCTACAAACGCATTTGCATCCGGCGGCAAAAAAGACGGTACTAGCCCTGCATGTCACAGTTTTGATGCACCGCTTCCAAAAGCAAAAGGTAAAAGAGTTGTTGTTGTCGGCGGTGGGCCTTCAGGTCTAACGATAGCAAAATATGTAAAAAAATTCAATCCTGCAGCGGATGTGGTGTTGATAGAAAAAAATAGAGAGTTTATGTCTGGTTTTATAAGCAATCTATATGTAACAGGTCTTGTAAATCTTGAGTTTATTACACACTCATACACGCAAGCCGCTACAAAATTCAACTACAACTATCTCAACGCAACCGTTTACAATGTTGACAAAAAAAATAAAATGGTTTTTACAAGCGAAGGTAAAGTAGCGTACGATATTTTGGTTTTATCCACAGGTATAGACTACGACTATACTCCGTTTTGCGGTAATGACCTAGAACTTGCGGCAAGACTCAAACAAGAGTATCCGGCGGCATTTATCCCTGGTTCTGAAACACTACAGCTAAAACAAAAGCTAGAAAATTTCGAAGGCGGCACATTCGTCCAAACAGTTCCCGGCGGCAACTATAGATGTCTTCCTGGGCCATACGAAAGAGCCTGTCTTGTGGCTTGGCATATCAAAAAAAATAACCTAAAAGGTAAAGTTGTTCTTTTGGATTCAAATCCAGACATCACTATCAAAAAAGATGGATTCCAAGCGGCATTCAAAGAGCTTTACGGCGATATTATCGAATATATGCCATCTAGCAAAATCAAAAAAATTGACCTTTCTAAAAAAACAGTTGACACTGAACTAGATAGCATCAAATTTGAAGACGCATCTTTTTATAGCGGCGTAAGAGGTGCAAAAATACTAGAAACGATAGGCGTTGCCAAAAAAAGCGCAAATCCGTTTGAGGGCAATATAGACGAAAAAACATACAAAGTAATGGGCGAAAACGATATTTATATCGCTGGCGACTCAAGACCTATGCCTTTCTCAAAAAGCGGTAATACGGCAAACACGGAAGGTAAAATAGTAGCCAATATGATAGCGGCCAGACTTAGCGGCAAAAACTCAGAATGGGAGTCCCCGCAAACAATCTGCTACTCGCTTGTAAACGGCGAACCTATGGAAGGTATCTCAGTCAACGCATACTACAAATTTGACGATGCACATAAAACTTGGGGCTTCGACAGAGTACAACTCATGGAAAAAAGATCTCCAACAGCCGGTATGGCAGACAAAACATGGGCACAAGGTATTTACAGAGACCTATTCGGTTGATAATAAGAGGGGCTTTCTCCCCTCCACCAAAAACCAAACGAATCACAGCAAAGGAATTCAATGGAACGAAGAGATTTTGTCAAAAGCTGTATAGCCTTTTCGGCTGCCGCTTTACTACTACCGTATACTACACCACTTTTAGCCGATGAAGATGAATTTGCAAAGCTATACACTTCAATCACTAACGGGAAAAAAGTTGTGTCTGGCGAGGGAAAAATAAAACTTGTTATGGAAGAAAAACCGGCCAATGCAATGAAGGCTCCGGCAGAAATAACGGTTGATTATCCTATGACGCAAAATGACTATATAACAAAGATATACGTCCTAGCGCCAAAAAATAAATTTTCGCAAGCCGTAACGGCCAGCTACACGCCAAAAAATGGAATGGCCTATCTGTATACAGAGATGAGGGTTGGTTTTCCACAAGACATCGTAATTATGGCGGAAACAAGTAAAGGCGTAATTTTTAAAATTACAAAAAATATCAAAGTAGAAGCTTCCGGTTGCGGCGGTTGAGGAGAAAAAATGGCTTTCAATCTTAGAGGAAAATTGGACATAGAAAACCAAGGCTACAAGGTCGGCGATATAGTAAAAGTGAAATTTTTTGCTATTCATCCTATGGAAAACGGAATTACATTGGACAAAGCAAGCGGCAGTATCAGGCCGGCAGACTACATCAAAACAATGAAAATATCGTTCAACGGCGAAGAAGTAGCCTCTTTTGAAGTAGGGCTATCCACTAGCCAAAATCCAAAATTCTTATTTCCATACAAAATCACAGGCGCAGGCACGCTAAAAGCCGAGATAGAAAACAATAACGGCGAAAAAGCGGAAAAAACACTCCAAATAACGCCTCACTAAAAAGAGCTCGCCAATATCGGCGCTCTTTTTTCCTAGATTCACTTCCAGCACTCTTATCCAAAAGCTGCAATAAAACAAAGGCGTGAACTATTTTTATGTATTTTGATTGGATTTTCTTAGAAGGTATAATGGTGCCGAAGGCCGGAATCGAACCGGCACACCTTGCGGTACTCGATTTTGAGTCGAGCGCGTCTACCAGTTCCACCACTTCGGCGTGTGAAGGTAGCTTTGAAGAGCGGGAATTTTACAAAGACAACCCTTAAAATTTAATAAGCGCATTCGGCCAGCTTGGAACTTTATTTGCTTTTATAGCTCAAAATAAGTTCTTGGAGGGCTCCAATGAGGGTCGGCACATTCACTATGTATCACGATTTCACCAGAAATCAAGAGAGAAGCATCAAATACCTAAACGACGTAAACAGACAGATATATAGCGGTACGAAGATAGAGTACGGCTATCAGGATACAAACGTCTTTGTAAACACGCTCAGGCTAGACCAAGAGGAGTATACGCTCGGACAAAACGCCCTTGGTGCAAACATGGCGAGGCAATTTGCGGCAAACTCCGACACCACCATGAATCAAATGGTCTCCACTTTAACGGAATTTAAAACAAAACTTATCAAAGCGTCTAGTGAATCCAACAGTACAACGGATAGACAAGCTATAGCGCAGGAGCTAACGGGGCTAAGACAACACCTTATGAACCTTGCAAACACTTCTATCAACGGACAATACCTGTTTTCCGGCTCCGCATTCACTCAAAAACCTATAGATGCTACCGGAACATACAAAGGCAATGGGGAAGATGTAAAATCACTAATCAACTCTGGCGTTCAGCTACCTTTTAATATAGATGGGCAAAGCCTATTTCTAGGCTCAGACAGCGACTATTCCAGAGTTGTAAGTACGAATGTACCGAAAAAGAATATGACGCTGCTCTACGACAAACCTCCAACTGATAGATACATAACAGTCGACGACACAATACAGGATATGACGGGCAACAATGGAGACGGAGAGAAAAGCTCGTTTTATATCACTGGCACACAATCTGACGGCACTAGCTTTAAACAAAGAATAGACGTTAGCAATACCTCAAAAGTAAGCGATTTGCTAGACAAAATCGAAGACGCCTATAAAGGTAATGTGGATGTATCGATAAACAACTACGGACAAATAGAGGTAAAAGACCTACAAGAGGGCTCCTCCAAGCTTCAATTTCACATGGTAGGCTCAGACAACAGTGTAGCGCAAACAAAAGCAACGGCTGGTTTTAGCGCAGGTTCTACCACTCTTACGCTCAAAAGCACAGCAAACCTTGCCGTAGGCGACAAGCTAAACGTAGAGGGAATAGGACAAATCAAAGTAACCGGTGTAGACGTGCCTGCCGCAGGGCAAATCACCTTCACCCCTCCACTCCCGTCATCGGCAAAGGCTGAAGCTACAGAGGTAAGTATCAAGAAGGTGCTTTCAACAGACGTATCCGCTCCATCGGCCATAGTGGCAGGAGCAAATACAATCAGTCTTGATAATTTGCACATCAGCGGAGCTACAAATCTAGCCGTAGGCGACAAGGTATCTATCGGCAACCTAGGCGTGTTCACGATAACGGCAACTGGTGCAAATACAATTAGCTTCAATTCAACCGTAACTGGTTCGGTAGCCACTGGCGACGAGGTTGATTTTATCACTGACATATCAGACCTATCGGAGAGTGGCGTCACGGTATCGGAATTTATCAGAAGCGGAATGGCGCCACTAACCATGACAAATGCTACGGCGTGGAATGATAGATGGGATCACTCCACTTTCAACTTCAACGTAGAGTATAGAAACAGAGAGACTGGAAGCTACGCCGAACCACAAGAACTACTATCAAATGTGCTTGGGAGCAACCCAACCGGCATAACGCTAAACGGCACAACACACGCCTTTGCGCTTGGCGCAGGTAGCACAATGAGGGATTTGGTAGACTCAATACAATCAGCCCTTGACGCCGAATTTGGCCCAGATCAGTTCGCGGCCTCACTATCAAACGGTAAAATAATAGTCAAAGATAAAAACATCGACCCTGACAATAGCGACACAGACTCATCTCAGCTTATTACAATGACATTAAATGGCGGTGGTGCAAATACGTTTGCCTCTGTAAATGGCGCTGAAACAGACAAGGTGTATTTCAATAAAGACGGGGCAATCCTAAGCTCAAACGTATCACAGGTGGTTAAAGGGACAAACGAATACGCAAAACCGACGGATACACTACTATCGACCTCCGGCGTAACAACCCTTGTCGGCACCCAAATGACGATGCAAATGACAACTATCAACGGAACAAACCAAACCGTAACGATAGATTTTGGTGCTGCGGGGTCAACATTTACCGTTGCGGGCAATACCTACAATATACTCAACGCAGCCTCTCCGCAAGTAACGACACCGGGAGATCAGGTAACGTATAGACAGCTAATGGACGTAATGAGTATGGTAGTCGGCGATACGCTTCCTGCCACCGTAACACCGGCGGCACCGACTGCAGCAGAAATGTCAGACTACAATAGCGCCGTTACAGCTGCGGCTAGAAGGGCAAATATATACATAGACGACACCGGCAAACTAACTATAGAGGACAAAACAAGTTCCGCCACAAAAGCGAATTTGACTATGTATGATACAAATACGGATACCGGATACGGCGCATCGGCCACCATAAATACGAGCACACTAACCCTAAATTCAAACAACGCCCTGACGATAGACGATCCGCACATATCCATTTTTGATCAGATGCAATCGGCCATAGATGCGGTGCTTGCAGGTAAAACAAGGGCTACCGACGACGGAGAAGACCCAAGAAACATAGGTATACAAAATGCGATTACCGCAATAGATCATATTTTTGACCATGTGGTTAGAAAACACACGGAGATAGGAGCCGTCAGTAACTCGTTTCAACTTAGCGTAGACCGCTCAACGACACTTGGAATTAACGTCAAAACGGTGCGTAGCGAGATACTTGATACCGACGTCGGCTCTGCATACCTTGAGTTTAATCAGCGTTTCATAAATTACCAAGCGCTTTTGGCTACCGTTAACAAAATAAACGGTCTAAGCCTAGTCAACTATCTGTAGGTCTGTTTTGCTATAATGGAGACAAAACACCTAAGGATTGCGTTATTTTACGAGATATAGCTTTTTTGGCGGGGCTTGCGCTCCTTACTTTTTTGGCATTCGCCACTATCATAGGCTCCCCTGCCCTTGTAGGTAGCTTTGGAGCCTCTTTTGCGGCGAGGAATATAGGGCTTTTTGGAGTGCTTGCCTACGTTTATCTTTTTGCGCTCATCTATGCCTCATACAAACTATATAAAAATCCAGTAGTCGACTTCAAAAGAGCGTCGTTTAGCGCAGCCGTATCATTGCTTTTTATTTTGTTTTTAATGCTTCAATCGGTAGTTTTTGAGGCCACAAAATACCAAGGACTAATAGGAACCGCTCTTGTGGATGGGGTTACTCCAGTTATCGGTAGAGGTGGATTTTGGATAGTCTGGGCTTGCTCTTTTATCCTTGCCCTAGCCCTTATGGCAGAAGAAGGGGTGGATAGGCTTTTTCAAAAGCTCGTAATTTTTCTAAGGCGTTTTAAACCATCGTTTACACTTATAAAAAAACATAAAACAACAGAACAAAAAGCCGTCCCGACTAGGCAAACGGAAAAACAAATCACATCAGAAGAGCCTCTGGATGATGCAGCTCCTTTTGTACCCGATAGCGTAACGAAAATAGCCCAAGATGTAGCGGCGGAAGCCAGCGAAGAAACAAAAAACGAACCGGAGCCGCAAAAACCAAAAAGAGCCAAAAAAACATCTTCAAGCGATGTCGAAATAGTTACGGAACTAGAGGAAAATAAAGCCCTTCTTGATGCGATAGAGCTCGGCGATAGCGGCGGCAAATCACACGGATGGAAACTACCCAGCAGCGACTTTTTTGCCAAAGGGGCGGCAAAAAAAAGCGAGGCAAATGAAGACGAAATAGACGAAAAAATCAAAGAGCTAATAGAGAAACTGAG
Organism: Campylobacterales bacterium; assembly: GCA_041915365.1. Classification (GTDB taxonomy): domain Bacteria; phylum Campylobacterota; class Campylobacteria; order Campylobacterales; family UBA6016; genus UBA6016. The sequence goes on along the minus strand of JAYSBP010000008.1, from coordinate 69,503 downwards.
ACGCTTCAAGATAGACGGGGATGTAATACGTACTTATGCAGGCCCGGTAGTAACAACCTTTGAATTCAAGCCTGCCGCACATATCAAGGTCTCTAGAATATCCCAGCTTCAAGACGACATTGCTATGGCGCTAAAAGCCCAAACTATCCGTATTCAAGCCCCTATTCCAGGCAAAGATGTTGTAGGAATAGAGATACCAAATAAAGAGATAGAAACCATCTACATGAGGGATATTATCGAGAGTGATATATTCAAAAAATCCCTCTCCCCACTGACTCTCATAATGGGTAAGGATATAGTAGGCAACGCCTTTGTAACAGACCTGAAAAAGCTACCGCACCTGCTAATAGCGGGAACAACGGGGAGCGGTAAATCTGTCGGCATCAACGCAATGATACTTTCACTATTATATAAAAACTCTCCAGACGAGCTGCGCCTTGTTATGATAGACCCAAAAATGCTAGAGTTTTCAATGTACGATGGTATCCCGCATCTGCTCACCCCAGTCATCACAAAGCCAAAGCAGGCAATAAACGCATTGGCAAATATGGTACTTGAGATGGAGCGCAGATACCTTCTCATGAGCAAAACAAAAACAAAAAATATCGAAAATTTCAATGAAAAAGCTCCATCCGTCGGTGAAGTAAAACTGCCGTATATCGTAATAATCATAGACGAGCTAGCAGACCTTATGATGACCAGTGGCAAAGAGGTTGAGCTAAGTATCGCCAGACTTGCGCAAATGGCAAGAGCATCGGGAATACACCTCATTGTGGCGACCCAACGTCCTAGCGTTGACGTAGTAACGGGGCTTATCAAGGCAAATCTACCATCAAGGGTGAGCTTCAAAGTAGGCCAAAAAATAGATTCCAAAGTCATCTTGGATCAAATGGGTGCCGAGAGCCTACTAGGCAGAGGTGATATGCTCTTTACTCCCCCTGGAACCAGCGGTGTCGTTCGTCTACACGCCCCTTGGAGCTCTGAGGCCGAGATAGAAAAAGTAGTAGAGTTTCTCAAAAGCCAAAGAATGCCGGAGTATGACGAGAGCTTTCTCATGGAGGCGGCGGCGAGAGGAGACGGTGGCAACGGCGACTATGACGGCGGAGAGTTGGATGAACTATATGACGAAGCCAAAAATATAGTATTAACGGAGCGCAAAAGCTCAATCAGCTATATCCAAAGACGCCTCCAAATAGGCTACAACAGAGCAGCAAGAATAGTCGAACAGCTAGAGGCGATGGGAGTCGTATCGCAGGCAAACAACAAGGGAAATAGAGATATATTAAGTTAATTTTTTTTGGGAGACACAGATATGCCTACCCCTAACAATACGGAAAAAACATTTGCCGAAAATGAAATCATAGTATCAAAGACCGATACAAAAGGGATTATAACCTACGGCAATGAGCTTTTTATTAAAATGAGCGGCTATACGGAAGAAGAACTTCTAGGTGCCAACCACAACATAATAAGACATCCGGATATGCCAAAAATAGTTTTCAAACTTCTATGGGATACGGTGCAAGCAAAAAAAGAGATATTTGCGTATGTTAAAAACATGGCAAAAGACGGTAGCTATTATTGGGTATTTGCAAACGTGACGCCTAGCTATGACCTAAAGGGCAATATTATAGGCTACTACTCCGTAAGGCGCATCCCGTCTCGCGAGGCAATCAATAAAATAGCACCAATCTACGATGCGTTGAGCAATGCCGAAAAAAGTGGCGGAATGAGTGAAAGCCTAAAGCTTTTAGACTCCGCCCTAAGCTCTGCGGCGATGAGCTATGAAGAGTTTGTGCTCTCTCTTTAAAAAATTATTTTAAAAACCATAAAACGAGGTTTCAAACAAATGAACTATTTTCCAGATTTTCCAGATGATTTAAAAACACTCAAAGAGCAAAGCGTAAAGCAGATACAAAAAAACAAAGATAAAATAAAAAAACTACTTAGGGAGCCGAATAAAAACTTCAACAATTTTGTTTTGCCTCTTTTGGAACTAGATGAAAAGCTATCGTTTTATACTCAGCCTATTTTTCATCTCAACGGCGTCAAAAATGGCCCAAAATCACAAAAGATAGTCAAAGAGTTGTTACCGATACTTAGCGAATATAGCACTGAATTATCGCAAAACGAGGAACTTTACGCCGCACTCAAAGGGGTATATGAAGCGCAAAAAGATACGCTTAGCACGGAAGAAAAAACGGCGCTGATACAAGAGATAAAAGACTTTGAATTGGAAGGCGTAGGGCTTGACGATGAGAAGAAAAAAAGAATAGCTCAGATGAACGAGCTTTTGAGCGATTATCAAAATGACTTTAGCCAAAACGTCTTAGATGATACTAATGCTTTTGAAATGGTTGTGGATGAGAATGCGGTAAATGAGATGCCTGAATTTGAAAAAAATGCCTCAAAAATTGAAAAAGATGGAAAAACACTCTACAAATTCACCCTCCAAGGGCCTAGTTTTACAGCATTTATGACATATGGTTCCGATAGAGCTAAACGTGAAGAGCTATATAAAGCGTATGTCACAAGGGGTACAAAAAATGGAGAGCTAATAACAAAAATTCTATCGCTTAGAGATGAGAAAGCAAAAATATTAGGCTTTGATTCATTTGCCTCCTACTCACTTGCAACAAAAATGGCTTCAACGCATAGCGAAGTACTTGAGTTTTTGGGCTCCTTAGCTGAGAAATCAAAACCGGCCGGAGAAAAAGAGATAGAGGATTTGAAAAACTTTGCCGCCAAACACGGCGTGGCAGATTTGCAAAGCTATGATACGGCGTATTTTTCTGAAAAACTCAGAAAAGAGGCTTTTGAAATAGATGAGGAGCACTTCAAAAAATACTTTGAACTAAACTCCGTACTGAAAGGTATGTTCGAATTTTTACGAAATATGTTTGGGATAGAGTTTGTCCAAGTTAAAGCAAAACTATGGGATAAAAGTGCGCTTGCCTTCGATATATATGAAAACGGTGCAACAATAGGCAGACTCTACATGGATCTATCTGCACGCAAAGACAAAAAAGGCGGCGCTTGGATGGACAATTGGACAAATGCCCATATTGACGCAAAAGGGAAAAGACATTTGCCTATAGCTTTTATCGTTTGCAACTTTGCGAAAGCTACAAAAAAAGAACCTGCACTCCTAAGACACTACGACATTGAAACCTTGTATCACGAAATGGGTCACGCCCTACACCACCTGCTAGCAAAAAATAGCGTAGCCTCAGTATCAGGCGTAAACGGTGTTATGTGGGATGTCGTTGAGTTTCCATCCCAGTTTCTTGAAAATTTTGCCTATAAAAAAGAGGTTCTAAAGCTTTTCGCATATCACTACAAAACAAACGAACCTTTGTCAGACGACGACATAGATAGGCTGAAAGCCGCTAGAAACTTTCAATCCGCTCTTGGAATGTTGCGCCAGCTTGAATTTGGGATTTTTGATATGCGAACACATAGAGACGCCACAAGCGAAGATGAGGCAGAAAAAATACTGCAAGATGTAAGAGGTGAAATAGCGGTAATGCTTCCACCTAGCTATAACAACTTCAAAAACTCATTTTCTCACATATTTTCTGGTGGTTATGCGGCTGGATACTATAGCTACAAATGGGCCGAGGTTCTAAGCGCCGACGCTTTTTTTGCTTTTACTGACAAAAATGGAGCTCTTGATTATAAAAAAGGTAAAAAAATAAGAGAGAGTGTTTTTGCAAAAGGTGGCGGAGAGGATATGAGGGATATTTTCAGGGAATTTGCCGGACGAGATGCACAGACTTCTGCGCTTTTGAAACTAAACGGAATAATCTAAGAGCAAAGGTATGCAAAACTACGACGAATTCAAAAAAAAATACCAAAAGTTCAAAGAATATATAGATGAAGCCGGCCCTTTTTTTAGACAAAAGGCACACTATTCCGCAGATGAGCAAATAGCTTTTATTGTTGATTTTTACACCAGTTTTATGGGGCTTATAAGGGTATTTGAGGAGTATGGCACAGAAGATGAAGAAAATAAGCCACTCTCTATCAGTATAGGCAAAATAAATCTCACAAAAAAGCTTGCCGAACAAGAGTTTGAAGCCGCCGTCAGCGTAATATATTTTAACTTGTCAAAAGAGGAAATTATAAACCTAGAAGAGCAGACAAAGAGCAAGTCAAAACCGAAAGAAGGATTGATACTTAGGCGTTTGTTCGAAAAGTTTTTGGCGGATTAGAGAATGAGCCGTAGCCGCTCTCGGGCGACTACGATAAAAATAGAGAGTTAGATTTCTGCGTATGTTACGCTAATTGCAGCTTTGATTTTCCCAAGCTCAGATAAAACATCGCTCGTGATATCGTTATCCACAATGATAACTGCAAGAGCCTCTTTGTTTTGATTTCTACCAAGCCTAAAGTCGGCTATGTTGATGTTATTTTTTGCAAGAATTGCCCCTACTTCTCCAATAACACCCGGAACATCTGAGTTTTTAAAGAATATCATTTTACCCTTCGGTTCTACGTCAACCTCAAAACCGTTAATATTCATAACCCTAGCCGTGTTTTCGTCAAACATAGTACCACAAATAGTTGTTGTGTTGCCGCCAGCCGTTGTTAGCTTGACGCCTATTTTATTTTTATAGCCACTAGTATTTTTTTCCTCTTTTGTAAGGACTTCAACACCCATTTCTTTCATCAAAAATGACGCATTTACATAATTCACGTTTTCGCCTACGGACTGAGTAGCCGCACCGACTATTGCAAAAGTAGCTAGAGGCTCAAGATATGTAGCAACTTCGCCTTCTGCGGTTACTTTAATAGATTCAATAGCACCTTTGTTGATCTGCGATGCCAAAAATGCCATTTTTTGTGCAAGCTCCAAGAAACCGAGTGCAAACTCTGGAACCTCACTCACTTTTACTGGAAGATTTAGAGCATTTGGATACGCTATTCCACGAGCCGCCTGAAGTGCATTCGTTGCAGCCTCTGTGGCTATTTTTTCTTGAGACTCAAGAGTATTTGCCCCAAGGTGAGCCGTAACACATATATTGTCAAGGTCAAGGAATGGATGATCAGTTGCCGGCTCTTTATTAAATACGTCCATACCAGCAAAAGCTATCTTTTTAGATTTTAGACCATCATATAGATCCTGCTCATTATACAAGCCACCTCTTGCACAGTTGATTAGTATTACGCCGTCTTTCATTTTGGCTATCTCTTTAGCCGTTATCATATTGATTGTTTCTTTGTTTTTTGGCGTATGTATAGTGATAATATCGCAAGCCAATATATCGTCAAAGCTTGTCGTATACGCTATCCCAAGGTCAGTAGCTTTTGTAGGTTTGATATATGGGTCGTAGGTTACGACATCCATACCAAAGGCGGCGGCTCTTGTAGCCACTCTACTACCGATATTTCCAAAACCTATAACGCCAAGCTTCTTACCGTAAAGCTCTTTTCCATACCAATCTTCTCTTTTCCAAATTCTCTTATCTTTTAGTTGAGAGTGGGCATAAGGAAATGCTCTCATACAGCTTAGCATATGCGCCATCGTAAGTTCAACAGCGGCTATGGTATTGGCCGTAGGGACATTCATGACGATTACCCCTTTTTTGCTACAAGACTCTATGTCAACATTGTCCACACCGACGCCAGCTCTTATTAGTGCCTTTAGCTTATGAGCACCAGCCAAAAACTTTGTATCAACATCCGTCGGACTTCTTGTTACTACGACATCTGCATCGCCGACAAGCTCCGGTATTTTAGATTTTGGCTCATTTGCAATATTTACATACTCAATGTCTTTGGCATTTTCGAGTATCTCAAGCCCTTTTTGGTGTATGTGGTCGCATACGACAATTTTTACCATCTTTTCCATTCCTTGAAAACTTTTTGTTTAAAGCGAGTTCTTTAGCTCTTCGGCTAGTTTTTGCATAGATAGCTTATCTTTGAAGGAGATGTTAATGTTGTAGCCGTCTCCATCTTTTTTAACGCTGTACAAAACCCTCAAATCGTTCAATCTTTTTTCAACGATTCTAAATTTTTCATCGCTAAGTTTTGAGATTGAAAGTATATAGTAAAACTCTTTACCCTCTTCTTTTGGCTCGCCCATATCTACATTAAAAGCTATCTCCGTAGCGGGATACAAATCCGTAGCCTCTTTTTCAGATATTCTCTCAAACCAACTTTTTTGCGCTCCGCCTTCTATGAGTCCGGTATCACTTTTTTTTGAGGATATGATAGAAAACTCTGGGGTTGAGGAGATCTTTATGTAGAAGTATGCGCCGACTGCGCCCCCCGCAAAGAGGAGACCCCATGCGGTTAGCCAAACTTTCGGATTTTTCATTTGCTAAAAACTAGCTTTTTAGCTGCTCTCTCAAAGATTCGTTAAATGAGCTTTCGTCGCTATTTTTATTAACCTCTTTAAGGGCTTCTTTCTCTTTGTCTTTTTGTATTTTTTTCACAGATAGTCGTATCTTGCCTTCATCGAGCATAACAAGCGATGCTTCTATTTCATCGCCGACAGCCAGCTCGGCAGCTTTTTTCGGATACAAATCTTCCGTCCTAATAAGACCGTCAACACCTCTAGCTAACTCTACAAAAACACCAAACTCTTTAATGTCCCTTATCTTGCCGATTACGCTATCACCGATTTTGTGTGCTTTTGCATAAGCTTTTATCGGACTCTCTTGAAGCTCTTTGAGGCTTAGAGATACTTTCTCTTTTTCTGGGTCTATTTTGATTATTTTGACCTCTAGCTCATCTCCGGCTTTTAGCTTGTCTTTGCATTTTTCATCCCTAAACCAAGAGGCATCTTCATTGTGAAGCAGTCCTTCCACTTCCCCTATTTTTACAAATGCGCCAAAATCGGTTGTCGAAGTCACAACCCCTTTAACGCTTTGTCCGACTTGATGCGTTGAAACAAACTTATCAAACGGCTTTGGAAGAAGTCTTTTTGCAGATAATCTGAGTCTTCTTGACTGTATATTTAGCTCGATAATCTCAGCGTTAATCTCTTGTCCGACACTCAAAACCTCACTTGGATGTTTGATGTTTTTTTGCCAAGAGATTTCAGATATGTGAAGGAAACCCTCTATGTCGTTGCCTATGTCAAGGAATGCACCGTATGTTTCTATGTTTGAGACTACAGCCTTTACTGCATCTCCAACTTCAAGCTCGTTTTTGATGTCTTCCCAAGGATCTTGTGTCGCCGCCTTGATGGAAAAAGAAAGGTGCTTTTTGTCTTTGTCATAGTTGACTGCTTTTACTTTAACCTTATCGCCTATGTTATAAAGCGTAGCTGGATTTACCGGGCCTTTGAAGCTTATCTCATTATAATGAACAAGTCCGTCAACACCGTCAACTTCAACAAACATACCGTAGCTTGCTATCTTTTTTACTATACCCTCTACTATCTCGCCGTCATCAACAAGTTTTTTGACAACCTCTCTTTTTGCTTTTCTCTTGTCGTTTAGTAGTTTTTTTCTTGATAGTACTATAGAGCCGTTAGCATCGTCTATTTTTACGATTGCGGCAGTTATTCTCTTGCCGACTACGCCCGCCTCGTCTTGTTTGATAAGAGCTAGTGAATTTGGCATAAAAAACTCAACACCCTCATCATTTTCTACGATAAAACCACCCTTGTTTTTTCTAACTATTTTGCCTTCAACTATTATTTCTCTCTCTTCATAGTCTTTATTGGCTTCTACAAAAGCGGCTTGAAGCTCTTTTTTTATTGCGTTCTTGTAAGAAATCATCGGTCTTTCACCTTTGTGACCCGATATCGCTACTGGAATTTTATCCCCCACTTTGAACTTCAATGTGCCGTCAGCCGCAGTAATCTCAGATATCGGCAACCTTCCGTCTATCTTTTCGCCCACAGATACAGCCACATAGTCGTCTTTTATCTCAACAATCGTCCCGTCTATTACACGCTCTTTTTTTTCATTCCTAAAAGACTCTTCAAGAAGCTTTGCAAAATCTTCTTCTTCGTCCGTTTCCTCGAAACCTACCGGCCCATGAATCATACGTATTCCTTTTGTTTGTTTTTTGTTTATAATTGCTTTAGTTTACTTAAATATTCCTGACTCTATCGACTACATCAGATATTACCCAGTCCGGAGTGGAAGCCCCTGCACTAATTCCACATAAATTTTTATTTTCAAACCACACATTTTCAATGTCTTCCGCACTCTCAACCAAGTAACTATCATTGCAATTTGCTTTGCATATCTCAAGAAGCTGCTTCGTATTTGACGAGTTTTTCCCTCCGACAACGAGCATAATATCCGCCTCTTTTGATAGCTCGTCCGCCGCCTCTTGATTTTCTCCAGTAGCATTACAAATTGTATTAAACACCCTTACTTCTTTAGATGATGCAAGTAGCGTTTGTACGACATCCATAAATTCCGCAAATTTTCTAGTCGTTTGGGAGACAACCGCTATTTTGTCTTTGAGTTTTAGCCCAGCAAGCTCAGTTTTGTCTATGACAACAAATACCCTATTCATATCGTCGGCGTAGCTCATAACACCCTTGACTTCAGGGTGGTCACGGTCACCAAATATAACTATATCATACCCTTCGGCACTCATTTTTTGACATATCTCTTGCGGTTTCGTCACATAAGGACAAGTGGCATCAACAACGTTAAAGCTACTATCTTTTAGCTTGTCAAGTTCGTGCTTTTGGATACCGTGCGTTCTGATTACTACGGTATTTTCTTGTTTTAGCTCATTAAAATCTTCAGTCAGACCCACGCCAAAACTATTTTTGAGTCTATTGATTTCCATTTTATTATGTATAAGTGGTCCGTATGTCACGCTATGCGGCGTATTTTCAGCTATTTTTATCGCCCTTTTGACGCCAAAGCAAAAACCGTAGCTTGAGGCAAGTTTATATTGCATACTCTCTTACTTCCGTGATTTTTGATAACAACTCAACAAAGTTCGGGAAAGATGTCGATACGGCCTCAAAACCGTCTATCTTACCGCCGCATTTTATAGAAGCTATCGCAAAGCTCATAGCAAGCCTATGGTCTCCAAAACTGGTTACATGTGCACATTTGAGCTCGCCGCCCTTTATTTTGTAGCCATCCTCGAACTCTTCACACTCTATTCCAAAAGCCTTTAGATTTGTCATCACCGTTGTTATTCTATCCGACTCTTTGACTCTTAGCTCTTTTGCATTTTTTACAACACTCTCACCATCGGCAACTGCCATAGCAATAGAGAGAGCCGGAAGCTCATCTATCAGCCAAGAGATATTTTCGTCAACCTCTACGGCATGCAGTCTTGCCCCTTCAACTACAATGTCACCTATCGGTTCGTATATGTTTTCTTTCTCAATAAACTCAACCTTCGCACCCATCTTTTTTAGGATTTCAAAAGCCTCTATTCTGGTTGGGTTTAACGTTAGGTTTTTGAGTGTAATCTTGGAACCTTCCGTAATAGCGGCGGCAACGGCAAAGAAAAATGCGCTTGACGGGTCAGATGGAACACTAATCTCAAGAGGATTGAGCGGCTTGGTCATCGGAGATACGTATATTTTTCCGTCTACCTTGATGTCGGCTCCCATCCCTGCAAGCATCCTTTCAGTATGGTCACGGCTAAGCTCTGGCTCACTGATGACAGATGGATTTTTAGCATTTAGGGCCGCCAAAATCAGTGCGCTTTTAACTTGAGCAGATGAAATCTTGCTATCGTACGTTATGCCGTCTAGTTTTTCGCCCCTAATGGCAAGCGGAGCTAGATTACCGCCGTCCCTACCATCTATCTTTGCTCCAGCACTTCTAAGGGGCTCGGCTACTCTTTTCATAGGTCTTCGTCTTAGGTACTTATCTCCGGTTAACACAAAAAATCCGTCTATGGAAGCTAAAAAACCAGACATAAGGCGAATAGTAGTGCCCGAATTGCCGCAATCAAGAACATCTGAGGGCTCTATCAGCTTTTGCGGCGGAGTAATGGTCAGCATGTCGCCATCCCACTGCGCCTGCGCACCGAGAGCCACGGCAATCCCGAGAGAATTTAGCGTATCTTCAGCTTTTAGAAAGTTTTTTATTTTTGAAGGCTTGTCGGATAGCAATGAAAAAATTGCACACCTATGAGAGATGGACTTATCAGTTGCAATGGACTCTATAACAAGCTCAAATCTTGAAGACGGCGATACTTCTAGCCCTTTTGAAAATTCTTTACTCACTGTTTAAGGCCTATATTGAGCTCTGCCTTTAGCTTCTCTAAAATCTCAGCCGTAACGGCCACAATGTCTTTTTCCTCAAGGGTTCTATCATCCGCCTGGAGTTCAAGCCTGATTGTTAGGCTCATCTCTTTTGAGTTTGCTTTTTCTTTATATACATCAATAGGATAAAAGGCTTTTAGAAGTGTGTTTGAAACATCTTCGACACATTTTCTAATAGGCGCATACGACAAATCGGCCGGAACTTCTAGGCTCAAATCTCTTTTGCTTTTTTGGAATTTAGAAAACTCACTAGCTTTTTTATTTGTTTGCGGTAGTTTTGCCGTGTCTATTTCGCATACAAAACACTGCTTAAGCCCAAAGAACTCCTCGGCTTTTGGGTGAAGCTTTGCCATAAAACCTATATTCACGCCGTCTTTAAATATTTGAGCGCTTTGGTATGGATGCAAGAAGCTCCCCTTTGTCTCACTTGGTACTAGCTCCACATCGCCGAATATAGCGGCTATTTTTGAAACAAACGATTGGAAGTCTATATTTTTTGGCTTCCCTGAATTTTTGATAGAGTCATTTTCTATTTCGTTTGCCCACACAAAAGAGACAAGCGTTCGCTCCTCCCTTTTTTTATTAAACACGACGCCAGACTCAAAAAGCGCTATCTTACTTTGAGAGTTTTTTGCATTTTTGGATGCCGAGCTTAGAAGATTTATAAGAAGCGTACTCCTTAACGTATTAAGCTCAGAGGTTATTGGATTCACAATATCAGCACCTTCGGATAGGCATTCAAAACCAAATTTTGCCTGGAGCTCTTTATCGGAAAAAATAAAATGAACAGTCTCGAAAAAGCCAACTGTTGCCGCATTTTGTCTTATATTTTTCAAAAATCTGTATTTTCTTATAGACTCGTTTAGCCTAGGCGCCTCTGTCATCTCAAGAGGTTTTGATTCTATCGTATCTATCCCCTTTATCCTCACTATCTCTTCAGACAAGTCGTATACATTTGCTATATCGTGTCTAAAGTTTGGGGCGGCGACAACACAACTATCAAATTCTGCGTTGACGGTAACTTCAAAGTAAAGTTTTCTCAGAAGGCTAACTATGTGGTTTTTGTCTAGTGATACACCTATAATGGTGTTTATCTTGTTTATATCAACTTTGATAGGGTTTCTACCGAGCGGCTTAAAATCCTCGGCAGAGCCGGCATAAAAAACAAACCCATAATAAATAGACATCATCTCGGCCGCATAGTTTAGGCTAAGGGTTAAATCTGGCTCGCTTCCTCTTGAACTTCTATAATACAAAGCGTCATCTTTTTCTTTTATCTCACTTTGAAGCTCCAATACAACAGATGGGGCTATGTAGGAGGCTGCAACTATGATGTTTTTATCATCTGGTGTTGGTTTTGAAGCTTCATTTTGTTTGATGCCAATAGCAAGAACACTCTCTTTGCCTTTTATCTCTTCCATTTTATTCTCGGCGATGTTTAGATGAATATCTATTTTTTCATCGGTTTTGTTAAATGCGCTTTCGCCAAAAAAAGATAAATTTGCCCCAACTGCATGTGAGACATATATGCTTAGGCTTTCAAGCTTATTTTTTGCACTTTCTCCAATCAAAGAGAGCCTGTAATCTACAAGGAAACTCTCCTCTTCAAAAGCCTCAGGTCTTTCAAATACCCTGAAAGTAGCATTCGCTGTTGTTTTGGAATGCGAGTGAAGAGATATGATTCTCCCTATCCCCTTTTCGCTCTCTTTTATTTTCTTACCGTCAAACTCTTTTAGTTCAAGACCATAATATGCCGCAATCTCTCTGGCTACACCGCGCACACTCAGACAATCACCTCTATTTGGTGTAATTTCAATTTCGAAAATAGGGTCTGCAATCTGGGCTACCTTTGATAGTTCTTCGCCTATTTTTAACTTCTCTATGCTGTGATCTAATATCATAATCCCATCATTAAGCTTTGGTAGTCCAAGTTCGGTAGCCGAACAAAGCATGCCATAGCTTTGTACACCCCTAAGTTCGGCTTGTTTTATTACAATGTCGTTTGGTAGGTGCGCACCTATCGTTGCCAAGGCGACATAAGCCCCTTTTTTTACGTTTTTTGCGCCACACACCACGTCAAGTATTGTCTTGCCGTTATCAACCTTGCACACCGATAGCTTATCTGCATCTGGGTGTTTTTCAAAATCGATAATCTTGCCGACCACAACCCCTTTTGGAAGCTCAATTCTTTTATATCCGGCAACCTCTAGCCCTATTTTGTTTAAGGTGTCTAGTATATCCTCGTCTTTGATATTTGCAATATCAACAAATTCACTCAACCAACTTCTAGTAAAAATCATACAAATTGCTCCATAAGCCTCAAATCACCCTCGAAAAGAGACCTCATATCTGACGTATTATTAAGTAGCATAGAAAATCTCTCTACGCCGAGTCCAAATGCGTATCCGCTGACATTTTTGTAACCGACCGCTTCGAAAACATTAGGATCTACTATGCCACATCCAAGTACTTCGAGCCAGCCCGTGTGTTTGCACACCCTACATCCATCGCCACCGCAAAATACGCAAGATATATCTACCTCAGCAGAAGGCTCGGTAAACGGGAAGAAACTAGGGCGAAATCTCACTTTGACATCGCCGAACATATGCTTTAAAAACTCTTCAAGTAGAGATTTTAGGTTTGCGAACGACACCTTGTCACCCTCTTCTACCACAAGTCCTTCGACCTGATGAAACATCGGCACGTGCGTAAGATCATAATCTCTTCTGCATACGGCACCAGGGGCTATCATACGAATAGGCGGCTTTTGAGATAGCATAGTTCTTATCTGCACACTTGAAGTATGTGTTCTAAGAAGCATTGAATCTTTCATATAAAAAGTATCCTGCATATCTCTTGCCGGATGGTGCTTCGGTAGATTTAGTGCTTCGAAGTTATTAAAATCATTTTCTACGATAGGTCCAGTCTCTACCGAGAAATTCATGGAGATAAAATACTCTATCATCTTATCCATTGTCGCAAGTACTGGATGTAAAGCGCCTGCCGATGACTTTGTATCAACCAGAGCTATATCTATCTTCTCTTTTTCAAGCTGTTTTTTAAGAGCCTGTGCGGCAAGCTTCTCTTTTTTTGTTTCAAGGGCATTGCCAACCCCTTCTTTTATCTCATTTAACTCTTTTGCAAGCTCTTTTTTTGCATCGGCATCGAGCTCTTTCATTCTCAAAAACTCGGCAGCCAAAAATCCTTTTTTACCGAAAATTTCTATTCTAATCTCTTCTAGTTCGTCTAGGCTTTTTGCGCCGTCAACTTTTTTTAGCCAATCTTGCAAATCATATTTCCTTATTTTATGCTCTTTGTTTAGCTTATTTTACAACAGTGTTCATTATAATAGGCGCAAATTTTGTTACAAGGAGCTTCGATAATGACGGTATTTCATAAAATTTTAAACGGTGAGATTCCATGCTCAAAAGTATATGAAGATGAGTACACGCTAGCCTTTCATGACATTAATCCAAAAGCCCCTATCCACATCTTGGTAATACCGAAAACATTCGCAAAAGATTTTGAAGATGTTGGAGGCGAAGCTCTCGTGCATATGACGAAAGCGGTAAGAGAAGTTACTAAAATAACAGGGCTTAACAAGAGCGGGTACAGATTGATAACAAACATAGGAAGCGACGGCGGACAAGAGGTTCCTTATATACACTTTCACGTTCTAGGTGGCAAAAAACTAAAATGGACGCACCTAGTAGACGAGTCTGAAAGCCATAAAGCAATGTAGCTATCGCAGCGGCTTTTAGCCGTTGCAACAACCACCTATATCCTCCGTTAGGTACTCGCTACCCACCTTTGCAATAGCCGCTTTATCTGCTATTTTTGCGCCATTTAGAAGTATGCTATAGCTCATCTCAACACAGTTTCGCACAGTATTCATCGTTGAACAGTAGGTCTCTATGCTTGCCATAACCCATCTTTTTACCATTGTTTCATCTGCGTCACAAGCTATGTCGTAAACAAAATGCGCAGAGTTGAATTTTTTTGGAAAATCATCGTTTCTGGCGTATTCTCCACTCATCTCAAATCTTTTTAATGCAATATTATTTTTCTCGGCCATGCTAACTATGTCAACGCCGGAGCAAGATATAAGCCCTATCGCAAAATACTCCAACGGGCTTATCTCGACAGGATTTATAACGAAAGAGCCGTTAGCGGCCTCGGCATTAAAAGATTTACCGCTTGTATGCGTAATTTTTACATTCATTTTTAAACCCCTTTGTAGTTTATGGCGATTATTTCTCTCTCAAGCAAATGCAAAAGCTCTTCATAGTTCATATTTACACCGTTTTTAGCGTTTTGCTCTATATCGTAGGCTACTTTTTGGACCGAATCAAGACGTAGATTTGCCGCTGCACCCTTGATTTTGTGAGCTAGTCCAAACAAGCTCTCAAGATCACCAGAAGCGATAGCATCCCTCATCGGCATTATTTCCATTGTAGAATCAAGGACAAAATCCTCTAGCAAGCTTTTTATTTCATCCCTATCAAGCCCAAGCGTATCTTCCAGCATTGCCATATAAGTATTTACGGAGTTATCATAATAACTGCCAAGGACCCCGAATAGCTCTTTTTCGTTTATCGGTTTTTGCAAATAATCATCAAATCCATCGGCTAAAAATCTCTCCCTATCTCCAATCCCTGCATTTGCAGTAAGAGCTATTACTTGTGCATTCGGCTCTATTTGTTTTATGACTTTCATGGCTTCAATGCCGTCCATTTTTGGCATTTGAATATCCAAAAGAACAAGCGGATAACGTTTTGATGAAAATAACGCCACAGCTTCCTCTCCATCATTTGCTATTACGGCTTCATATCCGTGTTTTTTAAAAAGAGCGGTTATTAGCTTCTGATTTGTCTTATTATCGTCGGCTACGAGCACTTTTGCCATCGAGCCAGCACGAGCCATATCTATATGACTTTTTGCCTCCAAATCACCGCCTTGCTCTTCAAGCAAAACTTTTTTTAGCTTTGTAGCCGACAGCGGGAGCCTCAACGTATCGTTACCGTATGCGAACGGGTCTGCGGTTATGAGTATTTTCTTTTTTTCTTCGCAACCGTCTATCATATGCTCATAGCATACAATAATATCAGCCTTTGACGCCTCATCGGCCAGCTCCATCCCAAAAGCCTCAATATATTTGGAAAAAACACCGCAAGTCATTCCACAGCTTTCAATGTTTGCGATATAGATGGATTTTTTATCTAGCTCATCAATTGATGAGTCGGCAATATCAAATTCAAGTTCAATCCAAAACCTACTACCCTTTCCCTCTTCGCTATCTACACTAAGCTTGCCGCCCATCATTGAACCTAGATTTGAAGAGATAGAAAGCCCAAGTCCGGTACCGCCAAACTTTCTTGAAATACCTGCATCGGCCTGTGAAAAAGGGGTAAAAATGCGCTCCAGCTTGTCAGATGGAATT
Organism: Campylobacterales bacterium; assembly: GCA_041915365.1. Classification (GTDB taxonomy): domain Bacteria; phylum Campylobacterota; class Campylobacteria; order Campylobacterales; family UBA6016; genus UBA6016. Next base: position 53,853 of record JAYSBP010000008.1, on the reverse strand, counting down.
CCTATCCCTTCGTCTTCTACCTCAAACAAAATCCTCACTTTGCCTTCACTAATCTCCGTTGGGACTATATTTATAAATATATTTTTCCCCTCCGGCGTAAATTTAATGGCGTTTGAAATTAGATTTGAGAGTATCTGCCTTATCCGCAGCGAATCACCGACTATTTTTTTTGGCATACGAGGATCTACAAAGCTAAGTAGCTTTATCTTTTTTTCGTAGGCTTTTATAGCAAACAAATCCGACACAGATTCAAATTCCAAAAGCGTTTCAAAGATATGAGGCTCTACCTCAAATGAGCCGCTCTCTATCTTTGAGTAATCCAAAATGTCGTTAATTATATATAGTAGATTTTTGCCGTTTGACTCGATAATTGAGAGGTATTCATCTCTTAGTAGCTTATTGTCAACGTCTTTTAGAAGCTCAGTAAAACCTAAAACTGCATTTAGTGGCGTTCGTATCTCATGGCTCATTGCGGCGAGGAAATCACCTTTTGCTTTTTCCGCAAGTCTTGCTTGTATCAAAGCCTCTTCAAGCTCTTTCGTTTTTTGTTTATTCTCTTTTTGTAGCTTAACAATCTCGCCGACATTTTGAAGTGTTCTAACAAGCTCATCCGCATCAACAGGCTTGACCAAAAAGCTCGTAACACCAAGCTTGATAGCTTCTAGAAAAAACTCCGCATCGTTGTGGGCGCTTAGGGCTATTATCGGAATAAGCTTATTGTCTTGCCTGACAGCTTCAGCCATGTCAAAACCGCTCATTTTAGGCATCTTGATATCGGTCAATATAACATCGGGGTGGTGTTCCTTATATAGAGCTAGAGCTTCTTCTCCGTCTGTGGCTACAAACACCTCACCCTTTACAAACTTCCGTAAAATACGCTCAAAAATAACCCTTATCGTATCCTCGTCTTCGGCGTACAAAATACTAAAATCAAACAAACAAAACCCTAGTGTAAAAAGTGTCTAACTCCGGTGAAATACAAAGCCATTTGGTACTCATTGGAGGCTGCTATAACCTCATCATCTCTCATACTACCGCCTGGTTCTACAATAGCAGATACGCCAACGCTTGCCGCCGCATCTATCGAATCACGGAAAGGAAAGAACGCTTCGGAAGCAAGTACTGAGCCTTTAAGGTCGAGTCCAAGGTCTTCCGCTTTTCTAATTGCCGCTTTTGCAGCGTCTACACGGCTGGTCATACCCATACCTATAGCCACCATTGCACTATCTTTTACGTATACGACGCAGTTTGATTTTGTAAGGGCAGCTACTTTATAGGCTATTTCTATGTCTTTTAGCTCTCTATCGTCAGCTTTTCTTGTAGTCATAAGTTTTGCGTTTTTGAGCTCGTCATCTTTGACTTCGTCCTCGTCTTGAGCCACAAAGCCGCCCATAACGTGTCTAAAATCATTTGAGTCTTTTACTTTTGGCAAATAACCGTTGCCACCTTGAAGCTCAAAAAGCTTTATTCTCTTTTTGGCCTCAAATACCGCTACAGCCTCATCCGATATTTTTGGAGCTATCAAAACCTCGATATACGTCTCGTTTATTTTTTTAGCAAGTTCCCCGTCAACTGTTCCATTTACAGCCACAACGCCGCCATAGGCAGACACGGGGTCACATTTGAGAGCTTCCACATAACTCTCAAGCAAGCTATCTTTAAGGGCAAAACCGCAAGGGTTTGCATGTTTGATTATGGATACAGCGGGTCTATCTCCAAAGCTAGCAGCAAGCTTAACCGCTCCATTTAAGTCAGTCAGATTGTTAAAAGACGCTTCACCCTTTAGAACTTTAAAGTTTTTAGACCAAAAACCATCAAACTCATATAGAGCTCCTTTTTGATGTGGATTTTCACCATATCTCGTATCAAAAGCTTTTTTCCCTGAGACAAATAGTTTGTCGCCAAGCCCACCTTTAAATCTTTTGTTCATATAGTTTGCAATCATACTATCATAAGCAGCCGTATGCTCGTAAGCTTTTATCATTAAGTTTCGTCTAAATTCAAGGTCATCCTTGCCGCACTTAATGGCTTCTATAACGAGAGGATAATCAGCAGGATCCGTAACTATTAGCACATCTTCAAAGTTTTTTGCCGCACTTCTTACCATCGCTGGACCACCGATATCTATATTTTCGATTATCTCGTCAAAATCGTCTGTTCTTTCTATTGTCGCTTTAAATGGATATAGGTTTACGCAGACAATATCTATTCTTTTGATGCCAAAAGTTTTTGCGGTCTCTCTATGTGCCTTATCTTTTCTCTTGTGAAGTATTGCGCCATGAACCATTGGGTTTAGCGTCTTGACTCTACCGTCAAACATCTCTGGAAATCCAGTGAACTTGCTTATATCTTTTGCTTTAATGCCGCTGTCACCAAGACTTTTTAGAGTTCCGCCAGTACTTACTATCTTACAGCCAAGCTCTTTTAGCTCTTTTGCAAACTCTATTACTCCACTTTTATCACTTACCGAAATCAACGCTCTCATAATTACAAATCCTGCTCAACAATTTTTTTGAAGCTATCGAAATAAAGTCCTTTTAGTTTTTCGCTTGATAAATTTATACCGTCAAGCCTCATATCTTTCTCGGCAACTTCGCCTATCTTAACGACTTTTAGCGCATAGGAAGGGGCAAATCTCAAAAACTCTTCTTCTTTCTCTTTTGATACTTCAACTACAACACGACTAAGGCTCTCTGCAAAAATATCTCTCTCGTCGGCAAAACCGCTCTTGCCATCAAATCCAAGACCGCTAAGCACGCACATTTTGGCAACGGCTACAGCAAGACCACCAATTGAAAGGTCTTTTGCGCTCTCAAAAAGCCCTTTTTTGTTGGCCTCGATTATCATATCCCAAAGCGTAAGCTCACGTGAAAGATTAACCTCTGGGTGCTTACCGGCTACCGTATTACCAAACACTTTCATATACAAAGAGCCGCCAAATTCGCTCATTGTATCGCCGATAAGAAATACGCTGTTGCCTGCTTTTTTAAATTCATTTGTAAGTAGCTTGTCCGCATTATCAAGAAGCCCAACCATGCCGATAGAAGGTGTTGGGAATACGCTTACCTTGTTTGTTTCATTATAAAGCGATACGTTTCCGCTGACAACTGGAGTGTGTAACGAGCGGCAAGCGTCCTTGATACCTTCGCAAGCCTCTTTAAACTGCCACATAACCTCTGGATTTTCTGGGTTTCCAAAGTTAAGGCAATCCGTAATAGCAAGAGGTCTAGCGCCGGTAGTCGCTACGTTTCTACCTGCTTCCATAACGGCCGCAGATGCGCCAAGACGAGGATTTACATATACCTGTCTTGGATTGCAGTCAACGCTTATGGCAAGCGCCTTATCTGAGCCTTTGACTCTTATGACACCAGCATCGTTTCTACCGATTTTTGTCATTGAGTTTGTTTGCACCGTTGAGTCGTATTGACTATAGATGAAGCTTTTATCGGCAACCTCTTGATGGGCCATTAGGGTCTCAAGTGCTTCTTGCGAACTTACTTGTTTGCAAACTTCAACTGTTGTGTTGGCTATTTCAGCTAGATATTTAGGCTCAGCAATAGGTCTAGTGTAGCATGGCGCCTCGTCCGTGATAGGAGCTACAGGTACTTCACACACCACTTCACCGTTCCATGTCAGCACCATATTGCCAGTATCTGTCACCTCGCCGATTACGGCAAAATCAAGATCCCACTTCTCAAATATTACCTCAAGCTCTTTTTCTCTGCCTTTATGGGCACAAATAAGCATTCTCTCTTGCGATTCGGAAAGCATAAGTTCATATGGAGTCATCCCCTCTTCTCTCATCGGAACTTTATCCATCCACATAACCATGCCGCTACCGGCACGGCTTGCCATCTCAAAAGATGAACTTGTAAGTCCGGCTGCACCCATATCCTGAATACCGATGATAGCGCCTGTTTTGAATGCTTCAAGGCACGCCTCAAGGAGTAGCTTCTCGGTAAACGGGTCACCCACTTGCACGGTAGGTCTTTTTGTTTTTGCATCGGCCCCGAAACTATCGGAACTCATAACGGCTCCACCCAAACCGTCCCTGCCAGTCTTAGAGCCTACATATATGACCGAATTGCCGATGCCTTTGGCTTTTCCATAAAAAATCTCATCAGACTTAACAAGCCCAAGCGTAAACGCATTTACAAGATTGTTTCCGGCATAACACTCGTCAAATGTCGTCTCTCCTGCAAGCATAGGTACACCCATACAATTGCCATAGCTCGATATACCCTCAACAACACCTCTTAGTAGATGTCTATGTAGCTTGCCCTGCTCACCTCTATCGGCTATGTCTCCAAATCTAAGCGAGTTCATATTTGCAACAGGTCTAGCACCCATCGTAAACACGTCCCTTAGTATTCCACCAACACCTGTTGCCGCACCTTGAAAAGGCTCTATAAAACTTGGGTGGTTGTGACTCTCCATCTTAAATACCGCCGCATCGCCGTCGCCTATATCTATGACGCCCGCATTTTCACCAGGGCCTTGTATTACCCAAGGCGCCTCAGTAGGAAAACCTTTTAGATAAACTCTTGATGATTTATAGCTGCAGTGCTCTGACCACATAGCCGAGAATATACCTATCTCCACAAGATTCGGTTCTCTGTTTAGTATTTTTTTGATGTGCTCGTAGTCTTCTGTAGTTAATTTGTGAGATTTGAGTATCGCCTCGAGATTTTCCAAGTTTAAGTCCTTAAAATAGAAAAAAGTTTGCGCAATAATACAGAAAAACGACTAAAAGCAGATTGCCTAAAAAATAACCGTTTTTAGCCTAAATCAAAGCAAATAATGCTACTATATACGAAACTTTCGCAAGTTTCATTATTCTTTAGGAGACCAGCCTTTATGAAGTGGATTAAATTTTTCGGCGAGCTAAGAAACAGCGACGTAAGCCTAGTTGGAGGCAAAAACGCAAGTCTTGGTGAGATGTATCAACTACTAGTACCAAAAGGTATTAGAGTTCCAAACGGTTTTGCAATTACGAGTGATGCTTATTGGGCGCTACTTGATAGCGAAAACCTAAGAGAACCTATCAAAAACCTATTAAAAGATGTTGACACTACCGATATCGACGTTCTAAGAGTTAGAGCACAAAAAATCAGAGATATGATATTTGGAACGCCGCTTCCTAAAGAGCTTAGAGATGAGATAGTAGAGGCATACCGCACACTATCAAAAGAGTATGGAATGGAAGAGGCAGACGTAGCCGTAAGAAGCTCCGCAACTGCCGAAGACTTGCCGGACGCATCGTTTGCTGGACAGCAAGATACATACCTAAACATACAAGGTGAGCAGAGCCTTATTCACCACGTTAAATCGTGCTTCGCTTCACTATTTACCGATAGAGCTATAAGCTATAGAGCCTCAAGAGGCTTTGACCATTTTCAAGTTGCATTGTCTGTCGGTGTACAAAAAATGGTGCGTTCAGATAAGGGTTCAAGCGGCGTTATGTTCTCAATAGATACTGAGACTGGCTTCAAAGATGCCGTATTTATCACGTCTGCTTGGGGTCTTGGCGAAAATGTCGTCGGCGGAACAGTAAATCCTGACGAATTTTATGTATTTAAGCCAACGCTAAACGAAGGTAAAAAACCGATTCTAAAAAGACAAATCGGCCACAAACACATTAAAATGGTTTACTCCGCTCCAGGTAGCAGCCACAAACACCTAACACATAATATCCCTACAACTCCAGAAGAGTTCAACTCTTTTTCTCTAACAGACGATGAAGTACTAGAGCTTGCAAGATATGCAGTAATTATCGAAAACCACTACTGTGAAGAGGCTGGTGAATACAGACCTATGGATATGGAGTGGGCAAAAGATGGAATAAGCGGTGATATTTTTGTTGTACAAGCTAGACCTGAAACGGTACAAAGCCAAAGAGCTAAAAAAGGTGCAAATAGCATAGAAACATACCACCTAAGAGCCAAAAAAGAAGATAAAAAACTTATCGTAACCGGTAGAGCCGTGGGCGGCAAAATCGGCGCTGGCAAAGTAAGAATCATCGAAACTCTTGATAGAATCAATGAATTCCAAGAAGGGGAAGTGCTTGTAACCGACAACACAGACCCAGATTGGGAACCGGCAATGAAAAAAGCTGCGGCTGTAATTACAAACAGAGGCGGTAGAACTTGCCACGCTGCAATCGTAGCCAGAGAAATAGGCGTTCCTGCGATTGTTGGTGCAGTAGGTGCGACAGAACTTATGGAAGACGGGCAAGAGGTTACTGCTTCTTGCGCAGAGGGTGAAGATGGGTATGTATATGAAGGTTCCCTTCCATTTGAAATAGAAAAAATAGATCTGAGCAACCTGCCTGACCTAAAAACAAAACTATATATGAACGTCGGTGACCCTACAAAAGCATTCGGCTTTAGTGCACTTCCAAACGACGGCGTAGGTCTTGCTAGAATGGAGTTTGTAATCAACAACTACATCAAAGCTCACCCACTGGCTCTTGTGGATATGTATAATGGCAAAAAGGGTATTCAAGACGAAGAGCAAATCAAAGAGATAATCAGCGGATATGAAAATCCAAAAGATTTCTTCGTTAAAAAACTATCTGAAGGTATCGGTATGATAGCGGCAGCCTTCTATCCAAAACCTGTTATCGTTAGAACTTCGGACTTCAAATCAAACGAATACAAGAGAATGATAGGTGGAAGCGAGTACGAACCGCACGAAGAAAACCCAATGATAGGTTACCGTGGAGCGAGCAGATATTACTCTGAGAGCTACAGACCTGCATATGACTGGGAGTGTGAAGCACTTAAAAAAGTAAGAGACGAAATGGGTCTTACAAATGTAAAACTAATGCTACCGTTTGTTAGAACACCTGAAGAAGGTAGAAAAGTTCTAAATATTATGAAAGAAAATGGTCTTGTTCAGGGCGAAAACAGCCTGCAAGTATACGTAATGTGCGAACTTCCATCAAACGTAATTCTTGCCGATGAGTATCTAAAAGACTTTGACGGCTTCTCTATAGGTTCAAATGACCTTACACAGCTTACGCTCGGCGTAGACAGGGATGGCGAACTTGTAGCTCATATATTTGACGAGAGAAATGAAGCTGTAGCAAGAATGCTAAAAATGGCGGTTGCGGCTTGCAAAAAAGCAGGTAAGTATGTAGGTATATGCGGACAAGCACCTTCAGACTACCCAGAAGTAGCCGAACTTCTTGTGAGAGAAGGCATTACATCTATATCACTAAATCCGGATTCTATGATTAGCACTTGGCAAAACTTAGCAAAAATAGAAGCCGAACTAGGTAAATAATGGAACAAAAGCCTGCGATAAGTTATTTTTACTCTGTTTTTATCGCAGCAATCATAGGCTCAATAGCCATATATCTCTACAGCGGATGGATGGGTGTTTATCAAACAAACATCCTGTCCGTCCTAGAACTCTCACTCTCATTCGACAACGCCGTAGTCAACGCCCTAATACTTGCAAATATGACTCTTTTTTGGAGAAAAATGTTTATCACTTGGGGTATGGTCGTAGCAGTCTTTGGAATGAGGCTACTTTTTCCCATTTTGATAGTTTATGCCACTACGGATTTAGGATTTTTGGAAGCCTTTAGTCTTTCAATCAATAACCCAGCAAAATACGAAGAGATAATACAAAACTCGCACCATATACTAATGAGCTTTGGCGGAACATTTCTCTTGATGGTCTTTTTGACCTTCCTTTTTGATAAAGAAAGAGAGGTTCACTGGTTAGCCTTTATCGAACAAAGAGCTGCGAAGTGGGCATCTCTTGGCGAAATAAAAATAGCTACCGTCATGATAACAATGTCGCTTATCGGATATTTTGCACCTAGCGAAGTCTTGGCTGGCGACAGAGTGCTTACTATTGAAAAATCTGAGATTATTCTCGGCATGGTCTATGGCGTAACCTTATATGTCATCATAGAGCTTATTAGGGGAATGCTTGAAGGTAAAGATGAGAGCGAAAATGAACTAGACGGAGTAAACAAACATGCAAAGGCAAATGCACTAAAAGGCGGTCTTGCATCTTTTATGTATCTTGAGCTTATAGATGCATCATTCTCTTTTGACGGTGTACTAGGGGCGTTTGCCGTGACTCAAAATATCATCATAATGATGGTAGGCCTTGGCATAGGAGCTTTTGCTGTCAGGTCTTTGACGTTGCTACTTGTCGATAGAAAAACTGTTCAGGAATACAAATACTTAGAACACGGAGCGATGTGGTCAATTGGAATGCTTGCCGCAAGTATGATAGTGCAAATTTTCATACATCTGCCATCTTTTTTAATCACAACGATAGCCATAGTACCTATCGGGGTGGCGTTTATAAACTCGATTTACGCCAATAGAAAACTAATGGCAAGCAAAGAGTAGTCTCTACTCTTTCCCATCAAACAGCACTATTTTATATGTGCTCTTTTTGACGACCACCTGTCTGTTTTTTGGCACTATACTTTCAGCCTCCAAGGCATTCATATTTTTTCTGATGCCGTCTAGCTCTTTTTGGAGCTCCCTAACCTGATTTTTTAGCTGTATTACCACATCAACTCCGGCTAGGTTCACGCCAAGCTCCCTTGTAAGCCTAATAATAAGCCGTAAATCTTCAATATCTTTTTCAGAATATACTCTTATTTTTCCGCTTGTTCTACCGGGTATGACAAGACCCTCCCTTTCATAGTGTCTTAGCGTCTGAGGATGTATCCCAAGAAGCTCAGCAACAACGCTTATTTGATATATCGGATCTTCAAATCCTCTCATATTTAGCCCCCCTAGACGAGTTTTTCTTCCATTATTTTTGCCAACTGTAGGTCAAGAGATTCGGCTGCCGGTATGATTACGCTAGCCTTTAAGTACAAATCACCTTTTAATTTTGTTTTTCTATTCATGGCCCCTTTTTCTTTGACTCGGAACTTCTGTCCGCATTTAGTTCCAGCGGGCACTTTCAGATTTATCTCTCCATCCAATGTACCAACGGATACCTTGCCACCAAATATTGCAGTCTTGAGCGATATGTCAAATTGTTTAGTAAGGTCGTCGCCGTCCCTTTCATATTCTGCACTTTTGGCTATGCTAACCTTAAGCAGCAAATCACCTCTAGGATGCCCCTGTGCACTCCTGCCTTTGCCTTTTATTCTAAGTGTTTCACCGTCATTTATACCGGCAGGCACTTTGATGTCAAAACTTTCGTTATTCAAAGAGATATTTTGACTTCCGCCATTTACGGCGATGTTAAACGGTATAGTCACGACAGCGTTAACATCTAAGTCTACGCCGCCGAATCCACCGAATCCGCTAAAGCCGCCGCTTCTCCCACCGCCAAATCCACCGAATCCGCCACCGCCAAAGATATTTCGCAATATATCCTCAAAGTCCGCACCGCTACTTTGAGAGCTTCTAAAGTCATGGAAGCTTTGCCCCCCAAACATATCATCACCGTACATATCATATTTTTTTCTTTTCTCTTCATCTGAGAGTATTTCATATGCGCCGTTTATCTCTTTGAATTTCTCTTCGGCTTCAGGCGTTTTATTGATGTCTGGGTGATATTTTCTTGCTAATTTTCTGTATGCTTTTTTTATTTCATCCGCAGAAGCGTTTGAGCTTACTTCTAGCGTTTCATATAGACTTTTCTTTGCCACTTCAAAATCCTAGTTACAATTTTTTAGTGCAATTATATAACAAAGTTTAGTGTTTGTCTATCAAGTTTGGATTTTTTATAGAAGAAAGGCTCACATTGGAGCCTTTGAGTTAGCGTTAGATTTCTTTTACAACCCACGGAAGGCCGTATTCATTAAGTGCAGCCATAAACGGATCTGGATCAAACTGCTCCATATTCCACACCCCTGCTCTTCTCCATTCGCCCTTGGCAACCATCATGCCGCCAATAAATGCAGGGACGCCTGTCGTATAGCTAACAGCTTGAGAATTCACCTCGGCAAAGCACGCTTCGTGGTCGCAGACGTTGTAGATGTAGATGCTTCTCTCTTTTCCGTCTTTGATACCTTTGCAATAGCACCCGATATTTGTTTTCCCTTTTGTTCTTCCAGCTAGACTTGCCGGGTCTGGAAGGAGTGTTTTTAGTAGTTGGATAGGGATAATTTTTTGTCCGTTGTGCTCTACTTCGTCAATTCTCAGCATTCCTACATTCTCAAGGCATTTCATATGTGTAAGATAGCTTTGTCCGAATGTCATAAAAAATCTGATTCTTTTTAGCCCTTTGATATTTTGCACAAGGCTCTCTAGCTCTTCGTGATAAAGTAGATAACTATCTTTTGGCCCTACTTCCGGATAATCCCACACCTGCATAATCTCCATCGGAGCTGTCTCTATCCATTTGCCATCTTCCCAGTATCTACCCTTTGAGCTTACCTCTCTTAGGTTTATCTCAGGATTGAAGTTAGTCGCAAAAGGATAACCGTGATCGCCTGCGTTGCAGTCAAGTATATCGATGTAGTGAATTTCGTCAAAATAGTGTTTTTGTGCATAGGCGCAAAATACGTTTGTAACACCTGGGTCAAATCCGCTTCCTAGCAGCGCCGTTAGTCCCGCCTTTTCAAATTTCTCTTTTTTTGCCCATTGTTCTTTGTATTCGAACTTTGCGGTATCAGGATGCTCATAGTTTGCGGTATCCACATAGTGAACGCCTGCTTTTAGGCATGCCTCCATGATTGTGAGGTCTTGATACGGTAATGCCACGTTGATTACTACGTCAGGTTTATACTTTGCAATCAAAGCCGCTGTTTCGTCGATGTTGTCCGCATCTACTTTATCTATCTCAAGGCTAAAACCTTTGTTTTTTATCTGCGCTTGTATCTTTTCGCATTTATCTATCGAGCGACTAGCAAGGCACACAAAGCTAAAAACGTCCGGATTCATAGCACATTTATGCGCTACCACACCGCCTACGCCGCCTGCGCCAATTATAAGAACTCTACTCATTCGCAATCTCCAAAAAAATTTTGTGTGATTTTACAGAATTTTAGTTACGAATTTGTTATCCGGCTTTTAACCATAAATATTTTAATATAGACGTCAAATCAACACATCAAAGAAGCACGCAAAATGAAAGCGCACGGCATATTTTTTTATCTTTGTATTTTGTTTTTATCCCCACTGTTTGCGGCAAAATTAGAAGTAATAAGCGGCGACATATACTTAAAAATGGATGGCAAGCAAGTCAGATTGACAGAAGACGGCAACAATAGCGAGCCCTCTTTGTCTCCTAGCGGTGAGAAAATAGTATTTATCCACAAAAGCGGCCAAAGCCAAATAGTCTTACTTGATTTGAAAAGCAAAGCAAAGGAGGTTATCTTGAATGAAAAAGCGGATGCAGAGGCTAGCAAAAATATGCAAGAGTTTTCAAACCTGACTTTTTCTGATGATACGATGATATATTTTTCAACGGTTGCTTGGGTGACCTCAAACGCCATACATAGATTAAATATCCAAACGTTAAAGAGCTCCTATGTCACCGATGGCAATGACTATGCGGTCATAAAGAGCGGCAAAATGAAAGGCTATTTAATAGTAAATAAGCACAAATACAAAGCTGGTGGCGGCTCTTATGACGGCGATTGGTTAGTCTCGCCGTCCGGACAAACAATCCAAAGAGTTAAAAATAAAGAACTATATGAAATATACGAGTGACGCTCTAAGCCGGTTTAAAATTCGAGCGACTCTGACAAAACTCAACTAGAAAGCACTCCGCCTCGCATAGCGGATTTTTGGCTTTACAGATATAGCGCCCGAAAAGCACCATGGCTTGGTGAAGCGTCGCTAGCTCACTTACATACGCCTTTGACAGCTCCTCTTCCGTCTTAACCGCCGTTTTTGCATCCGATAGCCCCAGTCTATGCGCCGTGCGGAATACATGAGTGTCCACGGCCATATGATTGCTTTGCAAAAACTCAATCATAAAGACATGTGCAGTCTTTTGACCTACCCCCGCAAGACTTTTGAGAGAGACCTCATCGTGTGGAATTTTGCCGCCAAAATTCGCCACAACATTTTGCGCCATGGCTAGCAAGTTTTTTGCTTTATTGTTAAAGTAGCTACAGGATTTGATGAGAGAGGCTATCTCGTCAACACTAGAAGCCGCCATAGCCTCCACGGTAGGCAAAGCGGCAAAAAGCCCCTTTGTAATGATATTTACCCTCTTGTCCGTGCACTGTGCAGAAAGTATGATTGCAACGAGCAGCTCATAGTCACTCGTAAATTCAAGCTCCGTCTTTGCCGAACCGTAGCGCTCCAAAAACCGTTTTTTTATCTCTGCAATATTTTTTTTGGATTGTTTTTTCATTTTTTATTTCTCTATATTGTTTTGTGCGTATATTGCTAAAAAAAGATAAGAAAAAGCTTTAAAAACGCATTTTTTTATGGTATAATAACGGCTAAATTTTAACTATTTTTAAGCTTAGATAGTATCTAAAAGTCTCAAAAAAGTTAGATTGATCTTTCAAAGGAGTGAGAGATGACAAATAGCGGCATCAAAAATAGCCTAAAAAATATGCTTTTTCAAAGATACCAAAAACTTCTTCTATCTTACGATGAAGTACAAAGCGAAGTACTTGATAATCCACGTCTAGTGGCTTCAAACTCAATGATTCCAAATACTTGGCTGATAGATGACGTAGTGTCGTATCTATGTACACCATACGAAACAACACACGGCAAAAACGCCACGCAAAAAGAAAAGAAAAGAATGATTATCGACGAAGTGAACAGCGCACTTCAAAAACACTGGAACAAAACGCAATATATTTCTCAAGCGGTCGCAAACTAAAAGCCTCCGCTTACCTCTATTTTTTCACACTTCATATATTTTTCTTACAAATAACATCTATCTTTTGACTTAAGTCAATGCTTTTTAAATTTTTGTTAGCTAAACTCTCTTCGTAATCCAAAAAAGGAGTGCCATAATGGATACCTCAAGAAGAGAGTTTATCAAAAAGAGCGCCGGAGCCGCTGCGGCAACGGCTATAGGAATGACGCTTGCGCAAGAAGATGCGCAAGCGGCAAAAGGGGCTGAGAAAGGCTGGAGATGGGATAAAGCCGTCTGTAGATTCTGCGGTACCGGATGCGGCGTCATGGTTGCCACAAAAGACGACAGAATAATAGCCGTCAAGGGCGACCCTGCCGCACCTGTAAACAGAGGTCTAAACTGTATCAAGGGTTATTTTCTGGCAAAAATAATGTACGGTGCAGACAGACTTACCGAGCCGCTTTTGCGCGTAAATTCAAAAGGAGAATTTGACAAAAAAGGTCAATTCAAACCTGTTAGTTGGCAAAGAGCGTTTGACGTTATGGCTGCTAAATTTAAAGAAACGTACGCCAAAAACGGCCCTACAAGCGTCGGTGTATTCGGTTCAGGCCAATACACAATACACGAAGGATATGCTGCTCTTAAGCTTATGAAAGCGGGCTTTAGATCAAATAACCTAGACCCGAATGCCAGACACTGTATGGCTTCCGCCGTTACCGGTTTTATGCAAACATTCGGCATCGATGAACCTGCCGGATGCTATGATGATATAGAACTGACTGATACAGTAGTAACTTGGGGCGCCAACATGGCAGAAATGCACCCTATTTTATGGTCTAGGGTGTCTGATAGAAAACTTACAAACAAAGATAGAGTAAAGGTCGTAAACCTCTCTACATATACCACTAGAACCTCCGACCTTGCGGATATAGAGATAATTTTTCGCCCAAATACCGACCTTGCCATTTGGAACTACATCGCCCATGAGATCGTATATAACCATCCTGAAGCGATAGACCAAAAATTTGTAAAAGACAACTGCATCTTTATCACAAGCTGGGTAGACACTGGGTATGGTATGAGAAATAATCCAAACCATCCTAAATTCTCGGCCGCAGAAAAAGATACCGTAGCCAAAGAACTATCAAAAACAGTAAGCCAACTTGAAGGTCCTGCCTTAGAGCCGTTTGGGTATAAAAGCGGCGACAATATGAAAATGACGCATAATGCCAAATCCGCAGAAAACTGGGAAATTACATTTGAAGAGTTCAAGAGAGGACTTGCTCCTTACACTCTTGACTATGTAGCTACAGTCGCGAAAGGCAATCCCGATGAGGATATCAACGAATTTAAGAAAAAACTACAAGCTCTTGCGGCGCTATACATTGAAAAAAATAGAAAAGTAGTCTCTTTTTGGACAATGGGCTTCAACCAACATACTAGAGGCACTTGGGTAAATAGCCAATCATATATGGTACACATGTTATTAGGCAAACAGTCAAAACCTGGTGCTGGTGCATTCTCACTTACCGGACAGCCGTCTGCTTGCGGCACGGCTAGAGAAGTGGGTACATTTTCGCATAGACTGCCTGCGGATATGGTTGTTATGAATCCAAAACATAGAGAACACTCCGAGCATATTTGGAAAGTACCTGCTGGAACTATCAATCCGGTAGCCGGAAGTCACGTTATGCAAATTATGAGAGACCTTGAAGACGGTAAAATCAAATGGGCATGGGTACAAGTCAACAACCCATGGCAAGATACTGCAAATGCAAATCACTGGATTAAAGCAGCAAGAGAGATGGATAATTTCATCGTTTGCTCCGACGCATACCCTGGCATCTCGGCAAAAGTCGCTGACCTCATATTGCCATCGGCCATGATATACGAAAAATGGGGGGGTTATGGAAATGCGGAGAGAAGAACACAACAATGGAGGCAACAAGTAACTCCAGTCGGTCAATCGATGGGTGACTTGTGGCAAACGCTTGAATTTGCGAAGAGGTTTACGGTAGCCGAGACATGGAAAGAGTGGAAACTACCAAACGGAACGGTACTACCAAACGTTGTAAATGCCGCTCAACGTATGGGTTATAAGCCTACAGACACACTCTTTGACGTACTTTTCGCCAACAAAGAGGCTAGAGGATACAAATGGCCAGATCCTATCGGAAAAGGTTTTTACAATACAGAGGCGGAAGGCGACAAGAGAAACGTAGCTGGCTCCGATGGCAAACCATTCAAGGGGTACGGCTTTTTTGTTCAAAAATATATCTGGGAGGACTACAGAAAATTCGGTATGGGGCATGGGCATGACCTTGCAGATTTCGATACCTATCATAGAGTGAGAGGTCTTAAATGGCCTGTTGTTGACGGCAAAGAGACACAATGGAGATTTAACGCAAAATATGACCCTTATGCGAAAAAGACAGGCAGAGAGTTTGCATTCTACGGTGAATTTGGCAAAGAAATTGCCAAAGGTACGCTAGCGGGACCTACGGCGGGAACAAAAGTTGACCTGCACAATAAAGCCAAAATTTGTATGCATCCATATATGGATCCACCTGAAACTCCGTCCAAAGAATATCCGCTATGGCTATGTACCGGAAGAGTACTTGAGCACTGGCATTCAGGCACGATGACAATGAGAGTTCCCGAGCTTTATAGAGCTGTTCCTGAAGCGCTTTGCTATATGCACCCCGATACGGCAAAAGAGAGAGGTGTCAAAGACGGTGAACTTGTATGGGTCGAGTCTCGTCGCGGTAAAGTAAAAGCAAGAGTTGAAACAAGAGGTAGAAATAGACCTCCTAAAAGCCTCGTATATGTACCTTGGTTTGATGAGAAAGTGTATATCAACAAAGTAACACTTGATGCAACAGATCCAACGTCAAAACAAACAGACTATAAAAAATGCGCCGTCAAGGTATATAAAGCATAAAAGAAGAGTACTATGAACAGCGAAAAAGAAAACAAGGAACCGCTAAGCGAAAGACGCAAGTTTATTATTCAGACTCTACAAGGGGTCGGACTTGCTGCGCTTGGTGCCGTAACTTGGAGCGCATACGCTACGCATGCGAAAGCATCGCCGCTTGCGCTTAGGCCTCCCGGAGCGATAGCGGAAAAGGACTTTCTGGCCAAATGTATCAGATGCGGGCTATGTGTGGAAGCTTGTCCGTTTGATACATTGAAGCTGGCTCGTGCCGAAGACAATATCGCAATAGGTACGCCTTATTTTGCTCCAAGGAACATACCTTGTTATATGTGCAAAGATATTCCATGTGTACCGCCTTGTCCAACCGGAGCGCTCGATAGCTCTCTCGTCAGTAGGGTAGTTGAAAACAGGAAAAAACTGGATATTAATATGTCCAAAATGGGTGTAGCGGTTATAGATTCGGACCAGTGCATAGCTTTTTGGGGAATACAGTGCGACGCCTGTTATAGGGCATGCCCTCTCCTTGGAAGCGCTATAGTAATCGACCATACCAGAAATGACAGAACCGGAAAACACGCTTATTTGGTGCCAAAAGTTGCGGGTGATATTTGCACGGGGTGTGGACTGTGCGAAAAAGCATGCGTAACACAAAAGGCCTCGATAAGGGTATTGCCGCTTGAAGTTGCAAAAGGAAAGGCCGGAAAAAACTATATCAAAGGCTGGGAAGAAAACGACGAAGCAAGACTTGGCGAAAAAGAGCCACAAAAAGAAAAACAGATAATAACTCCGCAAAGCTCCCAAAAAGCGGTTGATTATCTAAATAGCGGAGGTCTGTGATGGGTTTTATTTTTAAACACAGATTTCTAATCGCTAGACGTTTTGTACAGCTCTCGATGATATGCCTGTATGGGGCGGCAAACTGGTGGGGAATCAAAATCCTAGAGGGAAATCTCGGAAGCTCAAAGCTATTTGGTAGTATCCATCTAGCAGACCCGTATGCCGTAATACAAATGAGTGCTGCCGGAGCGATACTTGGAGTTGACGCTCTTGTCGGTGCGGCTATTATTGCCGTATTTTATGCGGTATTTGCAGGCAGGGCTTTTTGCTCTTATGTTTGCCCCGTCAATATCGTGACGGATTTAGCCAATTACCTAAGGCGTAAGCTGAGGTTTGACGAGGTTGAGCGGAAAATATGGGTAAGCCGAAATATCCGTTATTGGATTTTGGGCATTAGTATCCCGCTATCGTTCATTTTGGGCGTGGCGGCATACGAAATCATCAGCCCAATAGGAATTCTAAGTAGAGGACTTGTCTTTGGAATAGGATTTGGCGGTACCGTAATTGCGGGAGTCTTTTTGTTTGACCTCTTTGCTCTAAAAAACGGTTTTTGCGGCCATATATGCCCACTTGGCGGCTTTTACTCGCTTATAGGTAGATTTAGCATTTTTAGAGTGAGGCATGACCAGCAAAAGTGCACGCTTTGTATGAAGTGTGTGAATATTTGCCCCGAGAGACAAGTGCTTTCTATGATAGGCAAAAAAAGTAGCTTCGTAACAGGCGGCGAATGCACAAACTGCGGCAGATGTGTCGAAGTTTGCGACGACAACGCCCTTAATTTTCATTTGCGCATCAATAAAAACAACAAGGAGTAAGTCATGAAGAGAAGTACGGCTATTTTTTCAGCTCTAATCGCTATCGGTGCCGCAGCTTTCCTGATGGGTGCAAAAGCTGACGCAACGGTGCAAGACGACATGCTAGGGCTTGCGAAAGTGAGCGTAGAGGCTGATACCGGACCAAAAACAGAGGCGTTCTCATATCAAGGCAAAGGCCCAGGTGAGAACAACAAGAGAATACCTAGAGCATACGACAACGCTCCACCGATGATACCGCACGATATTAGCGCATTCGGCGAAATAACAAAAGATAGCAACGTCTGTATCGGGTGTCACATGCCTGACGTGGCAAAAGCAGTTGGGGCCATACCTGTTCCTCCGACGCACTTGACAAATCTTAGAACAAACAAGGACCTAAAAGGGGAGCTGTATCAAGGCAGATACAACTGTACTCAATGCCATGCGCCTCAAGCCGTTCTTGACCCTGCCGTTATGAATAGATTTAAAGGTGCGTTTAGAAAAAAAACAGGCGGAGAATACAAGTCAAATCTTATCAACACTATCAAAGAAGGTGTTGTCGAAGATAAAACAGGTTCGTTTGACCTAAATAAAGATTTAGCGGCAGATTAAGTGACAAGCAGACGTGATTTTTTCGGGCGTATAGCCGGTATCGGTAGGCAAAAAAAAGAGGAGGAACCCTCCTTTGCTTTTGCCCCATTCTTTGATACTTCAAAGGCCGATACATGCGTATCCTGTGAAAATCCAACCTGCGTTGCATCATGCCCCGAAGACATAATCAAAAAAGTAAATGGTGAGCCGCCGAAGCTTGATTTTGCGAAGAGAGGGTGTACATTTTGCGCCGATTGCGCATCATCTTGCAAAGACGGTGTTTTTTCACCATCAAATCCAAAAACAATCGACATAGACATAGAGATAGACCCCAGCGGATGTCTTGCGTGGCATAATACTATCTGCAAAAGCTGTTTTGACCCGTGCTTGGAGCGTGCGATAGATTTTTCAGGGCTTTTTTATCCTTCCATAATCCCTGAAAAATGTACCGCATGCGGCTTTTGCATAGCCGTATGTCCAGCAGATGCGATAAAGCTCAAAAGGAGCACACAATGAAAACCGTAATAGCGCTAATGCTAAGCGCACTAATAGCCTTCGGGGCGGACATAAAGCCCAAAAAAATCATCAAGCTTGATTCACCATCTCTTGACATGGTTGTCAAAAACCATAAATTATATGCTTGTAGTGAAAGAGGAGATGTATACGAGGTAAGCGCAAGAACAAAAAAACTATACACATTGCCGCCGATGGTGACGCAAGACGGCAAGAGTCAACAAAAAGCTCTGACATTGGATATTTCGCCAAATAACACGGTAGTTGTCGGTGGAGAGGACGGCTCACTGTACGTCTCACAATCCGGCAAACTCGTAAAAACTGGGTTTAGCACACGCTCAGTCATCAAAAAAGTAGCCGTAGTATCGGAAAACCTAGTAATCATAGGGCTTGTAAGTAGTCAGGCAATATTATATGATATTTCAAAAAACAAAACAGTATACGCCACGCAAATAGGAAGCTCCCCGCTTAGCGATTTGGCGTTATCCGACGATAAAAAAACAGCGGCGATAGGCGGCGAAGCCGGAACCGTATATTTGCTTGATGTCGCAAGCGGTAAGATAAAAAAAGCGTACAAAAACGTAAATCTTGACAATATATATAAAATAGACTACCGCTCGGGCGTCGTCATCACCGCTGGACAGGATAGAAAAGCTACCGTTATTACGGATAATGGTATGTTGAAGGCTAGGATTGAGGGCGAGTTTTTGGTGTATGCGGCGGCGCTTAGTCCGTCGGCTTCAAAAGCGGCTGTCGCCACAAAAGAAGATAACGACATAGAGGTGTTCGGCATAAATCCAAATACAAAAATAGCACTCGCAAAAGGGTTGTCGTCGACACCGAATAGAATTGTTTTTTTAAATGAAAGTGAATTTGCGGCCTGTGGGGATGAAAACAAAATACTGATATGGGGGATAAAATGAATATTTCAAGCGTAGTCGTAAAATGTGCGCCTAGTTTTCTAAAGGAGGTTTTGTCATCTCTCGAAAACAGTGGAGCCTGCGAAATATATCAATACGATGAAGACGGTAGAATAGTGGTAATCATAGAGGGCGAAAGCACGGAAAAAGAGAGCGAAAAACTAACAAAGTTACAATCGCTTGAACATGTTTTGAGCGCAGAGATGGTCTACGCCTACTCGGAGAGTGAGTTTTCTGCCGCAGATGGACAATTTGATGTGGTATCCAGTACGCTCGTGGATAGCCTAAACTCTGATGCAAAAGCCGAAGATATAGTATATAGCGGACATCTAAAGGATAAATAATGATAGGTCCAAAAGCGGTAGAAGTAGAAGTTCCGAGTGAGGGGTTGATAGTCTCACATACTGACTTGAAAGGCGTCATAACATATGCGAATGACGTATTCCAATCAATCAGCGGTTACGAAGCTAACGAATTAATCGGCAAGCCCCATAACATACTAAGGCATCCTGATATGCCGTCATCTTTATTTGCAAATCTATGGAGCACAATCAAAGAGGGCAAAATGTGGAGTGGGTACGTCAAAAATATGACAAAAGACGGCGGATATTACTGGGTTTACGCTCAGGTCTCATCGCTGTTTGACTCTAACGACGCACATATCGGCTACAAATCTCTAAGACAGCCCGTCCCAAAAGTAAAACGAAACGAATTAGAAGAGTCATACGTCGCCCTAAAAGAGAGTGAAGAGAATAAAATCAAGCTAAACGTCTGGGTAGACAAAGCCGCTTTGCATGGCATATCCTGTGAGCCTTCCCATAGAGGTTCAAAGTTTGAAAAAGAGCTCGAAGAAACACTGAAGGCATGCAACAAATAATGCTTGATTTTGAAAAGCTTATTTTAAAAATAGAGCAATTCCAAAAGCTGGACAGCAGAGAGGTAGAGCTGCTAGCCGCACAATCCGTCATAAAAAGCTTCTGCGAGTGCGAAATTTTGTTTTTTGAAGAAGAGGATACGCCATATTGGTACTTTGTGGCGGACGGAAGACTAAAGGCCTACAAAACCGATAAAAACGAACATACCATATCACTATGCACTCTTGGGGCTGGAATGGCGGCCAATGACATTAGGGCGATAGCAAACGGATATGAAGCTACAATGTTTGCCACGATAGAGAGTATCACAAGTGGAACGCTTATAGGGATAAGGGTCGATTCGTTGCCTATTTTGTTTGCCCAGATACCGAAACTTCCTCAAATATCGCTCCAAATGGCACTATCTAGCATAGAGAGATACCAAAGAGCGTTTTTTAGCGGAATGATACTTGACGGCACTGGCAAGGTCGCCTTTATGATAGCCAACGACTTAGATAGATTCAACTCCATGAAAAAACAAGAGATTGCAGCAATGTTAAATATACAACCGGAAACCCTATCAAGAATCATCGGCAAACTGGCAAGAAAAGGGGTGATTGAGATAAAATCTGATTTAAGAGTTGTTGACCTGAAAGGACTTAGAGAGTTTTATGAATAAAATAACCACGCAAATTAAGCTGATAGGACTAACGCTCTCTTTGATAGCTACAGCTTTGGTATTTTTGACCATAGTTTTGAATCAAAACAGCAAACACGACAGCAACGTGGTAAATATAGCCGGAAAAGAGCGTATGCTGACGCAAAAAATGGCAAAAGAGCTGTTTTTGGACATTGGAAGTTCTGCGGAATTTGATTTGGCAAAGGCTGAATTTATAGCTAATCTCAACAACCTGACAAACGGAAATGACGAACTTGCGATAACACCCCCTCCTACGGAAAAAATCAGAAAAAAACTTTTTTTGATTCAACAAAAAAGCAATGAATTCTTTGCGCTCAGCCAAGACTTTATCTCAAAACAAAAAAATAAAGAGCTTGCGCAAAAAATATACACTTCAAACAATGCTTTGCTTAGGCTTATAGACGAGACGGTAAAGGAATACGCAACCGAATCGGAGGCAAAAAGGGACAGACTGGAGGCTCTTCAGTATGCGGGTGGAGTTTTGATACTTTTGGCAACGCTTATGAGCGTGTATCTAACAAAAAAAATAGAAAGAAAATTTGAAAAATTTTTGGTAGAGACAAAAGAGATAGGCTCTATGAAGTGCGACGACGCAAATCAAATAGATGAGCCGGCTCATGAGCACGGGGAGCTCGAGCAGGCAAAATACGAGCTCAAAAACTTTATGGCAAAAGTGGAAAAAGTAGTAACAAAAGCGGAATCTGCGCTCAATGAGTCTAAAAATGCCATAGCCGAGCTAGAATCTAGCGCAAAAATAATGGAAAATAGACTAGCCGCAAACAGCATGGATGAAGAAACAAAAAAAGAAATGGAAAATTATATAGACAAAAGCGAAGACCTCACAATCACCTCGCTAGAGGACATAGCTGGAACAAAAGAGATGCTTCAAAAGTTTAAAAACTCCCTTGCGGAGATAAACAAAAAGCTAAGTTAGGCATAAAATATTGAATTGCCTATTTTTTTAAACGGCTTATCGATAGAATTTGCCGAAAATATCACAAACAAATCAGACGGACATAAGACCTTGAAAAAGATAGAAGATTTAAACGTACTAATAGTTGACGACAGTATCACGATAAGGAAGATAATCGCCTCAAATCTAGAAAAACTTGAGGTTAGAAAGATAGTGCAAGCAAAAAGTGGGGACGAGGGATATCAAATCTCTTGTGTGCAGCCTGTTGACATCATACTAACAGACCACAATATGACCGGAATGAACGGGCTTGAGATGGTCACAAAACTTAGAAACAATACAAAAACAGAGAGAATATTTGTAATAGCTGTATCTAGTGAATTTGACGAAAAGCTAAAGCAAGCATATTCGGAGCTTGAGGTGTATAATTTTATACACAAGCCGTTCAATCAAAAAGAGTTTAACGATGGAATAATGGCATTCATAAACTCATCCGACAAAAACGGCGCAGGCTGGGATAGGGTAACCTCTGTCGAGCTAAATGAGCTTCTGGCAAATGGAAAATTTAAAGTCGAATACAAACAAAACAATCTCGAAATAGACTTTGGCGGACAAAAACTGCTTGTAGACGTCAAAGACCTAGCCGCCAAAGGCAAGATGTATTCGATGATGAATTTGGACTAAAGATAAAAATCTATTGTATATTCCAAATCGACGTCCGCATCTTGTTTATTTGCCCTAAGCCACTTTAGATATGACGGGTCTTTTTTTGCCACGTCTTCAAACTTCTCGCCCTTATATTTGCCAAATCTAAGGGTTTGGAGCAATACCGGCTTGTTGGTTAGCTCTATCAGCTTTTTATAATCTCCGGCAACATCAATCAAATGAAAAAGCAATTTTTTTAGAATATAGATATCAAAAAGGGCATTGTGAGGGTTCATCATATCCCCAAACTCCGCTTTTAGCAAGGTGGCCTCATCATCGTTTTCGCTCTTGTATAGCCCAAGCGAATAACGAAGATATTGGAGCGCATGACTCTCTGAGTCTATCAAATGCTTTGCGCACCTGTAGGTGTCTATAACAAGTCCGCCCCACTCTATCCCCTCTTTTTTTACCATATCTATGTCAAATTTTGCATTATGGGCTATCAAAACGGAATTTTTTGTATTAAGTTCATTTAGCAGTTTTCCACTTGCAGTTTCTCCAAAAGGCGGCTTATCTGCAATATCTTCCTCCGTTATCCCGTGAACGGCCATAGCCCCGTAGCCTATCGGCAAAGGGGGCTTGCAGTAGTCTATGTGATAATCGCAACCATCTTTTTTTAGTATCCCAAGAGCTATTTGGCATACCCTGTCCTCCTCACCGCTCCCAGTCGTCTCGGTATCAAACAATATAAACGGCATTAGCGTCTCAAAAGCTTTTCTTTTGCCAAATAGCTATCGCATCCGTCTTTTGCTTTTACCGCTTTGTACTCCTCGGTTATCAAAAAAAGATTACACTCATTAGTAGCCTCTTTGTGATATGCACAGCCCTCGCAAGAAGAGCCGCTTTTTCTAAAAATATTAAATACATCTGAAATTTTTTGCAACAACATACTCATTTTAATTCTCCAAAATAGTTACCGTATTTTATCAAAAAAGCAATTTAACGGTTTTTACATAATTTTTTAAGATTTTTTAAATAAAAACGATTTATAGTAAAGCAACCGAAAGGGGTAGGCATGAAACTAAATGTAGATCGCTTATTTGTCGCTGTTTTACTCATAACGACGGTTGTCGTATCGATTTCGTCTATTGTATTTTTTTATAATTTTTATTTGGACGTGGCTGATGAGACAAACATCTTGCAAACAAAAGAGCTAGCATTAAGATTTGCTTTTTTGATGCTTGCCTGCTCTATAGTCTTTATCGTATGTATATCACTCTTTGCAAGAGTATTTTTAAAATCAGAAATCATGGAATACATAAAACTCAAACGTAGATTTGAGAGCATGAACGAGAGCATTGGCGAGGGTGTCTTGGCACTCGATACGGACGGCTTAATAGTATTTGCCAACAAAATGGCTTCTACACTCCTCGGATACACAAAAGAGGAGATGGTAGGCAAAAATGCGCACGATTTGATTCACTATGAAACCAAAGATGGAAAGTTTGTAACAAAAGAGGAGTGCTACGTACTAAAAGTCCTAGAGAGGGATGGTTCGTGTGCATCGGACGATGACGTATATATCAGAAAAGACGGCGTAAAGATAGACGTATCGTTCGTAGCTACACCACTCATTCTAAATGGCAAAAACGAAGGCTCAATGATTGTCTTTTCAAATATTAGCGACAAAAGAGCCGGCCTGAAAAAACTTCTTCTCTCCGACGTAATAGTAAAAAACGTCAAAGAGGGTGTGTTAGTTACGGACAAAAACACCCATATAGTATTTACAAATCCTTATTTTGAGAGCATAACGGGCTACTCGCCAAGCGATACGGTAGGCAAAAAACCGAATATATTAAAATCTGGGATACAAGACGATAAATTCTATCAAGATATGTGGCTTAGACTTGAGATGAACGGCTATTGGCAGGGTGAGATTTGGAACAAAAAAAAGAATGGGCAGCTGTATGCCGAGCTTCTTAGCATAACGTCCGTCATACCGGACAATCTAAAAGATGAGAAGTTTTTTGTGGCTATATTTAGCGATATTACCGACAGGAAGCTACTGGAAAATGAGCTTTTAAAAGAGAGGGAGACACTAAAACATCAAGCGGCATACGATAAATTGACGCAGATATTTAATAGGCAAAAATTTGAAGACTCTCTTGAGATAGAGTTTGATAGATACATGAGATACAAGACCATTTTCTCGATAATTATGATAGATATAGATAATTTCAAATTTACAAACGACACATACGGGCATCAAGTCGGCGATGTCGTGCTAAAAGATGTGGCGTCAATCCTAAAAAATAATATCAGAAAAATAGACATTGTATGCAGATGGGGTGGCGAAGAGTTTTTGATTTTAGCGCCGCAAACCGACATAAAAGGGGCGGCCTCCATAGCTGAAAATCTGAGAGAGCTGATAGAAAATAATGTCTTCGGAGAGGCTGGACGGATAACTTGCAGCTTTGGCGTTACTACTTTGGAACCTAACGACAACAAAGAGACACTAGTTGAGAGGGTGGATGAGGCAATGTATACATCCAAAAAAGAGGGGAAAAATAGAGTTACCCTACTCTAGCCCTTTTAGTTTTCTAACCTCTTTTGATATATCTCCTTGCCTCATAAAATGCTCTCCGACGAGGAATGCGTCAACGCCTATAGAGCTTAGATGGTTCACTATTTGGAAATTATCAATACCGCTTTCCGCTACTATGATTTTGCCGTTTGGTATCATCGGAATTAGCTTTTCAGAGAGGCTCATATCCATCTCAAAAGTCTCCAAATTTCTATGATTAATACCTATTATGTCAGCACCGGCAAACATAGCCTTTTTGAGATCCTCTTTGTCATGCACCTCAACAAGCACATCAAGCCCAACATTCCTAGCATATTCATACAACTTTTTTAGCTCGCTAGACGAAAGCGCCTTTGCAATCAAAAGTACAAAATCAGCTCCATACACAAGAGCTTCCAGGATTTGATATTCATCAACAATAAAATCTTTGCGCAAAAGCGGCATAGGGACATATCGTCTTACCTGCGGCAAATACTCTAAATTTCCGTGAAAAAAATGTGGCTCAGTCAGTATCGACAAGGCATCCGCAAAACCTGCCTCATACTCTTTTGCTATAAATAGAGGATCAAAATCTTCCCTTATAATCCCTTTTGAAGGACTAGCTTTTTTGACCTCGGCGATAATTCTATACTTGTTATTATCCGTGCTTGTAAGCGCCTTTTTGACATCTCTTGGGGCATATGGGTTGTATGCAAGGCTTCTGCCTAGCCACTCTTCACCGAACTCTTTTTTTCTCTTTTGCAAATCCTCTTTTGTCTGTTTAATTATCTTATCTAGTATCATTTTAACCCTTGAACACATTTTCTTATAGCTTCCGCATGCTCCAATACAGTCTTATCCTCTTTTAGCTCGGCCGCCACTGCTTTTATTAGTTCGCTAGCCTCAAGGCATTTTTTTTGCTTGTAGTATCCCCAAGCCAATGAATCTTTATAAAAAAGCGAGGTCGGATCTTTAGCCAAGGCTCTCTTGACGAGCTCTACGCCTCTACCAACATTAATTTCATAATCGATTAGCAAGTAGCCAAGATAATTATCATACACATCATTCTGCATACCGCCCGTCACTATTTCTAGGTTTTTCACACTCTCTTTTACTAACCAAGTCGGTTTTTTGTCAGGATAGCTCTCGAATTTATATATAACGGACTGTGCTAGGTAATTCAGGTCTTTTGTCTTTTTGTATAGCCTCATAGCTGTCAAAGATGCGTTCTTGTTGTCTTTTTTGTATTTATAAGCTTCAAAAAGCAGATTGTCGTCTTTTTGCGTTCTTTTCAAAAACGATATAAGGCCGTCTATATCGGAGCCAGCTACGCTTAGTTCAATGATGTTTTTGATGTATTTTTCATCTTTTAGCTTGAAATAGAGTTTTTTATACGTCTCTAGCGCACCTTTTTTGTCACCCGTCTCTATATATGCTTTTGCGAGTCTTTCGCATATATATTTACTGCATCCAAACATTCTAGTATGCGTATCCAAAAATGCGGTAGCTTCAGTCCCTCTATTTTCAAGGAACATAATCGTAGCTATCCTCTCCGCCGTTATATGGTCAGCCTTTACAGAATAAGAGAGCTTGAAATATTTTTGTGCCAGCTTATAATCACCCATGACAAATGCGACGCTTCCCGCCATATCGTAATCTGATTTTGCCTTTGAACTGTCAGCCACGGTCATCATAAGCTCTAACGCTTTTGCGTATTCTTTTTGCCCCATATAGTTTGCGGCCAACATTCTTTTTGCGTCAAAGTTGGTCGGGTCGCTATCCACTATCTCTTGTAGTATGGCCCCCACTTTTTCCAAATCGCCTTTTGCGGAGTATATCTTCACAAGCTCGGCAAGATATTGTTTTTTGCCCGTTCCCTTGTATAAAGTCTCCATATATCCGGCAGCCCTATCAAGCTCGAGATTGCTCAAAGCCTCTATTGATGCCATAAAAAATGCCGCTTCGTCGGCTTCTAGTGGCTGAGCTACGGCGTCTTGCTGCGTCGTTTTTTCTTGCGTAATATCTTGTTGCTTTTGGGCTGTGGCCTGCTGTGCCTGCGGCATACTATGCTCTTTTAGCGAGCAACCAGAAAAGAGTATAGAAAATACAAAAATAGTTAAAGCATAATTAATGCGGGACATTCTTTTAGCGCCTCTTCATGATGTTTTTTAAAATATTCCCAAAACGGAAAAGTTCTGCACTGTGTCGGTCGTACCTCATATATTGAGCAGTTTTTGGCCTCTTCGTCAAAAAATATGCAAGCCTGCCCATCGGAAAATCTCTTTTCTTTTATACTAAGCCTATCTTGCACGCGAAACAAGTATTTATCGGCAAAAGCGTCAATATCCATATTTAGCCATTCGCAAGCCTTTACGACCTCATCCTCGCTAATCCAGATATACCCGCTCTCCCCGGTACAACACTTGCCGCCGCACTCTTCGCAAAAACCGTCTCTAAACCCGAAATTATAGCCAACTTCTGTAATTAATTGTTCGCTCGCCATTGAATTTTACAAATCCTCTTTCATATCTACGCTGTCGCAATCTGCGGCAGAAAATATCTGCGCCGCCTCATCCGTATAACGTTCGCCGTTCATAACGACAAGCGGGGGCATTATCTCAAGATGCGAACGGCTTGAATTTTTGATGCGAAAAAGGGCAAGCTTGGCGCTTTTGTCCGCCTTTGCATGGACAAATCTCACATGCGTCAAAGCAGCCCCTCTTAGCTTCGCAGACTCGGCGCATACAGCCTCCAATTCTCTGGCATCGTAGCAAAAAATAATCTCGCCTTGCGGTTTTAGCAATTTTTTTGACTTTTGCAAAAAAATGTCAAGAGGAAGCTCATCCGCATACCTAGAAGCCAAAAACGAGTCATTTCCGCTTTTTTGGACACGGGTCGGATAAAATGGCGGGTTTGAAACCACATAGTCGAATCTCTCTCCGTCGTACTGCAAAAAATCAATATTTTTAACGACGGCATCGATATTGTTTTGAGAGGCATTTGACCTGCATAGTACGGCCATTTTTTCTTGCTTTTCGACAATCTCAAGCGATATGTTTTTATCACGAGCAAGCAACAATCCAAGCACGCCGCTACCGCCGCCAACCTCCAGCACGCTCCCTTTTTTGACAAATCGCATTGCAAAATCCCACAAAAACATCGTATCCGAGGTATATCTAAACCCACTTTTATATTGAAATATTTTCATAGGCTCATTTGGTATAGTTTTTTACGCTCCGAAGAGCTTGCCACGCCAAGAGCCATACGGTATTTGGTAATAGTTCTTCGCTCTAGTTTTACGGAAAACTTCTCCTCTACAAACTTCAGCGCCGCCTCGTCAGATAGCGGTTTTTTACGGCTTTCGCCTGCGAAAAGCTCTTTTAGATATTCCTTAATCGCCGCCGCCGAGGTATCCTCGCTAATGGCCGTAGAAAAGAAGCTTTTTATCGGCCATATACCTCTATTTGAGGCCAAATACTTATTTGCGATAGCTCTTGATATTGTCGATACATTTAGCCCAAGCTCATCCGCAATATTTTGCAATTTCATCGGGCGTATCGCCCCACCTTTGAAATAATCATATTGAAACTCAACAACCATAAGTCCGAGCTTCATAAGTGTGGCTTTTCTCATTGCAAGGGCGTCCACCAAGTCTTTTGCCTCTTTGATTTTTGGACGGACAAACTCGTCTTTTTCTAGCCCCTCCATAGTCTCAATAATTATCTCCGGATAGTAAGCGTCATTTATCTTTACCTCTAGTTTTTCGCCGTCGTCATAGACAAAAATATCAGGAATAACCTCGCTTGAATTCTCGAGATACTCTATAGCTGGCGGATTTTTTAGTTTTTTGACTGCGTTCATAGCGTCTTTAAAGCGTGGATTTTTTGAAAAATCGGAATATGAATCAAGATTTTTGATTATCAAAACGGCAAGCTCATACACATCATCTCCAAGCCCAGCATCTTCAAGCTGGAAAAGATAGCTCTCTATAAAATCGACAGCCCCAATTCCGGATGGCGTAAGATATACAAAGCGGCCCCTTATCCGCTCTATCTCGTCTTTGTCAGCCCCCGTCTGGGCGATTATCTCATCGTACTCACAGTCAAAAAAACCGCCTTCGTCAAGATGTTCTGCTATTTTTGTGGCTATAGTTTGGCTTCTTGTAGTGGGGAAAAGCGGCGGAGCTATCTGTTCTATCACGTCCTCAAAGAGGGATGCCTCACCGAGCGCCAGCTCTTCTCTAAACTCTTTTTTTGACGGTTTTTCAAAGCTTTGATAATGCTCGTCTTCATGATACTCTTTGTCTTCGTCTTCTTTTATTTCGTCGTGTTGCTTATTTCTGATTTCGCAAAAAGGGTTATTTGATAAATTTTCGCTGAGCCTCTCGCTAAGGTCACTAAGCCCCGCCTGAAGCAGCGGTAGCCAATTTTTTAGCGTCGATGATAGCTTGCCTTTTTGGGCAGCGCTCAGCCTTTGTTTCATACTTGACTCTTATCTCCGAGATAATGTCTTTTGACTATTTCGCTCTCATATATCTGTGCTGGAGTCCCCTCGGCCAAAAGCATCCCCCTGCCAAGCACGTATGCTCTGTCTGATATTTCCAGCGCCTCCCTGAAGTTATGGTCTGTGATTATTATCCCTATGCCGTTGTTTTTTAACTCTATGATGATTTTTTGTATTTCGCTAACAGCCAAAGGGTCGACACCGGCAAAAGGCTCGTCAAGTAGCAAAAACTGCGGGTTTGCAGCAAGAGCTCTTGCTATCTCCACCCTTCTCCTCTCGCCTCCGGATAGTGCGTAAGCAGGCCTTGTTCGTATAGGCTCTATGGATAACATCTCAAGAAGCCTATCGGTATGCTGCATCACCTCTTCTTCATTTTTATATATTACCTCGCAGGCAAGCTCTATATTTTCCTCAACACTAAGGTCTTTAAACACGCTTGATTCTTGCGGCAAGTACCCAAGTCCTATCCTCGCTTTTTGATGCAATGAGAGCGGCGTTATATCGTTGCCATCCAACATTACGACACCGTCGTCAACATCTATGAGTCCACATATGGAATAAAAAAGAGTGGTCTTCCCCGCACCGTTTGGCCCAAGCAAACTGACTATCTCGCCCGAATCAAAATGGACGTTCACGCCACCAAGAGCTACGTGTTTTTTGAAGTGTTTTTTGATGTTTTTTGCTTCCAGCTTATGCATTTTCTATCCTATAAAATCTTGTCTCGCCCTCTTTTGTTATCGTTATCCTAACAAATTTCATTCCTATGTTTTGAAGGAATTTTTCAATTTTTTCATCGGCCCACTCCATAAAATGCCAGCCACCGTTCTCTAGATACTCAAACATCCCTTTTTCAAAATATGCGGCTGTACCGAAATTATAAAAATCATAGTGAAATATCTTATCGCCATACTCATTCATTACGGCGAATGTTGGACTAGACACCTCATCTTTAACTCCAAAAAGAGAGGCAAAAGCACGGACAAAAGCCGTCTTGCCGTATCCAAGGTCACCCTCAAGAAAAAATATACCGCCACCAGCATGGCTATCTCGTATAAATTTGGCTACTTCCGACAGCTCGCTTTCGACTTGCACCTCAAATACTTTTGTCACGTTTTAGACCTTATTTGATACCGAGATGACTTTTTTGAGCGTTTCGTACGCCTTGCCGCTTTTGATTGCATAATCCGCCATCTCAAGCCCATCTTGAATATCTCTAGCTTTTCCACTGGCTAGCAAAGCCAAAGCTGCGTTTAGGGCCACTACACTTGTCTTTGCTTCGTCGGCTTCATTTTTTAGCACCGATGCGGTAATCGCCGCATTTTGAACGGCATCTCCGCCCTCTATCGCCTCTTTTGGATATATCTTTAGCCCATATGACAGTGGATTTAGCTCATACTCGCTTACTACACCGCTATCAAAAAAAGCGTATTTGCTTCCACCTGTAATACTAGCTTCATCCATTCCGTCATCGCTATGAACTATAATACCCCTCGTAGAACCTGTTTCAAGAAGGGCATGAGAGCACTTCACGGCTAGATTGTAGTCATAAACGCCGATTAGGTGACGCTTCACAGCGGCCGGATTGCAAAGCGGACCTAGCATATTAAATATCGTCCTGTGCGGCAAACTCTTGCGAATAGGCATTATGTGTTTTAGGGCTGGATGATATGTGGGCGCAAACAAAAATGCAAAACCGCTTTCAAGCAAAACATTCAGCTTTGCCGCTTGAGTATCAAGCTCTATTTTAACACCCAGAGCCTCCAGCATATCTGCGCTTCCTGACTTGCTCGTGATACTGCGATTGCCGTGCTTTGCTACATAAAGCCCTAGTGAAGCAAGTACAAAGCTAACGGTCGTAGAAATATTAAAACTCCCGCTCTTGTCACCGCCAGTACCGCAATTATCCACTAACAAGTCTTTTATCTCATCTGGCGTTTCGAAAGCCACCATAAAAGAGCGCATCACTTCGACGGCTGCCCTTATCTCTTCTTCACTCTCGCCTCTTTCGTACATGCTGACAAGAAATACTTTAGCCTCATCTACGCCCATTTTGCCCTCAAAAAGCGATGCGAAACTACGCTTTGCCTCTTCGTAGCTCAATTTAGCTCCTTTATATAATCGTCCGTGGCTGTTTTTGGAATTGTTTTTGTAGTCGGAACGGCAAGAACCTCGTATTTTTTGACGCTCTCAAGATAGTGAATCTCTATCTTATCGCCCACTTTTACGTCTTTTGACGCTTTGGCCTGCACCCCATTGAGATATACCACGCCATGTTCTATCATGTCGGCGGCTATGCTTCTGCGTTTGACTATATTTACCGTATTGATAAATTTGTCTATTCTCAATTTCCGCCCCCAAAAAGCCTGTTTTGCCCTATCTTAACAAAAAACTATTTAATTTGGAGCAGATTTTGCTTGTAGCTGGTAAATAATAGGTAAACGAATGGGTAGCATTCTCAGTGTATATGCAAAAGCCGCCCGTTTTCTTTGAGCCACTTCTCGCTTTCTTTATAGTTAGGAAGTAAGGCCGAGACGTGTGACCAAAACCTTGCAGAGTGGTTTAGCTCTTTTAAGTGGCATATTTCATGGACTACAACGTACTCTATCACGCTTTTTGGAGCGCCTACGAGTCTTGAGCTAAAGCTGAGATTTTTTCTAGCAGAGCAGCTCCCCCATCTACTTTTCGCATCCCTAAAGCTTATTTTTTCATATTTTACGCCATAAAATGCGGCTATATCTTCTGCTTTCGGTGTTATTATCCGCTTTGCTTCATCTCTCAAAAAATCTCTGAAATGCTCTTTTTTTGAAAGCACGAGACCTGTATCGCCGAATGTGTATTTTTTTTTCGCATATTCATCTATTTGAAGTGGGGTTTTGGAGCCAAGGTGCAAAAAATACCCGCCAAGCGCATCTTTTTTATCCTCAAACTCAAGCTGCTTTTGTATCATTTTTTGGAGTTTTGCCGCATTGAGATTCATAAATTCTAGACACTTTGCATCACTGACAAAACGTGGAGCGGTAATCTTAATCACACCGCCGTCTATGACTTCTATCCGAAGTCTTCTTGTGCTATTGCTTCGTTTTATCTCGATTTTTTCAAACATTAGCTACAATTTCCAAACATCGTCAAAAATGACACGTCAATTATAAACATCATAACCTAGGATAATAAGATGAGCGAAATGAAAAAGATAGATCCAAATTCACAAGAGTTTCAGGATGAACTCAAAAAAACAGTCGATTTTACCGACAAAGTAATAAAACAATTTGGCTTCTCATACAATCCAGATATGGAAATCACTCAAAGTATACAGTTTGGGCTAACTAGAAACAAGCTCATTTACAACAAAAGATACTGTCCTTGTTTTTTCGTAACGGGCAACAAAGAAGAAGATAGAGTATGTCCATGTAAGCCTGCGCTAAATGAAGAGATACCAAACGATGGCACTTGTCATTGCGGAATATTCTGCACACCTGAATTTGCGGCGTCAAAAATGGCTGAGGAGAACCTAGAAGAAGCGATACACGCCCACTCAAGAGGCCTTACAAAAGAGGAATGCCAGCTCCTACTAGACAAAACACAACTTGACTCTGAAGAACTAGAGGCGTTGCTTGAGGCCAGAACTCTTGGAATGGTAAACTTCAAGCTAGTAGACGTCAGGGAGTGGATGGAGTACAAAAGCTTCAGAATCAAGGGCGTTGACTTCCTTGTTCCTACAACAAGCTTTTACGACTCGGTTAAAGAGTTGCAACAGCACAAAAACGAGACAGTCATTGTATATTGCCACGTCGGCTCGAGAAGTGCATATTGTCAAAGTGTCCTAAAAGACCTTGGATTTAGCAAAGTATCAAATCTAGCACACGGGATAGTAAGCTATAGAGGCGAACTGGACAAGGGTTAATAGTTGAGCTTAGCTCAAATCCTCCGCCCCTCCTCTCTTGAGGAATTCATTGGGCAAAAGCATATTCTTGGGGCAAATGCCCCTTTTCGTAGGCTTATAGAGGGCGGTAGCTTGCCGCACTCATTTTTCTTTGGCCCTCCAGGAACGGGCAAGACTTCACTAGCTCGTATCATAGCCGCAAAACTTGACGCACCTTTTTTTGAATTTAACGCCACAAGCGTAAAAATAGAAGAGATACGAAAGGCGGTTGATAGCGCAAAAAATGCTTTGCAAAAACCACTTATATTCATAGATGAGGTACACAGACTATCGAAAACGCAACAAGAAGTACTGCTCCCAATTATGGAAAACCGCTTTGCGCTGGTTATCGGGGCATCTACCGAAAATCCATTTTTCTCTCTTACAGGCGGCATACGTTCCCGCTCAATGCTTTTTGAGTTTTTTTCACTCAGCGATGACGACCTAAGCGACGCTCTTGAAAAAGGATTGGCAAAGCTCGGCAAAACGATAGATAATGATGCAGGCGAGTACTTAGTAAGAAGCTCATCAGGTGATGCAAGAGCAATGCTTACGCTTTTGGATTTTGCCGCAAAATTAGAGGATAATATTACCCTTGGCACATTAAAACAACTTAGACCAAATAGCCTCACGGACGGGGCTGGGGAATCTGAAACGCACTATAACCTTGCAAGCGCTCTCATAAAAAGCATACGAGGCTCAGATGAGCAAGCAGCCGTGTATTATCTGGCTAGACTGATTGCTGGCGGGGAAGAACCTAGATTTATCGCTCGTCGCCTTGCCATACTAGCTGCCGAAGACATCGGTAACGCAAATCCAAATGCTCTACAAATAGCAAACGCCGCCTTTTCTCTCGTAGAGAAAATAGGCATGCCTGAATCTCGCATCATTCTAAGTCAGCTAGCAATATATCTAGCGTGTTCGCCAAAGTCAAACAGCGCATATATGGCAATAGACGATGCCTTGGCACTTGTAGCAAGCAGTGGAATATACGAAGTACCGCCACATCTCAAAGATGCCCACTTTGCAGGTGCGGCAAAACTAGGGCGCGGAATAGGATATAAATATCCGCATGATTTCGGCGGCTGGGTGGAGCAAAAATATACAGCAAAACCCATAGATGTCGTAAAATTAAAAGAAATTGGATTTGAAAAAACACTGAAAGAGTGGCTTGAAAAAATCAAAGGCAAAAAGTGAATGAAGCAGTAAAGCACAATGCTTTAAGAATATTTTTGTATAGCGGAATATCGTTGATAGTTTTGTATTTTTTTAACGACTTGCTAGACTCCAGTAAAAAAATGACCTACATAAACAATGCAGAATTTGAGCCTAAAAATATCAAAAAAGCGGTCGTACTAGATGGAGATAAAAACCTACTGGTGGAAACTCAAAACGGTATGGTGTTTGTGGTCGTGGACTTCAACAAGACGGTGTTAGAAAAAAATAACATAGACTACTCTCACGAAAACAACACACTAAAACAAATTATCAGATATGCGCTATCCGCAATCTTGCTTATTTTTGTGCTGTTGCTTTCAATAACTTAGCGCTACTCATCACCTCTTTCTATCTGAGCACCTAATGCAATTAGCTTTTTCTCAAGCTCTTCATAGCCTCTATCTAGGTGATAAATTCTATGAATTCTAGTCTTTCCGTGTGCAACTAGCGCCGCAATAACGAGTGCAGACGAGGCCCTGAGGTCGGTAGCCATAACATCTGCTCCAGTAAGCTCAGCCCCACCCTCGATGGTAGCGGTATTGTGATTTAGGTGCACAGTTGCGCCCAGTCTAGTTAGCTCACTAACGTGCATAAAGCGGTTCTCAAAAAGCCTTTCTTCTATTATGCTAGTTCCCTGCGCTTGCGTGGCAAGAGCCATAAACTGAGCCTGCATATCCGTAGGAAACCCAGGAAACTCAGTAGTTACTATCTCAACAGGCTTGATTTTTTTCGCAGGCTTGATAGTTAGCTCGTTAATACCGTAGTCAAAAGAGTATCCCATCTCTTGAAGCTTGGAGATGCAGGCCTCCATGTGGCTTAGATTTACTTTTTTTAGAGTTACGGTCGAATTGGTGATAGCGGCGGCACACAGGTATGTCCCAGCCTCTATCCTGTCAGGGATAACATCTATGTCTTTAAAGCT
Organism: Campylobacterales bacterium; assembly: GCA_041915365.1. Classification (GTDB taxonomy): domain Bacteria; phylum Campylobacterota; class Campylobacteria; order Campylobacterales; family UBA6016; genus UBA6016. The sequence continues at coordinate 18,264 of JAYSBP010000008.1, read as the reverse complement.
ATACAGCTCACCGCCGCTTCCATCGATAATAAGCTCATCCGTACCGATACCTGCGATATTTGCCCCAGCAAGTCTGAGCACTTCGCACAGCTGGACTACTTCCGGCTCTTTTGCGGCGTTTATTATCTTTGTAGTCCCTTTGGCAAGGGCTGCTGCCATTACGATATTTTCAGTACCCGTTACTGTTATTTTGTCAAAAACTATAGTAGTGCCGGTTAGACCTCTGGGCGCTCTAGCCTCCACGTATCCGTTTTTGATTTCTATCTCGGCGCCCATCGCCTCAAGAGCTTTTAGATGCAAATCCACAGGTCTTTGACCTATTGCACATCCACCAGGCAAGCTCACATCGCATTTACCAAACCTAGCAAGCAGAGGTCCAAGAACGAGTATTGATGCTCTCATCGTCTTGACTATGTCGTAAGTAGCTACCGTACCGTTCAGTTTTTCGGCATCTATGTTTAGCGTATTACCCTCAAAAGTCGCTTCTGCCCCAAGATTTGTCATCAGCTTAAGCATTGTCTTGATGTCGGCAACCCTAGGCATATTGGTGATAGTCACGGGAGTCTTCGATAATATCGTTGAAGCGATAAGCGGAAGCGATGAGTTCTTAGCTCCCGATACCGTCACCTCTCCGTTTAGTTTGTTGCCGCCATAGATGTCAAGATAATGCATTTATTTTTACCCTAAATTAAAAAATTTTTTGCGAATTCTACCAAAGTTTATTTAGAGGCCTTCAGATATGCCGCTTCGATAGCTTTCATAAAAGAAGCTCTCACGCCGTCTTTTTCTAGTTCAAATACCCCTGCCGCCGTAGTACCCTTAGGGCTCATCACCTCTTCTTTGATTTTTGCGGGGTGTGAGCCATCAAGCAATGCACCAAATCCGTCAAAAAGCCCTTTTGTCATCTCTTCGGCTACCACTCTTTTGAGCCCTGCCCTCACAGCCCCGTCAGTCAAAGCCTCGGCGACAATCGCCAAAAATGCAGGCGCACTTCCGGCGAGAGCAGTTGCGATATTTAGCTCATCTTCCGTATCAACCCATACGCTTTTGCCGATCGATTCAAAAAGACTTAACGCTTCTATTCTCGCAGAGTGACTTCCGGTAACAGCAGTGACTGATTTTTCACATCTTGCCGCCAGATTTGGCATTGCCCTAATATATGCATCAGCATCGACACTGGACTTTAGGTCATCGATATATACTTTCGCCATCACGGAGACAAAGAGTTTTGCTCTCCCCTCAAAACGAATATCGTAAAAGCTGTTTGGCTTTACTGCCAAAACGACAATTCTTCCCTCGATATTGATACTTTTTTTGGCCACTTCAATTTTTAGGGATGGGTAAAACTCATTTAGCTTGATTGCCTTTTCTTCACTATGGACCACCGCTGTTACATTTAGCCCTTTTTTCAGCATACCGTCCAGCAGCGCTTCGCCAAGATTGCCGACTCCGATAAGCAAAATAGAAGTATCGGTTTCTTTAAAAAATGACACAAAACTTCCTTCATAATTAATCGTTTACGAAGAATATCAAAGCTTGAGTTAAATATCTTAATCTCCCCGCCTGCAAGGAGTAAAAGGCGGGGATGTTAAATTATTTCGCTATCTCAACAGCTATTTGCTGTGTTTGACATTATAATAAATATTAAAGAACTCGGCTACACAATAAAGTAACAACCACTCATACCTCGAATACTACAAACATTTAAAGCAAAAGTAAGCTAACATTGGCGACAACAAGATTTTAAATACGGTACTCGAGGCACAACTAAAATGAACAGACATCCAGCTTTATCAATCAAAAATACCGCTTTGGCACTTACTGCCAGCTTCGTACTTCTAGGGTGTTCAGCCAAACAAGAGGAATATAACAAGCCTGCCGACTACTGGTATCAAAAAATGGTCAAGGAAACTATGAGGGGAGACTTGGAGCAAGCGGACAAGATGTTTACGTCACTTCAAAGTGAACACATACGCTCGCCGCTAATCCAAGAAGCAATGCTAATAATGGCGCAAGCACACATGGATAACGAAGAATATTTGCTGGCAAATCACTATCTAGACGAATATATCAAGAGATACGGCGATAAGAAAAATGTAGAATTTGCAAGATATCTAAAAGTAAAAGCCAACTTTTTGGCGTTCAAAAAAGCAAATAGAGACCAACAGCTCATTTTAGATACGCAAAAAGACGTAGAGGATTTCATAAAAGAGTATCCGTATTCGGTATATAAGCCTTATGCACAGACCATACTTCTGAAACTCTCTTTGGCTAACAAAGCAATCAATGAAAACATAGCTGGACTATACGACAGAATAGACAAGCCCGATGCCGCAAAAAAATATAGAGCCGATGCAAACGTCAGCTGGCTTGACGGTATAAAATATGAAAAAGCGCATACGCCTTGGTATAGGGCACTTTTTGAAGTACAACTTCAGTAAAACAATAAAATAATTTATTCGGAGCTACCTACGATGCAACTTTCAAATTACGGTTCGTTTCCGGCAAGTCTGCCGATAGTTATAGAAGACGAAATATTTTTATATCCGTTCATGATAGCCCCACTCTTCTTGTCTGACGAAAAGATGATAAAAGCGGCTAGCTTTGCCGTTGAAAACAACTCACTAATACTGGTATGCCATTCAAAAACTGGTATGGAAGGTGAAAATACTTTTGATAGTATTTATGAATCAGGCGTTATAGGCTCAATCATAAGAAAGATAGTCCTCCCAGACGGAAGAGTCAAGGTGCTATTCCAAGGGTTGGCAAGAGGGCATATCGTAGAACGTTTGGGCGATAATCCACTTCTTGCGGTGGTCGATACTATCAAAACACATCCTTACAATGAGCAAAGGGTTGAAGCGGTACTTGCAAATCTCAGAGAGCACGTCAAATCCCTCTCTGCTGTCGCAGGATATTTCCCGCCAGACCTGCTGAAAACTATTAATGAAAACCATGAGCCAAACCGTATAGCAGACCTCATAAGCAGCTCTATGAAACTTCAAAAAGACGATGCGCATGATTTATTTATCGAGCAAGATGTCGAAAAAAGGCTTATGAAGCTAATAGAACATATCATAGACGAAACAGAGGGTGCAAAACTACAAAAAGAGATACGGGCAAAAGTCCACGACAAAATGGACAAAGTAAACAAAGAGTATTTCCTAAAAGAACAGCTAAAACAAATCAGAAAAGAGCTTGGCGAAGATACTAGCCGTCAAGAGGAATTAGAGGAATATGGCAAAAGGCTAGAAGCCATCAAGCCGTTCATGTACGAAGATGCGTACAAAGAGGCAAAAAAACAGCTTGAAAAGCTCGGGCGTATGCACCCAGACAGCGGCGATGCGAATGTCCTTCAGACATATATCGAATACGTCCTCGAACTCCCTTATGGTAAAGTCTCAAAAGCAAAGCTAGAGGTCTCGAAAGTCGCAAAAACACTAGATGAAGACCATTTTTCGCTAGAGAAACCGAAAAAAAGAATAGTCGAATTTTTTGCGGTAAAAGAACTTTTGGAGCTTAGAGGGACAAAAAGCAAAGATGCAAAAGGGGCAATACTGTGCTTCATAGGGCCTCCGGGCGTCGGCAAGACAAGCCTTGCAAACTCGATAGCAAAAGCACTCAAAAGAGAGCTGGTCCGTGTAGCCCTAGGTGGACTGGAAGATGTCAACGAGCTAAGAGGACACAGGAGAACATACGTAGGAGCGATGCCGGGCAGACTGATACAGGGGCTAATAAATGCAAAGCAGATGAACCCCGTGATAGTGCTTGACGAAATAGACAAAGTCGGCAGAAGTATGAGAGGCGACCCTACGGCGGCGTTACTTGAAATACTAGACCCTGAGCAAAATGATAAATTTAGGGATTATTACCTAAATTTCAATATTGACCTTTCAAGTGCAGTATTTATAGCTACGGCAAACGACGCCTCAAGTATCCCTGCTCCGCTTAGGGATAGGATGGAGTTTATCGAGGTAAGCTCATATACTCCGCAAGAAAAATATGAAATAGCAAAAAAATATCTTGTGCCACAAGAGCTAAAAAAACACGGCTTAAAAGCAAATGAACTCTCAATGCCTGTTGCCGTCTTGAAAGAGGTGATAGAAAAATACACCAGAGAAGCCGGAGTCAGAAATCTAAGGCGACAAATAGCGGCAATAGCTAGAAAAGCGGCAAAAATCATTTTGGAAGAAAAAGTACAAAAAGTAACTATAAATTCCAAAAACCTAAAAGATTTTCTCGATAAAACCGTCTTTGAATACGAAGAGGTAGACAAAAAAAATCAAGTCGGCGTAGTAAACGGCCTTGCTTGGACTGCAGTCGGCGGAGATGTGCTCAAGATAGAAGCCGTCAAGATAAAGGGCAAAGGGGCTGTAGAACTGACTGGAAGTCTCGGCGATGTAATGAAAGAGTCCGCAAGGATAGCATATACCGTCGTCAAGACACTCATAGATAGCGGAAAGCTAAAGGTGGAGAAAAAAATCATAGACTCAGTCTGTATAGCTGATGAAAAAGGCAATAGACCAAGCCTGTATGACTGCTACAACCTACACATACACGTCCCGGACGGCGCAACACCAAAAGACGGGCCAAGTGCGGGCATAGCTATGGCAACTGTTATATCGTCGATACTAACGGAACGCAAAGTCAACTCATCAGTGGCAATGACTGGAGAGATAACACTGACTGGCAAAGTGACGGCTATAGGCGGCTTAAAAGAAAAATTGATTGCCGCGTATAAATCGCAAATAAAAACAGCTCTGATACCGCAAAAAAATTATGATAGAGACCTCCCTGATATACCGGACGAGGTTAAAGAAAATATGCAGATTATTCCTGTAAAAACGATAGATGAAGTATTAAAATATGCATTGGAGGCAAAATAATGAAAGTTCTACTAATAAAAGACGTAAAAGCGCTAGGTAAAGCCGGAGAGATAAAAGAGGTAAAAGACGGTTACGGCAACAACTTCCTAATAGGCAAAGGACTTGCCAAACTAGCTACGCCTGCGGTTATGAAACAATGGGAAGCGGGAGAGAGAGCCAAAAAAGAACAAGAAGCGGCGGAGATAGCAAAGCTAAATGAAGCAAAAGCAAAACTTGAAGGTGTAAAACTTGTTATCAAGACAAAAACAGGGGCAAACGGCGCATTGTTTGGCTCTATCACAAAAGACGAAATAGCCGAGGAGCTCAAAAAACAACACGGCATAGAAATAGACAAAAAAAGTATCGAGCATCACGGTGCAATTAAAGCGACGGGCGCATACGACCTTGACCTCAAAATGGGGCACGGTATCCACGCCAAACTACACCTTACAATAGAGGCGATTTAGTCTGTGTTTGAAGCAACAACCATCCTAGCGTGCCTAAAAGACGGTAAAGCCGTCATAGGCGGCGATGGACAGGTAACATTCGGCAACTCCGTACTCAAATCAAACGCCGTCAAAATCAGAAAACTGCATGAAGGTAAAATTCTTGCAGGATTTGCTGGAAGCACGGCAGACGCATTCACCCTTTTTGATATGTTTGAGAATATGCTAGCCAACAAAAAAGGCGACCTTCTAAAATCAGTAGTTGAATTCTCAAAGGAATGGCGAAAAGACAAAGTTCTCCGCAGGCTTGAAGCTATGATGATAGTATTAAGTAAAGAGAAAATATTTATTCTCACGGGAAACGGTGATGTCGTTGAGCCTGAGGATGGTATGTTAGCAGCTATAGGGAGCGGTGGTAACTTCGCTATTTCTGCCGCCAAAGCACTTGCCAAGCACTCACAACTAGAGCCAAAAGAACTTGTAGAAGAGTCGCTCAAAATAGCAGGCGAACTTTGTATATATACCAACAAAAACATATCCATTCTCACGCTGGAGTAATTCATTGAACCTAACCCCAAAAGAGATTGTATCGGTACTAGACGAGCATGTCATAGGTCAAAAAGATGCTAAAAAAATAATTGCAATAGCTCTTCGAAATAGAATGCGCAGGCTAAAGCTGGCAAAAGAGATGCAAGAGGACATAGTCCCAAAAAATATACTTCTTATAGGCCCAACCGGAGTCGGCAAAACTGAGATTGCTAGAAGATTATCAAAAAGATTTGCTCTTCCGTTTATCAAAGTAGAAGCGAGTAAGTACACAGAGGTAGGCTTTGTCGGCAGAGATGTAGAGTCAATGGTAAGAGATCTTACGCTGGCTTCTTATAACCTAGTCAAAAAAGAGCACAAAGAAAAAATAGCTCCGAAGATAAAAGAGCTAGCAATCGACAAAATAGCGCTAAAACTAATACCGGAGCCACCTACGGGGGCAAGCGAAGAAAAAAAGGCTGAACACAAAAAAGCTGTTGCAAAGATGAAAGAGAAAATATCATCGGGCGATACGGCAAATCTACGAGTTGAAATAGAAGTATCAAAGTCACAAAGTGAAAGCTACGACACGAATTTGCCACTCGAGGTCGCTAAAATCCAAGAATCTTTTTCGAAACTTCTTGGCGGAATGGAGAAAAAAGAGCTCAAAAAGGAGGTCGACGTGCAAGAGGCTATAACGGCTTTTGAACATGAAGCTGCCGAGGAGCTCATCGATAACGAGGCGATAAAAACAGAGGCGATAAGAAGAACGGAAGAAGAAGGGATAATCTTCATAGATGAGATAGACAAAATAGCAGTCAGCTCTTCTACCTCATCAAGACAAGACCCTAGCAAAGAAGGGGTGCAAAGAGATTTGCTGCCTATCATCGAAGGCTCATCGGTATCGACGAAGCTGGGGCAGATAAACACCGACCATATATTATTCATCGGCGCAGGTGCATTTCATCTTACAAAGCCAAGCGACTTAATACCGGAATTACAGGGTAGATTTCCGCTAAGGGTCGAGATGGAATCCCTAGATGAAGCTGCGATGTACGACATACTTACAAAACCAAAAAATTCTATTTTGAAACAGTATTCAGCTTTGCTAAAAACAGAGAACGTAGAGGTTATCTTTGAGGATGATGCCATAAGAGCAATGGCTAGCCTTGCACAAAAAGCCAATGAAAAGACTGAAGACATTGGGGCAAGAAGACTTCACACCATTATAGAAAAAGTGATGGAAGATATTAGCTTTGAAGCCGATACAATGAGCGGCGATAGCATCTCAATTACGCAAGAACTTGTCAACAATAAGTTGTCAAATATAGTAGAAAACATAGATCACGCAAGGTATATTCTTTGAGCACAAATACAAAATGCGGCTTTGTCGCAGTTATCGGCAAACCAAATGCAGGTAAAAGCACACTTCTCAACTGGCTAGTCGGTGAAAAAATAATGCTCGTAAGCCACAAAGCCAACGCAACAAGAAAGAGGCTAAAAGGTATACTGATGCACAATGATGCACAGATAGTACTGATTGATACTCCAGGGCTTCAGACAGGCAAAAAACTGCTAAATGAATATATGCTAGGGGAAGCGATAAAGGCTGTTAGCGATGCCGATTTGGTGCTTTTTATCGCCGACGCTAGGTTTGCAAAAAGAGATTATGAGGAGTTTTTGTCCATCTCCGAGAATAAACCACATATTCTGCTACTCAACAAAATAGATATGCTGACACACGACAAACTACTTGCAACTATGGAAGAACTAAACGGATATGAAAACGGATTTTTAGCCCTAATACCGATAAGTGCAACAAAAGAAAGCGGTAAAAAAGAGATACTGGATACTGCGGTCAAATACTTGCCTGACTCTCCATACCTTTATGACCCAGAGCTTCTAACCGACCAAAATATCCGGGACATATACAAAGAGATTATCAGAGAGGAACTGTTTAACGGCCTTAGTGATGAAATACCGTATGAAACGGATGTCGTGATAAATAAAATCGAAGAGAGCGATAAAATAGACAAAGTGTATGCGACAGTCATAGCTAATAAAGACTCTCAAAAAGCGATGATAGTCGGCAAAGGTGGCCAAACCGTCAAGCGGATAGGGACAAAAGCTAGAATCGCACTTGAAAAATTTGCACAAAAAAAGATACATTTGGAATTATTCGTAAAAACAAATAAGAATTGGACTACAGACAAAAAAGGACTAGCCGAATATGGGTATGACTTTGAATCTTGATTTTTTAAAATCATTCAAGCTTCCTTTACGCACAAAACACGGCGGCTCATCGTCGATTTGCCTATATTCGCCCTCTTCTCTCAACTTTTATGAATACCAAAGACAAACAATCCGTCCAGCCACAGAACCAAACCAAAAATCAAACATAATATCATTTATCCAGCTAGACGACCTAGTAATAGAAAATGTTGAAATAAATAGATTTTTAGATGGCAACGACGCCTATGAGGCGATAGAGCTAAAGCTGTTCGATGAGCTTGGATTGGAGCCTAGCCTTGAGTACAAAATATGCTACGAAGAGGCTGGAATATCCGTCGATGATAATCCGGAGACAAAGAGATATCACGCATACGTAGCAGCATATCAGGCAATAGAACAAAGACTATCGAATATATCAGGTCGATACACAGACTTTGTATTTTTACCTCAAACGGCAATCAAAACACTATTTACAAAAAATTTTCTGAGCGATTCGGCAACTTTTGCCTTCATATATCTATACAATGACAGCGCATATCTATGCGTTTATCAAAACGGAAATTACACATACTCGAAAACCATCAGGGCTAGTATTAAGACTCTTGGCGACAGATTTTCCGAACATCTAGGAGAGCGTGTAGGGCTAGATGATTTTATTAAGATACTAACCAATATAGATTTTAGAGAAAAAAAGCAAGAGTATGCTGTAGGCTTCAAGGCTTTGATAGGAGAGTTTTTTGCCTCCATATCTGATGTTCTGGTACATGCGAAAAGGATAAATCAGATAAACGGATATGAGGCGATATACATAGCCACAGAGCATGGAAATATAGCCAATATCACAGAGATAGCAAAAGAGTATTTTGAGACCCCATTTAAGCACTTTGAGTTCAATCTAGGCCTAAAAACAGATGGCTTCGTAGATATGTCGACAAAGCTGATGCTATTTGCCTACACTCACGACATCGAACATTACAAACATCTGAATTTTTCTACGTTTATGCGCCCTCCTCCGTTTTTAAAAAGATACGCCGGTAAATTTATAGTTGCCTCTGCGGCTTCTCTGCTTCTGGCGTTTGCCTATCCGCTTTACAATGTGAGCGTGGCAAATCTATACTATTCTTTTGCGACCACTCAGGCGAATAAGGAACTAATACCGCTAAAAGCCCAGAGACAAGAGATAGAATCCAAAAAAACGGCGGCGCAAAAAGAGCAAGATGAGCTAACAAAAAAAAGTGCGGATGAAGCTAAAAAATATACCGATACTATTGCCCTCCTAAAAGATTTGGAATCTAGGCGTCTAAATACCAAAGGTGTCTCCTCTAGTGTGGCAAAAATATCAACAACCGCTTCAAGTGCCTCCGTTTCATTAAGGGCAATCGACATCAACTCCAGCAATATCAAAATAGAATGTAGCGCAAAAGAGCCTACGCTCATAAGCGGTTTTGCTAAAAGATTATGGCTTGGTGAACAAAACAAAATATCGGCAGTCAAGATAACAAAAGAGGCAAATATCAGCAAATACATAGGTGAAATATCTATCGAGGTTGGAGAGTAATGGGTTTTGATTTTGGGCGACTTCAGGATGCTATAGACGAGGTATTTGAGGGGAGAAAAGGTAGTGAAAAGATTATATTTTTTGTGATGCCTTTGCTTGTTTTTGGCTTTTTGTCATACAAGTTTATCATTCCAATTAGTGAGAAGAAAATAGCTAGTAAAAAAAGCGCTCTAGCATCTGTTCAATCGGAAATATCCGACGCAAAAGAATTTTTGAAAAGAAAAAATGAAGTCATCCAAGAAACTTCAATGATAAAAGATACCAACAAGCTAATGAGCATAAAACTGCAAAAGCAAATAGCCCAAAATGAGCAGGTAACAAATAGCATGCAGGGGATAGACTTTATCCATCTAAATGATAAAAACGTAGCGGATTTTATGGAATATCTAACTATCAATGCGGCAAAACACGGGGTTACGATAGTAAAGCTGCAAACATCGATAGCCGAAAAAGAAAATGGCATCTTCAAGCAAGAGCTTTCCTTGGGAATGGAGCTTAACGGAGCTTTTAGGGGAATTTTGGGCTTTGTAGGAGCTGTAGAAAACTCTGAAATGTTTACAACCGTCTCAGACCTCAATATCTCGCACGGTGAAAAACTAAACGCAAAACTAAATGTTAAAGTGAGCGGAATATGAGAATTAAAATATTCGCCGCACTAGCTCTTGTGTCTCAAGCCCTTTATTGCTCCGAGGCGGATGCGATAATAGCCAATATTTTGTCTCAAAAAAGCGGAGTTGCACCAGCGCAAATCGCAGCGGCGGGTGACGCTTTTGAAAAACCGGCGCCGATATTGGAAGCAAATGCAACCGTCATCATTCCGCAATTCGTGCTTAAGGCTATTTTTGACGGCAAGGCGCTGATAAACGATAAGTGGCTAAAAATAGGTGATAGCGTCAACGACTATAAAATCGCAAAAATAGAAAAAAACAGGGTCATTCTAATAAGCGGCAAAAAACAAAAAATACTAAATCTATTCAAGGGCATAAGATGAATAACCGTGGCATTGGCAAAATAAATTCACTCTCAAAGACGATGCTTGCGGCGGCTCTGGCGACATCCATATATTCATCGGCATACGCCAACAACTGCGATGATAAGGTATTTAGTAGCCTCAGCGCAGCAAGAGGGACTACAATATCACAAATGCTAGAGCAACTAAGCTCCAGATGCTCTTTTAGTGTAGCAGTAAAAGACAGCGCAGCAGATACGCTCCTTGGAAAAGAGTTAAACACAATAAATCTAAAAGACTTTACCCTAAAAGATATTTTTGACTTTTTACTCTCGGAAAACGGTCTTGACTACGAATACCAAAACGGAATACTAAGGGTATCGTCATTTACTACTAAAACTTTCAAGGTTGATTACATAGGAGCTGTTAGGAGTACGGAGGCAACATTTTTGTCGAACGGCGGCGCATCTCAAAGCACCACGTCTACAATTACACAAGGTGGTCTTCCAAACTCGTCATCTGGCGGCTCCACTTTCAAGACAGAAGAAAAGCTAGATTTTTGAATTCAGCTCAAGAAGGACATAGAAAAAATACTAAATCCACATCTCGCAAAATTAGAAAAATCTGTAGAACTAAAAAGTGAAAATCAAAGCAAGGGCGGTGTCGGTGTATTTCAAGATTTGGAATCTAAGGCAAATGCCAAAAGGAGTGAATCTCTTGATATAGACAGCAATGCCATCGTTATTAATGCCCAAGCTGGACTAGTTACGGTTACAGCCTCTAAACAACAAATATCAGACGTGCAAAAATACATCGATACTGTTATTGATAGACTACATAGGCAAGTATTTATCGATGTGCAGATACTGTCCGTCACACTCAATAAGACAAACACCACGGGGATAGATTGGAGTAAACTATATAGTGCCGTGGCGGTAACTGCGTCATACGGAAGCCTCAGCACACGCAATACCCCAACGATAGATACGACATCTGGAGTAATTACATCAGCCACTACCGGCGGTGGTGGTTTAGCACAATATTTTAGAGTCGGCGGCGGCGTAGACTTGACTGACTTTGTGAAATTCCTTAGAACGCAAGGCGACGTCAAAACAGTATCAAATCCAAAGGTGATGACGCTAAATAGCCAGCCTGCCCTTATCATGTCGGGCGATGTTATCTTTTATCCGAAAGTATCCGGCGGTACTAGCGCCACTGCGACGACAGGGGCTACAAATCCAAGCGTAGAGACGATACCGCTAAATGTTGGTGTGGCACTAGATATAACGCCAGAGATAATGGACGACACAAATATACTGCTAAAGATAAATCCGACATCTAGCGCTTGCATCACAACAAACTGCCCGCTTCAGACGGTACAAGTGGCAGGCGTAGCCTATAGCATGGCTCCAAATATAGCCTTAAAACAGCTATCCTCAATAGTCAAAGTGGCGGATGGAGAGAGGATAATTCTAGGCGGACTCATCAAAGATACAGTGGGCACGGATACAAAAAAAGTGCCGCTTTTGGGCGATATTCCAGTGCTTGGGTATCTCTTCAAACAAGATGTGGATAGCAAGGTAATGGAAGAGATGGTAATAGTAATTACGCCTCACATCGTCAAAAAAGACAAACCGCTAACACTAAAACAGCTCGGATACAAAAGTGACATCGAAAAGTAATTTCACAGTCGCCAAAGAGCTTTTCGTCGATGAAAATAGAAATTTTGCAGACAATGAAAACGAATATATACTCATAGATGGCGTAAAAGAGGCTTACAAAAAGCTTCTAAGTACAATAGAAAAACCGCTAAAAATCATCCTTTTGTATGGGTATCCCGGTAGCGGCAAGACGGCGATGGTGCGTAGACTATGCGCAAATATAAAACGTGAAAAAGGGAAGATACTCTACTACCCTACTCCTACTTTTATGCGAACTGAAGAGCTTATCAGAATATTCAAAGCAAGCTCAGACAAAAAACTCCCGCTAGAGCCTACTTTTTTTGAGCTGATGGAGCTTTTTGAATCGACGTTTGAAAAGGATACTTTTTTGGTTTTCCTTGATGAGGCTCAGCTATACGAAGAAAAAGAGATGGAGTATATAAGACTTCTATCAGATACAAAAATATTTAAGTTCGTGGTCGCCCTGCACAAAATAGACGAAGAGCATCTGATAGCTAAAGCACATTTTCAAAGTAGAATATGGGAAAGTGTGGAGCTAAATCCACTAACAAAAGATGAGCTTAGATTTTTTGTCGAGCGCAAGCTTCTCTCAAAAGAATTGCACCAGCTGCTCTCAATGTTTTCAAGCAAAAGCTATACGCTCATACACCGCTTCACAAATGGAAATATTAGAGAGACTATGAAGTTTATGTACAAGCTTTTGGACTTTTATGAGTTTGTCGAAAAAGAGAGACCATCCGAGCTAAACTACAAAGAATTCAAACAAAAACATATAGAGATGGTGGCAATAGAAGGTGGGTACATAAATGTATGATTTGAACGACCTAGAAAAAAGGTGGATTAGCTACAAAAGGCAAAAATATAAAAAATTTGGAACCCTTGCTCTATCTTTCGTGGTTGTCTCGGCTGTCTCTTTTGGAATTGCATACGCAATATTTGCCCCAAAAAATACGGCGCAGACACAAAGCGAGGCGAACTTGACAGCGCAAAACAACGCAACAAAACAAGTAGAAGTCAACCAAACGCAACCATTGCAACCTCTTTCAAATTTTGCGTCATATCAGACTCAGCCGATTCAAAAAGAGATAGTCATCATATCTCCAGATGAAAAAAAAGATGAGTTCAAAAGCTATCAGCCAACAGAGCAAAATAAGACGGTAGCACAGCAGCCAATCAAACAACCGCAACAACAAACAATTCAATCAAAACAGCAGCACACGCCTCCAAAGATAACCATAGAGACAAAATCGGCGGACCAAATAGACTTGCTAGCGTCCAGATACAATAAAAATCCAGAGGCAGCAACGGCAATATCACTGTCTGAAATATTTTACAAGCAAGGTAATTATCCAAAAGCTCTCAAATGGGCGATAAATGCAAACAATCTTGACCCAAAAACTGAGAAATCTTGGATACTGTTCGCCAAATCAAGCTATAAGCTAGGAAAAAAACAAGACGCCGTTAATGCCTTGGAGAACTTCGCAAATACAAATAACTCCGAAGCCGTAAGAGCAACGATAAACCAAATAAAAAATAACGAACTATAGGAAAATCTGAATATGTTGGTGCAAAAAGTAAAACTTGGCGACTTACTACTCCAAAAAGGGCTTGTATCACAAGAAGAGTTTGACTCATGTCTTGAAGAGGCGCAAAAAAGTGGCGTAAGAGTCGGTCAGGTCTTGATAGACAGAGGATACTTGAATGAAGATCAGGTCTTTAGGGTTCTTAGTGAGCAGCAGGGTTTTGAATACATAGACCTAGCCGGTACCGACACAGACTCAAAACTAGCCGCAAAGGTCGGTGGTCAAACGCTCAAAAAATACGGCACTTTCCCGATAAAAGAGGATGACCTCAATGTAGTATTCACATTTAAAGACCCACTCGACCTAACGTCTCAAGACGCAATACAGAGGATGTTCCCAAAAAAGATACTAAAAGTAGTCGGCTCGAATCCCGTACTTCTCGAAAAATACATAAGACAATACGAGATAAATGAAAGTATTAGGGATTTAACCGGTGAGATAAGAAAAGAGATAGCCCAGTCAACTGCCGGTGACGGCTCTGAGGCTTCAAGCATACTAAAACTAATCAACATCATAGTTGAGAGTGCCATATATGCTAGAGGAAGCGACATACATATAGAGCCGACAGAAAAGCACTGTATAGTCAGGACAAGGATAGATGGCATCTTGAAAGAGAGCTTCACTTTTGATGCGGATATTTATCCACCTCTTGCATCTAGGATAAAACTACTGGGCGCTCTGGATATAGCAGAAAAAAGAAAGCCGCAAGACGGGAGGTTTTCGCTTGTGAGCGGGGCAAAAGAGTATGACTTCAGGCTCTCCACTTTGCCTACGACATACGGAGAATCTATTGTTATGAGAATACTAGACAAGGCAAAAGTACTTATAAACCTAGAAGATTTGGGTATGTACAAAAACAACTTCCGTAAATTCTCATCCGCACTCAAAACACCGCATGGAATTATCCTAGTTACCGGACCTACTGGGAGCGGTAAAACCACAACGCTATACGCCGCCCTAAATGCGATAAAAGGTGTCGATAAAAAAATAATTACTGTAGAAGACCCTGTCGAGTACAAAATAAATATGGTGCAGCAGGTACAGGTGCATGAAAGAGCTGGGCTTACTTTTGCCTCCGCTCTCCGCTCCATCCTAAGGCAAGACCCGGATATTATCATGGTGGGTGAGATAAGGGACCAAGAGACGCTAAAAATAGCCGTTCAAGCGGCGCTCACCGGACACCTTGTCCTATCTACCCTCCATACAAACGATGCGATAAGCGCCGTCACAAGGATGGTTGATATGGGAATAGAGCCCTATCTTGTCGGCCCATCCCTAATAGCAGTCGAGGCTCAAAGACTTATACGAAAGCTATGTCCGCATTGCAAAGAGACAACAAACGTATCCGATTCGGCTCTAAAGCCAATAGAAGCATATCTGCCGTCCGAATATACTTTTTACAAGGCGGTTGGATGTGACAAGTGCGCCAATACAGGGTATTTAGGAAGAGAGATGATAACAGAGGTGCTTTCTATCACGGATAACATGGCGGCGGCGATAGCTCGTAACGTCTCAAAACACGAAATCCAACAAATGGCACACCATAGCGGTTTTGAGCCTATGCTTTATGACGGTGTTAGACGTGCGGCAAGCGGTATTACGACCCTAGAAGAGGTCTACAGAGTCGCAAGGCTGTAACGGAAATAAAACATGGCGCAAAAATATTTCGAAATAGAGTACTTACAGGGCGGTAAAAGGTTCAAAAAAGTAATAAAAGCCGGCTCAAAAGTAGAGGCTTTGGTTATTGCAAAAGACAATATGGGCTACAGAGTCATAAAGACCAAAGAGGTAAGCGCTCCACTCTTTGAGAGTCTATCGTTAGATAAGCTTCAAGCCGCTTTTGGAAAAAAGAAAGTTACAAATGACGCCCTCATAAGTGCGGTTAGGCAAATGGCTGTTATGGCAAATGCGGGACTATCTTTTACCGATATTTTGCAAGAGGCGATAGCGGCGACCGAAAACGACAGACTGCGTGAAATACTAACCCAAAATCTCAACGATATTAATGCGGGGCTTAGCCTATCTCACTCGATGACGCAATTTGAAAAAGATGTAGGAAAACTGACTATCACAATGCTTGAGCTTGGCGAGCGGACGGGGACAATGTCCGAATCTCTAGACACGCTAGCCGAGATACTAGAAGAGGTTCGTAGCAATAGAGAGAAAATCAAAAAAGCCCTTCGCTACCCAATCTCTGTTGTCATAGCGATGGCAATAGCCTTTACTATTTTGATTTTGGTCGTTGTGCCAAAGTTCAAAACAGTATTTGAAAAATTCAAAGCAGACCTACCTATACCTACAAAAATACTTCTTGGCATGGAGTGGTTTTTGAGCCATTACGGTCTTTTTTTACTTATCGTCTTGGTTATGTCATTTTATAGCGTCAAATATCTATATAGCACAAGTGACAAAATCAAACTCGAGGTAGATAGATACCTACTGAAAGCACCAATAGTCGGAATACTACTAAGACTTGGACTTGTGAGTAGATTTACCATAGTATTCAAAGAGCTAAGCAAGGCAGGGCTACCTGTCATAGAGGCGCTAAGCGTCTCTACAAAAGGGGTGGAAAATAGCTATATCAGAACACAGTTAATGACTGTCGGTCTCAATGTCCAAAGAGGATTATCCCTAACTGCGGCGCTAAAAGAGACCGGAATATATGAAAATATGATTATACAAATGCTTAGCGCAGGAGAACAAAGCGGAAGCCTCAATACAATGCTTGACAAAACCGCAGATTACTATCGCCAAAAATTCCAAAATAAGATGGATGGGCTATCGGCCGCTATAGAGCCTCTGCTTATCGGTGGAATAGCAGGTTTCGTTCTCTTGCTGGCTCTTGGAATATTTATGCCGATGTGGGATATGGCGCAAGTAGTCAAAAAACACTAACTCAAAAGCCTAGCTAAGCATTCCACCCTCTTTGAGAAATTGAGACGGCTCATAGCTTGTTTTTTTGATTCTGTCATATTTTGCATAAGAGAGGGTTAGGCGGTCTTTGGCTCTCGTAACCGCAACATAAAAGAGCCTCCTCTCTTCTTCTACGCTAGAGCCTTTTGCTATTAGCTTTCTATTTGGAAATCTCCCGTCCATTAGGTCTATGACATACACCTCTTTGAACTCAAGCCCCTTAGAGGCGTGCACCGTAAGCAGATTAACCCCTTCACCCTCGCTCATTTCGCTTGCCCCGAGCACCATGGCATTCAAAAAACCGGCCTTATCATCATAGTGAGAAGCTAGATTTGAGAGTAGATAATTTTTTCTATCTATCCGTTCAAGAGCTTTTTCTAGCTCTTTTGTATCTACGCTCTTATCTTTTGCAGTTGCCCTGCGTCTAGCAAGTACCGTTTTTATGTCATCGTAAAGCTTGCTTGATTTTATGATGTCCACGGCGTTTTTTGGATTTTTTATTTTTGTCAGTCTGTGCATTAACGTATAAAACTCGCCAAAAAATATTGCGGCATCACTGCCTAGCTTTGGATGCTTGAGTGCCGGATTTGAGAGCACACCCTCCTCTAGCCCAAGCTCACGAAAACGGCTAATGCTTCCAAGCTCAAAAAAATCGTCAAATAACCCAACTTCATGTTTTCGCTTCTCAAACGGATTTTTGACATTTGGGTCTGGATGGAAAAGTCCATTGATAATCGAGCCTCCGCCGAGCAGTGTAAGCGCATCGCACAACTCTTTTGCCGTTGCCGCCCCTACTCCGCTTGCGTATTCAAAAACATTTATAAAGGCAAGTATGTCTTTTGGATTGATAGAGAGGGTCAGAATATCAAGTATCGCCTTTACCTCTTTTGCCTCAAAAAATCCAACTCCACCTTTTCGTTTGCACTTTATACCGTGTTCCCTTAACGACGCTTCTATTCCATCGGCGGAGGAGTTATTACGAAACAAAACAGCCATATCATCAAAGTTCGTCCTTGACTCCCTAATCAAATCCGCTATTTTTTTGTATTGGTCAAACACCTCATCAAATATAAGTAGCCTAGGCGGATGTGCCTCCTCCATCCTTACGACCTCAAGGCTCTTTGGATATATTCTGTCATTATGCCTGATTGCTTTGTCTGCGACTTGAAGTATTTTTGAGGTTGAACGGTAGTTTTTGGTTAGCGTATATACGTTTGCATTCTCTTTACTCTCTCCAAATCCAGCTATGATAGATATATTTGCACCATTGAAGCCGTATATACTCTGGTCGTAGTCTCCAACGCAAAAAAGTGATTTTGGATTTACAGATTCAACAAGATGATGCTGTAGATTATTTGTGTCTTGATATTCATCCACGAGCACCTCAAAAAATCCGTTTATTTTCCCATCTTCGCAAGCTTTTGAAGCCTTTATCAAGAGATCATTAAACCCAAGAAACCCACACTCGTCCTTTTGAGCCTCGAACTCCTCAAAAATTTTTAGGTAAATAT
>JAYSBP010000007.1:0-111836 GCA_041915365.1 Campylobacterales bacterium | reverse complement strand
GAGCGGCTTAAAACATTTTAAGTCGAAATCCGTTTTTAAAACTCTCACTCGTTTCAAGGTTTTTAACAACCCCTCAACTTGTTTGAGGCCGGAATTCTAGCTGAAAAAAGTTGGTGTGTCAAGGGCTTTTTTGAATAAAAATTAAAAATTATCTAAAAAATGCGGTTGGGAGTTGATGTGGTAGCGGTTGATTATTTTTATAGATTGAAATATTATTTACCCAAACAAAAATTTTTAAACATCGCATCAAGCATTTCGTCGTTATCATATGGCTTTGTTATTGATGCTATTGACTCTATGGCCTCTTTAATATGATAAGAAAAAAACTCTAGCTCGAGTGTATCCAAAAAAGATATTGAGCTATTAACTTCGGCATAAGCATTTTTTGCGGCATCTATCTGTCTTTTATTTATCAATATATCACCCTCAAAATCATACGAGCAGTCTAGTAGCTTTTCTAATTGTGTATAAATCTTAAGCGGCTCTTCGCTTTTACTATAATCTATAGTATTAAAATCAGCAAACATATTTTTGTCTATTTTACATTCAAGGTCTGTTTTTGTGAATACCACTATTATATTCTTGCTTTCATCTGAAGCAATAAGGCTTATAATTTCAGCATCTTCTTCATCTAAAATTCTCGATGAGTCAAAGAGTGCCAACACTATCTCCGAGTCATTAAATGCTTTAATGGAGTACCCTATACCTATTTGTTCTATCTCATCATCTGTTTTTCTAATCCCAGCGGTGTCGACCAGCCTTATCGCAAAACCACCTATTTTTATCTGCTCTTCTATGGTATCTCTTGTAGTTCCGGCAATTGGGCTTACTATTGCTCTATCAAAATTTAGTATTTTGTTGAGCAGGGAGCTCTTTCCAACGTTCGGCTTTCCTATAATACTCACCTTGAAACCTTGGAATAGACCTTCTCTAGCAACGCTTGCCCTCACCATGTAGTCAAGCCTATCTGTAATTTTTGATATTTTGAGCTTTAACTTGTCTATCGTATCAACCGGAAGGTCCTCGTCGGCATAATCTATACACACCTCACTAAAAGATAGCGCCTCTATAAGAGACACTCTCATCTCATCAACGATTTTTCCAAGTGAGCCTTGTAGGTGTTTTGCGAGATACTTCGCCGATTTTTCGCTATTCGCTGAAATTATTTGGTTGATAGCTTCGGCTTGGTCTATTGTTATTTTTGAGTTCAATACCGCAAGCTTAGTAAATTCGCCAGGCTCAGCCAATCTGCTTCCAGCTTCTAAACATCTATTTAGTATCAGGTTAGCCGACATAACGCCGCCATGACATTGAAGCTCAACTATATCTTCGCCGTTAAAACTATTTGGAGCTTTAAAATAAATTGCTATTACGGAATCTATCGGATTATTATCTGTGTCATGTATGTATGTAAGAGTTGCATATCTTGGGGTAATGGAGGTTTTCTGCGATAAACCGCAAGCTATTTCGTAGGCTTTTGGCCCGCATAATCTAACGATAGATATAGCCCCCTCTCTTGAAGCGGAAGCTATAGCACAGATAGTATCACTTGGCATTTTGTCTAGCGTAAAACTCGTTAACTATTATATATTTGCTACCGTCATCATTTGTCTTGACGCCAACATACAAATCTTCAAACTCATCCCTTAAAGCTTTTAGGGCTATTTGAATCAAAACGCCGTCCAAAACTTTTGTCTGCCCTCTTCTATTCTCTTTTATACTCTCAATGAGCGGCTCTAAATAGTTACTTATCATATCTTCTTGATTTTTTAGGAATTCAGCTATCTCAAGACGTATCAATAAGTCATATTTAGAGTTTACCCAGTTGAAGATAAGATAGCTCAAAGCCTTATATCTATACCCCTCTTTGCCTATAAGTAGGGCGCTGTCGGCTCCACTAAACGTAATAAGTATTGTGTCGTCACTGTAAGGCTCAACTTCTATACGGCTTAGTTCAAAACAAGAATGGGCAAACAACTTATTTATGTCCAGCTCTATCTCTTCGCAAATTTCCGATATATCTCTTTTTTCTTTGAAAAAATTGTCTTCAATCGTACTTTTAGCAAGGTATCCATCTTTTTTTTGAATAGACACGGGGTCTTCGTCTGCAATAGGCTCTTCAATAACAGGAGGCTCTATCCTTGCTGGCTCTTTTTTTATCGGTTTGGATTCCTGTTTTGGCTTTGGTTGCAATTGCGGCTTAGCCGAAGTACTCTCTTTTGGCATAGTATCGTTTTGCTTTGGAGCCGCTATCAGTATTGCCATTTTGCGGCCTATACCCAAAAAGCCTTTTGATGGATACTGAACAATCTCATATTCTATTTCCGTAATCGAGCAGTTGAGTTGTTCGGAAGCGCTTGTATAGGCCTCCTCCAAACTCCATGCTTCAATTTTAATCATGATGCTCATGCCTTGCTTTTTGCTTGCTCATCATTTTGTTAACCGCATATTGCTGCGCTATTGAAAGCAGGTTATTAACAAACCAATAAAGCGTAAGACCGGCAGGAAAGGCGACAAAGAACACCGTAAACACAACAGGCAAGTATTTAAATATCTTCTCCTGCAATGGATCTGTAAAGTTTGTCGGCGTTATTTTCTGCTGGAGATACATAGTCGCACCCATCAAAATTGGAAGCACATAGTACTGATCCATTAGTGAAAGGTCATGTATCCAAAGTATCCATCCCGCACCCTTTAGCTCAATGGCATTCAAAAGTACCCTATAAATGGCAAAGAAAACTGGAATTTGCAAAAGCAACGGCAAGCATCCACCAAGTGGGTTGGCTCCATGTTTTTTATACAAATCCATCATATGAATATTAAGTTTCTGAGGGTCGCCTTTGTATTTTTCCCTAAGCTCAGTTAGTTTTGGCGCCAAATCTTTTAGCTTTGCCATAGAGACCATTCCCTTGTATGTAAGAGGAAATAGGACAACTCTAATTAGAATAGTTAGGATTACAATAGCCCAACCCCAGTTTCCAACAGCATTTTCAATCC
Organism: Campylobacterales bacterium; assembly: GCA_041915365.1. Classification (GTDB taxonomy): domain Bacteria; phylum Campylobacterota; class Campylobacteria; order Campylobacterales; family UBA6016; genus UBA6016. The sequence goes on along the minus strand of JAYSBP010000007.1, from coordinate 108,839 downwards.
ACTCAAGAGCCGTAAACATAGGTTTTGCCAAGAAAGTAAAAAAGCCATATTCAACAACACCTGCAAGCTTTGGATCTATACTTTTCAAGGTATCGACATATTTTGGCCCAACATAACCGCCAAGCTCAATCTCTTTTTTTGCCTCAATATATGGGGTTGGATTTTGATGAATATCTGCAACTGTTACAACGGACAAAGGTGTTTTTAGGCTATAAAGCACTGACGAATAATATCTATCGACTGTCGCCACTGTCGAAATATTTGAAATACTCTCGTCAATTTTGATTTTTCCATCTTCTATCGTTTTTACCGTTTGGTCTGCTTCAACAAGAAGTGCCCCTTTGAAGGCAAAGCTATCGGCAAGAACATCCGGCCTAAAACCAGTTGTTACAAAAAATGGTATGTCTTTGCTAGCACTAACTTTTACTTTATACGCCCCGTTTGGCTCAAACGTAATCTGTTTTGTGATGTTAATATCCATAACTTCTTGAGTCAAAATAACGCTTTTTGCCTCTTTTGATGCGTCAATCGCAGCAATAGAGGCAACATATGGAGCTTTTGCGGCCGCCTCTTCAAGACCTCTGTCTGAAAACTTCAGAGTTAAAGGCTTTGTTTTTAGCTGTGCAAAAAGCTTAACTGGATTCCCGTGATCATCTTTAAATTTATCGCCCTGCATTATCACTTGTGATATAGAGCCATCAGAGCCAAGTATTAACTCGGCTTCTTTTAGCTTGACGGTTGTAATTACGCCGCCAGATACGCTTTTGTTAATATCGGATGCCGCAGGTGTGTTAGAGATTGTAGCGCTGGATGGAGATATTGTCTTGCTTGCATTTACCTGAGTCTCTTGTTTGGCTGTTGCATTGTGTTCAGGACGAAATTTACTGCCGACTAAAACCTCATATCCTATGAAAAAAGCTGCTGACAGTGCGGTCGCTAAGACCAATCTTTTGGTTGGAGATAGTTGTTCGAGCATAAATTAAACCTTAAACCGTTGTAGTTTGCCCAAAAATAAAGGGCTATATATAGAAGAGGGAGAGGGAGCGCCTTGCGTCGTTGCGAAGCTTTGAAAAGTCCGCCACAGTAGATGTTTGCTTGGCTACAAGCAGATAAAACCCCTCTTTGAGTCTCACCTGCTCCGATCTAAAAATCGCTCTCAATCTTCTTTTTATTTTGTTTCTATCGACGGCTTTCGCCACTTTTTTTGATACGGTATAGCCGACCAATCTTTCATTGGATGGCATATACATAAGTATAACCGTATCCGAATGGTATGCCTTTGACTTATTATAGACCCTATTAAAAAGCTCGGGGTCCTTAATGTGCCCAAACGGTCTTATACAGATAGCTTTGCTCTACCTTTTGCTCTTCTTCTAGCTATTACTTTTCTGCCGTTTTTTGTTGCCATTCTAGCTCTAAAACCATGTGTTTTTTGTCTTGATACTTTACTTGGTTGATATGTTCTTTTCACTTTCGCTGCCTTTTAAAATTTTTAGAATTTAAGGTCGCAATTATATGCTGTTTTACTTAAATTTTCAGTTTCAATGGTTTACGAGAGCCTTAATGTCTCCGTCTTTAACATCAAACAAAACTTTATCCCCATCTTTTAATTTATCCTCGAGTATCAACTCGGCAAGGCTATCCTCCACTATATCATACAAGGCCCTCTTAAGCGGTCTAGCGCCATACGCCGGGTCAAAACCAGCATTTGCAACAAACTGTTTGGCTTCAGAGGATAGTTCTATTATTATGTCCCTCTCTTTTAGTTTTGCCTGTATACCGCCGAGCATATTGTCAACTATTCTTGATATTTGTGCCATCCCAAGAGGATTAAAGACTACCACATCATCTAATCTATTTAAAAACTCCGGCCTGAAATGAGTTTTTAGCTCCTCCCAGACCGCCACTTCACGCTCTTTTTCATCTGCTATGCTCATAATTTTTGCCGACGCTATGTTGGATGTCAAAATGATAATCGTATTTTTAAAATCTATTGTAACGCCCTTATTATCAGTCAGTCTACCGTCGTCAAGCACCTGAAGCAGCATATTAAAGACATCTGGGTGCGCCTTTTCTATCTCATCAAAAAGCACAACGCTATATGGTCTTCTCCTAACAGCCTCCGTAAGTTGTCCACCCTCTTCATATCCTACATACCCAGGAGGTGCTCCTACCAGCCTAGATGCTGCGTGTTTTTCCATGTATTCGCTCATATCAAGACGTATCATAGATTTTTCGGAATCGAACAAAAATCTAGCCAGACTTTTTGCCGTCTCAGTCTTGCCAACCCCAGTAGGGCCAAGAAATAAAAAGCTCCCTATCGGTCTGTTCATATCCGATAGCCCCGCTTTATTTCGTTTGATGGCTCTAGCTACAGCACGGACGGCATTTTCTTGCCCTATTACCTCTTTTTTTAACGTCTCTTCTATGTGGAGCACCTTATCTTTTTCGCTTTGTAGCATTTTATTTATCGGAATGCCTGTCCATTTGGATATTACAGCCGCCACAGACTCCTCGTCTACGCTATTTTTGAGAAGTACCCCTTGCTCTTCCATAGTTTTCCATCTTTGCTCAAGCGTCTCAAGCTCTTTTTGTAGATTTGGAATAGCACCATACTCTATCTCTGCCGCCTTATTAAAATTAGCTTCCCTTTTTGCGACTTCCGCCTCTCTTTTGGCGTCTTCTATTTTTGATTTTGTCTTTGCAATATCGCTAAATACACGTTTTTCTTCGTCAAACTTACTCTCCAGCGCCCTTTTTTGCTCTTCAAGATCTGCAAGTTCTTTTTGTAGCTCTCTTAGCCTGACATCGTTTTTCTCTAATTTTTCTAGCTTTAGAGCCTCCCTTTCGACATTTAGTCTCGAAATCTCTCTTTTTACCCTATCTAGTTCTGCCGGCTCGGACTCTATTTGCATCTTTAGCCCAGCGGCAGCCTCATCTATAAGGTCGATAGCCTTATCCGGCAAAAATCTATCTGTTATATATCTACTAGAGAGTTTGACCGCCGCAATCAAAGCGCTATCTTGAATAGTAATATTATGGTGAGCCTCCAAAGAGTCTTTGATGCCCCTCATTATGGAGATTGCCTCATTTTGCCCAGGTTCTGCGACGGTTACAGGCTGGAAACGCCTTTGCATTGCGGCATCTTTTTCAAAATACTTTCTATACTCTTTTAGTGTTGTAGCCCCTATAGTTCTTAGCTCGCCTCTTGCCAAAGCAGGCTTAAGAAGATTAGCGGCATCCATCGAGCCCTCACTTGCCCCAGCTCCAATAATAGTGTGTATCTCATCTATAAAAAGTATGATATTTTTATCTTTTTGCACCTCTTCGATAACGGCCTTTAACCTGTCTTCAAATTCCCCCCTGTACTTCGCTCCCGCAATAAGGCTTCCCATGTCAAGAGCGATAAGTTTTTTGCTTTGCAGGCTAAGAGGAACGTCGCCGCTTACTATTCTTTGCGCCAAACCTTCTACTATCGCCGTCTTACCGACGCCCGGTTCGCCGAGCAGTATTGGATTGTTTTTTGATTTTCTAATAAGAATTTGCATTGTGCGGCTAACCTCTTCCTCTCGTCCGATTACGGGGTCCAACTTGCCCTCCGCCGCTTTTTGAGTCAAATCTATGCCATATTTTGAGAGAGATTCTAGCTTCTCGTCCGCACTTTGAGAGTCTATCTTCCTACCGGCACGGGAAGCTTCAAGGTTCTTTCTGAGCTCCATCAGGTCGATGTATTTTCCGATGGTCTCCTTTAAAAAAGACTCCCCGATGTTTGCTATTAGCCAGCTGTCAACGGCTATGAAACTATCTCCGTTTTTGACCGACTGCCCATCGGCAGCCTCTAGGCTTCTGTAAAGATTTTTTGATATTTTTATATTTTCTTTGGAGACGGTAGACACCTTTGGGTATTTCTCAACCGCACTTTTCAGCTCAAGTTCAAGCGCCGCTTTATCCGCAGACGCTCTATTTAGAGCTTGGTTTAGCACGGAACTTGTATTTGTCACAAGCCCCCATATCACGTGCAAAGGTTCTACTTCTTGGTTTTTTGAATGCAAAGCCAGACTAATGCCAGACTCGATAGCTTCGGTCATTTGGTGTGTGAGTTTTTCAAATAGATTCATAACTTGCTCCTCCATAAATTATTCGGTTGATACGGTAAAAATTTTACAACTTTGAGCGTGGTATTGTCAAGTCTATAAAACAATAAAAGCTCAAAAAACAAGCCGCAAAAGGGAAAAAGTTGTATCATTAGCCCAAATTTTCACACACACAAACCTCAAGGACAAAATAAGTGAAAAACAAAAATTTTGTGGCTCTCGGCGCAGTAAGCGCTATTTTAGCGGGGCTGTTCTTCTACAACACATCTCTAAACGCACTACAATCAGACAACAACGAATCAATTCAGGACTCAAAGCTTGCGACTTTTGCTAAATTTACAAAAGTAGTTAGCACTATTCAAAAGTATTATGTTGATGAACTAAGCATAGAAGATATAGTGAAAAAATCACTTCAAGGTTTGCTTTCAAATCTTGATGCCCACTCGGGATATTTGGATGAGAAGCAATATAAAGACCTAAAAGTAGAAACGGAAGGTGAATTTGGCGGCCTCGGTATTACTGTAGGTATGAAAAGCGGCGCCCTGACAGTTATTGCTCCGATCGAGGGTACACCTGCCTATAAAGCTGGTATACAAGCTGGGGACATAATTCTAAAAATAAACGATAAATCGACTATCAATATGACGATAGACGAAGCCGTAAATGTAATGCGTGGTAAGCCGAAAACAAAAATAGAACTGACGATAGTAAGGAAATCCGAAAGTAAACCGCTCAAGGTTTCCATAGTGAGAGACATCATTAATATACAGTCCGTGTATGCGAAAAAGCTTGAAGGCGACATCGTATACATCCGCGTCACATCTTTTGACAAAAAAGTAGTTGAGTCAGTCAAAAAAGAGCTTGACAAAATCAAAAACCCTAAAGGCATCGTGCTAGACCTTAGAAATAATCCGGGTGGGCTACTGGATCAAGCGGTCGGCCTGACTGATATGTTTGTAGAAAAAGGCATTATAGTATCCCAAAAAGGTCGTGTTGCGGATGAAAACATAGTCTACGACGCAAGCGGCAAAGCGCAGTACAAAGGCATACCAATGTCTGTCCTAATAAACGGCGGCAGTGCGTCCGCAAGTGAAATAGTAAGCGGAAGCCTTCAAGACAACAAAAGAGCCGTAATAGTCGGCGAAAAAAGCTTTGGAAAAGGGAGCGTTCAGGTTATTTTACCGATAGACAAAACGGATGCAATTAGACTAACGATAGCTAGATACTATCTTCCTAGCGGTAGAACGATACAAGCGGTGGGCGTGACGCCTGACGTAGTGGTAGCGGCGGCTTCTATTAAAGAGCATCAAAATGATGAATTTGGGGTAAAAGAGGCAGACCTAAAGCAGCACCTAGAGGGTGAACTTGAAAAGCTGGAAAAAGAAAAAGCTTCAGAGAAGACTCAAAATACAGAAAAAACAACAAAAACAAAAAAAGAAGAGGCTATGTCTGATGAAAATATCGCAAAAGACCTACAGCTTCAAACTGCTATCGGAATAGTAAAAGCTTTGATAATAACCAAAAAATAAGGAGAGAAGATGACAAAAACAGAGCTCTTATACGAGGGAAAAGGGAAAAAAATCTTTAAAACAGAAGATGAGAATGTATTTGTTGCAGAGTTTAAGGATGATCTTACAGCTTTTAACGCTCTAAAAAAAGGGAGCGAAGACGGCAAAGGTGCACTTAACTGCAAAATATCAAAAGAGCTTTTCGATTTGCTAGAGCAAAATGGCATCAAAACACATATGATAAAAGTACTCTCAGACAATGAAATGGCAATAAAAAAGGTAAATATCATACCTATCGAAGTCGTGACAAGAAACATAGCAACCGGAAGCCTTACAAAGAGATTGGGCATTGAAGACGGTAAAAAACTAGATTTTACACTTGTTGAGTTCTACTACAAAGACGACTCTCTTGGCGACCCTATCATAAACGATGAGCATGCTATGCTAATGGGTCTTGTAGACAAAAAAGAAGACCTAGAAACCCTAAAAACAATGGCAAGAAAAGTAAATGATGTTTTGTTTAAATTTTTTGATGATAGAGGCCTTATTCTTGTGGATTTCAAACTTGAATTTGGAAAGGACTCAAACGGAGAGATACTACTCGCCGACGAAATAAGCCCTGATAGTTGTAGATTTTGGGATAAAGAGACTCTTGAAAAACTAGACAAAGATAGATTTAGACAAGACTTAGGCTCAGTGCGTGCCGGATATGAAAAAGTTTTAGAAAAAATACTCAACAAATAAGGGGATAATTTGAAAGCAGTAATAAATGTATATCTAAAAGACGGTGTTCTTGACCCGCAAGGCAAAGCCGTACATCACGCCCTATCTACAATGGGTTTTAACGACGTTAGCGAGGTAAGAGTAGGCAAACAAGTAATCTTGGAGCTAAAAAGTACGGATGAAGTAAAAGCAAAGGCTGAAGTCGAAAAAATGTGCGAGACACTAATAGCAAATACCGTCATTGAAAACTACACTTTTGAGCTCGTAAAATGAGTATAGCCGTACTATTTTTCCCTGGGACAAACTGCGAACAAGACACAAAATATGCAGTTGAAAAATTAGGGGCAAAAGCGCAAATCGTATGGCATAAAGAAAGTGCACTACCAGTTGGAACAGATGCCGTTATAGTGCCTGGTGGTTTTAGCTATGGCGACTATCTTAGAAGCGGTGCGATAGCTAGATTTTCTCCAATCATGCAAGATGTTGCCAAATTTGCAGCTAACGGTGGGAAAGTGCTTGGAATTTGCAACGGATTTCAGATACTTCTTGAGGCCGGTTTGTTGCCTGGCGCAATGAAGAGAAATGAAAATTTGCATTTTGTTAGCAAATTCGTAAACCTAAAAGTGCTAAACAGTGACAACACATTCCTATCCAACGTAAAGCAAAACGAGCTTGTAAATATGCCGGTAGCTCATGCTGAGGGTAACTATACTGTCGATGACGAAACGCTAAAAAAAATGTACGCCAATGGGCAGGTTCTTTTGAAATATGCAGATGAAAACGGTAATGAAATCAATCTCAATGGCTCAACAGATAATATTGCTGGGATTTGCAATGAAACAAAAAATGTATTCGGTCTTATGCCGCATCCAGAAAGAGCCTGTGAGGGTGCACTCCTTAGCGAGGACGGAGCAAAACTACTAAAAGGCTTTCTCGGTCTAAAATAAATGATTAGATTTGCGCTTATATGGCTTATGACCATACATCTAGCCGCAGCGCAAATCGAAATCTTCCCCGTATCCACAAACGGTAGCTTGCAAACATTTGCCAAATACTACGGCATAAATCAAAAAGCGATAGACAAAATAACAGAGTCAGGGTGCAAACTGCCTGCAAATATCATCGTAACGTCAAAAAATAATAACGACATAAACGCCTACATACTGACCCAAAATAACGCAAACCTACTCCTCTTGGCAAGCAAAAAAAATGGAGTACAAAAAATATCCATACAAACGACAAACAAAAAATATATACAAAAATACGCTGCGAGCACTTATCTATCAAATGAGTTTAAAAATGCAAGTTATTTACTTAGCGCATCTGAAATATTTGGCAAATATGCCGGTATTGCAGCCATCAAAATAAAAGTTTTATCAGGCTATACAGCATTTGAGGGTATATCGTTGCCATCGCAAGACAAAGCGGTTTTGGTAGAGGGACAAGGGTTTTATATGTTTATGTTTTTTTACGCCGGACAAATATATGATAAAAACGGCGTTTTAATATCAAACGATACGCCATCTATCCCTGTCAAATTCGCACGAGTAAGCGATTTTTTTACAAGCGGCAGACTTCATCCTATACTAAACTACTTACTGCCCCATCAAGGGATAGACCTTGCGGCAAAAAGCGGAGCCCCCGTATCCAGTGCGCTTGACGGAGTCATAGAAGATGTCGGGTATAACCCAAATATCGGAAATTATGTTAGAATTAGGCACAAAAATGACTACATTAGCGTCTACGGACATTTAAGCAAGGTGCGCAGCGACCTTAAAGGCGGAGTAGAAGTAAGAAAAATGGAGCCTATAGGGCTTGTGGGCCAAACTGGGCTTGCAACAGGCCCGCACTTGCATTTTGGAGTACAAAAAGCTGGTAAATACATAGACCCTGCGGTTTTTTTTGCTACTTCTTGGCAAAAAAGGGCAGATGATAACTTTTCTGCATTTGTCGCACAAACTATGTATATTCTGACAAAAACTTTGTAAAAACGAGGATAGCTTTGAATATTAAAAATCTAATAAAAATTATAGCGCTCTTAGTTGGTCTAAGCTCTTTTGGAGCAGAGGAGGCAACTACTCAGCAAAATCAGACAATGGTTATATCTTATGAAAAAACACCGACTTCGCTTAGGCTAAACGAGGTTTTCGAGATTAGGCTCAAGGCCTCTGGAATTACCGAAGGTGCAACATTAAAAACAACACTCCAAAACCAGTCGGGAATAAAGCTGCTAAACCAAAACTATGCTTGGAAGCCTGCCAGTGACGGTTCTCAAACTTTGTCAATATTTTTTAAAGTATCTGACGCTTCAGTAAGGCTTCCAGATGTGCAAACTGCACTAAATGTTGAAGGGATAGACAAAGAGACATCACTACTTGAAGGCGCAAGCATCGGTGTAACGTCCGTTAGCAAAACTGCGCAATATTGCGGCGTTATAGCTTCTTCCCTAGAGATAGTAAATTACAAAATAGACGGCTACGATGCGAGCAACAACATCTTGGCTATAGACATATCCGCAAAAAATGCCAATTTGGATGATTTCAAACTTCAGGGTATCTCGCTTCAAGGTGTAAACAGCCTAAAAAATGGGTTTGAAAATGGAAAAATGTTTTATTATCTAATAATTCCAGATACGCAAAAGACACTGGAGTTTGAATACTTCAACAAAGAAAGTGGAAGTATGAAGTCTGTATCTTTGACACTTGATTTATCGAACATAGAAGATAAGGTAAGCACCCAAACAGACCTTCAACCAAAAAGCTCAGACAAAGCAATATATGTATTTTTAACGGTAGCCGTCATAGCCTCTATACTTTATGGAATATACTACTTCAAACGTGAAAAAATATTCCTAATTCTGATAGTAGTCACTATAATATCTGGGGTTATATTTCTTTTTATTCCAAATGAGCAAGTCAAAATCAAAAAAGACACTGTGGTTTATCTACTGCCTACTGAAAACTCAACCTCGTTTTTCAAAGCCGATGCGGAACTGCCTGTCGAGAAGCTAAAAGAGAGTGAAGGATACATAAAAATCAAAATGCAAGATGGAAAAATAGGCTGGGTCAAAGGAGATACTATTGTCAATCGTTAGTTTTTATTTGAAAGCCGTTGCTAGCGGTCTGTTAATCGCAATTTTTATACCGTATTTTTATATTACCGGCAATCGTCACAAAGCCTCAAGAAGCTTACTTTCGAAACTAATACTAAAGGTTTTGGCGTAAACACGCAAACAAGCGGTCAGGCGGAACAAAATACTGGGATTTTTCTCATCAACCACCAAAGTGTCCTTGATATAGTGGCAATGGAGGCGATAACGACCGATGCTAACCTCTGCTGGATAGCCAAGCGTGAGCTTTTTGACATACCCCTATTTGGGCATCTATTTAAATCGTGCAAAATGATAGCAGTGGATAGAGAGAATAAACAAGGACTAATAAAGCTAATCAAAGATTCAAAAGATGCGAGCGAACAAGGAAGACCGCTTGTTATATTTCCCGAGGGGACAAGAAGCAAAGGGAAAGAGATGCTTGAGTTTAAGGCTGGGGCAAAGCTTATAGCCGAGAAGCTGGCACTGCAGGTGCAGCCAATAGTAATAGTTGATTCCGCATTGCTACTCGACACAAAGCATAGCAAGGGGACAAAAGGCGGAACGCTAAAAATAATATTTATGAACCCAGTCGATACGTCAAGCAAGGATTGGTTTGGCGAGACAAGGGTAAAAATGCAACAAGTATTGGATGGGGCTAGAGCTTAATTATTCTATTTGAACACCACTGCGCCAAGGCAAGGTCATGTGTTATTATCAGCACCCCCTGCTCTTTTGAGGCCTCAACCAGAGTCTTCATTACTTCTAATTGAACTATATTATCAAGAGCCGACGTCGGCTCATCTGCTAAAATCAAGTCTGGCTTCATCGACAAAGCCCTAAATATCGAACACCTCTGAAGCTGTCCTCCGCTTAATTCATGCGGTTTTTTATCAAGTAAAGCCCGCTCTATTAAAAGAGTTTTCTCAAACAGCTCCAAATCAAGCTCCCCTTCCGCCACGTCTTCTATCTGATTTTTTATCGAGTAGCTAGGATGAAAAGAACTATACGGATCTTGAAATATAAAAGACAACGAACAAACATCGATAGCTCCACCTATTGGTTTTTTAAGCCCCGCTATCAGGTCAAAAAGCGTACTTTTGCCTTTGCCGCTCTCCCCCACGACCGCAACTATCTCGCCTTTTTTTAGCTCTAGACAAAACCCGTCAAATAAAAGCTTATCTTTTTGATAGCCAAACTTGAGGTCTTCTATCTTTAAAACAACATCGCTCACTCTCTTATCTGTCCGCTTCCAAAAATCTTGTACTTATATGTCGTCAAGTCGTTAACGCCCATTGGTCCCCTTGAGTGGAGTTTGTTTGTCGATATGCCGACCTCAGCCCCAAAACCAAACTCTCCACCGTCTGTAAACCTTGTTGAGGCATTTACATACACACAGGCTGAGTCGACTGAATTCAAAAAATACTCCGCATTTGTCAAATTTTCGGTAATTATCGCATCGCTATGTCCAGAGCCGTATTTTGCTATATGTTCAACTGCCTCTTTTACACCGTTTACGACTTTGATATTTAAAATATTATCGGCATACTCAACATAAAAATCATCATCGCTCGCACTCTCCACGTGTATGATGCCAGTTGTTTTGCTGCAACCCTTTAGTTCTGTAGAGTATTTATCAAACTCATCTTTTACCATAGGCAATACGTTTTTTGCCTTGCTCTCATCAACAAGCAAAGTCTCCATCGAGTTGCAGACACCAGGTCTTTGAACTTTTGCGTTTACGAGTATCTTTAGCGCAGATTCAATATCCGCATTTGCATCGAGGTATATCGAACACACACCCTTATCATGCTTTACAACGGGCACAGTAGCATTATCACATACGCTTCTTATTAGCGCCTCACCACCCCTTGGGATGATAAGGTCTACATATTTATCCATTTTAACAAGCTTCATCACCCCTTCTCTTGTTGGGTCTGGAAGCATTGAGATAATATCTTTTGACAAGCCAAATCTCTCCAAAACGCCTCTTAATATATCAGCAATAGCAAAATTTGAGTTTATCGCCTCTTTTCCGCCCTTCAAAACTGCGATATTACCGCTTTTGAAACAAAGAGCGGCGGTATCGGATGTGACGTTCGGTCTTGATTCATAAATCACGCCTACAACACCGATAGGTATCGATACTTTTTCTATTCTCAGACCATTTGGAAGAGTCCATCCTTCCAATACCCTGCCGAGTGGGTCTCTGAGTCCGGCTATCGTCTCTATCGAAGCCGCCATTGCATTAATACGTTTTTCGTCAAGCAAAAGCCTATCAAGCATTGCACTAGACAGCCCTGCCCCCTTTGCATACTCCATATCTTTTGCGTTTGCCTCAAGAATAAAGCCATGCTCGGCTCTGAGTACCACAGCCATTTGAAGCAAGACATCGTTTCTTAGTTTGCCTGTAGTCTGGGAAAGCTCTATTTTTGCATCTTTTGCCCGTTGTAAATATTCTTGCATATTGCACCTTCTTCACGCTTCTTTTGGTTCTAGTGTACCAAATGAGGGCTAAACAATAGTGTTAAAGTATCAGCTTGTATACTAACAAATTAGGTAATATACCAAGGATTAAAAGATGAAAAAGAGCTCTATTGTGGCCAGCATAATATTTATATTTTTTATTTTTCTAGCCAGCTTATCGGCGCAAACTGAGACAATAGTTTGGAAACCGGCGCACGATACGAGTTTAAAAAATACGCTTGTACTAACAGGGCATACGAAGTCAATAAGAAGCGCAGTATTTAGTCATGACGATGCAACCGTCGTCACGGCAAGCGATGATGGCACCGTAAAAACATGGAACGCAAGAACAGGAGCCGCAATAAACACTTTCACATGGAGTGGAAGTTGGATATTAAGCGCTACATACAACCAAGATGGCAAAAATATACTAATCTCAAACTGGGGTGCAAAAACGGCAAACATCATAGATGCGAATACGGGACGCTCCTTAATAACATTTGCCGGGCATACAGAAGGTGTGTGGTGGTCGGCATACAGTCACGATGAAAGCAAAGTGGCGACCTCAAGCTGGGATAAGACGGCAAAAGTATGGGATGCAAAAACCGGACAAAACCTGTTGACGCTCAGAGGCCACACCGAAGGAATTGCTTGCGTTGTATTTAGTCTAGATGATAGCAAGATAGCGACAGCAGGCTGGGATCATACTGCAAAAATATGGGATGCAAAAACAGGTGCCGAACTAATGAGTTTTAGACATCCGTCAATTGTTAATAGCGTTATGTTTACCCCTGATGCTACAAAGCTGCTAACCGCCAGTAGCGATGGTGCCGTAAGAGTATGGGATGTCGCAACTGCTAAAGAATTAATTGCACTTAAGGGGCACGGTAGCTCAGCCGTAGTATATGCGGCTTATAACCATGACACTAGCAAAATTATCTCTGCGGCAAAAGACAACGTAGTAAAAATATGGGATGCAAAAACAGGTGCCGAGCTACAGACATTGCGCGGGCATACAGATCACGTCTGGAATGCAACATTTAGCACAGGCGGCACAAAAGCTGCAAGCGTAGGCCTCGACCAGAGTCTCAGAATCTGGAAGATTACCTCTCAAAATCCGTTTGAGTCGGCGGCGAGAAGCCTGGAGGCAAAAATGGCAGAGTATGTCAAAGCAAAATTTGTCAAAGGTGAATTTGAGAGTAAAGCCGAATACTTGGATAGAGTAAAAAAGATGCAGAACTCTATAAGTAGCATAAGGGCTGAGCTACTACAGACATCTCTTCAAGAAGAGCTAGGCTCCCCAAAACTTGAATGGGCAAGATATGATGCAGATGAAAGAAAGGTATATCTCAAATTAAATGCTGCAAACGCTGAATATTCTAGGCAGATAAGCTTTTCTGCGACTCCAACAAATGCAAAGGATATAAAAGATGGCGTAAGCGCATTGGAGCCTTATGTCTATTTTACGCTTACCAATCAATCAATATCTATATCAATTTTATCACGGGAATACATACACCGCAAAAGCGGACAATAGCACAAAAACAGAATCTTCTGTGGTATATGCAGTAAATTCAGAATTGCTAAAACCAATAAACCTTCAAGATTCCACAAAGCCGATAAAAGAGTCTCGGTCAGTATCGGAGGGCGACGACATAGCGCCGCTGATTGCCTCAGCAAAAGCAGCCCCGGTAAATCCAAAAAAATGGTTATTTGCAGTAGCCATCGAAAACTACGATGAAACCGATAAAGTAATATATGCCAAAAAAAGCGCAGAAGAATTTATTGCCGTGGCTCAAAAAAGGTTTGGGATTTCAGCCAGAAATACATACGCATTTGTAGATGAAAAAGCAACAACCACAGCTCTAACAGATAGACTAAATAGATTTTTGGCCAATATCAAAGATGGTGATACGATATATTTTTACTACTCAGGGCACGGTATCCCATCGCCAGAAGACGGTGAGGCATACTTTTTACCAAAAGATAAAATGGTTGATTATGTCATCAAAGAAAAAGAGCTTATGGCTACAAAAATTTATGAAAAACTCAGCAAGTCAAAGGCGTCAAACATAATAGCATTCGTAGATGCTTGTTTTAGCGGCAAAACAGACAATGTCTCCACATTAAAAGGGGTTGCCGCAGGTGTGCTAAAGTCAAAAAAATTAGAGTTTGACAAACAAAAAATGGTGATTATGTCAGCTGGAAGTTCAAAACAATTCTCAAATAGCTACGACGAAAAAGGGCATCGCCTTTTTAGTTATTTTCTAATGAAAAATCTCCTTGAAAATGACCACCTAGACATTGACCTTCTTTACAAAAAAACGGCTACACAAGTAAAAGAGGTTTCGTGGGCAAAGGGAGATACATATTTGCAAGAGCCGACGCTTGAAGGAAATAGCGCAATAAGATTAAAATAATTTGACACGGTTTTGTGACAGTACGGCATGGAGTCTAGAGTTATAAGCTCTTAAAGTTATAAAAAGTATAATCAACATCCACACATATTTCACACAAGGGCGTGTAAAATCTCTCTTGTAATTTTAAAAAAGGATACACGATGAAAAAAGTTCTTCTTACTCTTGCATTCGCTGGCTGTGCTCTTATGGCTGCAGACGGTAAAGCTGTTTTTGCAAAATGCCAAGGTTGCCACGGTGCTGACGGTAAACAAACTGCTATATCTGGCAAAGCGCTAGCTGGTCAAAAAGCTGCTGATATAGAGAAAAAACTTGCTGGTTACCAAAAAGGTGAAGGCGGCGCTAAAAAAGCTCAAATGATCCCAATGGCTAAAGGCCTTTCAGCTGACGACGTTAAAGCTGTTTCTGCTTACATCGCTACTCTTAAATAATCAAACTAGTCGTACGCCATCTTGGTGTGCGGCTACCTTCAATAAATGAAAAATCAATATATGAAATTACTGCCGACAGCACTGTTTTTACTATGTTCATCATCGCTATTTGCGGCAAATGGAGCATCAATATACTCTCAACAATGCGCCTCTTGTCATGGAAAAGACGGTAAAACATCCGCACTTAGAGCTACTGGACAAATAGCCGGAATAAAAAAGCCAGACCTGATGGCCGTATTACAAAAGTACAAAAACGGAACACTCGACAAATACGGTAGCGGCATAGTCATGACGGCGGCAACCTCCAAACTATCAAACGCCGAACTAGAAGCAGCGTCACAATACATAAGTGAATTACGCTGAGTAGCTAGTTACAAAATATTTTCTACATACGGACAACCCCTCAAAAATTAACGTTTTAAGCAGTTTTTATAGAGCTTTGAGTAAAATTGTGGCACTTTGAAATGCGGATAATATATGTTTGGAATAGATTTTGGCTCACTAATAGTAATAATGGTTGTGGCGATAATATTTTTGGGACCTGAGAAGCTTCCAGAACTTATAGTTAAATTCGTAAAATTCTTTAGAAGCGTAAAGTCTACCGTCCAAGAAGCAAAAGATACTATACAAAAAGAGATAGACCTACACGAGCTAAAACACACGGCAGTAGAGTACAAAGAAAAACTAGAAAAAATAACAGACAACCTCAATAATCCATCAAGTATGTACAACAACAAAGAAGTTAGTGACATGTTTGGCGACATAACAAAAGAGTTCAAAGACTTGGAAGACAATGTAAAAAAAGAGATTGACAAGCCGCTTGATTCACAAACGCACAAAGCCATAGAGACGACAAAACAAGAGGAAGTTAAATAGATGCTTGAAGATTTAAAGCCGCACATAGCCGAGCTTAGAGATAGACTAATAAAATGTGTTATCGTGCTTGCGGTCGCATTTTTTGCGTGTTTTGCCGTTTGGGAGCCTATTATGGCTTGGGTTACTATGCCGCTAAAAGAGGCTATACCTTCAGGCGGGCAAGTTGTAGCCGTCAAAATGGGAGAGCAGTTTTTTACAGCTGTTAGCGTATCCTTTTTTGCCTCACTCGTTATCTCCTTGCCTGTGATTTTTTATCAACTTTGGATGTTTTTGGCTCCTGGATTATATGAGCATGAAAAAAAATACGTTCTGCCGTTTGTAGGTGGGGCTACCGGGATGTTTTTAGCGGGTGCACTTTTTGCCTATTACTTTGTTTTTCCGGTTGGTTTCAAATTTTTGGTAAATTTCGGCGGCGGACAAACTACCGCCATGATTAGTATTGCGGAATATTTAGGCTTTTTTTTGAAGTTAATGTTTGGTTTTGGTTTGTCTTTTGAGCTTCCCGTAATTGCCGCCTTACTTGCTTTTTTTAGACTTATTGACGATAGACAAATGAAGTCTTCTTTTAGATATGCGATAGTTTTTATATTTATTGCGGCAGCTGTTTTGACGCCGCCAGATGTTATGAGCCAGCTTATGATGGCCGCTCCAATGATACTCCTATATGGCGCCGGAATAGTTATAGTCGGAATAATAAACCCAGCTCCAAAAGAGGACGCTGACGCTGTTTGACCCCACCCTCACCTCGTCTTACGATTACGAGCTCCCAAGCTCGTTCATAGCCGACTATCCCGCAAACCCTAGACGAAGCGCAAAAATGCTTGTAGTAGACACAAAGAGCGGGAATGTAACGCACTCTTTTGTCGAAAATATCGGAGACTTTCTCCCAAAAGATACGTCAATTATTATCAATAACACAAAAGTAATCAAAGCTAGAATTTTTGGTCAAAAACAAAGCGGTGGAAAAATAGAGTGCGTCATCATCAAGCCACTCGGAGCAACACTATTTTTGGCGCTAATAAGAGGCAAAGTAAAGGTCGGCGATACTATATCGTTCAACGACGGTCTGACACTAAACGTACTTCGCTTACTAAATGACGGAAGCAGAGAGGTTGAGTTTTGTGAGAATGAAAAAAAGCTAGATTTTGCGGCCCTGATTGAAAAGCTAGAACACATAGGGCATATACCGTTGCCGCCGTATATCCAAAGAGACGATGAAAAAAGTGACGAAACAAACTATCAGACATGTTTTGCAAAAACCGCAGGAAGCGTTGCCGCACCTACAGCGTCGCTACATTTTGACGACGAATTACTTGCCAAACTGAGAGCTTCATATAGCTTTTATGAACTTACGCTACATGTCGGACTGGGTACTTTCAAACCCGTGGATGCCGATGCTATAAGCGAACACAAAATCCACTCGGAATACTTCGAAATTCCACAAGAAACAATGGCTGTATTGAATGGAAAATCAAAAGTACTATGTATCGGAACGACTGCCACCAGAACTGTTGAGTTTTTTTGTGCAAGCTCAAAAACAAGCGGTGAGTGTGATATTTTTATAAATCCGCAAAATCCTCCGCGAAGAGTTGATATGCTCCTTACCAACTTTCACCTCCCAAAATCGACGCTAATAATGTTGGTAGCTGCTTTTTTGGGATTGGAAAAGACTCTTGAAGTGTATGAAATAGCCAAAAAGAACAATTACCGTTTTTATAGCTATGGCGATGCGATGCTTATTTTATAGTATCAATCCATCTACGTAAGATAACGAGAGCCGCTAAGCTATCAGCTTTACCGTCTTTTGATTTTGTAAAACCGCCCTCCGTCAACGAGAGCGCCTCCCTCGAACTACCGTACTCATCTACATAAACAATCTCGCCGTCAAAATCAAGCAAAGCTACAAAATGCTTTATACGCCTCTCCATTTCATCTTCGCTCGCCCCGCCACGAGGCAAACCAACTATCAATTTTGACGTTTGTTTTGCTTTTAGTATGCTAGATAAATCACCACTAGCCTGTTCTCTATTTTTGCGAATGATTGGTTCGCTAGCCACGGCAACACCCGCTACATATACAGCTACGCCTATTCTTTTTAGTCCGACATCTATTGCTACTACGCTCAAAATCGTTTTGCCTTTTTTGTGTTAGAATAGAGAAATCTTATCAAAAAGGGCAAGAATGTATTCTGAAAAGGTTGTTGCGGGGTTTTTTATAGTTATGGCACTTACAATAAATGCCGGTTTTGTATATGGAGAGATTGAAAATATAGCTCACCATAGCGTATACGAACTAGCGGCGGCTATAGCTGTAAATTTAATAGCAACTACAATGAAGCTAGGAGACAAGACGCAAGTCGGTTCTGTACTGTTAGCGACGAGCTTAGTAGCTGACCTTCAGTTGTTTGCAGCTGCTGCCGTATGGGGTTTTGCTAGTAATGTAGCGGGCGGCGTAACACCTAGCCACACGACGATGATAGTCTCTCTTGCCGGCGGAGCGATGGTGGCAAATATAGTATCCGTAATACTTTATATCTCAGACACCGTTCACTCAAAAAGATAACCCACGATGAGTGGTAATGAAGCCTTTTGGATAGTCATAAGGCGTCTTAGGGCGCCTATTTTGGCTATTATAGTTACATACACCATCTCTATTGTTTTGCTGACGGTAGTCGAAGGCAGAGACAACAACGGAAACATACATCATCTATCTTTCTTTGATGCTTTTTATATCGTATCTTACACGGCGAACACAATAGGTTTTGGAGAAATTCCATATCCACTGACATACCCGCAGAGACTGATGATGACAATCACCATATATCTGACCGTTCCGGCATGGTTTTATGCACTCGGTGCGATAGTCCGTCTTTTTAGCGACAAGGCATTCAAAAGAGAGTTAAAAAGAATAATATTTCGCCGACAAATAGAGCATTTTAGTGATGATTTTGTCGTTATATGCGGTTATAACACTACAAGCCGCCTTATGATAGAGAAATTCCAAAGGGTCGGCAAATATAGAATGGTGGTACTCGACAAGCTTGAGGAAAAAATAGATGAACTTGACCTTGAGGGGTACTATCCAATTGTCCCTGCCCTCGCTGCAGATGCCACAAAGACCGACGTGCTTGAAGATGCCGGAGTATCTTCGCCGCACTGTAGAGCGCTTTTTGTGCTTTTTGAAGACGATGACCTAAATCTAAACGTAGCGGTAAAAGCAAAGATACTGAATCAAGATTTGAAGATAGTCGCCGAATCTTCTTTTACGGCTGGGCTTCAAAACCTAAGGGACGTGGGGGTGGAGTATGTGATAGACCCTTACTACCTAGTGGCAACTAGAATAGAATATATGCTAAATACCCCACATTTGTATGCCTTGCTTAACTGGTTTGGTGGCGGCAATCTCAATATCGCAAGAAAAGCCAAGCTGACGAGGGGCAAATATATTATATGTAGTCGAGGCAGATTTGGCAAAGCCGTTAAGGAAATTTTGCTCAAAAACGGCATCGAATATGAAATAGTAGACATATACAAAGAGACAAAAGCAAAAGACGGTAGCGATAGAGAGTTGCTACTAAAAGCTGGGATTGAAACAGCAGACTGCCTAATAGCCGCAACGCCAGACGATTCGGTAAATCTATCGGCTATTATCACGGCAAGAAAACTAAATCCTGGGATATTCGTAATGGTTAGAGAGAATAAGATGGAGGAGAACTCCGTTTTTGCAGCGCTCAGAGCCAATACCGTGTTTATCATGGATAAGATAGTTGCCGTTAGGGCATACAATATCATAGCAAGGCCGCTTGTCGTAAGGTTTGCCGACGAACTAATACGCAAGAGTGACGACTGGGGTAAAAGAATAGTTGATAAGCTAACTGAAATAATTAACAAAAAACCACAACTACATGAAATATCTATCAACGAGGAAGAGGCGTATGCACTTGTGCCAATATTAAAAGAGCGGGTTGTCACATACAAAGAACTAATGTCTGATGTTGACGGTGAAGGGCGTGATTTGGAGCTTATTATTTTTGGACTACTCAGAGCAAACGGGGAATTCGTGATGGCGCCGTCTTTTAGTTCATATTTTGAGATAGGGGACAAACTACTCGTTGCTGGAACCGACGATGCGATAGATGAGTTTGAGCGAATACTTAACAATATCAACAAGCTTCACTTCGTGCTCAATAAGCAAGAGATGCCAAATTGGCTTATCAAAAAAGGTATCGACTTTATACAAAAAAATGTAAAATCGCCTCAAAAATCAAACTAGGAGAAAAAATGCAGGTAGTATCTACGCCAAATGCCCCGCAAGCCATAGGTCCATACTCACAAGCTATCAAGACTGGGGGGATGGTATATA
This sequence comes from Campylobacterales bacterium, assembly GCA_041915365.1. Classification (GTDB taxonomy): domain Bacteria; phylum Campylobacterota; class Campylobacteria; order Campylobacterales; family UBA6016; genus UBA6016. Next base: position 88,874 of record JAYSBP010000007.1, on the reverse strand, counting down.
CATCTGGCCAGGTAGCGTTAAGAGCCAATGGAAGCTTTAATGACGGCGATATAACGGCTCAAACGACACAAGTATTTGAAAACCTGACCGCCGTTTTGAAAGAGGCTGGAAGCGGGCTTGATAAAGTACTAAAAACTACCGTTTTCTTGTCAGATATGGACAACTTCGCCCCAATGAATGAAGTATACGCTAAATTTTTTGGCGAACACAAACCAGCACGTAGCACGGTAGCAGTCAAGACACTTCCAAAAAACGCCCTCGTTGAAATAGAGTGTATAGCCTTAGCCTAACGGCTTTGGCTGCGCACTATCTTTTTTCGTAAAATAAAAATTTAGCACCTTAATCGCAAGCATCAAAATCATAGCGTCAAGCATACTCGCAACTACTATCGATGAATATTCAAGATTGTCTATCGTGTGCGATTGGAGTCCGAGTGTAGCGGCAGCGACCATGAATGTTAGCGGCATAGAATCGGACAATGCAAAAAGTAATGTATTTTTAAACCCAAGGTGGACATAAAAAGAACTGAACGAACCTATGAGACGGATAGAAACTATACACGCCATAAGAAATAGCGCATTTTTGAAAATCTCCATAGACAGCACTATCTCAAGCTTGAGCGTAGAACCGACATATATAAAAAATATCGGTGCCAAAAATCCAAAACCAAATGAGCTTAGCTTGTCATGCAAATCTTTTTTGTGTGAGAAAAAAGCGGCAATAAACATCCCAGCAAAAAAAGCTCCGAGCACCATATCTATCTTAAGATAAAGCATTATCGCTATCATCACAAAAAATAGAGCCATAGAGAAGCGTATATCCTGCTCTTTTGAGGCTATATCCGGCATTATTGCCCTTTTTGACTCTGGAAACCACCAGAAAAATGCCCTTGCCAATTTAAATAGCAAAACGCCGATAAATATTATTGCGACCAAAGTAGCCATAGCTTTGTAAAACTCTTTGCCAAATCCGAAACTAACGGCACCGCTCAAAATAGTAAGAGCCACAATACTGATAACCTCGCCTACGATACCGATAACAAGCGCAAGAGAGAGCCACGGCTTGTCTTTGCCGTAGTCTTTTAAGAGCGCCATTATCATCCCAAGAGAAAAAATCGGAAGAATAACTAGATATATAAATGAGAGCTTGAAATACAAGACAACAGTAAGCGCTAACGCATAAAGCAAAAAGAAATATAAAATCACACGCCCAAGCAAAATGGATTTTATCTTTATAAACTCTTTTAGGTTAACCTCAAGTCCGGCCAAAAACATCAAAAACAAAAAGCCGACTTTTGCCATCGTAAAAAAATATTCGTTTTGCCCAAAAAGCCCAAAATACCCGCCCAAAACTCCAAGCAGTATTTCGACAACTACGATTGGCAGTCTAAGGGTTTTTGATATAAAGGGCGAAGTGGCAATAAAAAGCGAAAGAGCTATTACTATTGCTATATTGGCGTGCATATTATTCGTTTCTAAGAACCGTTAGCGGGTCGACTTCCGATGCCTTTTTTGCCGGATAGTATGATGACAAAAAGACTATTACCATCGAACCCAAAGTAATAAGCCCAAAATCCAAAAATGATAGCTCTAGCGGAAGCTTCGAGCTTCCGTATACGTCAGCCGGAAGACTGATAATATCAAAATTTGACAATAAGGCCAATGCAAGAGCGGCAAGCAATACACCAACTATAATACCGCCGCCACCTATTATTGCACCGAGTCTAAAAAATATGGCTTTTATCTCGTCTTTGTCCGCCCCGAGAGATAGTAATAGCGCAATCTCTTTTCGCCTACTCATAACAGTCATCAATAACGAGCTTACGATATTGAGAGAGGCAACCAGAATAATTAGCATGAGAACAATAAAAAGGGCTCTCTTCTCTAGCGCCAGAGCCGCAAAGAAATTACCGTTTTGCTGCCACCAGCCAATAAGCGCATAGTCGTCTGAGAGTTTTGAGCCGAGAGTCTTTATATCTTCAAGCGGCTTTGGGGAGTATATATGAACGCCGTCATACACACCCTCCTCTTTCCCGAGTACGGCCGAGAGGTCTTTTGCATTGACATATACATATCCCTTGTCGTATGCAAGCAAGCCGGACGTAAAATTCTTATCTACGCTAAAACGTTTCATAATTGGCGTTATTCCAAGTCCCTGTGGCTCGCCATCCGCAAAAATAACCGTTATTTTATCGCTCTTCGCAAGTGCAAAATCATCCATTAGCTTTTGCCCTATGAGCGCCTCAAACGGTTTTAGGCTATCTTTGCCCAATGCCGAAGCGACAACTGGATTTATTTCTTTTTCAGCCGAGCTTTCAACGCCAAACACAACAACACCCTCCATACCGTCACCGCTTTTTGCTATTGCGCTACTTCGTATAAACGGGCTAAATTTAAATTGTGGATATTCGGTTTGCAATTTTGTTACGAACTCTTTTGAGATACCAGAGTCGTGTTTTGGATAAAGAGTGATTGGGTAGTTCATCGTAAAAAGTTTTTTTTCAAACTCTTTATCAAAGCCATTCATTATAGCCATAGCGACTATAAGCACGAAAACGCCGAGCCCGACCCCCAAAAAAGCAAGGGCGGCCGTAATGGAAATAAACGGCTGAGACGGGTCATACCGCAGATATTTTGAGACTACGAAGCGAATAAGCTTTTTATTCATTAGCTCTTTTTCTTATCGTAGTTTTTTAGCCTCTCTTCTCTTTTTTGAGCCACCGGAACTACGTCGAGTGGAGCATCTTCATTTTCTATATCTTCCGCTGTCGTATCGCTACCTATTCTAAACGAGTGAAGCACCCTAACTGCATTTACCTTGACGGTTTCAACAAGTTCGGTAAATAGCTTATAGCTCTCTTTTTTATACTCAACAAGTGGATCTTTTTGGTTGTAACCTCGTAATCCTATACCTGTTTTTAGTATGTCCATTTGATATAGATGCTCTCTCCAAGCCTCATCTAGTGTCTGAAGATAAAGTATCCTCTCAATCTCTTTTTTCTGAGTCTCTTCAAGAATAGCTGTTTTGGCCTCATAATGCCTATCCATAAGAGCCGTAATTTTCTCTTTTAGCTCTTCGTATTCCAGCTCTGACATCTCAGCCTCAGGAACGCCAAGTCCGATATCTTCAAGGAGCAGTTCGCTTACTTTTTCCAAATTGAAGTCGTCTTTTTCAAGGCCATAGTAAATACCGGCATCAGCCAATATATTTTCTACGTACACGCTTCTATTGTCATGTATTTTTGCGTCTATATCAAACTCTTCGTTCAAAAGCTCGTTTCTAAAGCCGTAAATAATCTTTCTTTGAGCGTTTGCGATGTCATCATACTCAAGTAGATGTTTTCTGCTCTCGTAGTGCATACTCTCTACTTTTTTCTGCGCTTTTTCGACCGCATTTGTCACGAGTTTGGAGTCTATATGTTCCCCTCTCTCAAGCCCCAGTCTATTCATAATAGTTTTTATTTTCTCACTACCGAATATACGAAGCAACGTATCGTCAAGGCTCAAATAAAATTGGCTGAAACCAGGGTCGCCCTGTCTACCGCTCCTACCTCTTAGCTGGTTGTCTATACGGCGACTCTCGTGTCTTTCTGTGCCTATGATGGCTAGACCGCCCAGCAACCTTACTTCATCATCTATCTTGATGTCAACGCCACGCCCCGCCATATTTGTAGCTACGGTAACAGCGCCTTTGACACCAGCTAACTTGATGATTTCAGCTTCTTTTTCGTGGTTTTTTGCATTTAGCACCGTATGCGCAACTCGCTCTTTTTTAAGAAACTCATGTACAACTTCGCTCTTTTCGATAGAGGCCGTACCGATTAGAATAGGCTGTCCTTTTTCGTTTAGCTCTCTTATTTTTTTCACAAGAGCTTCGAATTTTTCCTCTTCGGTCTTAAATATAAGGTCATTCATGTCGGCTCTAGCCACAGGAACATTGGTAGGTATAGAGATAACGTCAAGGCCGTAGATTTCGCTAAACTCGGTCGCCTCAGTCTGCGCCGTACCCGTCATACCAGCAAGCTTGCCATAAAGTCTGAAGTAATTTTGGAATGTAATATCTGCAAGAGTTTGGCTCTCTTCCTTGATTAGAACTTTCTCTTTTGCTTCAAGTGCCTGATGAAGACCCTCTGAATATCTTTTGCCCTCGCTTAGTCTGCCAGTGAACTCATCTACGATTATTATCTCACCGTCACGAACAACATAATCAACGTCTATTTTGAATAAATATCTAGCTTTTAGGGCTTGATCTAGTCTGTGTGATAATACCGCATTGTCGAGGTCATATAGATTGCCGACATCAAAGAGCTCTTCGGCATACCTAATCCCCTCTTCGGTCATCAATACGACTCTATTTTTCTCATCAACCGTAAAGTGTTTTTCTATCTCAAGGCTAGTCGCCACCTCGTCGGCTTTTTCATATTGCCCCATAAAAGACTTTGTAGGCCCAGATATGATAAGCGGTGTTCTAGCCTCGTCAATAAGGATAGAATCCACCTCGTCAACTATCGCAAAATGATGGCTTCTTTGCACTTGCGATGCTTTTGAATACTTCATGTTATCTCTTAGGTAGTCAAAGCCGTATTCGTTGTTTGTTCCGTATGTTATGTCTGCGTCATAAGCCGCTTTTTTGACATCTTCGTCGTCTTCATCTGAGAGTATAGCCCCGACAGAGAAGCCAAGGAAGTTGTATAGTGTACCCATCTCGGTTGCGTCACGCTTTGCAAGGTAGTCATTGACCGTGATAATATGTACGCCTTCGCCCTTCATTGCGTTTAGTATGACTGGGAGCGTCGCCACTAGCGTCTTACCCTCGCCCGTTTTCATCTCAGCTATACGCCCGTCGTTCAGAACCATTCCGCCTATCATTTGCACATCGTGGTGCCTCATTCCAAGAGACCTTTTGGATGCCTCTCTCGTTATCGCAAAAGAGTCAAAAAGTACATTATCAAGACTCTCTCCATCCAAAACAGAATTTCTAAGGGCATTAAAGGCGCTCTTTAGCTCCTCGTCGCTCATCGCGGCATACTTTGGCTCCAAGGCATTTATTTGAGCTAGCTTCTTTTTGTAGGCTTTTAGCTCTTTTTCATTCCTCGTTCCCATTATTTTGTTTACGATAGCTTTAATCATTGTAGATAAGTCCCAAAACGGTTGAATTTGGGACAGATATTACCAAAACAACAATAAAAGCTTAAACCCCCAAAAGATATACTGCCAAACAAAAAAAGGTCTACTTTTCGATGATAAGAAAAATATTTGTTTTTATAAGTTTTAGTGTCTCTTTGTTTGCCCTTAGTTTTGATTATGAGACCTTCGAGGCAAACTTCGTCCAAAGCGTAAAAAACAAATCCGGCAAAAAGATAGTCTACAGCGGTAAAATAAGCGCCAAAAAGCCAAACTATGCACTATGGGAATATACAAAGCCGGTCAAAAAAAGCGTCTATGTAAACAACGACACCGTAATCATATACGAGCCGCTTCTGGCACAAGCAAAATATCTAAAAAAGAAAAACTCCGTCTCGCTAGATACGATACTAAAAAAAGCAAAGCCTGAAGGGGCAAACGAATACAGCGCAAAAGACGGCGACATTACCTATAAATTTACCGTAAAAGACAATATGATAGAGAGGCTAACCTACAAAGACTCTCTTGAAAACGATACGGAAATAGTATTCTCAGAGCGCAAAAAAAATATCTCAATCCCTCAAAAAACATTTGAATTTACGCCAACCGCAGACATCGATATAGTCAAATAGTTGACATGCGTCAATAAAAAAATGTTTTTTTTAGCGTACACTTGCCCTGAAATTTTAAGGAGCTTGAAGTATGAGCATAAGAGAGTTTATGAGTGTTGACCACAAAAAATGCGATGAGAGTTTTGCGGAATTCGAAAACAGCGTAGTAAAAGGCGAAGATGCCGTAGCTGCATTTGAAAAAATGGCAAAAGAGTTTGAAGAACATTTTGAAATGGAAGAGAAGTCTCTTTTTCCAACATTTGAATCAAAAAGCGGAATGAGCTGCGGCCCTACAGAGGTTATGAGAAGAGAACACGAGCAGATGAGATTTAATCTTGGAATGATAAAAAAAGCGCTTGAGAGCGGCAATAAATCTCAGCTTCTTGGACTATGCGAGTCGTTCAACATACTAACGCAACAGCACAACTCAAAAGAGGAGCAAATCCTGTATGCAATGTGCGATCAAGTCTTGGGTGCCGAATCTAAGGATGTTATAGAAAATATGAAAGGCGTCATAGGTGCCGCTTGAAAAACTGGTAGATGCAAGGGAACTCGAAGCTCCCTTGCCGCTAGAGTACGCAATGAAGACGGCAAAAGCATTGCGACAAAACGAATATCTCAAAATGCTTCACCGTATGCACCCTTGTAAACTTAGCAATGTGTTAGACGCCTTATCTCTTAGCCACTTTTACTTTGAAGACGACGGAATACACTATATTTTTGCATGGCATATGGGGGATGAAGCGACAAAACAATATATTTTGGAGAATATAGAAAATGAATACGGCAGGACTTTCACTATCTGATGCGCCACCTTTTGGCAGGATATATCCATTTTTTATAGCCTCTTCTGTTTTTGGTGCTATCTCATTTGTTACACTTTTATTTGCAGATAGTCTGGACAGATACGACCCATATATCATAGCATCCGTGCATATATTTACTATAGGCTTTTTACTAAACGCCGCTTTTGGAGCACTTTCCCAAATGCTTCCAGTAGTTGGCGGCGTAAAAATAGAAAGCCCGAAGATAATAACATCAGCACAGCTTGGAATCGCTTTCGGCGCTGTATTGTTTTTTTGTGGATTTGTTTTTTATAGACCGCTACTGTTTGCTGCGACTATCATACTTCTTGTGTCGCTACTTTTGTCGTTTGGTATGCTAATCGCAAAAATACAAACGAACAAACAACTCACAAGCCAAACCGTAAAGGGGGTAAGGCTTGCGCTCATCGCATCCATCTTAGCTTTTGGACTTGGTGGGCATTTACTTTTTTCACAAGCCTCTCTTAATATTTTATCGTCTCATTTTAGACTTGCCGATGTGCATCTAGGTGTCGCAATATTTGGTTTTTTTGCCACTTTGGTGATAGCTATTGCCCATCAAGTACTACCTATGTTTTACGTCTCTCCAGAATTTCCAAAGTTTTGCAGGGTGTGGCCAAGTGTTATTTTTGTGGCCTCTGTTACGCTTTTTATCCCAAATGAAACTGCCTCGACCGTAGCAAAACTTGTGATTTGGACTGCCCTCCTAGCCTTTGCTGTCGTAGCGCTAAAAAAACTAAAAGAGAGAAAGAGACTGCTCTCTGATGCTTCGCTAAAAATGTGGCAAACTGGACTTTCATCTTTAATTATTGCACTTGCTGTTTGGGCTATCAGCGTGTTTTTTGAGCTAAAAAGCAAAGAATTTTTGTTTGCTTTGTTTTTTGGACTTGGTTTTTTGGGCTCGATAGTAAAAGCCATGTCAAACAAGATAGTTCCTTTTCTTGCTTGGTTTCATCTAGCAAACAACGGCATATGGGATGCACCGAGTGTGCGAGAGATGATTAGCGACAAAGCGGCAAATGGTGAGTTATATTTTCATTTAGCCTCCATAATGCTATTTTTTGCTTCTATCTTTTTTCATCCCGCATTTTTACTCGGCTCGCTTTGTGCGGCAATAAGTTTTGGAATTTTGGCAACAAACATCATAAAAACTGTCAAAATTTACAAGCGAGAACTAATAAAAGCGTCTCAAAATTCGATATAGTGGCTCATAGTTTATTTTTTGGTTAAGGTTTTATGGAGAAATTTCTCTTCGATCTCAATGAGATACTAGCTAGCAATTTCGGACTCATTCCGCATGACTCTACGATTTTTGGAGGTACTTTCGCATACGTCATACTTGGCGCAATATCGCTCACCATGACCATTGCTACAGTCGCCAAACTACTCAAAAAAAATAAACCCCAAAAGATAAAAGAAGAGCCTCAAGTCACTTTACCAAAACTAGAAAACGAAATAAAAGTCGAAGTTGGAGAGTTTGGTAAGATAGTGAGCGAGAAAAAAATGGTCATCAAAGGGCAAGAGCTAGATTATTTTATAATCAAAAAAAGCAAATATGATAAAGACACGCTACCTATAGGAACAATAGTCGTTGTCATTAAAAGAAATGCAAAAGAAGCCTATGTAAAGCCGGCCGACAACAAAGATGTTGTCAGGCTAAAAGGGCTTTTATAGTCTTATAAACTCCGACACCGCATTTTGCAATCCGTCCACTTTTATTGGGGCTTTTGCTTGCGGTTTGTAATCCAAAAGCTTTTCAATATCAGGGTGAAGCGTAAAGTCAAAATTAGTTTTTATCTGCGCTATAGCTTCGGCATCTCTCTTGCCAATATTTGATGAATCAAGCGCCTCTAACACGCTAGGGGAAAACTTCGTCCACTCGGCAGTCGAATACATAACCGTCTTTTTGCCATTGGCGGCGTAAGCTTTTACGCATAGGGCCGTATGCGGGTCCATTAGGTATCCCTTTGCTGCATATTTTGCGATTATCTCTTTGGAGTACGCATCATCTCCGTATACAGCCTCAAAATCACCTTTTATTACGGATAGCTCAGAGTCAGTTAGCTTGTAGCATCTATTTTTGGAAAGCTCATCCATAAGCTCTTTCGTTCTTACAGAGCCAAACTTATCAAACAATATTCTCTCTATATTTGAAGATATTAGAATATCCATCGCAGGAGATATGGTCTTTACAAGCTCTCTTTTTGTAAGGTCGTATGAGCCGCCCTCTATTAGTTCCGTCAGGATATTATTTGCGTTTGAAGCTATTTTTATTTTTTCAATAGGCAAGCCCATTCTTTTTGCATAGTATGCGCCAAGTGCATTCCCAAAATTGCCGGATGGGACGATAACGTCTATTTTTTCGCCGATTTTTATCTCGCCTTTTGTAAGCAGTTGTAGATACGCATAAAAGTGATAAACGGTTTGAAACGCTATTCTACCGAAGTTGACAGAGTTTGCTGCAGATACTTTGTAACCGTCTTTTGCAAGCTCATCTTGAAACTCTTTTGAGGCCAAAAGCCCCTTAAGTGCGCTTTGCGCATCGTCAAATGTACCGTCTATTCCTATGACTTTTAGATTGTCTTTATCCAGTGAGAGCATTTGGTATTTCTGAATATCACTAGTGCCGCCCTCCGGATAAAGGCAAACTACCTTAACATTATCGGCACCCTCAAAAGTCTTTAGTGCCGCAGGCCCAGTATCACCGCTAGTTGCCGTCATAACCAAATATTTTTGATTTTGCTTTTTTGCAAGATCCGCAAATATCGACCCGAATGGCTGAAGCGCCATATCTTTAAACGCCCTAGTCGGTCCGTGATATAGCTCACAAACAAAAAGATCATCTTCTATTTTTGATATAGGGGCAGAGTCCGCACTATCGTAGCTATCGTATCTATCAAGTGCTTTTTTCAAAGAACTATCATCTATATCCATATCAAAAATTTTGAAAATAGAGTATGCCAGTTCTTTATAACTCATATCTTTTACTCTTAGCAAAAATTCAGCGTCTATCGTCGGAAGATGTAGTGGAGAATAAAGACCGCTATAGCTTGCGGATGGGTTCAAAAGTGCATACGAAAAAGTAACCTCTTTTGGCTTTGCGCCGTCATTGCCTCTAGTTTCAATAAATTTCATTCAGAAAATCCCGTAATTTTTGGGAGTATTTTAGCAAAAAGGGGCTTTTTGTATAAATGGGTCAGTAAAGCAAAAAAGGGTGAAGCCGCAAGGCCTCACCCTTTAAACAAGGAGTATATGAAAGAGGGTTAGATTACCATTTAACTTCAGTTGTAAGCATGAAAGTTCTTTTGTCTAGAATATCGCCAACTGTTGTTGCGCCAGCACCGGCATAATTTCTTTGAGCCGCAGTCACAACAGTCTTATCTTTTGCATCAACAACCTTATACGTACCTATAAAGCTAATGTTTTTGCTATATTTATAAGCTGCACCGACCATTGTTTGGGTTGCATCGCCTACTTTGTTATCGTTATATTTTGAATCAGCATTCGTTGTTGCGCTGTTTGCATTTTTGTATTTTGTGTCCATATTGTCATATCTTGCGATGATAGTCCAATCTTTTACAGGTCTAACCTCTGCATTCACAGACCATACTTTTAGCTCTTTGTCATAAAGTGAAGTTGTTGCTGAATCTGGATAGTTCAGGTCATCATTTACTTTTGAGTATTGTGCGGCAACTAGAAAGTATGGGTTGTTGTAAACAGCATGAACCATTGTCCATTTTCTGTCATATTCCGCATTATCATTTGCCGCAAGATTATTATCTTTATGGTTTTTGCTTACCATTCCGGCTACAGAGATATTTGCATAACTGTCTTTTGTTCTATCATATTTGCCAACTTTTTTGCCATCGCCAAATATGTGACCTGTAAGTCTGTATTCAAATGACATTCCATTACTTCCGGCTTGATTCGCTGCATTTTTATCGGCATGATAACCTTCGCCGTTAAGTAAGCCGATTTCAGATGTAAAATATTCTGTCTTTGTTTTTAGGTTTATACCAAGATCTGCGGAGTTTATAATGTCCGGTCCAACAGTAGTTGATGAATATGTTGCAGCAGTTGCTTGATAGTTATTCGCCAGAACTGGTGCCACTGCAGCCGTATATTTCGTATAAGCAGTTGAAAACTTATCTTCTACCGCAACTTTATTGAACGATCTATAATACCAAGAGTTGTGCTCCTCGTAGTCTATCCAAGGTCTATGGACAACACCTATTTCGGCACCAGTATTTGGAATTAGCGGCACTTTATCAAGCCATAGGTAAGCATACTTGACATACGCAGTCGAATAGCCACTTGTGCTACCTGAGCTAGTTGGAGACGCTTCAAGCTCTTTTGTAGAGTCAACAGTTACCCTGAAGTAGTCTTTGTCTGTAAGATATGCTTTAACTTGAACGTAGTTTCTTCTAAATTCAAAGCCGCCAGCGCTTTTTGTTCCATAGGCATTTTTTTCTCTGTAGTTATTGCTTGTATAACCGAAGTAGTGTGTACCTTCAAACTCTAGCTTTTGTGATTTTGCAGCAAAAACAGGAGTGCTTTTTGTTTCTTTGCTCATCATCTCAGCAAGATTATTTTCTTGCACGAAAGAACCTAGTTTTTGTCTGTTTTCACCTGGTTCAGTAAAGATTTGTTTTGTCGTAATATCTTCATATAGCGTAAGACCGCTAGCCGAAGCTACAGACGCAAGCGCCGCCAAAGCGACAAGAGATGCTCTTAGTTTCATTTTAGCCCTTTTGTAGTTATATTTTTTTAGCGGGCTGATTGTAGTGAAGCGGTGTTACAAAATGATTACGGTTGCTTAGGGGTCACAAAGAGGTTAGATTGAGCAAGAATTTGGCTCTATAAGGTATGGATATTTTTTTTCCAATATTTTTATTTTCGTCTTATCTCCGGCTTGTTTATAGGCGTGATATTTCGTATATATTCCCGCTCGAAGCTCTAAGTTCTCGGCCTCAGCCTTGAACGGCGGAATTGCTTTGAGGGCGGCTATCGTCTCCAAAGCTTTTTGCAACTCTCCGATTCTAAGAAGACAATCGGTCTTTTGTATCCCCTTCTCCCCGATTTCTTTTAAGCTCTTAAACTCTTTTATCTCTTTTAAAAATGGATGCAAATTTGCAAGTTCAAATGCAGCTTTAAAATCTTTCGCAACAAGTTTTTTTAAAAACAGATTTACGGTCTCTCTCTCGGCTAGCAGTTGCTTTATAAGCTCCGTCTTTGACGCCACACCTCTAAATGCCGCAAAACAATCCCTAGCCTCTTCAAGCCTGCCGGCTACGGCTAGATTTTTTGCTTGTTCAAATTTTGTCTGCCACTCATCTTCCATGACCTTATAATATCCGGTAAGTTTCAAAAATCTATATCTCTCGGCTAGATTGTAGGCATTTGTATATTTTTGCGTCTTAATGAATGTGACAAAAGAGCGCATTGTCTCTATTGACTCTATGATTTCCTTAAGTTCATTTTTCTTTTGCGCAACTTTCAAAAATGGGCTTAATTGTTTTATAGCTCCATCATAGTTTTCAGCCTCCGCCATCTTAAGAGAGCTCATCGCAAAAGCGGAAAAAACATCCTCTAGCATTTTGGCCGCATCGGTAAAAACAAGAAGCTCGTTTTCCGAGAGAAGCCTATAACAGCTTTGGAAATCCCTGCCAGAAAACAACGTGCGAAATATACTAAACGCCGAGCTTATATCGAATATCGAAAGTGTAGACTTGGAATCCTCCACCGCTAAAATGAGATTTTTTTCATCAAAGCTAGCCAGCATCGGTTCGGCAACGGCGTTTAGCTTGCCGGTGCATATATTCTTTTCATTTTCGACGTCAAAAACAACAAAACTACCGTCTTTGAAGATACCCAAAAACAAAGCATTGTCATTTATAAAAAATCCTTTTTTGCAAAAAGACGGAAATCTCATATTGTATCTGGAAGACTTCATTATATCGGTATCTACAATGGCCGTTTGCCCATCTTTTGCGACAGATACGAAGCTTTTTTCATCCAAAAAGCCGTTATAACAGGCATCTTGTCCAGCAGTGGTAAAAGAACCGACTAGCTTCAAAGACATAGGAGAGCAGATAAACCCTTGTCCGACGTCAGAGAGAAGAGCGACTTTACTTAGGTCGTAGTTGAATACTATTTTTGACGGTATAAAACCGTTGCTTATAAAAATGGAACTTGTAAGCTTTTTTTCGCCGACATTAAAAACGTTGAGTTTGAAATCATCGGTATAAAAAAGTATTAACTCTCCGCTATAGTCTGTCTCCAGCATAATTATTCGCTGTTCGCTCGCATACGACGCTACTTGAGTTTTTGCCTCAAAGTCATAGACGATTAGCTTTTTATTTTCCTCGGAGGCAAATGCGAACAGCATAGAGCCGTCCCTGTCAAAACTTCTAAAGCCGCCTTGTTTTTGTCCGGCTATATTTTGAATTCTATAATCTTTACTTTTGCCGCCCGTCACGATTTTGATAGCACCGTCACCCGATGTGCTCACAATGCTTTTGTTATCAAATATTTGAACGTCTATACACTTGGAGCTAACTTGAAATTTACAACTACTATCCAATATCTGCCGCCTCTAAAAACTTGGGTATATTATAATACGACTAATCCAAAATTACAAAAAGATAAATAAAATGCCAAAAACAATAGCCGTGATAGATACATTCGGATTTTTCTTCCGCAGTTACTTTGCAATGCCACCGCTCAAGAGCAAAAGCGGTTTTCCGACAGGACTTCTGACGGGATTTTTAAACTTCCTATCCAAAATCTCAAAAGAACACGAAGCCGACTATATGATATTTTGCCTAGAGAGCAAAACAAAGGGCTTTAGGGAAGACATTTATGACGATTACAAAGGAAATCGTCCTGACGCTCCAGAGGATTTCAAAGCACAGCTCCCAATAGCTATAGAGTGGCTGCATAAATTAGGGTTAAAAACAATGTCAATAGACAGCTTTGAGGCGGACGACATCATAGCTTCCATCTGTGCCATAGCCAAAAAAGATGGGCTAAACGCAAGAATAGTCAGTCATGACAAAGACTTGTATCAACTAATCAAAGACGGGCAGACCGTAGTCTGGGAGCCGTCAAAGAAGATAATAGTAGATGAAAACGGTTGTATTGCAAAATTTGGCGTGCATCCATCTTTGTTTATAGATTTTCAAGCACTTATCGGCGATAGCGTAGACAATGTGCCGGGAGTAAAGGGGATAGGGCCAAAAACAGCGGAAAAGCTAATCAATGAGTACAAAACCATAGAAAATCTGTATGCACACATAGATGAAATCAAAGGGCGTACAAAAGAGCTTTTGGAAGTCGGAAAAGAAAATGCCTTTATGAGCAAAAAACTCGTAACGCTAAGGGCGGATATACTTGAATCTATTGATTATGATGAATGCACCCTCCCCTCCGTTATAGATTTTTCAAAAATCAAAGACGAAATGCTCTCTCTTGACATCAAACACCTACTAAATAAAGATAGCTTGATGGTTGCGATGCCGACAAAAGAGAGTCCAAAAGAGGCAAATAACGAGTTTAAGGCAACACTTATCGAAAGTGACGAAAAACTATTTGAAATAATCTCAAAAATACCTGACGAGGCGATAGTTGCTCTCGATACGGAGACTGACTCGCTCGATACAAAAGTAGCAAACCTAGTCGGTTTTTCGTTTTCGTACGATGAAAAAGAGGGGTTTTATGCTCCACTTGCCCACTCGTATCTAGGAGCCCCAAAGCAAATATCGCAAGAAGCGGCAAAAAAAGCATTACTGGAACTTTGCCATAGAAAAATAGTCGGGCACAACCTCAAGTTTGATATAGCCGTCATAGAGCGGTTTGTCGATGAAAAAATAGATGTTTTTGCGGACACAATGCTACTTAGCTGGCTTGACAACCCAGAGAGTGCCGTAGGTCTTGACGCAATGGCAGAAAAGCTATTTTCACACAAAATGATAAAGTTTAAAGAGACCGTCAAAACGGGAGAGGATTTTTCAAAAGTGGCAGTAGAGGACGCTTGTAGCTATGCCGCAGAGGATGCCGTATTTACCCTCAAGATTTTTGCCGCCCTCTCAAAAAAGCTAAGCACTCAAGAAAGTGTCATATACAAAGAGTTTCAAGAGATAGAGATGCCTTTTATGAGGCTACTTATGCAGATGGAAAAAGAGGGAATAGCAGTAGATAGAGAAAAACTAGAAGAGCTAAAAATCAAAAACGAAGCAGAGATAGAAAGCGCTAGACAAGAGATATTTTCGCTAACCGGGTATGAATTTAATATCAATTCCACAAAACAACTATCAGACATACTCTTTGAAAGACTCGGGCTAAAATCGGTCAAAAAAACCAAAACAGGGTTGAGTACGGACGAGAGGAGCTTGCAAAAAATGATAGGTGAGCATCCCGTGATAGAAAAAATACTAGATTACAGGGAGGTGTTCAAGCTCAAAAGCACATACATTGAGCCGCTCCTTGAGCTGTCGGCAAAAAATATCGAAAACAAAATATTTACTAGCTTTTTGCAAACCGGAACGGCAACGGGTAGACTCTCCAGTAAAAATCCAAACCTGCAAAATATTCCGACAAAAACTGAGTCGGGACGACAAATAAGATACGCCTTCATACCAAGCAGAGACAAAATCTTTATAGGCCTTGACTACTCGCAAATTGAGCTTAGACTCCTCGCTCATTTTAGCGAAGATGAGACGCTGGTAAACGCCTTTTTGGAAGGCAGAGATATACATCTTGAGACCTCTCAAAAGATTTTTGGCAAGGACGGCGCAAAAGAAAACAGAAACAAAGCAAAAACAATTAACTTTGGCCTCCTATACGGTATGGGAAGCCAAAAGCTTGCGGATAGCCTATCAATAGGAACAAAAGAGGCAAAAGAGCTAATAGATAGCTACTTTGCCTCTTTCCCTACGGTAAAAAACTTTTTGGAATCAATAAAAGCGAGGGCAAAAGAGACTGGATATGTCGAGACTATGATGGGGAGAAAAAGATTTTTTGATTTTAAAAATGCTGGGGCTAGAGATGAAGCTATGTACCTACGTGAGGCTGTAAATACAGTATTTCAGGGCTCGGCAGCGGATATAATCAAGCTTGCAATGCTACAAATATCGAAAAAAATAGAGACCGAAAATCTACCTGTAAAAATGATACTACAAATACACGATGAGCTTATCTTTGAGGCAGAGGAATCGGTAGCCGAGAATATAGCGAATGAGTTGGCACATATCATGGAGTCGGTAGTAACCCTCAAAGTGCCGCTTAATACATCTTTGAACTTCGGAAAAAACTGGGGCGAACTAAAATAGTAAACAAGACTTTTTTTGTATAATTTCGCAAAACCATATCACAGGAACCATAATGTCCAAGCTTTTTAATATCATCTCATCGATGGCTATTGCGGCGGTGCTTCTGCTTATTTTTGCGGTCGCATCAGGTGTCGCTACTTTTATAGAAAATGACTACGGTACCGAGACGGCAAAAGCGCTCGTATACAACTCAAAGTGGTTTGAAGCGGTAATGATACTACTTGCGGTAAGTCTAGCGGCGAATATCATCAAGCAAAAGCTATACAAAAAAGAGAAAATGGCTAGCTTTTTGATGCACTCATCTTTTATTGTTATCCTAATAGGGGCTGGCGTCACTAGATACTTCGGATATGAGGGGATTATGCACATCAGAGAGGGCGAGACCACAAATCAAATGATATCTACCGAGCCATTTGTGAAGATGACGGCTATTGCCAAGGGCAAAAGCGACAGCGTAGAGCAGAATTTCGTAATGACAAAAAACTCCAAACAAGAACTTAGCGTGGCAGTGCAAAATAACGGCAAAACATATTCGGCCAAACTAAAAGAAGTTATCCCAAACGCAGTAAAGCAAATAGAAGAAGTTAAAGGCGGTAAGCCTATGATTTCATTGGTGATAGCGGCTGAAGGGATGGCGCCATCTCAAAAGCTCCTTGAGGCCGGTGAAAAAGTAGCCGCCGATGGGATAAAGTTTGAGATAACAGAGAACGGCGCCCTAATAAACGGTGATGAGCCTGCCGTTAATTTTTTTGTTAAAGACTCAAAAATATACTTTATTTCAAACAAAGACATAGAGTTTATGACGATGTCCGATAGACAATCGGGCAAATACGCAAAAAACGAAATCAACGAACTAACAACGGGCAAGCTCTTTAATATAGAAGGCGTAAGCTTTGTGCCTAGATATATCACCTTATCGGGAGCGGTCAAGCTAATGCCGTCACCTTCAAAAATGAAAGGGCAAAGCTTCGATAGTGCACTTATATTTGACATAACGGACGGCAAAGAGACAAAATCTCTAACCGTCATGGGACAAGCTCAGGCATTAGGACAAGAGGCCAGTATGACACTAGGAGATGCGAACGTATCAATATCTTACGGCTCAAAACTTCTTAGTCTGCCTATATCAATCAAGTTAAACGACTTTATACTCTCCAGATACCCCGGTTCAATGAGCCCGTCATCGTATGAGAGTAACGTGACAGTTACGGAGGATAAAAAAAGTTATGACTATGAGATTTATATGAACCACACACTAGACGCAAACGGTTATAGATTTTTCCAATCATCTTACGATACGGATGAAAAAGGGACGATACTCTCGGTATCAAAAGACCCGGGCAAGCTCCCTACATATTTTGGCTACATCATAATGGCGATAGGTATGGGGTGGCTTTTGTTCGACAAAAACGGAAGATTTAGAAAACTATCAAAAACACTAGAGATACAAAAAACGGCGGCCGTAGCTATCATGGCTACTATTTTTGCATTCTTTACGCCAAACCTTCAAGCAGGAACAGACAACGCAACGTCTACGCAGGCGGCAAACATACTAGAAAATGCAAAAGCGATAAATCCAGCAGTAGCAAAAGAATTTGGTACTCTGCTAGTCCAAGATGCGCAAGGGAGAATAAAACCGCTAAACACTCTTTCAACGGAGATTTTGGACAAAGTATCAGGCTCCGATAGCTTTGATGGAATGAGTGCCGACGAGGTGATGTTTGGAATGCTTTTGGAGCCAAAAAGCTGGCAACTTATCAAAATGGTAAAAGTCTCGCACCCTGAGATAAAAAAACTACTAGGACTGGGTGAAGCCGACAAAAAAGCCGCATTTATAGACTTTTTTGATACAACTGGGCAAGGCGGCTACAAGCTTGATATGTATGTCGAAGATGCAAACCGCAAAAAGCCATCAGAGAGAGGAACGCTAGACAAAGAGATACTAAAGCTAGACGAGAGACTCAATATCTGCTATATGGTTTATGGCGGGAAGCTACTCAAAATATTCCCAAAACCAAACGACCCGAATAATATGTGGCTAGACCCTGCTACAGCGGTAATGGGCGGCGACAATGCGGTAAAAGATGTTCTTGGGGCGTTATTTGCGAGTGCTACTGGGGCGTCAAAAGACCAGAGCAAGGCAGCGGCCGCAATAGCCGAAATAGCAAAAATAAAAGCAATGCAAGCAAAAAACGGTGCGGCGGTAATGCCTAGCCAAACAAAAATAGACATTGAGCTTTTGTACAACAAACTAAATGTTTTCAAAAACCTTATCTTCGTATATTTGATAGTCGGTGCCCTACTCTTGTTTGCGGAGTTTTTCTCACTCTCCAAAGAATCAAAAGCGGTATCTATCGCCACAAAAATATCTCTTGTAGTTTTAAGTACGGCCTTTGGTCTACACACGATAAATCTCCTAGCCAGATGGTATATATCTGGCCATGCGCCTTGGTCTGACGGTTTTGAGTCTATGACATACATAGCGTGGGCGACTGTTCTAGCCGGTATATTGTTCACCAAAAAATCATCGATAACATTAGCGCTAACATCTATTCTTGCTGGCGTAGTATTGTTTGTTGCACACCTTAGCTGGATGGACCCGCAAATAACAAATATAGTCCCTGTCCTAAAATCATATTGGCTAACTATACACGTCTCCATGATTACCGCAAGCTACGGCTTTTTGGGACTTGGGGCGCTAATTGGTTTTGTTAGCTTGATACTCTTCACGCTAAGAGATGAGACAAAGCCGCTGATAGACAGAAAAATCAGAGAACTAGCCGTAATCAACGAAATGACGCTAATGGTTGGATTGTTTATGCTAACTATCGGTAACTTCCTGGGTGGCGTATGGGCAAATGAGAGCTGGGGAAGATACTGGGGTTGGGACCCGAAAGAGACTTGGGCGCTTGTATCGATACTTATCTACACAATCGTAGTCCACTCAAAATACATCCCAAAAATGGGCTCGATATATGCTCTCTCAATTTTGTCTATGTTTGCATTTTGCACTATAGTAATGACTTATTTCGGGGTAAACTTCTACCTGTCAGGACTACACTCTTATGCGCAAGGCGACCCTATTCCGGTTCCTAGCTTTGTATATATCTCACTTGGCGTAATGGCGGCCGTAAGTGTAGCCGCATTCAAAAAGAGGGGATTGGAGCTTTTAAAATAGAGGCTTAATCACATGCGCTCGAGCTTGAAACTTTTTTCAAGCTCGAATTATTTTCGTTATGTTCCGCCTCTTTCTTTTGATTTTCATCAACTTTTGAAGCTTCTTCGCTTTTTATCTCCATCACTACATCTTTTTTAGCGACTGATTTTTTAGCTACTTTTTTCTTAGCGGCAGTTTTTTTCTTTGTCGTTTTTTTCTTAGCTACCGGTTTTGGTTTCGGCTTTGCCGCAACGACAGCCTTTTTTTGCTCATTTTTTAGCATCGTACCGACTAGTTGTCCTAGTTCGCTTGATGGGTTAATATCCTCAACCACGATTCTTTGCGGGAGCTTCTCTTGCGGATGTTCTGCTACCTGTTCAGACTCTTGATGAGCGGATTGTTTTTTCTCGCCACCGCCTTGTTGAATGGAATCGATAATAAAATTATCGGCATAACAAAATGATGCGAGGCAGACGGCGGTTAGTAGGGTTTTTTTCAGCATAGGCAGTTGTCCTCAAAGTCAAAATTTTGTATAAATCGGAAAAGACGGCCTTTATTTTAGCCGCTTTAGTGGGTCAAAAGCAAATTTTGAGCCGTTTTTTTGATAAAATATAACAAATCTTCACACGGAAACTTTGCGTTATGTCCAATACTCAAAATAATTTCAAGCTTCTTTTCTCAATGCCTGTTATTGTTGCAGCCCTCGGTTATTTCGTAGATATTTACGATTTAATACTTTTTGGAATCGTCAGAGTCTCAAGTCTAAAAGAGCTTGGCCTCTCTCCTTCTCAAATAACAGATACTGGCGCACAAATACTAAATATGCAGATGGCTGGAATGCTGCTAGGCGGTATCTTATGGGGCATTTTGGGCGACAAAAAAGGGAGGATGTCGGTACTACTTGGCTCAATCATTCTTTATTCAACCGCAAACTTATTAAATGGCTTTGTCCAAGACGTTGGAAGCTATATGACTCTTAGATTTATAGCTGGTATCGGTCTTGCCGGAGAGCTCGGAGCCGGTGTGACTCTAGTTGCAGAGCTACTGCCAAAAGCTATTAGAGGGTATGGAACAATGATAATAGCCTCCGTCGGCGTCACGGGTGCTATAGCCGCAAATTTTATCGCTCAAAGCTTTGATTGGCGAACGGCGTACATCATAGGCGGCGTATTAGGTTTTGCCTTGTTACTTCTCAGAGTTGGACTTATGGAATCGGAGATGTTTAAAACATTAAAACACCAAAACGTAAAACGTGGCGCTTTTTTTGACCTATTCACAAAAAAAGAGCTTTTCCACAAATACGCAAAGTCAATTTTGATAGGCCTGCCACTTTGGTTTTGCGTCGGAATTTTGGTGCTTTTCTCTCCTGAATTTGCAAAAGAGCTTGGCGTAAAAGGTGTTGTAAACGCAGGACACGCCGTTATGCTCTGTTACATAGGCCTCACACTCGGTGACTTTGCGAGCGGATATATGAGCCAAAGGGCACAGAGTAGACGAAAGGTTATGTTTATTTTTATGAGCGCCGCTTTATTTTTGAGTGTGCTGTATCTCAGCGTCTTTGGCGTATCGTCAACGCTATTTTACGCTATATGTTTTGGTATAGGTCTAGCTTGCGGATATTGGGCGCTTTTTATCACAGTTGCGGCAGAGCAATTTGGTACAAATATCCGCTCTACCGTAGCCTCCACAGTGCCAAACTTCGTTCGTGGTATGCTAGTTCCTATGTCGCTTGGCTTTTTGGCCTTAAAGCCTTACGGCGGGGTTATCTTTGCGGCTAGCATCGTAGGGGTTATCGTGTTTGCTGTAGGTCTTTTGGCACTTTGGAAGCTTGAAGAGACATTTCACAAAGATCTCGACTATATAGAAGTTTAAATGATAAAGACAATTTTTGCCATATCGGCTGGTGCATCTATCGGGGCGGTTCTTAGATGGTTTCTTGGCACAAAACTCAATCATATATTCCCAAACCTACCGTTAGGGACGTTAAGCGCAAACCTCATAGGGGGATATTTGATAGGTTTTTTTATAGCTTTTTTTGCTCAAAATAGCTCGATAACTCCGGAATGGCGACTGTTTATCATCACTGGTTTTTTGGGCGGTCTAACTACATTTTCTACTTTTTCGGCAGAGATGACTATGCTCATCACGCAGGCAAAATATAGCTCGCTACTCATCGGGTTATTATCTCACGTCGGCGGCTCTCTTTTTATGACTGCGCTTGGCATTGCTAGTTTTGCGTTAATATCAAATCTTTTTCATTAAAGGGGGGATGCCTTGGAAGGGTGTAGACTTATTTTTTCAACAATCGCAAGCAGAACGTATGGCGGCAAACTAATTAGCGAATGGCTAATCGACGAAGCCAGAAAGCTACAAATAGACGGCGTAACCGTAATCGATGCAAAACAAGGATACGGACGAGACAAAAAGTTGCACTCATCCTCATTTTTTGAGCTGGCAGAACAACCTATTGAAGTTATTATGGTTGCAAGCGCTCAAAAATGTGCCACTATTTTGGATATTTTGAAAAAAGAAGAAATCTCTATTTTTTATGTTAAATATCCGGTAGAGTTTGGCTTTACATTTTGACAACAACAAAGTATCAAAAAAATGTTATGATGGGCCACTAATCGCCACAAAAGAAGATAAAAATGCAAAATACAACACTACAAACAATCATGCATTACTCGGAACTTATTGCTGACGAAAGAGATTACTCCGCATTAGAGGGGATGTTGTGCGAATTTGCCAAAGAACTGACGGGAGCTGAGAGGGCTACGATTTGGTTTTGCGACGATAAGGCCTTTTCACTTTGGACAAGCACGGCTGATGGGCTTGGCATAGAGACAATCCCGATGGATAAAGGCCTTGCGGGATACGCTGTTATGAATGAGCTACCGGTCTTGTGCAACGACGCTCATCATGACTCCAGATTTTACGACAAAGTAGAGAAAAAGAGCGGCTATGAGCTCAAAAATACGATTGTGGTTCCAATAAAAAATCCAAACGATGAAACGGTCGGCGCATTGCAGGTGCTAAATAAATTTGGCGGAGAGACTGAGTTTACCGATGATGACCTAAGGCTTGTCACGTTTGCGGTCAATTTTGCGACAAGCATCCTAAACGTCATATACCTAAACTATCGGATAAACACGATATTTGACTATACCGTAAAAATAGCGGATGAGACGGAAGAAGACAGGCTTCTTCCGCTGCTTGCAGATATGGGCAAGGATATATTAAAAGCCGATAGGGCTACTCTATGGCTATACGATGAAGATAGAAATATACTATGGACAAAAGTGGCTCATGGCATAGATAGACTAGAAATATCTGCAGATAGTGGGATAGTCGGGGCGGTATTTACGCAGCAAAAATCACTGATAGTTAACGACCCGTATAACGACCCACGCTTTCACAAAGAGACAGATGCAAAAACTGGCTACAAAACAAAAAGCATTATCGCAATACCGCTCAAAACCACCGAAAACAAAAAAATCGGCGTATTCCAATGCGTCAACAAAATAGCCAAAAAAAGCGAATTCAAATCGATAGATATGAGTCGTATGAAGATGATAGGCGGCTATATGACTAGTACTTTGGAGCTATCGCTTTTGTATAGGGATATAGAAGAGACACAAAAAGAGATAGTCGCAACAATGGGAGAGGCTGGGGAGTTCCGCTCAAAAGAGACGGGAAACCACGTTAAAAGGGTGGCAAAATACTCATCTATCCTTGCAAGACTAGCAGGACTTGGAGAAGACGAGGCGCAACTTATCGAAATAGCTTCCCCTATGCATGACATCGGCAAAATAGCAATTCCGGATGCGATCCTTAATAAACCTGGCAAGCTAACGCCTGAAGAATTTGAAATTATGAAGACCCATACGGAAATAGGACAAGAGATATTATCGCACTCAAAAAGGAAAATCATAAAAGCGGCGGCAATAGTAGCCGGAGAGCATCACGAAAAATACAACGGCAAAGGCTACCCAAACGGCAAAAGTGGAGAAGATATACATATCTACGGTCGCATCACGGCGATAGCTGACGTATTTGATGCGCTTGGAAGCGATAGATGCTACAAAAAAGCATGGGAGCTTGATAGAATACTTGAGCTGTTCAAAAGTGAGAGAGGTGAGCATTTTGACCCACGTCTCGTTGATTTGTTTTTTGATAATTTGGATATGTTTTTAGAGGTAAGAGATTCCCTAAAAGACGTAGGCTAGGACGATAAATGTCCAGCTACAAAACCGCTCGAAAAAGACCATTGCAGATTGTAGCCGCCACAAGGCCCGTCTACGTCCATCACCTCACCGCAAAAGTACAATCCTTTTAGTACTTTGCTCTCCATCGTTTTTGGATTTATCTCTTTTAAAGACACCCCGCCTCTAGTTATCATGGCGCTCTTAAATCCTTCGCTTCCGACGACTATCATCGGGACCGCAACAAGAAGTTTTATTAGCTTGTCTCTTTTTGCTCCATCCGCTTTGCTAAGTGGTAAAGACGGATTGACTTCGGATATATCACATAGGACATTTGCCACAGATAACGGTAATAGCGTAGAGAGCAGTTCAGAGGCGTTAATGTTTTGATTTTGCGTAGTTTGCGTTTTTAGATGAGTCCTGATTTGCTCCTCGTTTTTGCCTTGTGTCATACTGATAAGTATCGGCACTTCTGAAAGCGTGGCTAGTATCGGCGTAATCTCTCTAGCAAAATCAAGCACTACAGGCCCCCTAATCCCCTCGCTCGTAAATATCAAATCGCCAACAGCCTTTAGCCCTTTTGCTTTCGGTAAGTCTATTTTTATCTCGGCTTTGGCTATCGTGTCAGCACGACAAGATGCAAAATACTTCTCTTTCGTATGTAACGGAAGCATTGCCGGACTCGGCGGTATCACCTTGTGCCCGACAGACTCCGCAAGAGCGTACCCATCGCCGTGCGCCCCTAGTTTTGGATAACCCATTCCCCCGACAGCTATGACTACTTTTTTTGCTAAGTACTCAATGTCTTGTACCGCAACGCCGCACACCTCGCCTTCTTTCACTAGCAATTTGTCGGCTCTTGCGTTATAAAGCACATCGATTTTTAGCTTATCCAGCTCGTTTTGGAGTGCTGTAACTATATGAGATGAGTCGTGTGAAATTGGAAAGACCCTAAAGCCATCTGGCGCATGAGTCTCGACTCCTATCTGGGCAAAAAATTCTCGCAAATCGGAGCTATCAAATCGCAAAAGAGCATCTGACATAAACCGCCCATTTTTCCCAAAACGGCTCATAAATTCATCGTTTGAGAGTGTATTTGTAAGATTGCAACGCCCGCCACCAGTTGCTTTTAGCTTTGCCCCTATCGAAGGTAGCTTTTCTATTAGTAGTACACTTTGTCCGAGCCTTGCAGCTACAATAGCCGCCATAAGTCCTGCTGCGCCGGCGCCGAGCGCTATTACGTCATAGTTGTTTGATTTTTGCATGGTTGATTATAGCGGTATCAAGCGAAGAGTAAAAAATAAAGGCGCAATCATGTAATACACCTCTCCAAGTTTTTACACTCAGGCACTCTCCTCGCTACCACACGAGAAGAGGCATTAGTTCGACCTAATACTGGTCGAACGCTCTGTCTAGGACAAGAACCGCTACAAGCGCAATAATAACGACAAGTAGAACTATAATAAGTAGAAGCATTTGTTCTAGGGGCATATTGTCTCCTAAAGTGAGATACCACCCCGCAACCCTAATTTACTTATGCAAACGCTCAAACCGAGCAAAAAAAAAGCTCCGCCCTGCTGGACGGAGCTACACTTCAGGGCGGACTATAGTGGTAGTGTCCGCAATTATGCCACAAACTTTTCTACTTTTTTTGGAACACCAGAATTCTATGTGTATTTAACTTAAATTTTTATGAAAGATAAAGTCGCGAAGGTAGTTTATTTTATAGACTATAGAGAGATATCGAATAAAACAACGGAAATTTTCAATCAAAAAAGACTTCATCTACCTTTGAGCAAAAATAGCCCGACCGTACCTTTCGCCGTACTAGTAAAAATTAGTACCACCATAAAAGTACGATAAAATCGAAGCTCATATTAAAAAAGCGGCGCAACTATAAGCCGAGTTCTGTAGTCGGTAGTTATTTATCTAAAGCCGCAAGTCGCCAAGCGGTATCAAGCGAAGAGCAAAACATAGGGCTTTTACCATACTCTTCTTGCTGCGGATTGGGTTTACATCGCCCGTTGGTTGCCCAAAAGACGGGTGAGCTCTTACCTCACCGTTTCACCTTTACCTATCAAAGACAGGTAGTTTACTTTCTGTTGCACTATTCCCTCGCCTTACGGCGGCCGTCCGTTAGACGAAATCCTTACCCTATTGCAGCCCGGACTTTCCTCTTTTGTCTCCAAAAGCAACTACCCGTTGCGCCAAACGTGATTTTATCCAAAAGAGGCTTTTTATGAGTGCGGGTTTTCTGTTTTTGAAAAATGAGAGTTTGGTAACAAGTCCGCAACCGGAGCCGATATGTGATACCCTTGTGAATAATCTATACGTAGCCCAATGACAGTATCCAATACGGCTTGCGAATGTACAAATTCTGCTACGCTCTTTGCCCCAAGCTCGTTGGCAAATCCGACTATCGACTTTGCAATAATGCGTGCATTTTCGTCTACGTCAATATTTTTTATTAGACTGCCGTCTATTTTTATGTAGTTTGGTTTTAGTCTTAGCACGTGGTCAAAATTTGAATACCCAGCCCCAAAATCGTCTATCGATATTTTTGAGCCGTATGCTTTTACTTTTTCCACAAAAGCAAAAACCTCTTCATAGCTATCTATTCCCTCCGACTCGACGATTTCAAAGATTACATTCTCCCCCTGCCCGCTTGTGGCTAGCTTTCTTAGTATAAACTCCGACATCTCTTTGTCGCAAATATCTAAAACTGATAAATTGATACTAAACGAGTAGCTTGTACCCGCAAACTTTTGAAACGCTTTTTGTACGACTATTTTTGTGATTTTGTGATACAGCCTGCTTTTTTTTGCTATATCTAGAAAAAAATATGGACTAACTACTTTTCCATCGTCGTCTATAAGCCTGACTAGGCATTCATACTTGACTATTTTCCCTGTTTTGTTGTCTAGTATGGGTTGGTAATAAGGGAGTATTTTGTCATCTGCCAAAGCGTTTTTTAGCTTACCAAGCCAAATTAGATTTTGTTCGTATTTTTGCTCTATGTGCATCGACTCATCATAAAACATAAATGGGCGTTTTGCCAGTTTTGCCTCTTTGAGGGCAATATTTGCGGCAGTCATCAGGTACTTTCCGCTTTCCATGTGTCTATTATCATCTGCCAAAGATATACCAGCTGTTGCGTTGACTATTAACTCATGCCCATCGACAATTATAGGGATAGAAGAGACATGCTGAACCAGTATTTCAGCCACAAATTCAAGCCCCTCTTTTGTTATTTTATCTTTAAAAAGCACCCCAAACTCATCCGCATGAAGCTTATACAAACTAACACCGGAAGCGACACCTGAAAATCCCTTTTGGATAAATTCCGAGAGCCTATTCGAGACTTGGCGCAATACGTTATCACCAGCCTTGTGCCCATAAAAGTCGTTTATCTCTCTAAATGAGTCTATATTCAAAAGCATAAGCGCAGAGGGCTTTGTCTCTCCTATCTTTTTTATGAGCGCAAATCTATTTCCAAACCCCGTTAGCGAGTCCGCAAAAAAATGCCTCATCATTTCGTGTTTGTTTTTTTTGACGCTTCTAACATAAAAAAACATCGCCGGAAGCGCCAACAAAAGATAAAAAAGTGAAGTCTTGATGACATTTAACGTACTTGCGTACGCAAGATTCAAAAGCTCGTTTTTATCGACGTCCGCTCCGGCTATATACAAGTGTCCATCTTGCATTTTTTTGAGGACAAATACAGAGCGAAACGAGCCCCATTTATCAGAATATTCAGCAAAAATTTCTTTTTCTATTCCATTTTTAGCAAGCTCAACAAGCTCTTTTGGGGCGCTTAAATACTCCTCCATAAATTTTGCATTTGTTCCCGCCATTACTTCAGCGTCAGAGTCACTAGTACTAGCAAAATAAATTTTGCCGTTCATTACGACTAGAGTATAGACATATCTTACTTTTTGACTTTTTGCAAAATCGCTCAAGAACGGGCGAAGTGCATCAAAATTCATCTTTGCGGCGGGTATATTCTCAAAAATAGTACTGTGATAATCATCGCCCAAAATCAGCGTAGCACTCTTGGCCGCAACACGGAGTCTAGCATCTATGTTTTCTTGCATACCCTGCTTATCGTCAAGATACGAGATATATCCGTAAATAATTACGCCGACAACATAAGATATACAAAGATAAAAAAAGGCTTTCCAGCCAGTTGATATTTTTAGTGACATTATTTTCTAGCTCAACCGTTATAAATTACTACTTTTATGATACAAAAACGGTGTGTCACGGTTGTTACCGCTTTTGTTTCATAGCCTTAATTTATTTTCTTATTTTTTTGCTTAAAGCGGCTTTTTGCAACCGTTCTGTGATTTTTGTGTCCTATAGTCCACATCTCAAAAATATCACGGAAGAGAACAATGAAGCTGTTAAAAAATCTAACCATCAGAAAAAAGATATTTCTCATTGTCAGCGTATCTCAAATATTGGCTATTGCCGCTTTGATTGCCGGATATGTGGGTATATATGTGCTAAACGGCTCCGTTGAAAGGATGTATCAAGAAAGCATCGCCCCAACGGAAAATATGAGACAGCTAAAAGAGTACCTAGAGGTCAACATAAAAAACAACGTCTTAGCTATAAAAGAGGGTCGTGGCGACTTTGCGCTACTTTCAAAAGAGTTAAAAGATAGCAACAAAAAGATAGCCGCTAGATTTGATTCGCTAAAAAAATTAGAGTTATCAAAAGAGGAGCAAGAGACCACGGCAGAGCTGCAAAAAGAGTTAAACTCTGTCAACATAGGACTCAAAAGCCTGGCCGAAGCGGCGGACAAAAAGGACTTCAGTGCGCTCCTAGACTATGCTGAGAGCGATATGCCGTACTCCATAGATACGTCGCTTCCGATGATAGACAAAATAATGTCACTCCAAATGAAAAAATCTCAAAAACTATATGAACACACAAAAGACGCATATTTGATGTCGCTTAGTATTCCGGCGGCGGTATATCTGATAGGTGCGGTCTTTGTCGGCTTGCTTGTATTCTGGGT
Organism: Campylobacterales bacterium; assembly: GCA_041915365.1. Lineage (GTDB taxonomy): Bacteria > Campylobacterota > Campylobacteria > Campylobacterales > UBA6016 > UBA6016. Next base: position 60,605 of record JAYSBP010000007.1, on the reverse strand, counting down.
GATAAGATACCTTCTTCAGGCAGTGGACGAGCTAAAAACGGACATGTTATCCATAACCGCCAAACAAGACTTGACGCTAAACAAAAAATCGGATTCAAACGACGAAATATCGATAATATCAAATTGTTTTTTTGAGCTTCTTTTTAATTTTAGGGGAGTCATATACGACGCAAAAGAGTCATCCGCAAAAAATGCGCAAATCTCGGCAGAACTGAGCGCAACGGCGGCGCAAATAGGGAGAATAGTAGATGACGAAGTACGCCTAATAAGCCATATCTCGCAAATGGGCGAAGAGATAGACACGACCGTAAGAGACGGCGAAGCCAGCAACCAAAAATCGCTTAACAACATAATGACGGTAGGAGACGAGCTAAACAAAGCGGTAAATCTCGTGCTAAGTATGGCACAAGACATAAGGACAAACTCCAACGAACAATCGGCCCTGTCTCAAAAACTGGACATACTGACGGGGCATGCGACAGAGGTACGCAATATCCTAAACATCATACAAGACATTGCTGACCAGACAAACCTACTAGCGCTAAATGCGGCAATAGAAGCGGCGAGAGCCGGAGAGGCTGGAAGAGGTTTTGCCGTTGTTGCCGACGAGGTGCGCAAACTAGCTGAAAAAACACAAAAAAGCCTGATAGATATCAATGCGACGGTTACGACGATAGCTCAGGGGGTCGAGGAATCGTCAGAGATGATGGGCAAAAATGCTGACGATAGCGCAAAACTGTCCGAGACATCGGTAAGCGTAGAGGAAAAAATAAAAACTACGCTAATTTTAATGAAAGAGATAACGCTAACGGCAAACTCAAACTTCAAAGACTTACAACAAATAGGAACGCTTGCCTCACAAATATCGCTAGAGCTAAAATCTGCAAACGAATTTTCAGCCAGAAATGCCAGAAGTGTTCAAGAGATTGCCACGGCCGGCGAGTATCTATCTGAACTAACTGGCGAGTTGAATATCAAAATAGGAAAATTTAAGACCTAAGACAACGCAGGTAAGGTAGAATTTCACAAAAAATGTGGAGTAACACTTGACAAAAACTACAAACTTGAGAATTACTCTGATTTTAGGGTTTTTGTCGGCCTTTGCCCCATTGTCTATTGATATGTATCTCTCCTCTATGCCAACATTGGAGCGCTACTTTGGAGCATCCGCTAGCGCCGTTCAGCTGACTTTAGCGTCTTTTTTTGTCGGTTTTTCGCTTGGACAGGCATTTTATGGCCCATTGTCCGACAAATACGGAAGAAAACTCCCACTCTACATAGGATTAACGGTTTTTATAGTCGCATCCGTCGGTTGTGCATTTGCTTCATCTGTCGAGTCGCTTGTCTTCTTTAGGTTTTTGGAGGCTCTTGGGGCATGCTCCGGCGGGGTCATCTCAAGAGCGGTAGTAAGAGACCTATATCACCCAAACGACGCTTCAAAAATATATTCATACCTAATGCTAGTCTCTAGCGTAGCACCAATGCTAGCGCCTATACTCGGTGGCTATATTCTAGTCTCTTTTGGTTGGAAGGCGATATTTTTGACGCTTGCCGTACTCGGGGCAGTATCTCTTATCAGCGTAAGACTATGGTTAGTAGAGAGCCATCCACGAAATAGCCTCAAATCACTAGCCCTAAAAGACGTAATTTTTGAGTATGGGCATTTACTAAAACATAGACATTTCATAGGCTACACCTTCGCAAGCGGCTTTGCTATGGCTGGGATGTTTGCATATATAACATCTTCGCCGTTCGTTTTTATCGATTTGTTTCATCTGTCAGTCACCAATTACGGCATATTGTTTGGCGCCAACGCCGCAGCATTTGTCATTTCAGCTCAAATCAACGCAAGACTAGTGGGCAAAATAGACTCGTCAAAGCTGATTATTATTCCATTGTTTACGCTTGCCGTTTCCGGTTTTGCGATGCTATCAAACGCCGTGCTTGGATTTGGTGGAGTGCTTGGCGTTGTATTGCCGTTGCTTTGTTTTATGTCTTCTATTGGCTTCATAGTCCCCAATGCGACGGCGCTCGCTATGGCACCTTTTGGGGCAAATGCGGGGAGCGCATCGGCATTACTGGGAACGATACAGTTTTCTATGGCAGCCGTATCATCCATACTACTCGGCGCTCTCCAAAATAACGCCCTCATATCAATGGGCGCTACTATAACTTTTTGCGGTACTGCTGCGCTTTTTACATACCTTGCGGTGATAAATACACAAAAGAAAATCGAGATAGACGGCTAAAAAGCCTATCTCTCATCCATAAACTTATACTTCTCTCCTCTTTTGCCAGTATAAACTTGCACTGGGCGGAAGAGCTTGTTGTCGGCCTTATACTCCCTCCAATGCGCCAGCCAGCCCGCAGTCCTCGCTACGCCAAATACCGAGGTAAAAAACTCTGTTGGAATACCAAGAAGATGATATATACATCCAGAGTAAAAATCGACGTTTGGATACACCCCTTTTTGTTTTAGGTGCTCAAGAGCGTGTTTTTCAACCTCTTTTGCGACTTTGTATAGTCTACTCTCCCCTTTTATCTCAACTACTCTTTTTAGTAGTTTTTCCAGCTCCACAGCTCTCGGGTCATACGTTTTGTAGACCCTATGCCCGAAGCCCATTATTTTTTCTTTGTTTTTTAGCTTTTTAGCGACATACGCTTTTGCGTTTTTTGGCTCGCCTATCTCTATCAGCATTTTGACGACCTCTTCGTTTGCCCCGCCATGCAGTGGACCCGACAAAGAGCCAAGTGCCGCCGATATGACCTTATAAGGGTCCGTAAGCGTAGAGCCAACTACAAGAGTAGCAAACGTTGAGGCATTCATAGTGTGTTCGGCGTGCAATATGAGACACTTGTCTAGTATTTTTGCTATTTCGGCATCCGGTACTTTGCCGCTAAACATAAGTAGTATATTCTCGCTAAAGCTTAGCTCCTCTCTGGCTCGTATCGGCTCGTCTCCTCTTCTCATTCGAACCCAATTCGCCATAACGACAGGCATTTTGGCTATTAGTCTCGTGATAGTGTCGTACTCAAAGTCCTCGGAATAGTTCGTATCGGTATAAAAAGCACCGAGTATAGCTATCATCGCTTGCAGTACGCTCATCGGATGTGTCGAATCCGGTAGATTTTTCATAATATCCACGATACGAAACTTTAGCTTTTGGCGGCGGACTATAGTCTCATTCCACTTTTTGAGCTCCATCGCATTTGGAAGCTCGCCATAGATAAGCATAAACGCCGTCTCCAGAAAGTTTGAATACTCGGTAAGCTCCAGTATATCTATCCCTCTGTATTCCAGCCGTCCAGCTTCTCCATCTATCAAGCTAACTTCAGATTTTGCGGCCGCTACTCCGGCCAGTCCAGGTATGAGTTCGTTTTGTTCCATTTAAACCTCTTTAAATACGCCCTATAATAAAATCTAACTATGAATTTTAAATACTTACTCTTAAAAAGCATAATGAATACGCTTCTTGCCGTCCTCGCACTCGCAATAACCGTGCCTACTTATATGTATTCCCACCTAACAGAACAAATCAATGCACCCTCATCGATAAAAATAGAAAAAGGCTCAAACCAAAACGCCATAGAGACACTAAAAAAAATGGGTGTGGACGTAAATTTCGTCGATAGGATAGCTCTTTCGATACTCGGTGGCGCAAAAAGCGGCGATATTTCGCTGGATGGAGCCACAACCAGACTGGAACTGCTAAAAGCGATAGCCAAAGGAAAACAAAAAAACATGACTATCACCCTAATACCAGGGGAGACGACGGAGATGTTTTTGAGAAACTTGGCAAAAAAAGAGTCTCTTGATGTTGACAAGCTAAAAGCGGCCTATTATACAAAAACGTCATCTCCGGAAGGTGAGCTACTCCCTGAGACATACACTCTGCCGTTAGGTTCGGATGAGACAAAAATCATGGAGTATATTTTTGCTTTTTCCAAAAAGAGATTTGCCGAACTCCAAAAAGAGTTTGGCGCAAGCGAAGCGGAGTTTGAGAAAAAACTCATAATAGCCTCCGTAGTGGAAAAGGAGGCGGCAAGCAAAGACGAAATGCCTCTCGTAGCCTCAGTCGTCTACAACCGTCTTAAGATAAATATGCCGTTACAAATGGACGGCACGCTCAACTATGGTGTCTACAGTCATCAAAAAGTAACACCGCAGAGAATAAGAGAAGATGACAGTAGTTACAACACATACAAAAATAAAGGGCTACCGGAATATCCGGTGTGCAATCCGTCAAAAGATGCCATCAGGGCGGCTTTTAGTCCTGCGAGTACCGATTATTTGTACTTTATGAAAAACAAAGAGGGGCATCATAACTTTTCAAATAGTTACACAGAGCACAAATCAAACATTAATGATGTGAAAAAAAGTAACAGATAAAATGTTTTTGGCATCTTTTGGATATTTTTTGCAGTAGATTAAACTCTATTGTTGGAAAAATTGTTACTATTATACTCGTAAAGAAACTTAAGAAGGATTCTAACCATGTCAACATCAAAGATTATTTGGACTGAAATAGACGAGGCTCCAGCGCTTGCTACATACTCATTGTTACCAATCGTAAACGCTTTTACAAATGCGGCGGGCGTAGCGGTAGAGACTAGAGACATATCGCTATCTGGCAGAGTTATAGCCAATATGGCGGAGTGGCTGCCTGAGAGCAAAAGAATTCCTGATTATCTAAGCGAACTTGGCGAACTAACGCTAAAAAAAGAGGCAAATATCATCAAGCTTCCAAACATTTCGGCATCAGTACCGCAATTAAAAGCGACGATTAAAGAGCTTCAAGCAAAAGGTTACCCGCTTCCTGAGTTCCCCGAAAATCCTAGCACTGACGAGGAGAAAAAAATAGCGGAAGCCTACTCAAAATGCCTAGGCTCTGCGGTAAATCCAGTTCTTAGAGAGGGTAACTCCGATAGAAGATGTGCGGCGTCAGTCAAAAACTACGCTAGAAAAAACCCACACAAACTAAGAGATTTCTCAGAGGGTTCAAAATCTAGAGTTATGCACATGGATTCAGGAGATTTTTACGGCAATGAAAAAAGCGTATGCGTAGAAAAAGGCGGTACGTTCAAAATAGAACTTGCTTGCAAATCAGGTGGGACCATCACGCTAAAAGACGGCTTAAAATCATCTGACGGCGAAGTGCTAGACGGCACATTCATGAGCGCAAAAGCTCTCAGATCATTTATTGAAAAATCGATAGGGGTAGCGGCGACCGATGGACTTTTATATTCCGTACACCTTAAAGCTACAATGATGAAGGTCTCAGATCCTATTATGTTCGGCCATTTTGTGACGGTGTTTTACAGAGATGTGTTCGAAAAACACGCTGCTACTTTCAAAGAGCTAGGCGTAAACGTCAAAAACGGTCTTGGAGATGTGTACGCAAAAATAGCCGCTCTCCCAGCCGATAAAAAAGCACAAATCGAAGCCGACATTATGGCTGTATACTCAAAAAGGCCATCTATCGCAATGGTTGACTCGGATAAAGGCATCACAAATCTACACGTTCCAAACGACGTAATTATAGATGCCTCTATGCCTGTTGTCGTTAGAGATGGCGGCAAAATGTGGAACTCTGAGGGTAAAGTACAAGATTGTCTAGCTGTAATTCCTGATAGATGCTACGCCACGATGTATGCTGAAATTATGGATGACGTAAGAGCTAAAGGGAAACTTGACGTAACAACTATGGGCACGGTACCAAACGTAGGTCTTATGGCGCAAAAAGCTGAAGAGTACGGCTCTCACCCGACAACATTCGAAATTCCTGCTGACGGTACAGTAAAAGTAGTTGATGGAAACGGTAACGTGCTCATGACTCACGAAGTTGAAGCTGGTGATATCTGGAGAATGTCACGAACAAAAGACGTTGCGATAAAAGACTGGGTGAAACTAGCTGTTACGAGAAGCAGACTTTCAAACACTCCGGTTGTATTCTGGCTAGATGAGAAAAGGGCGCATGATGCCGAGATAATAGCAAAAGTGAAAAAATATCTACCAGAACACGATACAAACGGTCTGACAATCGAAATTCTAGCTCCGGAAAAAGCTATGGCATACAGCCTTGAGAGAATAAGACGTGGAGAGGATACAATCTCCGCAACGGGTAACGTTCTAAGAGACTACCTGACAGATCTATTCCCAATCCTTGAGCTTGGAACGTCGGCAAAAATGCTATCAATAGTTCCACTACTTGAGGGCGGCGGTCTATTCGAAACCGGCGCAGGTGGTTCTGCTCCTAAGCACGTTCAACAGTTTGCCGAAGAGGGTTACCTCAGATGGGATTCACTGGGTGAGTTTCTGGCTCTTCAAGTTTCACTAGAGCACCTTGCAAATACGTTTGGAAATAAAAAAGCGGCAGTCTTGGCTGAAACGCTAGACGTAGCAAACGGCAAATTCCTGGATGAGAACAAATCCCCAGCTAGAAAAGTGGGTGAGATAGACAACAGAGGAAGCCACTTCTATCTTGCTATGTACTGGGCTGAAGCTCTTGCGGCGCAAGATAAAGACGGTGATTTGAAAGCTAATTTCTCAAAAGTATATGCTAATTTAAAAGCAAACGAAGAAAAAATAAATTCGGAGCTAATCGGGGCACAGGGTAAACCGCAAGATGTAGGCGGTTACTTCAGACCTGACTTTGCAAAAGCAAGTACAGCTATGAGACCATCGGCTACGCTAAACGCTATCATAGACAACATCAAGTAATATAACGCCGCTCTTTTACAGGGCGGCGACAGAGTTTTTTCGTGTAGAGTTTGGCAACTTTAGACCAAAAAATAAACTATAAATTTTTTAAAAGGCGTCAACAAATGGAAGGCAGAAAAGTAACTATCATCGGAGCCGGTAATGTAGGTTCCACAATCGCATTTATTCTGGCCATGAACGGCGTATGCCATGAAATATGGATGAGAGACAACAAAATAGAGGTTGCAAAAGGTAGAGCGCTCGATATGAGTCAGGCGGCACAAGCAGCCAGAAGCCATGCTGTCGTCAGAGCTGCAGTAAACGTAGAGGATATAGCGGGCAGCGACATAGTAGTCGTAACCGCCGGAAGCCCTAGAAAACCGGGTATGAGCAGGGATGACCTACTGATGATTAATGCGGAAATTATGAAAAACATATCGCTAGACATCAAAAAACACGCCCCAAATGCAATCATAATAGTGGTCTCAAACCCGCTTGACGCTATGGTTTATACGGCTCTTAGAACAACTGGCTTCGATAGAAACAAAGTAATAGGAATGGCTGGAATATTGGATGCCGCTAGAATGGCTAGCTTCATCCAAGAAAAGTTGGGGTACGGCGCAGGACAGATAAGAGCTTCGGTAATGGGCGGACATGGCGATGATATGGTGCCACTGCCTAGATATTCTACCGTTGCAGGTGTCGGTTTGTTCGATTTACTTACGCCAGAAGAGATAGATGAAATAGTAGACCATACAAGACACGGTGGTGCTGAGATAGTAGAGCTACTCCAAACAGGCTCGGCTTATTATGCTCCAGCCAAATCAACTGCAATCATGGTGGAAGCCATCATGAGAGATACTAGACAAATCCACTCTTGCGCCGTGATGCTAGAGGGTGAGTATGGCTACAACAATATCGTTAGCGGAGTACCGGTCAAAATCGGTGCAAAGGGGGCTGAAAAAGTCATAGAGGTAAATCTAAAACCTGACGAGAAAGAGGCATTCGGTCGCTCGGTAGCAAGCGTACAAAGCCTTGTTGACAAACTAGAACAATCAGACTTTTTCAAAGGGCTATAAAATGCAATACAGAATAGAAAAAGACACAATGGGTGAAGTAAAAGTGCCGCAGGACGCAATCTGGGGTGCGCAAACCCAAAGAAGTCTTGAGAACTTCAAAATCGGTATCGAAAAAATGCCTTTTGAGCTAATCAGTGCATTTGCGGTACTCAAAAAAGCTCTTGCTCTTACCAACCATGAGCTAGGCAAGATGGACGAGACAAAAAAAGACGCTATAGTAAAAGCTTGCGACGAAATTATGGAAGGCAAGCTTGAAGGCGCTTTCCCTCTTTCTATCTGGCAAACAGGTAGCGGCACACAGACAAATATGAATATGAATGAAGTCATTGCCCATAGAGCAATGCAAAATATGGGGCTAGACTTCACAAAAGAAAAAACGATACACCCAAACGACCATGTAAATATGAGCCAAAGCTCAAATGATACATTCCCTACGGCGATGCACATAGCGACTGTCGTAGAGGTCGAAAATACTCTCCTTTTGTCGCTAAATCATCTCAAAAAAGTACTGGCTGAAAAGATGGCGGCGTTTGACAATATCGTAAAAATAGGTAGAACGCATCTGCAAGACGCTACGCCCCTGACGCTTGGGCAAGAGTTTAGTGGATACGTGGCGATGCTTGAAAACTCTGAGGCGCAAATAAAAGTCACATTGGAGTTTGTAAGAGAACTTGCAATAGGTGGTACGGCGGTAGGTACGGGATTAAATGCTCATCCAAAACTATCTGAGACTGCGGCAAAAAGAATCAGTGAAATAACAGGTAAAAGATTTGTGAGCGCACCGAATAAATTTCATGCCCTTACAAGTCACGATGCCCTCACCTCTTTGCACGGAGCGCTCAAAGGCCTAGCGGCAAACCTGATGAAAATAGCAAATGACGTCAGATGGCTAGCATCAGGCCCTAGATGCGGGCTAGGTGAGCTCACGATCCCTGAAAACGAACCAGGAAGTTCGATAATGCCAGGCAAAGTAAACCCAACACAGTCAGAGGCTATAACAATGGTGGCCTGTCAGGTGATGGGTAATGATGCGGCAGTTGGTTTTGCGGCGTCTCAAGGAAATTTTGAGCTAAACGTGTTTAAGCCGGTCATTATATATAACGTCCTTCAGTCTGTTAAATTGTTATCCGATTCGATGGTAAGCTTCGCCGATAATTGCGCCGTAGGCATTGAGCCAAATGTGGATAAAATCACGACATACTTGAACGATTCGCTAATGCTAGTGACAGCTCTAAACCCACATATCGGGTATGAAAATGCGGCAAAAATAGCCAAAACAGCACACAAAAACGGCTCTACACTCAAAGAGGAAGCCGTAAAGCTAGGGCTTGTAACGCCTGAACAATTTGATGAGTGGGTGGTTCCTCTCGCAATGACAAACAAAAATTAAATTAACTTTAGGCAAAGGATAGATAAAAGATGAATATACATGAATATCAAGCCAAGGCTATCTTCAAAGAGTTCGGCGTTCCCGTACTCAAAGGCGTAGTCGTATCAAACCCGAAAGACGCTAGAGAAGCCGCACAAGAACTGGGCGGCTCGGTATGGGTCGTCAAAGCCCAAATCCACGCCGGCGGCAGAGGTAAAGGCGGCGGCGTAAAAATCGCAAAATCTACCCTTGAAGTCGAAGAGTTAACAAAACAAATTCTCGGTATGACACTTGTCACACACCAGACTGGGCCTGAGGGCAAGCTAGTACAAAAAGTATATATCGAAGAGGGTGCAAAAATCAAAAAAGAGTACTACCTCGGTATGACTCTCGATAGAAGCAAAGAGCAAAATGTGATGATGGCCTCAACTGAGGGTGGCATGGAAATCGAAGAGGTGGCGCATAACAACCCTGAGAAAATCATCAAAGTGGCAATCGATCCTGCAATAGGTTTTCAAGGTTTTCATGGCAGAGAACTTGCCTTTAAGCTAGGTCTTGCAACAGAACAGATACCTGAGTTTATTAAGTTTGTAAAAGCTCTTCATGACTGCTACGTCAAAAAAGAGGCAAGCCTCGTGGAAATAAATCCGCTAATCCTAACGGAAGACGGCAAATTCCTAGCGCTTGACGCAAAGATGGGTTTTGACGACAATGCACTACCTAGACACCACGAGCTAGAGGGACTAAGGGACCTTAGCGAAGAAGAGCCGACGGAAATAGAGGCGTCAAGATATGGTCTCAGCTACGTAAAGCTAGACGGCAACGTCGGCTGCATGGTAAACGGCGCTGGACTTGCGATGGGAACCATGGACATCATCAAGCACGAAGGCGGAGAGCCAGCAAACTTCCTTGACGTAGGCGGTGGCGCATCTGCTGAAACTGTCGCAAAAGGTTTTGAAATAATCCTAAAAGACAAAAATGTCAAAGCGATATTCGTAAACATCTTTGGCGGCATCGTAAGATGCGATAGGGTCGCAAACGGAATCATAGAGGCGACGAAGCTAACAAACGTAAGCGTTCCGGTGGTTGTAAGACTGGATGGAACAAATGCTCTTGAGGCAAAAGAGATACTTAAAAATTCAAACATAGCAAATCTAATAGCAGCGGAAAGCCTAGCCGACGGGGCTAAAAAAGCGGTACTTGCGGCAAAAGGAGAGTTTTAATTATGGCAATACTAGTCGGTAAAAATTCAAAAATAATAGTTCAAGGATTTACAGGCAAAGAAGGTACATTCCACGCTACCCAGTGCATCGAGTACGGCACAAATATTGTAGGCGGCGTCACCCCTGGTAAAGGCGGGCAAATACACCTTGACAGACCAGTATTTAATACAGTAAAAGACGCCGTAGAAGCCACGAGAGCGGATGTATCGTTGATATTTGTTCCTCCTATGTTTGTGGCTGATGCCATAATGGAAGCGGCAGAGGCAGGTATCAAGCTAATCGTAACCATCACGGAGGGGACTCCGGTCAAAGACATGATGATAGCCAAGCCTTATGCGACAAAAAAAGGGGCAAAGCTAATAGGCCCTAACTGCCCAGGGATTATTACCCCCGAAGAGGCAAAAATCGGGATTATGCCGGGGATGATTTTCAAAAAAGGAAACGTCGGCCTTATCTCAAAATCAGGCACGCTCACTTATGAAGCGTCAAACCAGATAGTAAACGAAGGTCTAGGTATATCAACAGCAGTCGGTATCGGCGGTGACCCGATAATTGGGCTTAGCTACATAGAGCTTCTTGAGATGTTCCAAAACGACCCTGAGACGAAAGCGATAGCAATGATAGGCGAAATCGGCGGCGACCTTGAGATACAAGCGGCAAAATACATAAAAGAGCATGTCACAAAACCTGTAACAGCCTTTATCGCAGGGCAAAGTGCGCCTGCCGGAAAAAGAATGGGCCATGCGGGAGCTATCATATCTGGCGGTGCAGGTACTGCGGCTGAAAAAATGGCAGCCCTCGAAGCGGCCGGTGTAAAAGTAGTTCGCTCGCCTGCCGATATCGGCAAAACCGTAAAAGCAAGCTTTAACTAAGTAAAAAGGAGAGAATAATGGGTGTTTTAACAGCTCCATCAAATACCCCTGTATGGGTCGATGAAAAAAGATGTAAAGCCTGCGATGTATGCGTATCTGTGTGCCCAGCAGGAGTTCTAGCAATGGTTCCAGACCCTACCAGCACACTCGGCGCAATGGTAAAAGTACTCCATCCGGAAAGCTGTATCGGTTGCACCGACTGTGAGCTTAGTTGCCCTGACTTTGCGATAAGCGTATCAACAAAAGAAGAGTTCAAATTTGCAAAACTAACAGAAGACGCAAGAGCGAGACAAGAAGCAATAGTAAAAAATAAATACAGAAGCGTTGGGTAAGGAGAAATCAATGGCAACTAGAGAGATAATATCAACAGGCAATGATCTAGCGGCGCAAGCTGCCGTCGATGCCGGATGTATGTTTTTTGGCGGTTACCCTATTACGCCATCAAGCGAAATTATGCACACTATCTCCGATCTTCTTCCAGAAGTAGGCGGAACTTGCATTCAGATGGAAGATGAAATAGGTGGTATAGCCGCGGCAATAGGTGCCGCAATGTGCGGGGTACGCTCAATGACGGCCACATCTGGCCCGGGCGTATCGCTAAAAGCCGAAAATCTGGGTCTTGCGCAGATGGCTGAAGTGCCCTTGGTGCTAGTAGATGTCATGAGAGGTGGTCCATCAACTGGTCTTCCGACAAGGGTATCGCAAGGCGACGTCAGACAATCCAAAAATCCATCACACGGTGACTACCGCTCAATCACTCTTTGTGCCGGTAATCTAGCGGAATGCTATACGGAAGTCGTGAGAGCCTTCAATCTTGCTGACAGATTTATGCAGCCTGTAATCGTACTAACGGACGAGACATTAGGGCACATGCACGGCAAAGCAATGGTTCCTACGGTAGAAGAGGTAAAAGCTGGCATTAAGCCTCGAAAAGAGTTCACTGGTGCTCCAGCCGACTACAGACCTTACGGTGTCGAGGCAGATGAGCCTGCGGTATTAAATCCTATGTTTAAAGGATATAGATACCATTTCACGGGACTTCACCATGATGCGAAAGGCTTCCCGACAGAGGAGATAGAAACTTGCCGAAAGCTAATTCAAAGGCTCGAAGACAAGGTAATGATGCATACGGACGAGCTTGAACTCAACGAAGAGTTTATGTGTGATGACTTGGAAGAAAACGATGTATTAATCATCGCTTACGGCTCTGTATCCCTAGCCGCAAAAGAAGCTATAAGACACTTAAGACGCGACGGTATCAAGGCCGGACTATTCAGACCTATCACTCTGTGGCCTAGTCCTGCAAATAGAATTAGACATTTTACGGATAAAGTAAAAAAAGTGCTTTGCGTTGAGCTAAATATCAGACAATATACCGAAGAGGTAGAGAGGGTATCTGGCAGACTAGACATAGACGGCCTATATAAGGTAAACGGTAGAGCTATCTCTCCATACGAAATAGTAGAAAAAGTGAAGGGGATGTAATCATGGCGTTTAATTATGATGAATATCTAAGATTAGAGAAGATGCCGACACTTTGGTGTTGGGGGTGCGGTGATGGCGTAATACTAAAAGCGGTTATTAGGGCCATAGAGGCTTGCGGCTGGAATATGGACGACGTGTGCGTGGTATCAGGCATCGGTTGCTCAGGGAGATTTAGCTCATACATCAACTGCAACACCATACATACGACGCACGGAAGAACTGTTGCTTTTGCTACTGGCGTCAAGTTGGCAAACCCAGACAAACACGTCATCGTAGTGGCCGGCGATGGGGATGCTCTGGCGATAGGCGGTAATCATACTATTCACGGCGCCAGAAGAAATATAGACCTGAATTTTATCGTGATTAACAACTTTATTTACGGTCTTACAAACTCTCAAACATCACCTACAACACCTCAGGGTATGTGGACCGTTAGCCAAACGGCCGGAAATATAGACCCGACGTTTGACGCTTGCAAGCTTGCGGAGGCGGCTGGTGCATCGTTTGTAGCTAGAGAGACCGTACTTGATCCAAAAAAACTAGAAAAAACACTAATCAAAGGCTTTCAGCACAAAGGGTTTAGCTTCTTTGACGTTTTCTCAAACTGCCACATCAATCTAGGCAGAAAAAACAAGATGGATTCGGCTATGAAAAACCTAGAGTGGATAGACTCAATAACAGCTTCCAAAACAAAATGGGAGAAACTTGAGCCGGCAGAGCAGATGAACACTTTTGCAACAGGCATCCTAAAGCAAGATGAGAGCGCAAAAGAGTACTGCGAAATGTACAAAGAGATAATCGCAGTCCATCAAGGCAAGAGAAAAGCTCTTACCCAAGATGACTTTGAGAAAAAGATATAAGGGGGCGCAAAATGGCTAGAACACTGATGAGATTTACGGGCGTAGGCGGTCAAGGCGTACTTCTTGCGGGTGAAATTTTTGCTGCGGCAAAAATAAAGACAGGTGGCTACGGCCTCAAAACAGCGACTTATACCTCCCAAGTTAGAGGTGGGCCTACCGTCGTTGACATTACGCTTGATGATGAAGAGATATTTTATCCGTACGCAAACGATGGAGAGATAGATTTTATGCTCTCCGTCGCACAGGTGAGCTACAACTTATTTAAAAATGGCGTATCAGACGGCGGCACGATAGTAGTTGAGCCAAATCTTGTAAAACCTACAGATGAAGATAGAAAGAAATGGAACATCGTCGAGATACCTATTATCACGATAGCAAAAGAGGAAGTAGGAAATGTAATCACGCAGTCGGTTATAGCACTTGCCATCGCAAATACATTCATGAAAGCGATAGATAAAGAGGCTCTAAAAGAGGTAATGCTTTCCAAGGTTCCAGCAAAAGTTCACGATATTAATATAAAAGCTTATGAACTAGGTGAGAAATACGCTACAGATGCACTAAACGGCAAAACATACCAAGCAAACTGTGACACAAAAAAGTGTACGATGGAGTAATCCATCGACCTTTTTAGGCTTTAGCCTTTACTATCAAACAAAACTCCAAGCACATAATCAAGCCTCTTAAATAGCTTTTCCGCATCCTCTTTTGAGAGCTCTTTTACCTTTCTCTCATTGTTTTGTTCAATTACGCTTACGACTATAGAATTTGACTTATCATTTATGCCAAATTTTATATTGTCACTAAAGCTATTCATTCTTTTGTTTAGCTCATCGCTAAGCTCTTTTACACGCTCCGCCCTAGCCTCTTCTTCTTGCTGCTTTTTCTTCTCTTCTTGTGCCTTTTTATCGGCATCCTGCTGCTCTTCATAAAGAGTCGTAGCCTCAGCGTCCGCCTTTAGCTCGTCGCTCTTTTTTGTGTCGCTAGCAACTTGAGAGGCAGTACTAGACTCAGTACTTACAGTTTGCACCTCAGTCTCTTGTTTTTTTGCATCTTCCTTGATTTTAGGCTCGGATTGCAAATATGCGTAGCTATAATCTCCCCCGCTTGCCGCAGAGCCTACGCCAGTTGTGTTTACAGCCATCTTCATCCTCCGTGATTAGTATGTGCTACAACACATATCGACGAAAGGTTAAATAATTAAAATAATTTATGAATAATGCTAAAATAATGCGATTGATTTTTGTTTATTTGAGTATTTTTAACACATCTTTTTTATTTTTTTTCTCAGCAAGCTCTTTTGCATCAAGACCACCACTGTCCTTTATTGCAGAGTCTGCGCCCTTCGACACAAGAAGCTTTACTGTTTTGGCGTTACCATAAAAAGCGGCTATCATAAGTGGTGTTTGTCCGACATTGTTTAAGGCATTTATGTTTGCGCCTCTGGCAATCAAAATATCCATTACTTCATAATTACCATAAAAAGCGGCAAAATGTGCGGCGGTATAATTTCTGGCATTTGTCTCATCTGGCGAAACCCCATCATCCAAAAACAGCTTCACAATCCTACCCCTATCGGCGTATGCCGCCATCATCATAGGGCTCAAATCATTTGAAACAAGACACTCATTGAGAGCTTTTAACTCACCTTTTTTACTTTTAAAAAAAGCGAAATTATTTTTTTCTATAGCATCTATTAGTTCGCCGGCACACACTGGTTTTTGTTTTACTGGAGTTATTATTTGTTTGTCTTTATGCCCTTGTGACTTTATCCCTTTTAGGGCATCGACAAGCTCGTTTGCATTCAATGATACAAAAAATATTGTGATGAAAAGTAGTATTTTATGCAACTTTATACTCCGTTTTGGCGTTTAATTATAGCCAAGACGGAGTAAAAGGAGGGGTTTTAAATCTTATCTTTCGGATAGTTTGTAGTTTTCTATCTCGTTGAAGTTTAGATATTTGTAAATATCATTTTCCTTGCCTTTGATTGCGGCAGGCACAACACTCATATACTCTTCTACCGTTGGTATTTTTCCTAGTTTTGCACAAACCGCCGCAAGCTCCGCACTACCTAAATAAACTCTTGTATTTTTGCCAAGCCTATTGTCGAAGTTTCTAGTTGAGGTAGAAAACACTGTAGTGCCTTCCGCCGCTTGTGCTTGATTGCCCATACATAGGGAGCATCCAGGGACTTCCGTCCTTGCGCCGATAGCTTTGTATACTTCGTAATAACCCTCGTTCATCAGCTGTTTTTCATCCATTTTGGTCGGAGGGACTATCCAAAACGTATTGACGGCTATTTTACCCTCACCCCTCATAACCTCGCCGGCAGCCCTGTAGTGACCTATATTTGTCATACAAGAGCCTAGGAATACCTCTTGTATTGCATCCCCAGCCACTTCGCTAAGCGGTCTTACGAAGTCAGGGTCGTTCGGACAAGCTATTAGCGGCTCTTTTAGATTGTCAAGATCTATTTCGATTACCGCCGCATACTCTGCATCAGCGTCCGGCTCCATCAGAGTAGGATTTTTGAGCCATTCTTTCATTTTGTCGGCTCTTCTTTGAAGCGTCGCTTTATCTTCATATCTGGCCTCTATCATCGCCTCTATAAGAGTGATGTTCGATTTTAGATATTCTATTACAGGCTCTTTGTCTAGGCGAACCGTACAAGCGGCTGCACTTCTCTCGGCAGATGCATCGGAGAGCTCGAACGCCTGCTCCACTTTTAGAGTCGGCAACCCTTCTATCTCAAGCACTCTACCGTTAAAGATATTTTTTTTATTTGTTTTTTCGATGGTCAAAAGTCCTGCTTTTTCGGCATAGTACGGAATAGCATTCACAAGGTCTCTTAACGTGATTCCCGCTTGCATTTTGCCTTTGAATCTTACAAGTACGGATTCAGGCATCTCAAGAGGCATAGAGCCGGTGACCGCCGCAAAAGCAACAAGACCTGAGCCCGCAGGAAATGACACACCTATCGGAAATCTAGTATGAGAGTCGCCGCCAGTACCTACTGTGTCAGGCAGAACCATTCTATTTAGCCAGCTATGGATTACGCCATCGCCTGGTTTTAGGCTCACACCGGTTCTTGAAGTGATAAAGCCGGGAAGAGTTTTGTGCAGCGTCTCATCCGATGGCTTTGGATATGCCGCCGTATGACAAAAGCTTTGGAGCACAAAATCAGCAGAGAAGCCAAGTGCGCTAAGCTCCTTTATCTCATCTCTCGTCATCGGTCCCGTAGTGTCTTGACTGCCTACCGTCATTGTATGAGGCTCGCAGTAAGTCCCTGGTCTAATGCCTGCCACACCGCACGCTTTGCCGACCATCTTTTGCGCTAGCGTATAGCCCTTGCTTGTATCTCTTGGTTGTTCCGGCTTTTTGAATATGCTCTCAGCACCCATACCTTTGATATTTCTAGCTTTTGTGGTTAGCCCTCTACCGATGATTAGTGGTACTCTACCTCCCGCTCTTACTTCGTCTAGTATTGTGTTTGGGGCAAGCTTGAACGTAGATATTACGCTTCCGTTTTTGCTAATTTCACCTTTTTTGATATCTATTTTGATTACATCACCCGTTTGCATTTGCGTCACATCCGCTTGTATCGGAAGAGCACCTGAGTCTTCACAAGTCGCAAAAAATATTGGAGCGATTACACTGCCTATCACTACGCCGCCCGTTCTTTTGTTTGGCACACCAGCAATATCAACGCCAAGATGCCATTGTACGGAGTTTGCCGCTGATTTTCTGGAGCTTCCAGTACCCACGACGTCCCCAACGTATGCAATAGGCATCCCTTTTTTCTTTAATTCTGCGATAGTAGAGAGACCGTCAGGCATTTTTGCCCTTAGCATAGAATTCGCATGAAGCGGAATATCGGCCCTCGTAAACGCCTCGCTAGCAGGTGAAAGGTCGTCGGTGTTTGTCTCCCCAGGAACTTTGAATACTACAACCTCAAACACGTCAGGAGTAGAAGGCTTATTCGTGAACCACTCCGCATTCGCCCAGCTATTTAGCACCTCTTCGGCAAGTACGTTTGATTTTGAAAGCTCCACAATGTCGTTGAACGCCTCATATACAAGAAGTGTATTTTTTAGCTCGTTTGCCGCCGCTTTTGCTACGGTAGTATCGTCTCCACATAAAGCGTCTATAAGAGGTTTTACGTTGTAGCCGCCGAGCATACGACCCAGCATTCTTACGGCATCTAGTTTTGAAATACTTGCGCACTCCTCTGAGCCGTCAAGTATTTTTGATAGATACTCTGCCTTTACTTTTGCGCCGTCGTCAACCCCTGGATTTACCCTATTTTCCAGCAAATCGGCAAGCTCGCTATTTGCTTTTTTCTCGCTTCTTAGTAGCTCTACTACTTCTGCGACTTGATTTTTGTCAAGCGCCAGAGGAGATACGCCAAGCGCAGCCCTTTCATCTATATGTTGTTTATAGTTTTCCGTAAAGCCCATCTTTAAGCCCCTTTTTCTATTTGGTTTGGGTAATATTACCTACTTTTGAATATTTTTAAAACAGTTATGTTTCAAAAAGTAATCTTTTTTTGGAAGATAAAATAAAATTTGTTACTTTTTTACCCAAAGGATTTTTATGAGGTTCAAGCTAGAGGGGCTACAAAGTACCCAAAACACCATAGATACGCTATGTAAAAAATGTGGAGAGCTAATTAGTGAGTGTATTTGCGGCAAAAAAATAGACGCAAAAGCAAAAAATGAATACAGAGTTTCGCTGTCTATGGAAAAAAGAAACGGAAAGCCGGTAACAATAGCTGGCGTGTTTTATTTATCTGATGAGGATGAAAAAGCGCTACTAACAAAAATAAAAAAATCATTAGCAGTCGGCGGCACAATAAAAGACGGAAAGCTGGAGTTTCAAGGAGAGCATAGAGATAGACTAAGAGAGCTTCTAAAAAAAGAGGGGTTTGGGGTCAAGAACTAAAAATGCCATTCTTTGCAATCAGATACGAAAGAGCCTTTGACGGCTCTGGCAAATACGGTTACTTTTGTTTTTGTGGCTTTGGATATTTCCATTATTTTTGGCAAGTGGGCTTCATTAAATCCAAAAAGCAGCTCATACTCCTCACCGCTACATCCAACCTCTTTTGGGATAGACTTTAAAAACTCATACCCTACCCCATTTATCTCGCTCACTCTCTCAAGCTCTTTGAAAAGTCCATCTGATATATCCATACAAAAACTAATATGTGGTGCCGCCGCATACATAAACTTATCGCGTAGTTTTGGCTCGTAAAATTTTGATTTGTTAGGTATTTTCTGCCCTGCAAAAAGTTTGTTCAAATCCCTAACCGAATCGCCAAGATTTCCGGTGTAGGCCAGCAGTTGAGTTTTTTTGAGTCCTTTTCTGTATATAGGTTTATCGGTTTTGGAGATTATCGTAATTGACAGGTCTAGCTTTGTGTTTGCTATCGTGTCACCGCCTATTATTTGTATATTGTATTTTCGGGCGGCTTTTTTGAGCCCTTTTTGCAAGCTTAGTATCTCCACTTCGCTCATTGAGGGCGGAATGGCGGCGGTGATAAGCGCATACAAAGGTACGGCGTTCATAGATACGGCATCTGAGATGTTTACAAGCATCGCTTTGTTACCAATCTGCTCATAATTCATCCACTCTTTTTTGAAGTGGATATTTTCAAAAAAAGCATCTTGTGAATATACGAAGCCGTCTATATAAGCCCCGTCATCTCCGATAATTTTCGAGTTTGATATGTTTTTGATAAAAAATTTTTCTTTATTCAAGTTGATTCTCTTATGAGCATTTTTGTAACGTTATTATAAACAGCCCAAAAACTATGCATTTTTTAGTCTTATTTTAAAAAAATTAGATGATATAATCCGAACAATGCTAACGGATAGAGGTTTAAATGGATATAAAAATAGAAACATACGACGCCGTCATCGTAGGCGCAGGTCTTGCAGGATGTGCGGCGGCTAGGGAATGCCAAAAGGCAGGGCTAAAAACAGTAGTACTTACAAAGCTTCATCCACTCAGAAGCCACTCTGGAGCGGCTCAAGGCGGCATCAACGCTGCCTTAAACGAAGAAGATACAACACTTCACGAGTTTGATACAGTAAAAGGTAGCGACTACATCGGCGATCAAGACGCAATAGAACTAATGTGCAGCAAGGCTCCTGAAACTATCAGATGGATAGAGAGAATGGGTGCCGTATTCTCCAGAACGGATGACGGCAAGATAGCTCAAAGACCTTTCGGCGGCCAGAGCAAGCCTAGAGCCTGTTACGCAAAAGATAGAACTGGACTTACCCTGCTTCAAACCATTTATGAACAAGCACATAGAGAGGGCGTAACATTCCTTGACGAGTGGTATGTATGCGACATCATCTACAAAAATTCTAAAGTTAGTGGCGTAGTAGCCTACAACCTAAAAAATATGGAATTCAAACTATTTAACGCAAAGGCCGTTATGTTCGCAACCGGCGGATATGCAAGGTCGTTTAAAATAAATTCGAATGCGCTAGCAAATACAGGGGATGGCCTATCTATCGTAGCCAGACATGGATTACCGCTTGAAGATATGGAGTTTGTACAGTTCCACCCAACCGGTCTATCTGGGACAGGGATACTAATATCAGAGGCGGCAAGAGGTGAAGGCGGACTGCTATATAACTCTCTAGGCGAAAGATTTATGTCCAAATACGCACCTGAAAAAATGGAGCTTGCTTCTCGTGACGTTGTCAGTAGAGCCATAACAAAAGAGGTAATGGAAGGCAGAGGCGTAGGCCCGAACAAGGACTCCGTATACATAGACCTCACACATCTTGGCGAAGAAGTGATAAACGCCAAACTGCCTGAGCTTAGAGACCTAGCCATCACATTCCTTGGTCTTGATATGGTCAAAGAGGCTATCCTTATTCAAGCGACTGCACATTACTCAATGGGTGGAATACCTACCGACATCAATGGACACGTGAGAAAAAACATAGACGAAACAGTAGAGGGCTTTTATGCTGCTGGCGAATGTGCCTGCGTAAGCGTTCATGGAGCAAATCGTCTGGGTGCAAACTCTGTTCTTGAGGCACTATTTTTTGGCAGACATGTCGGCGAACAAATGGCAAAAGAGGTCGGCAATATATCTTTTAGAGCGGCCAATAAAGATGATGCCAAAAACGCTATCGCAGAGGTAGAAGGTGTGCTTTACTCAAAAGGACAAGAGAAAGTCACCACAATAAGAAATGAGCTTCAAGAGAGTATGACTCTAAATGCCGGCGTATTCAGAACGGAAAAAACACTAGAGGCTCAAAAAGAGACAATAAAAGGGCTTAAAGCGAGATATAAAAATATAGCTATTGACGATAAGACAAAAATCTTCAATACGGAGCTTCAAGAGGCTTTGGAGCTTGGACATATGCTTGATTTTGCAGCTTTCATAGTAGAGGGTGCATTAAATAGAAAAGAGAGCCGTGGCGCCCACTATAGGGAAGATTATGCGGCGAGAGACGATGAAAACTTCTTAAAACATACTTTTGCATACATGCAAAACGATGAGATAAAGCTAGAGCTGGCTCCCGTAAAACTCGGAAAATATGCTCCTGAGACCAGAAGTTATTAATAAAGGGTGCAGAAATGTTTGAAACAAAATCCAAAAAGGTAACTTTTAAGGTCTTTAGATTTAATTCTGAGACCGATTATTTACCTGCATACAAAACCTACGAACTCGTAGTCGAAAGCCACGAGGTAGTGCTAGACATACTAAATAGAATAAAGTGGGATATAGACGGAAGCCTTAGTTATAGAAGAAGCTGTAGACACGGAATATGTGGAAGCTGTGCCGTAAAGGTAAACCAAAAAGGCGTGCTTGCGTGCAAACATAATGTATTTGAACTAACAGAAGTGTTTGGTAATGAACTAACGATAGAGCCTCAAAGCATCAAGAGAGCGATAAAAGACCTCATCATAGACAAGGCTGACTTCTGGGGTCAATATGACTCGGTCAATCCATACCTGACGGCAGAGATAGACGAGCACCCAGCAAGCGAAAACATAGTGTCTCTACATAGCGCCGAGAGAATAGATGACGCAGACTATTGCATACAGTGCGGCTCTTGCTACTACTCTTGTCCTTCTGTTGCATATAATGAAAATTTCATAGGACCTGCCGCTCTTGCTAAAACATATAGATTTACAAGTGATGAAAGAGACGCCACAAAAACCGAAAGACTAACACTCGTTAATGAAATGGGTAAAGGTGTTTGGGATTGCGTCAAATGTTTTGAGTGTGCTCAAGTATGTCCAAAAGGGGTTGACCCGATAGGCAAGATAACAAGACTGCATAACCAAATATTCTCTGAAGGAATAGCGGACAGCAATGTAGCAACAAGACATGCGGTGGGCTTCGCTCACTCGATAGAAAAATACGGTCTATTGGATGAAGGGGAGCTTGTACGTTTTTCTGAGGGCAATATAGGTGTTATGAAGCATCTACCAGAGGCTTTTGATATGTTGACACACGGCAAAATAGTGCTTCCTTGGGATATGCCAAAAAGCGAAAATCTTGACGAGATAAAAACTCTTGTCGAGAACTCTTCTACACAAAAGTTTGATTAGGATTTGGGAATGACAGGACTAAAATACGCTCTTTTTACAGGTTGTACGGCTAAAAATTCCACGCCTGAGCTTTTGAAATCTACCAATGCGATTGCGGATAAATTAGGTATTGAACTAATCGAACTAAAAGAAGCTTCTTGTTGTGGGGCTTCACATCTTCAGGATTTTGACGAATTTTTATCCTTGGTATTAAACGCTAGAAATATCTGCTATGCGGAAAAGCTCGGGCTTGACTTAGTAACCATATGCAACACTTGCAACCTAAATCTTTTAATGGCGGATCAAGCACTAAAATCTGACGCTGACCTCAGAAGAAGAGTTAATGAAAAACTCGCAGAAGTGGGACTAGAGTACAAGGGAACTAGCAAAGTAAGACACCTACTTTACGTGCTTATTGAAGACTTCGGCATGGATAAGCTAGAAGACATGGTACAAAAGCCTCTGGCTGATTTTAATATTGCGCCGTTTTATGGTTGTCACAATATCAGACCTGGCGAAGTACAAGATAAAGCAAACGGCAAAGAAAATCCTTACAAACCGACATCTTTGGAAAAAGTAATCGTGGCCGTCGGGGGCAAATCTGTTGAGTACTCATCAAAAAACAAATGTTGCGGCTTTCATGCAGACTTGCAAGCTCCAAAAGCAACTACCCAGATGACAGCCAACGCTCTAGCCGATGCTATGGACAATAATGCCGATATGATAGTAACACCCTGCCCTCTATGCCATCTAAACATGGATGTCAAACAAAAACAAGCAGGAAAAGCATTAGGGAGAGAGGTGCATATTCCGGTGCTTCACCTTCCGCAGGTGATAGGTCTTGCACTTGGTCTAACTCCTGACGAACTAGGGCTAAAACACAATATCGTAGCTCCATCATTTGCCCTCTAAGCCACTTGGCTTAGAGAGTATTAAAAGCTTTCATTTTATAATCTACAAAACACTTCAAACACAAAGAACGACTATGAGCTTTGAAACAGAGGGTCAAACCGAAGATATAACCATTTTTGGACTCGATAGGCCAAAAAGATACAAAGTGCTAATGCACAACGATGATTACACCTCAATGGAATTCGTCGTGGAGGTTCTAACTACTATCTTTCGAAAAAGTGAAGCCGAAGCGGTACAGCTTATGCACAAGATACATACCGAAGGTTACGCCGTATGTGGTGTTTATACTATGGAAATAGCAGAGACAAAAGTGGCGCAAACCATGGAGCTTGCAAGAGAAAATGGCTTTCCCCTCAGATGTACGATGGAAGAAGAATAATATGATAAGCAAAGAACTAAACCTAATTCTAGTAAATGCCTTCAGAGAGGCTAGAAACAGAAACCATGAATACATAATGGTGGAACACCTCATATACTCATTGCTTGACGATGTGGGCATAGACAAATTGCTTCTTGAAATGGGCGTCAACACCCTTGAAATCAAGGTGGCACTATCCGAGTTTCTGGACAATGAGATAGAGAAAATGCCAAAAGACCTCAAAATAGAGCCGGTCCAAACCGCCGCCTTTCAAAGGGTAATGCAGAGTATGATACTTCAAGTGCAAGGTGCGGGCAAGCAAGAGGCCGATAGAAACGACCTTTTGGCGGCACTTTTTGATGAAGATGGAAGCTTTGGTGTGATGCTTATCAAATCATACGGTATCGAAAAAGTGGATGTGTTAGAGGCTATTTCTACTTTTAGCTCTGAGCCAGCTATGGAAGCTCCAAAAAAAAGTGGACAAAAAAAATCATACCTCGACGAGTTCACAACTGAACTTGTGGCTTTGGCTAAAAAAGGTAGCATAGACCCAGTAGTAGGCAGAGCCGAAGAGATAGAGAGGGCTTCGCAAGTACTGTGCCGACGCAAAAAAAACAACCCGATACTCGTAGGTGAACCTGGTGTTGGTAAAACAGCTGTTGCTGAGGGATTAGCTCTACTGATAGCATCGAACGATATTCCACTCCCACTCCAAAACGCAAGAATATTTGCCTTAGACGTAGGCTCTCTGGTGGCAGGGACAAAATACAGAGGTGATTTTGAGAAGCGGCTCAAAGGTGTGCTCTCGGAACTTGAAAAAGAAGAAAATGTAATACTCTTTATCGACGAGATACACATGATAGTTGGGGCAGGAAGTGCAAACGGTAGCTCAATGGATGCCGCAAACTTACTCAAACCTGCCCTTGCAAACGGCAAACTAAGATGTATCGGTGCAACAACTTTTGCCGAGTATAAAGCGAGCTTTGAAAAAGACAGGGCGCTTGGGAGAAGGTTTCAAAAAATAGACGTGAATGAGCCTAGCCTAGAGGATTGCTACAAAATAGTAGAGGGGCTAAAAAAGAGATACGAGGAGTTTCATAACGTCAAATACACTCCCGAGGCACTCAAAAGCGCCGTTGATTTGACGGATAGATACATCAAGGACAAAAAGCTTCCAGATAAAGCGATAGACGCTATAGACGAGGCTGGAGCGGCATTTCGCCTAATGCCTCCAGCAAAACAAAAAAGAACCGTCAAAGAGATAGATATAGAACGAATAATCTCGAAAATCACAAAAATCCCTCTAAAAACAATGGAAAAGACAGAGGTTGAAAGCTTAAGAGAGCTCGAAAAAGATTTAAAAAAACAAGTATTTGGGCAAGACAGGGCAATAGAAGAGCTAACAAAAGCGGTCAAGCGGTCAAAGGCTGGACTAACGAGGGCCGATAAGCCGATAGGCTCTTTTTTATTCACTGGGCCTACAGGTGTCGGCAAGACTGAGGTATCAAAACAACTGGCAAGCACCCTTGGGGTGCATTTTGAGCGTTTCGATATGAGCGAATACATGGAAAAACATGCGGTCTCAAGACTGGTTGGAGCACCTCCTGGATATGTAGGCTTTGAGCAAGGCGGGCAACTAACGGAAGCGGTACGCAAAAACCCATATTGCGTAGTACTGCTTGATGAAATAGAAAAAGCACATCCAGACATAGCAAATATATTACTCCAAATAATGGACAACGCTTCACTAACAGACAATACCGGCATGAAAGCCGACTTTCGCAATGTCGTACTTATTATGACAAGTAACCTAGGGAGTAGCGAAGCCCCAGTGATGGGTTTTGCGCCAGATGAAGGCATTAGGGGTGAAGAAGCCGTAAAAAGTTTCTTTACACCAGAATTTCGCAATCGCTTAACGGCTACGATAACTTTTGCCCCACTAGCCCGTGAGACGATGATAAAAGTGGTAGACAAAATGCTATCCGAGCTAAACGTATTCCTAAAACAAAAAAACGTTGAAATTTCATTCGACAAAAAAGCAAAAGAGTATTTAGCCGAAAAAGGATACGACCCTAAAATGGGAGCTAGGCCACTTGGTGGGCTGATAGAGCGAGAGGTGAAAGACGCGCTAATAGATGAGCTACTCTTTGGCAAGCTAACAAAAGGCGGCAATGTGGCAGTAGGCCTCAAACAAGGTGCTTTAACGTTTAAAATATGACATTTTTGGAAAATCCGTTAGCGCTTTTTTGTCCGTCAGAGTATGAGTTTCCACACCCAGATACTGCGGATGAGGACGGCTTACTGGCTGTTGGCGGTGACCTAGAGCCTGGGAGGCTAATATCGGCCTACTCCAGAGGGATATTTCCTTGGTTTATCGATCGAGGTTTTGTATTTTGGTATTCGCCAAACCCCAGAGCCGTACTATACCCCAGCGAGTTTCATCTCACAAAAAGCCTCTCAAAATCGGTCAAAAAACAAGGTTTTGAATTTGCAATAAACAAAGACTTTGAGAGCGTAATAACGGCGTGTTCCAAAAGCCCCCACAGAAAAGAGAGCGGCGAGTCTTGGATAAGCAAAGAATTTATCGAAGCATACACGAAACTCCACAGAATCGGAGCGGCGATGAGCTTCGAGTGTTACGCTGGGGGCGAGTTAGTCGGCGGATTTTACGGGGTGAAACTGGGGCGTGTATTCTTTGGTGAGTCAATGTTTTACACGGCTCCCGACGCCTCCAAAGCCGCACTATGGTTTTTGTGCGCCAACGCAGAGAAGCTAAACATTGACATCATCGACTGCCAACAGGAGACCTCCCACCTACTCTCACTTGGGGCAAAGGGGATACCTAGAGGGGAGTTTTTGGATATTTTGAGAGAGAAAATAGCGCCGTGAAATTATATAAATATATGTGCGAAGACCGCATAGATAATATACTTATTGACAATCTAATCAGGTTTACACAACCTCAAGAACTAAACGACCCCTTTGAAATAAGACCACATATATCGGCCGTAGCCAATGATGACAACCTAAATAATTTTTTATTAACAGATACTGATAGAATCATCAGGGAGCTATATGAAACCGATGTTTATCCAAAATATCCAAATATACCGTATGAGATATTTTATGCACACTGCAAGAAAGAAGCTCCTAAAATAGAGGCACTCGCTAGACATATTTTTAAGAATCATATTCCAACAATGGCAAACCATAGCTTTAGCAAGGCACTCAACAAAAGCATTGGTATTTTGTCTTTAACATTAAAAAATAATAATTTGCTTATGTGGGCACACTATGCGAACTCCCATAAGGGTTTTATTGTAGAGTTTGATTCAAATAATTATTTTTTTAATCAAACCAATGAATCTAAAGAATTTTATGGAAAGCTAAAAAAGGTTCTATATACTCAAGATAGACCATTAATACAAAGCTTTGATGAAATTGAAAAAGAAGAGGGAAAATTTTTCAATGCCTTTTTGACAAAAAGCAAAGAATGGGAATACGAAGAAGAATACCGTATGCTTTTACCCTTAAATGAAGCAAGCCAAACAATAAGAGATGAGATATTTTTGTATAAATTTCCAAAACAAGCAATATCATCAATATATCTCGGGGCAAATATGACAGATGCGAATAAAAGTAGAATTGTAGAGCTAATCAAAAATGCAGAAAATAGACATATAAAAATATTTGAAACGAAAGTGGCTAGTAAAACTTTTGAGTTAGAGTTTACGCAAATTCAATAATTCCACAAAACCCAATATGTTAAAATAACGAAAAAGCTAAAAGATACAAATTGAAAAACCTAAACCTAGCGCTAAAACTAAAATATCTACATTACTTACGAAACATGGGGTTTGCCTATACCTCACCGCTAAAAGACTTTGAGATACAAGAGAGCTTTGAGCTGCCATCCGATATGGCGACGCTTCGTACTTCGTGTCTTTCGTGTCATCTGTGCGAGCTGGCAAAGGCCAGAACAAACGTGGTATTTGGTGAAGGGAGCGAGCAAGCAAAGATAATGTTCGTCGGCGAAGGCCCCGGCGAGACAGAAGATAAAAGCGGAAGACCTTTTGTCGGTAATGCTGGCGAGGTGCTGACAAAGATGATAGAAAACGTGCTTGGCATCAAGAGAGAGTCTGTATATATAGCGAACATAGTCAAATGCCGCCCTCCAAACAACAGGGTACCGACGCCATCGGAGTGTGCTAGCTGCAAGCCATATCTCGAAAAACAAATAGAGCTTATTGCGCCAAAACTCATAGTAGCTCTAGGCGGTACGGCTCTAAACACCCTTACCGGACAAAGCTACTCCATTATGAAAATGCGTGGGAGCGTGCTGGATTATCACGGTGTGCCACTCATTCCGACCTATCACCCCAGCTTCATCATAAGAAACCCAGCAACGGCTAAAAAACCAGCTTACGCCGATATGCTGCTTGTGAAAAGCTATTTGGAAAAGATTTAGTATAATCCGCCGATGAAACGAAGAATATCCACAAAACGATACTTTACACATGCCGGTATCCTCGCTTGCGCATCCGCCGTCAAACTATCGGCTATCGGCTCTTCGTGCACTTTTTTTGCTAAAAGTAACTTCTCAAAAACATCCTCAGGATTAGCCCCACCCACACAAACCTCTAACTAAGTACACGCATTTACAATTAAAAATTAGAGGGATTTTCTTGAATAAAACAATAATATTGTCAATTTTAGCAAGTACTGCGGTGCTTGCGGAGCAACCTATGGACATTGGTAATATCACGGTCACAGGTGCGTCAAAAAGCGAACAAACACTAAAAAAAGTTACATCAAATATAGAAGTAATAACTGCCGAAGATATAGAGCAAAGACACTATGTCACGCTTACCGATGCGATAGCTTCACTCTCCGGTGTCAGTTTCGCACAAAATGGCGGAATCGGTTCGGTAACATCTGTTTATGTTCAAGGCATGGATAGCAAATACACACTAGTCCTCGTAGACGGTGTAAAATATAATGAGGCTGGCAGCGGGGATGCGTCTGCACGTTTTGAGCATTTGATGCTATCGGATGTAGAGCGAATAGAGCTCATCAAAGGCGCAAATCCAATCTGGGGAGCTGACGCTGCAGCGGGAGTAATAAATATCGTCACCAAAAGAGCGGCAAAGGGACTAAAAACGGATGCTGAAATTATGTATGGAAGCTACAATACAAAAAGTGCAAACACATCCATTAGATATGGCGGTGAAAAATATTCAATTGCTGGTGGAGTATCTAGATATTTGACGGACGGTTTTAGCGCACAAGCTCCACGAGGGACAAAAGGCGATGACTATGAAAGGGATGGTTATCAAAACACAAGTGCAATCTTGAAAGCGGATTATCAGCTTGCCAAAAATCTAAAAATAGACGGTGAGCTATACAGTGTAAAGGGTACGGCAAACTATGACGGCTATAATGCTCCAAACGCAACACAAAGGAGCGCATACGAATACGTTATGAAAAAAACAGCCATTTCGTATGATACCGATAAAAATAAGGTTAATCTGCAAGTAAGTACAGCTGATACTAAAAGGGATGAGCTGGACACAACCTCTGGGGTAAAAATATTTAGAAGCGGCGTCAAAAACTATGAGCTAAAAGACGACTACAAATATGCTTGGTTTGGAGACTTGACGTTTGGGACATCTCAAGAGTATAGTGATATTAGATATACATCACTTGGCAGTTCAGAAGTCAAGACAAACGATGGAACACGTTCACTGTTTGCTGCAAATACAGTTTCACATATGGGTCTAACGCTTACTCAAGCAATAAGATATGACGACTACACAACATTTGGCTCAAAAACAAATGCTAAAGCCGGAGTAAAATACAGTATGGATAATGGAATATCTATATCTTCCAACTACGGAACTGCCTTCAAAGCCCCAACGATACTGCAAATGGCAAACCCTTGGGGTACGTCAAATTTTGATCTAAAGCCGGAACATATTAGGAGCTTTGACGCTAGCTTGTCATACAAGAACGCATCACTTACTTATTTCTTCAATTCCGTAACAAACCTTATAGGCTGGTCTGGTGGCGGATACGCAAACGTAGATGGCAAATCAAAACTCCAAGGATACGAAGCAAAATACGACTCTTGGCTATCCAAAGCATTGTCTGCAAATATTGCATACACAAGGCTACATGCGGTTGATGGAAGCAATAAAGAGCTTGCAAAACGTCCGCACGATACAGTTCATTGTAGCGTAGATTGGTATCCGACAAACAACTTGCATATTGGAACTACAGCCACATACATAGGCACAAGATATGACACAAACACAAAAGCATCTCAAACTGGAGGCTATACACTTATAGACGCCGTAGTGGACTATCGCCTTAATAAAATATTGTCAATGTATGGTAAATTTGAAAACTTATTAGATAAATATTATCAAACGACAGAAGGATATGCTACGGCTGGCAGAAGTCTATATGTAGGACTTAAAGCTGCATTTTAGGGCATAAAAAATGAAAATAGATTTTAGAAACTATCTACATTACAAACTTCTAAACTCGGTGTTCAACGGGGCCGTGACGGGCTCCGTCTTTACTGTATACGCCCTACTTGAGCCATCGCTATTTTCAATTGGCGGCATCATTGTGGCTATTGGGATATTTGTTGTCGCAAAGCTATATTCGTATTTTATGAATATTCGCAAATTTTTTGAAGTCTCTTTGCTTACTGAAATACTCACATTGGCGACACTTATCGTTTTTTTGCTTTTACCAAAAAGCTATACGGTCTCTATCGTATATTTTTGGATTTACCAGATAGTTTTTATATTTGGCACTTATCTCGTCAGAGTGGAGAGCTATTTTTTGAATAAAGTGTCACTACTGTCCATGATAGATAGGGTAAAACAAAAAGGCTATATGGTGGGCCTAGTCGCCTCGTATCTATTTTATGAGGCGATGAAATTTAGCGGTACGATAGACGCTTGGCAACAGGTGCAAGGGATATATGTAGGACTTTTTTTTATACAGCTGGCGATAATATTTTATCTATTTAAGGCGTTTAGAAAGAGGCTTGGATGAGCTACAAACTTTGGGCAAAAGAGCACGCAAAAAAACATTCCAAAATAATAGACAAACTACTAGCTCTCGGTCACTCAAAAGAGCAGATAATAGAGTATTTTAAATATGAGAATATGAAATTATGTGAACCAGATTTTTGCGAACTATATGCAAACGGGGCAAAGTGCCACGATATGCCAGAGCTAAATTGCTATTTTTGCGCTTGTCCCAATTTTCGTTTTAGTGACGTTGGGATACGCAGTAACAATGAAGGTATTGTTTATAGTGAGTGTTCGATAGCTTCAAAAGACAGTGCGAAGGCAAACTTTGATGGCAAAATACATCAAGACTGCTCCACCTGCACCGTCCCTCACGAAAAAGAATACATACAAAAAATATTCGATATGTCTTGGAGCAATGCTATGTCCGAATGTGAAATATCTAGCATCTAAATATAGACACTATCTTATGCGGTATTTTAGAGGGTTTGCCGCCGCTCACGAAAGCAAGGCGGATTTCGGCCTCAAAGAGCCGTTCTTCGCCTCTTACTATAGTCTGTTTCAGGGTCAGACTTGCCGCTTTCATATCTAACATTTCGGTCTGTACGTCAAGTAAATCTCCAAACATTGCAGGCTTCAAAAAATCAGCCTTTAGACTTCTCACGACAAAAGCCCCCTCGTCAAGGATAGGCGACATCCCTCTCTCAAAAAAAAGCTCACTTCTGGCTCTCTCGCAAAATTTGAGATAATTGGAGTGATACACTACGCCGCCGACATCGGTATCCTCGTAATAAACTCTGACTTGCATCACAAACCCCTTTATTAAAACCGTAAGTTTACCTCATAATATCCGTCTGCATCGCTAATTTCATACAAAAACCCAAGCTCCGAGGATACCCTTTTTAGTATTCTTTCACCAATCTTGGAGCTGAACATATATTTCTCTCCACCTTTTTGGTTTTTGATACCGAGCGTCCGTTCGCTTTGATTTAGCGTTATTTCGATTTTACTGCCCTCCTTGGCATACGTGACGGCATTTTCAAGCAATGCCGCAAAAAGCTTGCGAAACATTTTTTTCTTCGTATCCACAAACATAGTTTCGCATTTCGGCTCAATATTAATATTACGTCCGCTTGCCAGCACATCTATCCTGCCGACCGTTTCAAGAATCAGGCTACACATATTGAACTCTTCATTATCCTCGAAGTCAGAGGTCTCAAAAAATAATACATTTTTGAGCTCAGAAGATAGACGCTCCAAATCAGATGAAAATTCGGCGACAAACTTACTTTTTTGATATGTTTCATCGCCTTCGTATACATCTAGCCTTGCACGCATAATGGCTAGCGGAGTCTTTAGCTCATGGGCAGCTTCTCTAAACAGCTCTTTTTCTTTTTTTCTATACCCCTCCAATCTTCCGACAAGTGCATTAAAGGCATTTGATACCGAATTTATCTCACTTGGATATGATTCGGCGCCACTCAAAAAAGCTCCTCCGTCTTTATAGTCTCTACATTTTGCGGCTATATCTTTTAGCGGAGCCATGAGTTTTCTCAAAACCAAAATGCTAACAATCAACATAACAACCAAAAAAACAACATATTTTAGCAATAGCTTTTCAGAGTATTTTATAAGCGAGGCATTTATTTTTGCGTCCAAGCTTACAAAATTTAGATAGTTGCCGTTGTCAAGCCTGATATACTCGGCGATTTCATTTTCAAGCGGCACATGAGGGGTTTTAGAGATTGAGATTTTGAGCGAATCAACCTCCGAATCACCGAATATAGAGATATTGTGCGGGACTTCATACAGATACGACAAATCAAGCTTATCGTCCGGATTCGACGGGAGATACTCGTCTCTGGTTTCCTCCATTGCGTGAGATAATACTTTCCTTAAATCATTTATCTTTTCGGCTCTTAGCGTATGTATGGCAATAGCTAGATTGAGGGCAAAACCGCATCCGATTATGACAAAAATCAAAATCGCTATTTTACCCCTTAGTGAGGCGACAGGATTAAATCTCAATTACGAAACCCCTTGTTTTTACCGTTTTTATAACATTTGAAGATAGTTTTTTCCTGACCCTTGCCACCAGTTCATCAATAGTGTTTTGCATCTTATCTTGAGGGTTTTCGTATATTGCATCCATAATCTCTTCTCTTGACGCTATTTGACCGTTTTTTGACAATAGATAAAATAACAAAGCATCTTCGTTTTTGCTCAGAGAGATACTTTTGCCGCCTTTTAGCACGTTTTTTGATGATATATCGATCTCTATGTCGTCTATTTTTACGCTTTTTACCGCATATCTTCTGGCTAGCGCTATGATTCTGGCTTTCAACTCTTTCGTATCAAACGGCTTTTCAAGATAGTCGTCAGCCCCAAAAAATAGTCCTTCCACTTTATCGTCTACACTACCAAGGGCGCTGAGTATCAAAACCCCGCAGTTTGGATTTTTCTTTTTTGAGTACGCCACGAGTTCCCTTGCCATATCGACGCCGTGAAATGTCCTATCAAATACGGCAACCTGATAACAAAACGCATCGAGACAGGCCTTCGCCTCATCGGCATCCGAAGCAGTATCTACAAAAAAATCGTTTTTCAATGAGACCGACAACAAAAATAACAACTCTTTTTCGTCGTCCGCTATCAAAATCCTCATCTAAAAGAGCCTCTGGGCGTCATAAACGAACATCCTGACATCCTCTTTCGTAAACTTCCCTTTTATTGTCTCGAAAAAACCATCAAAAACGGCAAAATCTACAAAAATTCGAAACATCCCAAAATCAACCCTTCCGTTCACCTTCTCCTTGTCGCTTCTGAGAAGCGATGCCATAGAGTACCTCTTGCAGTCAAAATAATAAAAGTCGGAAATCTCGTTTTCAAGTAAAAAATCGACTAATAAATCTTTGATATCGGCGTTAAAATACAAATCAACGATTTTTTTATCCATTGTTTTTTACCCCTCTGTTGTAAAGCATTCTAAATGCCGGCGGTAATATCAGCAAAGTCAGGGCGGTCGATGTCACTAGTCCGCCCAAAACTACGGTCGCCAAAGGCTTTTGTATCTCGCTTCCCACGCCCGAGGCAAAAAGTAGCGGCAAGAGCCCTAGAGCCGCTATAAAAGCTGTCATCAGAACAGGTCTAAGCCTTCTTTTTGCGCCCTCTTTGACCGCATCGTCTATGGAGTAGCCCTCTGATAATAAAGATAAAAAATAGCTCACCATAACGACACCGTTAAGCACGGCTATACCAAATAAAGCGATAAAGCCCACCGAAGCCGGTACGGAAAGATATTCTCCCGATACAAACAGCGATATGATTCCGCCCGTAACCGCAAAAGGTATGTTGAGCAAAATAAGCAAAGTTATCGGCACCGACCTAAACGTAAAGAACAAAATCATAAATATAACCGCAATACTTATCGGAATTACTGTCATTAGTTTTGCGGAGGCTCTTTGCTGATTTTCAAACTGTCCGCCGTATTCTATTTTATACCCGTGCGGAAGCTTTATTTGTGAGGCTATTTGGTGTTTCGCATCTTCGACAAACCCCACCAGATCTCTCCCTTCTACATTTGCACGTACGACGCTCACTCTTTGCATATTTTCCCTGTCTATCTTGACCGGCCCCTCTACCTCCCTTATATCTGCTATGCTCGATATAGGTACCGACAATCCATCTTCGAGAGGAACCTCTAGCGCCCGAAAGAGCTGCGGATCGTTTGATATGTTTTTATCCATTCTGACGACAACCGGTATTCTAGAGTTGCCAGTGGATACATAATCCACACCGATTCCCTCTACAGATGCTTTTAAAAATTTTTGTAGCTCGGTAGTGCTAACGCCTGTTTTTGCGGATTCGATTCTATTTGGTTGCACCACCAGATAGTTAACACCCTCGTTTAGCGTGGTAAACACCTCCGAAGCGCCGCTTGTTTTGCTAAGTATCTCCTCTATTTTTTGGCTGAGTTCGTTTAGCTTTTGTATATCTGTTCCGTATATTTTTACAGCCAAATCGCCGCGTGAACCGGTAAGCATTTCGGATATTCTCATCTCTATTGGCTGCGTAAAGCTAAAACTTATTCCCCCAAAACCGGAGAGCGCCTTTTTTATTTTCTCTTTTATTTCATCTTTATCGTTTGCTTCCCACTCGCTTTTCGGTTTTAGCGAAATAAACGTATCTGTCTGATTTAGACCCATCGGGTCAAGCCCAAGCTCATCCGAACCGCTGCGGGCGACTATAGTTTTGACCTCCGGCACATTCTCTTTTATTGCTTTTTGGACGGCCAGATTTAGCTCTTTCGATTTTTCAAGCGATATAGAGGGGACGCTCTCAACGCTGAGTATCAAATCACCCTCGTCAAGCGTAGGCATAAAAGTCTTACCGACAAAAAAGAACAACCCAAAACTAAGCGCCAAAAATACTACGGACATAGCGAACAGTTTTTTTGTTTTATTCATTGCAAAGAAAAGCATAGGCTCGTACGCCTTGCTAAAGAACATATTTAGCTTTGTATCTTTGTGTGGAGCAGACTTCAAAAGCACCGAACAAGCTACGGGGATAACGGTCAAAGAGAGTACGAGCGAGCCAAACAACGCAAATACTATAGTCATAGCGACGGGAGCAAAAAGCTTACCCTCAAGCCCCTCCAATGTCAGAAGCGGCAAAAATACTATGGCAATAATCAAAATACCGCTGAATACGGCAGAACTAACCTCTTTTGACGCCCTATAAACAAGATGGAGTTTTGGCAATTTAGCATCTTTTGAGTCGAGCCTGGAAAAAGAGTTTTCGACCATAACCACCGCCGAGTCGACCAACATACCGACAGCTATAGCCAGACCTCCAAGGCTCATCAAGTTGGCAGTAATTCCAAAGTACTTCATCATCACAAACGCAAAAGCAAGAGATAGCGGCAAAATAATACTCACCGCTACGGCCGCTCTAATATCCCCTAGAAATAAAAGGAGTAGCACTACTACCAAAACAACGGCTTCTAAAAGTGCTTTTGAGACTGTATTTACGGCCTGTTCTGTCAGATGACTCCTATCATAAAAAGGCTCTATGTAGACGCCTTTCGGTAGCGATGATTTGAGGTTTTCTAGAATTATCTTGATTTCACCTATAGTCTCTTTTGCGTTAGCCCCTTTGAGGGTAAGCACAAGCCCTTGCGTTGCCTCACCCTCTCCGTTTTTTGTGACAAAACCCATTCTGGTTAGCGAATCGTCGGCAACTTGGCAAAAATCGCCTATACGCAAAAGTCCGTTGTGCGAATGTATCGTTATATTGGCTATCTCTGATGGACTTTTGACTCCACTCTCGACTTTTACCAAAAACCCCTCTTCGTCTTTTGTCACCCTGCCGGCTCCGTCATTGGAAAGGTTTGCCTGCAAAGCTTCTTCAAGTGCGCTTACTGTAACGCCGAGCTTTCTCATAGCGGCAAAGTCCGGCTCGACGACTATCGCCCTAGCTTCTCCGCCTAGCGAATTGACATCGGCGACACCTTTTGCGCCCCTGAGGGCGGGCCTTATGACAAAATCAAGCAATTCTCTTTTTTGTTTTTGGCTTATATTGCCCTCGACGGTAAACATAAAAGCTTCGCCAAGCGGCGTAGTAATAGGGGCCATGCCACCAGTGACGCTCTTTGGCAACGAAGATAGAGCAGAGGATAGTTTTTCGGAGACTTGCGCCCTCGCTCTATATATGTCCGTACCGTCGTTAAAATCTATGGTGATATCGGCTATCCCGTATTTGGAGGTACTTTTGAGAAGTTTTTGGTTTTCAAGCCCCAAAAGCTCAGCCTCCAAAGGCTTCACCACCCTACTCTCAACCTCTTCGGGAGCCATGCCCGGAGCTTTTAATATGATTTTTACCTGTGTTGAGGATATGTCGGGGAAAGCGTCTATCGGTATCTTAAGAAAAGAGTAGACGCCAAAGCCAAAAAGAGCCAAGGACAGGAGTATTACGACTATTCTCTGCTTTAGCGAAAATTCAATGATTTTATTTAGCATCACTCAAAACCCATTCCGCTAAGGGCGCCTTTTAGATTTACAATGCCTCCTACCGCCACGCTCGCCCCATCCGCTATATCGTTATTTTTGATATAAACACCGTCTTTCGTATCTTTGACCACCGAAACTCTTTTTGGCACAAAGCCGTCTTTTGTTCTAATAAAACATACGTCTGTATTTTTGTATTTTGTAACAGAAGATCTAGGGAGCATCATTAGGCTTTGCGTCTTAGGGGTTGAGATGAAAAATTCGTAAGCCGTGCCGGCTCTGAAACTTTCGTTTTTAGCCGTTATCTTGGCCACGGCCCCCGCGGAATTCGTAGTTTCATCCACCCCGCCGGAAACCGCAATCAAAACACCAATCTTATTTGAAGTCCTATCTGTTACGATAGCCCCTTTTTTGATGTTTACAAGTTGGGTTGGAGGTATCTTGATATAGGCCGCAAGAGATGATGATTCGGATATTTTCAGATATGGGATAAACGGTTCTATTTTTTGCCCTGCTTTCTTAGGGGCCAAAGAGAGCACGCCGGAGGTTTTGGCTTTGACGGCGAACATCCCGTCACTGCTTGAGCTGACTCCCGCCACCGAAAATTTACTTTCAAGTTCTGCTACCCTGGAGGCTAGCATTGAGGCTTCGAATGCGCTCTTTTGATACTCTCTTTGCGATATGACGCCGTCTTTATATAACGCTTCATCTTTTTTTGCGTTTGCGTCTAGTATTTTTAGCCTTGACCTAGCCTCTCTTAGCTCAAATCCGTTTGCAGCAAGTTCTGCGGACGATATGATACATAGCACGTCACCTTTTTTGACGGTATCTCCGGCCATTTTCACGCTTCTTACGACGACCCCGTCAGAGGGCAATATGTAGTTCTTGCTCTTGCTGTCGTCAAAGTCAAAACTCCCGACAAAAGGACCGACGGTTTCGCTATTGACCAAAAC
The DNA here is from genome assembly GCA_041915365.1 of Campylobacterales bacterium. Classification (GTDB taxonomy): domain Bacteria; phylum Campylobacterota; class Campylobacteria; order Campylobacterales; family UBA6016; genus UBA6016. The sequence goes on along the minus strand of JAYSBP010000007.1, from coordinate 23,178 downwards.
GGCGGTTTTTAGAGCTATCCCCATCTTTTTCATCTGCTCTTCGCTCATCTTTATGTCCGCAAACAAAGATGCCGCCATGATTACCAACAAAACAAATTTTTTCATCTAATCACCTCGGTAAAAACCTTTTCAAGCTTAGCTATCTCTTCAGTATATTCTTTTTTATACGATACGGTTTTTGCCAAAGCGTCAAAATATCCATTTTTGGCATTTAGATACTCGAACACCGAAACAATGCCGCCTTCATACCCTTTTGCGGTCATCTCGAATACAGATTTGTAGAGACGCTCACTTTGCATAGATGTCAATATTTTCTTCTCAAGCTCATGCAGCCTTTGGGTCTCTGCTTTTGCCATCATCGCAAGCGTATCTTGTATTATTTTTTGTTTTTTTGTAACGGCAAATAGCTTGGCTCTGGCAGACGCTTGCATACTCTCGTTTTTTCCGGTTATATTCAGAGGGAATGAAGCCCTAAAGTCAACGCTTCTTTGCGCAGCCTCCTTGGTGAGGCCAATCCCTAGCTCTACTTTATCTATAAGGGCAAATCTATATGTGCCGATTTCTGCCTGAAGCTCTTGTTTTTTGGCCTCCAGCTCTTTTATCTGCAAAGATTCTTTGGCAAATTCTCTTAACTTTTCCTCCAAATTTCTATAAAACACAAATTCTAAATCGCTAATTACTATTTCATCATGCGATAAAATCATATGTGATAGGGCGTGATGCAGCTCTTCTTTTTGCGCCGAGGCAGATGCTAAATCTATCTCGCTTTGGGAAAGTTCGGCTTCAAATCTAGCAAGCTCCATATTTGATATACGGCCGCTTTCAAATTTCTTTTTTGCCCCCTTGTATGATGCCTCGGCTATATATTTTTTCTGAGAATAGATACTTTCAAGCTCGCCCGACAATAAAAGAGATATATAAAGTCTTTTGACTTCACTCTTAAGAACTGTTTTTTGAAGCTGCTCGGTGATATGCAGACCTTTTTCTCGGCTGAGATAAATTTTTTTCTCACTAGCCCTAAGCCACGGCATCTTTGTGGAAAATCCAAGCATAGCGGAGCTTTCCTGCTCTTTTTTGGATTCATCGGTTGTTATTCTTTTGTTGCCAAGCTCCAAACTAAGCGGCTCAAAGGCCAAAGCAGCTTCTTTATCATACTTTACGGCAAGCCTCTCGCCTTCTAGTTCAACCACGAACAAGTCATGCTTATAAGCCTCGTCGCAAAAACTCTCTAGCGTATACGCAAAAGAGTGGGAACTAAAAGCAAGCAAAGTCACCAAAACGAGTTTTCTCATTTTTTAGTTTGCCCTCTTTTCAAGTACTTTTGCGTTCCCGGCGTCTATATATAGTTTATAGCTTTTACCAGACTCGTCTTTTGCATATACTTCATATACAAGCTCTTGATGCAAGTCGATTAACGAAACGGCGGTTGCGGACATTTTGTCCTGAGTGATTATTTTTTTTACCTCATCTTTTGAGAGTTTTGCCAAAGAGGCAAAGTATCGCTCCCCTTCAAGTCTTATCGTAGGGTGGTTTTTTTGGTTTCCAAGGGTGTATTTTTGATGTTTACCGTACGGTATATCAATTGAAGAATCAACGTCGGCAAAAGCCGCAACACAGAGTAGAGTGGCGCAAAGAACAAATTTTCTCATAGAAAACTCCTCATTTTTTTAGAGGAATTTTATGTATATGCTATGAGAAAATCTTGAGAAAACTAAGAGGTTTTTCTAGTCGAAAAGCTCACCCCAAAAAGACTCTTTTTTGTGGTATTTTGGTTTGTGGTCGTCGTACTTTCGACCGTATAGGTCGTTTTGGTATTGCTGCTGCGGTCTTTGTTGCTGTGCGGCAGCCCCTTCGGCTCTCTCTATAATTTTGTCGAGTTCGCCTCTATCAAGCCAGACGCCTCTGCATTTTGGGCAATAATCTATCTCTATCCCGCTTCTTTCGCTAATAACAAGTCTTTCGTCTTTACAAACAGGACAATACATAAAAGGCTCCTTATTTTGAAATTAGTTTTTCTTTTTTAGTTTAGAGAATATACTTACCGCAACAAGCGCCAAAATACCGGCAGCTACACCTATCGCCGCATCCAAAAGCATCACCGCCAAAGTGCCGACAAAAGGTATCGCCTCCAAGACATGGGCAACATCGGCTACAAAATAGAGTCCGTGCGCCAATATACTACCGCCGACAAGAAACATAGCGGCTGTCCCTACAACGGATAAAACCTTCATTAAATAAGGGGCTCCGCTCAAAAGTGCGTTTCCTACGGCTTTTTTGATACCGCCCTCGGAATTTGTAACCAGATACAGTCCGGCATCATCCATCTTGACAATCATCGCCACTATACCGTAAACGCCGATCGTCATAATAAGAGCTATAGCGCTCACAACGGCTATTTGCGAGCTAATTGCTGCACCTTGAACGGTTCCGAGGGCTATGACTATGATTTCGGCAGAGAGTATAAAGTCGGTCTGTATGGCGCCCTTGATTTTATCTTTCTCAAACTCTACCATATCGACGCTCTCATCGCCAATAGCCTTCGCAAGCTCGGCGTGATGAGCCTCTTCATCTTTTTTGTGAAATAAAGCGTGCGCTATTTTTTCGACACCCTCAAAGCATAAATAGATACCGCCTATCATTAAAAGCGGTGTTATTAAAAAAGGGAGAAATGCGCTCAAAAGTAGAGCCGCAGGCACCAATATCAATTTATTTTTGAATGAGCCCTTAGCGACGGCCCAAACAACCGGAAGCTCTCTATCGGCTCTAACTCCGGCCACTTGTTGGGCATTTAACGCAAGATCGTCGCCCAAAACGCCGCTTGTTTTTTTGGCGGCGACTTTGCTCATGGCTGCCACGTCGTCCAGAACAGCCGCTATATCATCAAAAAGTACAAAAAAGTTACCTACGGCCATACTTTATTCCAATGTTACGAGAACTTGCCCGCTCTCTACAGTACTTCCTTGCTTGACATGTATCGCCTTGACTATCCCGTCGGCAGGAGCTTGCACCTCCATCACCATTTTCATAGCTTCAAGTATCATCAGGTCTTCACCGTCTTTGACCTCGTCACCGACTTGAACCAATACTTTGATAACTTCCGATGGAAGCGGAGCGTGTATATGGATATTGCCGTCCGCATCCACACCGCCTTCCCCGGTACCGCTATCGGCTTTTGCTTTTTTCTCTAATTTAAACTGTATTTTTTTGCCATCCCATGATTTTTCAAGCATCTCCGACATAAGGGGAGACGAAGACACTTTCAGCTCAACGTCTGCCGCGCTAACCGAATACAAATCAAATCTCTCAAGCATATCGTGACATATTTTTTCGTCTGATGTCTTAGGGCTAGACTCTGACGCATGATGGTCTACTTTTCTTACGTTGACTTTTGCTTCGCCCTTTAAAAACGCTATACCCTTATCCGCACAAGTTCCGACGATAAATAAATTCTCTTCCGTAATAGGGAGATTGTGATGTCTTAGCTGCTCCTCAAAACAAGCGAGACTTTTATTAAAATCCCTGTCTGCTACATCAAGCGGATTTTCAGTTGTAGGCTCAAGATTTAGCTGCTCTTTTGCTATCGCAACAAGTTCTGCATCGGGAGCAACGGGAGTCTTGCCGAAATACCCTAAAAGCATTTTGCCGTAGCCGTCGGCTATTTTTTTCCAAGGACCAAATACGACGTTATTAAATGCTTGCTGGAAATAAAACTGGCTAACGGGAGTTACGGAAGTACCAAACCCACCCCTAGCCACTACATCACCCATTGCCTCAAGCGCAGCAGGAAGCTTGTCTAGTGTCTTTGTATCTCTCATCATTTGAGTATTTGCCGTCAAAGCCCCACCAGGCATAGGAGAAAAAGGTATAAGCGTGCAAACCTCTTTTGCCTCAGGCGGTACAAAATAATTTTTGAGACACTCTTTGAGCACTTTTTGGGCTTCAAGAAGCCTTTTTGCCTCCAAACCTAGGTCGTATTCGCTACCTTTTAGGGCGTGAAGCATCGTAAGCGTATCAGGCTGACTTGTCCCCCCGCTCACAGGATCCATAGCAAGGTCGATACCATCTGCACCAGCATCGAGGGCGGCCAAGTAGCAAGCTACGCTTACTCCCGCAGTCTCATGCGTGTGAAACCTTATGTGCATATCGGAGCCAAGAAGCGCCCTAGCCGCCTTGACAGTCTCGTATATCTTGCGAGGTCTTGCCGTCCCGGAAGCGTCCTTGAAACACACTGAATCAAACGGAAGTCCACTATCAAGAATATTCCTAAGTACGTTCATATAAAAATCAGACTCATGAGCGCCGTGACACTCAGGTGGAAGCTCCATCACAGTGACGCACACCTCATGGTTTAGCCCATATTTTCTTATGCACTCCGCAGGATATACTAGGTTTTGGACGTCGTTTAGAGCGTCAAAATTTCTAATAGTCGTTATACCGTGTTTTTTGAAAAGCTTAGCGTGAAGCTCTATAGTATCCCTAGAGCCAGTATCAAGTCCGACATGGCTTACGCCCCTTGAGAGTGTCTGAAGCTTGATGTTTGGCCCCACTATCGAGCGAAAAGTATCCATCATAGAAAAAGCGTCTTCGTTGCAGTAAAAATACAGAGACTGAAATCTAGCCCCTCCACCGCACTCAAAATGGGTAATACCAGCATCTACAAACGCTTGTATTGCGGGTTTGATGTCTTCTAATAGTACCCTTCCGCCATAAACGGACTGGAGGCCGTCACGGAAAGATGTATCCATAACGGAGATGAGTTTTTTTGCCTTCAAAATCTGTTGTCCTAAATAAAAAATGCTTTTAAAATGCTTTTTTGTACCGCTTTGATTTTCTTTGTAAGAGTCAAATAATACTTATAAATTAGACGTCTAGGTTATAAAATGCGGTTTTTTAACCGTCAATAATACCGTGTGAAGACTTAGAAAACGCTACGTTGCACACAGCTACAAGATGGCTACTTATTGTTTATTTTCTTGTGATACTGCGACCGTTATCACAAATCTAGCGCCGTACTCAGTATTCTCGGCTTCTAGCTTTCCGTGCATTTTTTGCTCTATAATCGTCTTACTGAGAGACATTCCTATACCGGTGCCATTCTCGCCTTTTGTCGTATTATACGGCTCAAATATTTTTCCGCTTCTAAGTAGATGTTCGTCGATACCACCAGCATTGTCGCTAATAGAAATGATAGCGCTAGCCCCGTCTTCCCTTACATTGATGTCTATAACGCCGCGCTTAATCGAATTTTGCTTTATTGCATCTTTGGCGTTGTTTACTATATTTAGTATAACCTGCTTAAACTCGCTCTCCAAACCGCACACATATATAAAATCAGCGCTGCTTACCCTAAACTCAATACTATCTTTTGCAAGCTGACTCGCCAGTAGATTTAAGACGGAGTCTATCGCCTCTTTAACCGAAAATATCGTTTGATTAACGGACGGTTTGTAGAAATTTCTAAAATCCTCGACTGTTTGCGACATAAACTTGATTTGTTCGCCCATATTTTGCTTAAACTTTGCCATAAACTCAGGGGTCATATCCCCATAATCATAAGTCATCTTGGCATCTTGCGTCATCAGCCATATAGCGTTTAGCGGTTGTTTCCATTGGTGGGCTATAGCGCCTATCATAGCACCCATCTCGGCGAGCTTGCTTTGCTGTATCAAAAGCGCTTGAGCAAGCTCTCTATCTTTTTCAAGCTCTTTGACTTTTGTAATATCACGCCACAAAGATAAAATCTCTTTTGTTTCCCCTTTGTAAATCAAAGACAGCATCACCTCAAATAATCTCAGAGTGCCGTCTTTTGCCGTATGTGCCCACTCAAAGCGCTGTATCTCTCCCCGCAGAGCCCCTTTGATGAACATATCAGCCGCATTTTCACTAAAAAATCCACTATCTGGCTGAATGGGCGGCGATATATCGCACGGTTTTTTGCCTACTATATCACTCTCTTCGCAATCTAGCATCTTGTACGCCGTAGGGTTGCACTCTTTGAACACGCCGTTTTCATCAAGTATCAGTATCGCCTCTGGAGAATTCTCAAATACACTTTTAAATACGGCATCGGTCTCCATCCTTTTGGACACTTCAAGCTCAACCCTATCTTCAAGATTTTTGTTTAGCTCTTTTAGCTTCTCTTCAAGTCTAAGCCTCTCGGTAATGTCTCTAAATACGACGACAGAGCCCACAACCTCATTGTTTTCTTTTAGCTGTGAGCTAATAACATCTACAGAGAAAATATCGCCGTTTTTCTTCCTAAAAAAATCAACGCCCTCATATTTGTCTTTGCTATATGTTGCTAAGTAAATTGGACATTTTTCGAGTGCAACATCCATATTTTTTTCATGATTGTGGAACAAATAGTGAGCGATAGAGCCCAAAGCTTCACTTTCCGTAAGACCTAGCATATCAAGGGCGGCTTCGTTGATAAATCTTATTCTACCATCCGTATCTACGGTATACATACCTTCACCCATCGTATTTGAGACGGTAAGGAGTCTTTTTCGCTCATCATTTAGCTTTTTTTGCCGTATGAGAATCTAATGATGATGATAACGGCGAGAAGTATCATCGCAGAAAAATATATCAACCTAGAGCCATAGTTTGACTCCATGGCTTCAAGCTCTGGAGCATGTGAAAATCCGAGCATCGAAGCCGTGTGCTTACCTTCTACGTCAATAATCGGGCTAACACTGACAATATACTCATGCCCACCAAATCTAAATTCTCTTGCAAACGGAGTGGATATTTGCAGCATTGCCAAAAAAGTATCATCTGTTTTTAGCGCATTTGACATTCCGATTAAATTATCGGACAAATCATCTACCAAGCCGGCTTTTTCAAGCACCCAATCGCTACTCATCGGAGATGGAAAATAAAACTTTTTATTTTCTTTAAAAAGCTTCGGCATAACAGCTTCGGCCTTCACCATCAGCATATACTCTTTAGTGGTGTCAAGCTGTTGTAACGCATCTTTTAAGGCATCAAACGGTTGGCTAAGCTCCACGCTACCTATATGCTGAGTTTTCCAGATGATGGGAAACACATTCCTAAAACCGCTAACGACCCTACCCGTCTCAAATCCAAATACAGGCTTTAAATACTTATTGGCCATCACAACAGAAGGCCTGCTGGCATTCAGAGAGTCGCCAAAATTATGCGGCTGATGAAATCTCAAAAAAGAGTTATTTTGTTTATCTTGAAAGTGTAGCTGTTTTACATTTCTAATTTGAAGCTTCTGATATACGGGGGTTAGCAGCTTGTATAATTTTTTTCTAGCTCTATCTTTTTGCGCCTCATCACCTGTATTTGCAACACTTAGCTCGTTAACTACGTCTTGCTTCAGGATATAGGCATCAAAATATGTAGCCATCCCGGCTTTATGAGTATTGACCACCGACTTCCATACGGCTTCTTGCGTTTGGGAGTATTTTTGAAGATAAAAATCCCTTTGCTTTTCTCTCTCGGATGAGATATAAAAAAATCCGAGCAACCAAATACCGACAGCACATATAATAGTAATGGCGGCCAACGAGTAGAAGGCTTTTTTCTTTATTTTTTCCAAGTTATAGCACTTTTTTCGCATAATTTTTCAGATTGTAAAACTAAAGAGATTAATTGTAACTTATTCGAAATAGTAATTAATGGGGTTTGCATGCGTTATATATTCCAAAAAGAGAAATATCTCCTTTTGGAACCATGGGAGAGGTTATGTTCTAAATTGCGTCATTTGATTATTAAGCTCTTCTGTCAAACCATGTAGGTGTTCAACTACGGCCGATATCTCCTCCACACTTCTAGCATTTGACATTGACAGCTCACTGATTTTGCCCATTTTCTCTATCATTTCTGTAAGATTTGAGACCATTTTCGTCACGTTATCGCCCGTCTCCGTCGCTATTGCGGTCGCTTTTTGCATAGATGCCGACACTTCCGCTATAGCATCTTGCGTATCGTTTGATTTATCGGCTAGCGACTCTATTTTTTCACTATTTTTACTCATAGCCTCCGACAAATCGCCGATAGACTGAGTGATGACATTAATCGTAGCATTACTCTCAACCAGACTTTTTTGCGTTCTCTCTGCTAGTTTTCTAACCTCGTCCGCAACAACCGCAAATCCTCTACCGTGCTCCCCTGCCCTTGCCGCTTCTATTGCCGCATTTAGGGCTAGAAGGTTTGTTTGGTCTGCTATGTCGCTAATTACAGATAGTACGGTCTTGACTTGTTCCGCTTCGTGCGATACGGCCGAAAGTCTACTCGCAAGCTCGTTTTCGGCGGCTACCGCATCGTGTATATCTTCTGCCATTCTGCGAACGGCAGAAGTAGAGAGAGCAAGTATATTATTTGCCTCTTTGACCTGATTTGCCGAAAGCTCTATTTGCTCTTTTGAGTTTTGTGCGTCAAACTTGATAGACTCACCGCTTTTTGCCATAGCCTCCGCTTCAAGCGATTGCTCTTGCGCCCTCTTACCTATAAGCTGGCTTGTGGAGTGAAGTTCTTGCGCAACAGATGCGTTTTCGTCAACACTTCTTTTTGCCTCTCTAATTGCTTTTGCTATTTTCTCCAAAAAGCTATCAATCAAAGCGCCGAGTTTTGCTATCTCATCAGAGCCTTCTATTTTGAGTCTTTTTGTAAGGTCACCATCTCCGGCTTCCAAATCCCTAACAGCAAATGATATTTTCCCGATTTTTCTCATAATATCACCGGCGATTAGTATCGCAAAAAGAGTCGTAACAACCAAAGATATTACGATGACTACGCCCATTACCCAGCTAGCGCTAGACAAAAATCCGTTTGCCTTATCCTCATCCGCAGCCGCTTTCGCATTGGCTAGAGTGACTAGCTCGTCAATAGACTTTCTATGCTCGTCATAAGAAGCTTTCAAAATCCCAGATGATAAAGATGCCGCCTTTGCCATATCGCCGCTATTGTATGCCGGCAAAAACTCTTTTTCTATCGTCTGAAAAAACAAATCTGACGGCTTTCTAGCCCCCTCAAGCATTAACGTACGCTGTTTTTTGTCTACGAGGTTTTCTGCCCAGTATTTTTGTCTATCGTAATAGTCTTTTTTTAGAGATGCTAGTTTTTCTACTAACTGTTTTTTATCTTCTTCTTTTGGGTTGTCAAGTAGTTGATATATTACGAGTCTTGCCTCTATTATGTATTCAGGAGGAGGTAGAATATCTGCTATCAAGTCTTTTGAGAGGATAATCTCATTGTATAGATTACCCTTTATACGTACCTTCTCTATAGCCACATTAGAGAATATGGCTATAAAAATAATTGACACAATTGCACTAAGCGCCAATATTGCAAGCTTGACTTTTATGCTCAAATTTCCAAAAAAACCCATAAAACACCCTCTTTTTTGCTTTTTCTGATTTTAGCCATCTAGACTTATATTTTGGTGTTAAATTTTGGGCAAATATTATTTAGGCAAATAATATTTTACCATTCTACTCAATATTAGATGCCAAAGAAGCATAATAAAGTGGATATGTTTTTATTTCATCGGCATATCTCAAAAGCGTATCGGATACTATGCCTTTGTATTCATCTCCAAAACAAGATAATGCCTCACACATTATTCCGACGGCAGACGAATAACTACTATCTGACGGATCGGCATCTGTTTCAAATTCTCCCACCGACATCATCCACGTCCCGCCGATAAGAAACTTTTTAATAGCCGTATCGCAAAGATACTTTGCCATCTCCAAATATGAACTTTGCTTTGTAAAACCGTAAGCGGATAAATATGCTTTCGCCAAAAACGAATAATCCTCAAAAAAGGCTTCTACTTTCGGCTCTCTATCCGCAAGCGAACAATGATAAAGTGTTCCATTCTTAAAAAGCTTAGTCGTTAATGCTTCAAGCGATTTTATCGCCTTATCTCCGTAATTATTTTCGTATTTTGCAAGTTCAAACATACCAGCAATCACCATGGCATTCCATGAGCATATAACCTTCGTATCGATAAAAGGATAGACTCTCTCTTTTCTGATATTTTTGAGTATAGAAATTGCTTTTTCGACATCGTTATTTTTTATAAACTCTTCATTTCTGGGGATATTTTTACCCTCAAAATTACCTATACGACTAAATCCCAAAATCTTTAAAATATCTTTTGCGTTATCAACACCGCCACTTTGCAACGCCTCCAATGCCTCTGCGTATGAATAGACGAAGTATTTTCCCTCCTCTTCTTGCGAATCCGCATCGCTAGCGCTATAAAAAAGCCCGTCTACGCTCATCTTGTCTATCATAAAATCCACACACTCTTTGGCTATCTCCAAAAAAAACGGCTCAGATGATACACCGTAGGCCATAGAATACGCCTCAATCAACAACCCATTATCGTAGGCCATCTTTTCAAAATGCGGTACAATCCAAAAACTATCAACGCTATATCTGCAAAAACCGCCATCTATAATGTCGTACATTCCGCCCTTAGCCATACATCTAAGTGTATGGAGCGCCGTATCTACAAGCTCTTTGTCTTTGCTATCCAAAAGCAACATCAAAAGTGCCGCATGAGGAAATTTTGGCTCTCCTAGTATTCCGCCGTCTTCAATGTCAAAGCTTTTTGTCACGGCTGTTTTTAGGATTGGCAAAAGCTGGAAGTCTATGGGCTTTGGCATTCTTTGCTGATTGGATTTTGATATTTGTTCTATTCTGGAGGCTGAGCCGTATACCTCGTGCGGCTCGTTTTGAAGCTTATCATATAGCATAGTTATTATCTCGCCAAAGCCGTTTAGCCCGTGTTTTGGCCTTGGCGGTAGATATGTAGCCGCAAAAAAAGGCTTTTTATCTGGGGTCAAAAATATACTCGTCGGCCAACCACCCGAACGGCGGGTAATAATGTAGTGAATATGTTGAAAGTGCTTGTCTATATCGGGTCTCTCTTCTCTATCAACTTTTATGGAAACAAATAGCTTGTTGAGGAGCGCCGCCAATGCCTCATCCTCAAAAACCTCCCTCTCCATCACGTGACACCAGTGGCAAGCACTATAGCCTATGGATAAAAAAATCGGTTTCTTCTCATCTCTTGCATTTGCAAAAGCCTCATCGCCCCATGGATACCAATCCACCGGATTATGTGCATGCTGCACAAGATACGGCGAATCCTCGTTGATTAATCTATTTGTGTGTTTATCTAAATAGGACATATTAACTCCTTTTTTAGATTCTACTTTTTTTGTCGTTAACATTCGTTAATTTAGCATTGATTTTCCAGTTAAATATCAAAGCTAATATTTCAGCGTACAAAAAACAAAAGGAGTTTCAGATGTTAAGAAAAATTATTTTGGCTACTACGGCGGCTACAGCCATATCGGTATCGGCTTTTGCAGGTATGGGGGATATGGGGCAAGGAATGGGCGGATGCGATAAACAAGGCATGCAACAAAGCGGTAAAAAAGGCAAGCATATGGGCGAAGGATATGAGGGCATGAGAGGCGATAACATTATGAGCCTAAAGACGGTCAACCTAACAGCTGAGCAAAAAAATAAAATAGAAACTCTAAAACAAGAGTTTAGAGCCGAGATGGCAAAATTACACTTCAAAGATAAGCCTATGATGCAAGACCCGTTTGCGGTGGCTGGTGGTTTCAATAAAGAAGCTTTCAAAAAAGAGAGAATGGAAAAGATGCAAAAATTCATCGATATACGTGCGGAACATCTGGCAAAAATATGGGCAGTGCTAACGCCTGAGCAACAAAAAAGCATATCGGCTCTGGCAAAATAATGATACAAATCGCAATGGTTGAAGACGATAAGGAGCTTGCCGAGCTACTTGCCTCTTTTTTGGCCAACTACTCAATGGAAGTTACCACATACTCAACTCCAAAAGCTTTTTTGGAAGGGGTAAAAAACCACGCCTTCGACCTTGCGATAATAGACCTCACTCTTCCACAAATGGACGGGCTTGAGGTCTGTAAACTGCTAAGAGAGAGCTGTGATATGCCGTTTATCATATCCTCTGCCCGCTCAGACCTAAGCGACAAGCTGATAGGCCTTGAGCGTGGAGCGGATGACTATCTGCCAAAGCCTTATGACCCGAGAGAATTAATAGCCAGAATACAAACGATACTAAAGCGTCACAAACACCCGCTTTTTGCCCACTCAGATTCCAAGCTCCACATAGACGAAAACAAAATGTCAGCATCGCTTGACGGCAAAGAGTTGGAGCTTACCGTTGCCGAATTTGAAATACTAAAGCTACTTTTTGAAAAAAAAGGGAGCGTGCTCACAAGAGACTACATAGCGGAAAATGTTAGCGTGATGAGATGGGAGAGCGGCGAGAGAAGTATCGACGTAGTAATCAGCAGGTTGAGAAAAAAACTGGGAGACAACCCAAAAACGCCGAGCTTCATCAAATCCGTGAAAGGCGCTGGGTATAAATTTGTAGGATGAATACAAACTCTATATTTTTTAAAATCAAAATGGCTTTCGCTATGTCGTCAATACTTATTATTACCGTTTTTGGAATGTTTTATGTCATACAAAAACACTATAAGTTGATGGAGCTAAGAGAGAGACTGATGCACGCCGCTAGAGCTGTAAAACATCTCTCAGAGGAACCAAACGAGGCAAATGAGCGACTTCGTAGCCTCGGGCTAGAGCTAATACAAGATGAGCAGAGCAAGGCCATACTGGATAACGCAAATCTAATGGAGATTGACGTCCCGGGCCCGATTAGAGTTTTTTTGCTTGAAAAAGGCGAGAATAAATACATCGTCATCAGCCATCTAAGGGGAACGACTGTCTTTTTGGACAAAAAACCGATAACCCCGATACCGTTACTGCTTTTTGTAGCCCTACTCTCCGTCCTTGCTGTATTGGGCGTATTTTACCGCTCTATCTTGCAAGGGTTGTCGCCGCTTGATGAGCTGAAATTGAAAGTTGAAGTATTTGCGAAAACTGGAGATTTTGAAAAAGGTAACAAACGACTTTGTAGTGAACTAGAATCTCTTGCAAGCGCTTTTGACAATACTGCAAAACATCTATCCAATATCTCAAAAGCCCGTTCGTTGTTTTTGCGAAATATTGCGCACGAACTCAAAACCCCGCTTTCAAAAGGGCGTTTTTTGGCTGAAATGGTGCACGATGAAAAGCTACAAGAGAGATTTCACGCATTGTTCGTTCACTTTGACACGCTTATTAACGAGCTTTTGCAGGTGGAAAGACTGACTGCCTCTGGAATGCCACTTGAGAAAAAAGAATATATGCTTCAAGATTGTATCGATGAGGCGTTAGAGCTTGCTTTCGTAGATGACGGGCAAGTGGAGACCGATGGTGCGGTAGCCAGAATATATGTAGATTTCAAGCTGTTTACATTGGCTCTTAAAAACCTAATATCAAATGCAATCAAGCACTCCACAGAGCATAGAGCATACATATCGGTAACTGATACCGCAATCACGATAAGTAACCTAGGCGAACCACTAGAGCGTCCGATAGAGCAGCTAACCCAACCTTTCGTTAAAGGGGATGAAAGCTCGGAAGGGCTTGGGCTTGGGCTTTATATCGTGAAGCAAATTCTAGAGACACACGGCTCAAAACTTGAGTATAGCTATAATAACGACACACATTCATTTTGCATAGGACTGGAAAATATATCTTGCAAGAACTAAAAGAGATAGTCAAAAAAAGCGGCGCACTGTTCAAAAAAGGGTTTTTTGAACACAAAAAAATAACATACAAGGGCACAGTAGATTTACTGACCGAGTATGACGTAGCAATAGAAAAAGAGCTAACGACGGCTCTGGGCGGTTTTGGGTATGAGATAGTCGGCGAAGAGAGCTGGGGCGGTGGTGAGCTACCAAAAAATGCAATTTTTATAGACCCGATAGACGGTACTACAAATTTTGTTCACCAAATACCATTTTGCGCTATATCTGTCGGTGTATGGGAAGGTGGCAAGCCAAAGTATGCGGCGGTTTACAATCCTATTTTGGAGGAGTTTTTTTGGGCCGAGGCTGGATGTGGGGCATACCTAAACGACGAACAAATCTACGTATCAAAGACGACTGAACTGCAAAAATCACTCATAGCCACAGGCTTTCCATACACAAAAGCCGAAGGTGGCGACGATTTTCGCTGGGCGATTGAAAAAATGGAGAGAATACTTCCAAAAACGAGAGACGTTAGACGTCTTGGGGCTGCCTCCGTGGACTTGTGCTACACGGCAAAAGGCGTATTCGATGCTTTTTATGAGATAAACTTGAAACCTTGGGATACGGCAGCCGGTGCGCTAGTAGTACTAGAAGCCGGCGGCAAAATCTCCGACGAACTTGGTAAGGATTTTGAGCTAACTTCAAGAGGAATCGTGGCAAGTACGACTGACATACACACTGATTTTTTGCAACTTCTAAATGAATCTCGCTAACTCTCCGATTACAGAACTGGAACTATTTGGTAGAAGATGGCTCGTCAAAAGAGATGACCTACTAGATTCACAAATTAACGGTAATAAAGCACGAAAATTATACAAATTTGCCGCGAGCGGCTTGGGCACAAAAAGAGTCATTAGCTATGGCGGAGCGCAAAGCAACGCAATGCAGGCAATCTCTGTGCTGGCAAAACTACAAAATGTTGAGTTTGTCTACTACGCAAAAACACTTCCGTCAATGCTCAAGACATCTCCCACCGGAAACCTCAAAGCGGCATTAGAAAACGGCATGCGACTAATAGAACTGCCACATGATAAATACGAAACCGAAGTTGCCAATATATTGTCACTAGACGATACGGACACGCTAGTCATAAGACAAGGCGGAGCCGATGAGTATGCAAGAGATGGATTAGAGATTTTGGCTAACGAACTAAATGAATTTGCCACCCGCAATGGTCTTAGAAATCCGATAGCTATAACAAGCAGTGGAACTGGAACGACGGCCGGATACCTGTCCGATTATCTTGATTTTGAATGTCTCACCACCCCTTGTGTGTCAAATGCGGACTTTTTGAACGGTGAGTTCGAGAGGCTTGGGGTAACAAAAAAACCAACAATACTAGAGACGATCGAAAAAATAGCGTTTGCCGCACCACACCAAAAGCTTTTGTCTATATATAAAGGATTAATTGGGGCAGGAGTCGAGTTTGACCTGATTTACGATGCTAAATGTTGGCTTGCAATTAGTGAGAATTTGGAGTATTTTGAGGGGCGAGATGTTATATTTGTCCACTCTGGCGGAATACTTGGCAATGAAACCCAGCTCGCCAGATACAGACACAAAGGACTTTTTTAGACCTCTACCCTGTTTTCTATACTCAGCCCAAAGCCCGAGATACCGACAAACTCTTTATTTTTAGAGTGAGTAAGTAGATTTATTTTTTTGATACCCAAAAGCCCGAGTATCTGCGCCCCGACACCAAACTCTTTAACTTCTGAGTTTTCAGGATTGCTTGCGTCTACGAATATTATCACCCCACCCTCTTTTGCAAGCAAATCAACGCTTCTGGTCAGAGAAGCGAATTTGGACTCATTGGATAGTAGCTCTATATCGGTAGATATGTTATTAAATCTAACATTTGCCGTCTCCTGCGGCTCTCCGAACACAAAAGCCGTATGTACCTTGCCAGTGTGGTCTTCAAAGCTTTTTTTGACGGCATCTCTGCCCATGAAACTAGAATTCTCGGATGTCAACTCTTTTACAAGTTTTTCTCTTTTCAGACGATATTCTATAAGGTCCGATACGAAGACTATTTTTAGATTGTGTTTGGCGGCAAATAGCTCTAGATCGTCACGTCTAGCCATCGTCCCGTCTTCTTTCATTATCTCGCATATTACGCCAGCAGGATATACCCCCGCCAAGCGACATATATCTACAGACCCCTCCGTATGCCCAGTTCGCACGAGTACGCCGCCGTCTTTTGCGATAAGTGGAAATATATGGCCCGGTCTCACCAAATCATCTGGTTTTGTATTTGTATCCGCAAGCAATTTTATTGTGTCATCTCTTTCATACGCGGATATGCCAGTAGCGCATCCCTTCGCATCTACAGACACAGTAAAGGCTGTCTCATATGAAGAGCTATTTTTTGCCACCATTGGCGCAAGCTCCATTCTCGCCGCATCTTCCCTTGTGATTGCAACACATATCAACCCTTTGGCTTCGCTAGCCATAAAGTTTACTTTTTCAGCCGTGCTGAAAGCCGCCGCATAGACAAGGTCACCCTCGTTTTCACGGTCCTCATCATCCATCATAACAACCATGTTGCCTTTTTTTATTTCCTCGATAGCGTTCAAAACCCTCTGAATAGGCATACGGACTCCATACATTTCATTATTTGAGCGAAAATTTACCCTTTTTTAGTTGACAAAGCGGTTAAGTTTTGCTACAATTACGGCCTCAAAAGCGATTGGGGTATCGTCTAGTGGCAGGACAGGTGGTTTTGGTCCATCTAACCGAGGTTCGAATCCTTGTACCCCAGCCACCTTTTGATTATTTCTTTTTTTGGTCACCGCAGGATGGAGCAGTCCGGTAGCTCGTCGGGCTCATAACCCGAAGGTCAGAGGTTCAAATCCTCTTCCTGCAACCATTTATCCCTTCAAACACCTATAAAATATAGCTTTATAGGCACTGAAAAAATCTTGGAACACCCCATAGTTTTAATTTAGTATGTTCCAAATTCTAGCAAAATACATCTAACTTTTATATAATTTTTGAAATTTCTAGCTCACTATTTTTGTCGCTTTTCTCTGTAAAATACCCCACTTCTCCAGCTATATATCCATCTGATATTTTTTCTAATCTTGCTATTTCAAACTCTACTTTTGCTATGTTGTACCCACTGATTTTTAGATAGGCGTTTAGCACTCTCAAATTTGCTAGTTCGCTTGCTAGTAGGATATCTTGCGTTTTTTCTTCTGTCGTGTGCGTGTTTCTAGCATCATTGGCAAAAGTGCTAATAGACTCGCTTCTTCCAAGCCTTTCTTTGACAATCTCTTGCTTTCCTATAAAGTCAGTAATTAAACGCTGCCCGTATGGCTCGTCATAGGCAAATATGATTTTTGTAGCCAAAAGTTGAAGTAAACTTAGCATATTGTTTTTCCCAACAAGCTCTTCAAGTATCGGCAAACTCTGCGTAGCTACGATAGTGCACGCTCCTTTGCTTCTGGCTTCCGCTAAAAAGTTTATCAGGCTTGCGATTGTTCCCCTGCCCTGCTTTCCAGCTCCATTTGCCCCTAGGCTCTGTATCTCGTCAAATATAAGCCATATCCTTCGCTGTAAATCATTAGGCAAACTCAGTATTTCTTTAAACAGAAGATTTATGAGTAGGTTTAGATAGAGATTGTATTCTCCTTGGATGTGTTCTGCGTTGCATAAAAAGAGTCTCGCATTGTCTCCATTTGATATGGCTTTTATGTACGCCTTGACGCTAAAATTCGTTTCCTCGTGCGAAAGATACATACATCGTAGCTTTATGGCGTTTCTGTATCTGTTGAATGTAGCTAAAACGCTCTGCCCTTGGTTATCATCGGTTAACGCTCCTAAAATATCTCCAGCCAGCCCATATTGCCTAACCACTTCGCTGCTGGCTAGCAATTGTCTGAGCGTCGCTATATCTGCATTTACTAGTAAAAAATCTATCAGTGTTTTATTGCTTGGATTTGGCGATTTCCAGATGTGCAAAAATACCGCCTTGAGAATAATTCTAGCTTGCTCATCCCAGTGTGCGTCTTTTGAGCCAGATTCAAGCGGGATAATGGAGTTTACAAAGAAGTTAATGTCTCCATCACTTTCTATGTCTGCAAATATATTCCACTTGACGCTTCTTTCATCCATCGGACTAAAAAGCAGGTCTTTATCCGCTCTATAAAACGGAGCTATAAAATCATCGCCTTTTCGCTCATAAAAAATTGCTGGAAACTCTTGTATTTGGCTTGCTATATTTAGTATCCCTTGCGTTTTTCCGCTTCCAGCAGCTCCTAGGAAAAAGAAGGACTTCGTTTCCATATTTGTGGCTATTGGGATTTTATTGGCAGATAAATATAGTCTAGCGTCTAAGCCACTTTTTTTGTGCTCTCGTAGAATGTCTTTTGTGAGTTGTCGTTTGAGCTGTTTTGCGGATATTAGCTCTCCGCCTCGTTTTACCTCTTCTCGTTTGCTTCCAAAGTATTTAATCAGAATAAAAAGAGTTGCCGCAAAAACAGGGATAAAGTATGTCAAAAAGTAGTTTATATGCTCTAAAATAGAGAAGATTTGCTCTATTTGCATAAAAAATAGAGTATTTTTAATAGATATAGCTGCTTTTTCGGCAAAGAACGACATATATGGCAAAGTTAGTATTTCCGCTTCAAAAAGTCTCTCTAGCCCAAAAGCCGCAAATCCAGCTACTACGCTTGATTGCTTGATATGTTTTATCATGGTCTGCATTGTGCTCCCTTGTCTTTTTGGATGTTTTGCGTTTTATCTTCTTGTTTATATAGCTCTCGCTCGGCTTCTCTTTGCTTTACGACTTCATCAGTTTTTGCTCTGGCTATATCTTTGAGTTTTTGGTGCTCTTTTTTGCTCCACTTGATGCTTTTTTTATCACCGTAGATACTAAAATGAGCGTGCTTGGTATCGGTATCGGAGTGAACGGCTATAGTTCCGCTAAATTCTTTACCAGTCTGGTATTGAAACTCTTTGATTGTTTTGGCGGCTATATCTTTTATGTCCTCTGTCGACAAGCCCAGTTTTGGGTCTGGCGATATGATGCCTCTTCGCATTGCAGATATGCCGTTTTCTTTGAGTTCTTGTTGTTTATCTGCGAGCTCTTGTTTTGAGAGCCTGTTGCCGTTTAGGTTGTACAGACTTGAGAGGCTCTCGTCTTTTGTTTGCTCCTTATCCTGTGCAGCTTCTCTGCCAGTATAGTTCTGGCTTGCCGCCACTGCTCCAGCTATGTCTTTTTTTGATTTGAAACTTCCATCTCTCTGTTTGCCAGCGTAGGCGTAATTTGTTTTTATAATTACCTTTGAACTATTGCTATTAGCTCCACTTGGTCGTACAAAAAATTTACTTCCATATGATTTTCCGACATATCTAATACTTTTGCTTCTGACATAAGGAAATGGGCTACTTTTTGATGTTTTTAGCTTACATTCGCACGGGTCCTTGTGGCAAATAACGCATCTTGTGTCTATACTACTCATCTTCACCGCTCTCTTTCGCTCTGAGCGATTCAAAAGCTTTTTTGATGGCTTGGTTTTCTAGCTGCTCCGTTTCCTCTTGGGTGAAGATGTTTTGACGGATGAATGATACTTTTAAGTAAGCTTTTGAGATTACAGCCTGTTTATATACCTGAACTATCAAGCCAGCTAGTCGGTTAAATTGTTTTTGCTGACTTTGGATTTCAAAAATAGCTCTGTCGATTGCGTCTATGTTTTCAAGACCTCTGCTTATGAGATATGAAGACGCTTCGCTTTTGCTCATATTATTTGCATCGGCGAAACCTGTTAGTAGCGAGTCAATTTTTGAAGTTAAATAGATTGTAGTTTTTTTAGATTGCATAGTTTATAGCTCCTTTTTGCGTAATTTGTTTTTACGGCAAAATAGTAGCTATGCGGCGAGAGAAAATCCTAACTTTCGCTATTTTAGAGATAAAAATACAGTGTAAGTTTTAGCTGTGCGGTGGATTTTTGAAATTTGTGTTTGAAGTGCGGTTAGTTTGCGGTATTAGAAAGTATTGAAATTACTTTTGCGAAGGCAAAACAGGCGGCGTTTTTGCGTCGCCGCTTATCTTGCATTATTTATAATAGGCTATCAAATTACCTCATTGTTGCAAAAGATATACAAGCCCTCACATATGTTTCTGGGTCTGTTCGTGCACCTAATTGTACTTTTTGAGCATACGGCAACCATTCCAAGCAATGCTTTTTTGCTTCTTCAAAGCTTACATATCCTTTTTGCATCTTATATTCCAGCCCCTCTGATTTGCCTTCCAAAAACGCTTGGTCACTATTCATATTGGCACAAAGATTGCCCACCAAAATGAACATAACAACAAATAAAACTTTTTTCATTTGCTTCCCTTTGATTTTATTTGTTCTAGCAGATTGGTTTTTTCACTTATTTCAAATTATCAACGAGAAAATCTTTATTTTGTTCAAGCGATTTAAATATAGACCTTTGACTAAGTATATTAATCCTTTTATCAAAATCCGCAAAGGTGGCTTCAACTTTATTAGCCTCCAGGGAGGCTACATCAGCCCCTTTTAACTCTTTTGTTATAAGTCCGTGTTTATTTTTTACTACCATATCTATATCTGTTGAAAAAAATACTGCCGTAAACGAAACACCTGCGTCTCTTGGATATATTAAGACAACTGGCAACCTATCTATGCTTCCAATATTTTTTCTATCGCAAGGGATGGTTTCTATTTTTGAAAAATACTGACCTAGAAAATCTCTTAATACCAACTGGGCTTCTTTGTCATGCATTACATATTTTCTATTGTCATGCATCATATGACTAACATCCATTTTATTGGTATCTGTCTCGTCACTTATACACATATAGACAGTATCGCTAGTATTTTTAACCTTTGTTCCATCAATTAGGTCTGCTGAATATTTTTGGTCATAGGCTAATTTTGTCGTACAACCACTAAACGAAAACATGGCAAATATCGCAAATGCCATCAGTAAAATTTTGCTCATTTGATTTCCTTTGATTTTATTTGTTCCAATAGATATTCTGCTTCTTTTGCGTCTTCTAAATCGCCGATGTTCTTTGCTACTTCCAGCCCAGCCCGAATATATTTTTCTCCATTTTTATAGTCTCCCAGCTTTATATGTGTGGCACCAATCCTTATGCTATAGCGAGCAACCAAAAGCGGCTTACTTGCTTCTTCGGCAAATCTTAATGCTTTTTGCCTCGCTTCAATTGATTCATTGTATTTTTCTTGAGAGTAATAGGCTGAGCCTATCCTGTAATATGTGGTGGCAAGAATATCTTTTTTTGTGGTATTTTTTATTGCCTCGGAGTAGTATGAGATTGCTTTGTCGTAGTTCTGCATATTATAGTGGTAAGTGCCAGTATCTATCTGGACAAAGGCAATATTTTCGCTATTTCCAGACTTTATAGCCATGTCTAGCTCTTTTTGATAGTTTTTCAACAGCTCTTTTTCATCACCCAAGCCACGGTAGCATAGTCCTAAAACATTATAAGCGTCAAAAAAATTGTCCGAAGTTTTGGCAAGTTTCTCAAGTTTTTGAGCAACTGGAAGCATTGTTTCATACTTGCCAATATCAGAGTAGGTTTTTGCCAAAAAATAATTTGCATAAAAACTTTTTGGATTTTCTTTCGCAGCCTTGGAGCACAAAGTTTCAGCTTTATCAAGTGCCCCTGCTTTGTATGCAGATTTGCACTCATCCAATGTGTTGGCGTTGAGCGTTGAGAGTATGCCTAGTGCAAGAAGTGTCGCCTTGGCTTTGTATGTCATATTGTCTTATTTCCTTATTGGCTTTGCTGAGAGCTAACATTGTTATCGTGGGCTACTGCTTTGGCAATTCCGATAGCTGCGTAATGTATAGCAAAATAAGTTACAAATGTAGCCACGAACACCGTTATCAAGCCAGCGTCAGCCTTTGCTGGCTTGGCTAGCAAACCTATAGACAGCATGGTGGCTATTATTAGTTTTTTCATTTTGTTGGTTTGACGACTATATATACATTTTTAACAGCATCTGGATACATAGTGTTCAGTTTCTCAAAAAGCTCTTTTTTGTAGATACCTCGTTTTATTTCGTCTACAGTTTTAGTATTTGCCATAGTTGCTACCATCTGCTCTATTTTTTGTTTTTCTTTAAGAAATATTTGAGCTTTCTCTTTGTTACTCAGCTCTATTGCAACAGAAAAGCCAATATTAGAACCTTCTTTTGTGGTAGCCATTATTTTGTCCATTGCAAACAATGGACCGACATCAAAATCATCGGCACTTGTTTTTTTCAACGGCACTTCATTTGTATCACTTAGCATTTTATTATAGTTGTTGGCTGTTATATACATAGATGTAGCTATTAGACCAATCATTAACGCCAAAAAAGCGGATAATATAATCCACTTTCTTTTATGGAACATATATATCGCTACACCTATTGCTGGCAACAGCAGTACAATTAATACAAATACTATTTTTGTGGCTCCATCTTTAAAATCGGAGCGAACAATATCTAGCACAGCCCATATTAGACCAAATAAATAAACAAAACCAGCCAAAACCAGTAAATCAAAAGACATCTGTATCCTTTTTTATTAATCGTGATAGCTCCATGGATTACTGCGAGGCAATTAGTCTTTACCTATGCTCTTATTTCGTTGCCATATTTTCAAAATATAACTTCTAGTGGTTAGAGCAATTCAGTCCGCCAGTATTCCATTTGCCCTCAAATTTTGTAATGCCAAGGGTGCAACTCAATGGTGAATTTCCCATATCTTTTAAGATGGCAGTAAAGTAGATTGTCCCTTTGGCACCTTTTACTTTTATATCGTTAATTTCATATTTCAGCACACCGTCAACGCTTTTAACAAATTTTTCCGCTTCTTTCTTTGATATACCGTCGGCGGCAAATACTGAAGTTGCTAGCAAGCCACTTGCGATACAGCCCAGTAAAAATTTTTTCATTTGCTTTCCCTTGCTTTTATTTGCTCTAACAGATATTCCGCTTGTTCTATTTCTGTAGCATCGCCAATGCTTTTTGCCAAAGACAGGGTCTCCAAAGCATATTTTTTGGCTACATGAAGGTTGCCTTTTTCATACTCCAGCCAACCAAGCGACCTAAGCCCATATGCTTCAACATCTTTTACACCTTCTCTTTTTATTACTTCCAACCCAGCTCGGATATATTTTTCAGCGTTTTCATAGTCTTTTAATTCTGTATATGTATCACCCATGCCTATGTTGTATCTAGCAACCTGAAGATATTTCCCAGCCTCTTCTGCCAACTTTAATGCTTTTTGCCTCATTTCGATTGATTCATTGTATTTTTTTTGAGAGTAGTAGATTGAACCTATATTGCCGTAGGCGGTTGCCATAGTGTCTTTATCTGTAGTATTTTTAAACCGCCACCACTTGTCAAGACACTTTTTTCAGAATTTATCTTCATATTCAAATCTGCCACATTACGCAACATTTTTAACCTCTTTTCTCATCCCCTCAAGATAAACATTCATAGGCTTTTTA